>JAUNHC010000050.1 GCA_030524175.1 Eubacteriales bacterium
TTCATGCATATATGCATGAAAACACCTCGCGGGATATTACCAGTGAAAAGTAACCTTCATCCGTTCCTGTTCACCAGTACAATGCGTTGCCGGACTCAGAGGGAACAGCAACCTTGGTATTATTAAAAATATTTTACCATATAATACTAAAAAAACTGTAAACTGCTTTTTGCGGATTAAGGCGGAAAACTCTATGAGCCTTCCGCCTTAATTCACATGCATATGGTATTCTATTAGCATGATTTCTCTACATCGGAAATCTGCTTCATATGGTTGAGTCGCCACAGGCTTCTGCTGTTTTACGGAATTTCGTAATTTCTCAGCCTATCCACATTTCCTGCATAAGGAGTATCTATCTTCAGTTGCATCGGTCTTGTCAAATCCAGATAAAAGATGGACAGCAATGACTTAGCGTCTACAATATATCTGTCTGAAATCAAATCAAACCTGCCGTCCATATTGGTTACTTCCTTCACAAAATTTCTCACTGTATCCACAGACTTCAGCTGTATATTCATTGTCACCATCAATTTAACCATCCTTTCTTCTTATAAGCAACAGACACCAAAGAGCTTATTTGTCTATTCCTTTTACTCTATTTTTATTATACGAAATACCTGGCCTCAATACTATGACTGCAGTAAATCAATTTAATTGACTTTGTTTAATCTATTTACTATAATTGACCCATACTAATATATTCATTGTTTCTAATGTGTGTTGTGGTGATTTATGTCAGGAGGGTCTAGAAATGGCTTATGAAATGATTTTAGATTCCCTATTCAGATGGAATAAGGATGAACTTCTGTTCAGAGATTATTATCATACTGTACCTGAAAAAGAAGCCTTGGATCTGTTTCTTGTCAGGCACAAAGAAGAAGCAGAAAAGGATGCTCTTGAAATTGCCCTGCACCCTAAAACCATAGAATACGACAAAACCGAAGATGAATTTATCAGCAGCGGCAGAAATGTATCCCTGGTCAAACATCCCCGCTACCTTCCGCTTTTTTACCATCAGCATGCTTTTTTTGAAATGATCTATGTTCTGTCAGGAAAATGTGTTCAGCTTTTACAGGATAAAAAAATATACCTCTCAGCAGGAGATTTTTGTCTCATTGCACCAAGTGTTATCCATGGAATTGAGGTTTTTAACGATGACACCATTGTCTTGAATATCCTTATCCGCAGAAGCACCTTCCTGGATATTTTCATCAATACTGTTCGGGACAAAACACAGATTTCTCTTTTTTTCATGGATAATCTGTATGCAAAAAAGAAAATACGGTATCTTCTGTTCCACACTGAGGAAGATACCGTAATCAGGAATTACATACTGGATATGTTTATTGAACAGCAAAATCCCGATGAATTCTCCGACCGTATTATATGCAGCCAGCTTACCATTTTTTTTAATCAGCTTACCCGCCGCCATAAGAAAACAATGGAAATACCCGATGCCCATCAGGGAAACAGCAACTATGAAAATACAATGGTAAACTATATCCTCACTAACTATGCCACTGTTACTCTGGAAGAACTGGCGGATGAATTCCATTTCTCCGTACCCTATTGCTCCAAACTGTTTAAAACCATTACTGGGTATACTTTTTCAGATTTCCTCACAAATGTCCGCCTTCAGCAAGGGGAAAACCTTTTGCTTCTCACACAGCTAAACGTGGCTGACATCAGCGACAGAATCGGATACAAAAATCCGGAAACCTTTATCCGTATCTTTAAACGTTTTTACAACAGCACACCCAGTCAATACAGAAAATTGAACAATATATGATCACCGTTGAAATATTTACGCCATTATGAATATCACAACGTACGGCGGATCTTCAGTCCACTGCACAATCAATAATAGACCATATTATTACTTTCAATTATGCCGCATACCCGAATTGCAAAACCCGGACGTCTGTGGTAAAATATAGTAAATTCACAGTAACCGTTCAGGCTTGCCTGGACTGTTCCAATTTATAAAGAAAGCGGGGTATCAGTAATGGATAAAGATGTTTTAAAATTTGTCACTGAAAAAACACACGAGCTGATCAATTCAGCCACCTGCAGCAGTGAAACAAAGGCTGCCGCCCAGGCTTGGCTGGATTCTGTCGGAACAGAGGCAGAATTGTCAGAAACAAGAAAATATATCGATGAGCTGGAAGCGGACATTATGCCCATTGACAATTTAATCGGATTCGCAGAATCTGATGCCGGTGCTCAGGTTTTTGGAGCTGATACTGCCAAAAATGTTGCAGCACATGCCCGGGAGATTAAATCTGCCGGAGCCATTTACTGTGACTGTCCGGCTTGCAGCGCTGTAGCGGCAATTCTTGAAAAGAAAGACCAACTTCTTAAATAAGTACAAGGGGCTGTCTATTTCCCGGACAGCCCCTCTGTTTTTCATTTATCTTCTACTTATTAAATATATGTATCTTAATTCACCGGCATCCGGTTTCATGTTCTCAATCTGCAATTTTAATGACAGATTTCACAATATCCGCCTTATTCCTCACACTCTCATCCATAGCGTTCTGGATATCGTCAAGCGGGAAAATATTTGTCACGATTCCCTTCAGATCCACACGTCCGGAGGCTACGGCTTCAATAGCCATAGGATAAATATGGCGGTAGCGGAACACGGTCTTAAAGGTTAGTTCTTTATCAAGGGCAAGACTCATTGGCAAGGTCATTTCCCCGGAAGCAGAATAGCCTACTAATACGATAGTGCTTCCCTTCTTCGCAAAATGAATGGCCTGGCGTGTTGTAATCTCAGTTCCGGCTGTCTCAATGACCAGGTCTGCGCCCATTCCGCCTGTCAGTCTCAGAACTTCCTCTACTGTATCCTTCTCTTTTCCGTTGATCACATCTGTGGCTGCAAGCTCCAGGGCCTTATCAAGACGTTTCGGCATCACGTCCACTGCAATGATCCTGCTGACTCCCATTGCTTTCAGGGCCATCATTGTGACAAGTCCGATACATCCGGCACCTGTAACCACTGCTGTCATACCAGCCTGGGCTTCTCCCTGTCTTGCTGCATGGAATCCCACTGCAAGAGGCTCGATCAAGGCAGCTTCCATAGTATCCATATTGTCGGGGATTTTGAAACACAGGCCAGCCTCATGAGCCACATATTCCTGGAAGACACCGTCTACAGGCGGTGTTGCGAAGAAGATAACATCCGGGCAGAGATTATATCTGCCTGTTTTGCAGAATTCACATTTACCGCAGGTTTTCCCTGGTTCCAAGGCCACTTTATCACCCACTTTAAGGTGTGTGACATTTTCTCCTACCTCAACTACCGTACCGCCTGCCTCATGTCCAAGGACAAAGGGAGGTTTTACAATATTGGCACCGATTCCGCCGGCTTCATAATAATGCAGGTCAGAGCCGCATACACCTACATATTCCACCTTCACAAGGACTTCGTCCCCTTTGGGAACAGGAATTTCTCTTTCTGTCAGTTCTACCTTAGCCACATCTGTCATAATGGCAACTTTCATTTTTCCTTCCATATCTGTCACCTCATACCTTCTTTATTTTACATTGGATTTATTAAGCTGCTGTCTTTGCTTTTAATAAATTTTGCTGCTGGATACAGTCTGAACCAACTGCCAGAAGCAGGATAATTCCCTTGATCACCATCTGCATATAGGAGCTTATATCCAAAAGCACCATACCATTGCTCAAGACACCGATGATCAATACACCTGCAATAACATTGGACATCTTACCCGAACCGCCGTTTACACTGACACCGCCTAAAACAACACAGGTGATAACATCGAATTCATATCCCTTTCCTGCGTTTGGCTGTCCTGTGTTTGCCCTTGCCAGCATGACCAGACCTGCGATTCCTGCAAAAAGGCCGGACAAAGAATATACCAGATATTTCACCTTTTTAACCTGGATACCGGAAAGCTCTGCTGCTTCTTCATTTCCGCCTAAAGCATAGAAATAACGTCCAAAGTAAGTCTTATCCAGAATAAATGCACCAAGTGCAAAGCACAATGCCATTAGGATTACAGGAACCGGAATAGGCCCTACGTATCCCTGCCCGATGGCCAAAAATGAATCAGGAAAACGGGAAATAGGAGTTCCCTTACAGATAATATACGCAAGCCCTGCAAAAATCGTCTGGGAGGCGAAGGTTACGATCAGCGGAGGCATCTTAATGTCCGCGATAATGATACCGTTTATCAAACCGATCAATGTACTGATCACCAGTGAGCCAATCACGGCGATAACCGGGTTCAGCCCCATATTTACCATAAAGTAAGCTCCCACTATATTGATAAAAGAAATAATGGAGCCTGTGGACAAATCAATTCCGCCAAGCAGGATCACGTAAGTCATACCAACGGAAGCAATACCGAAAATTGCTACCTGCTTTGCCACATTCAGCAGGTTCCGCATTGACAGGAAGTTACTGCTCATCACTGAGAAGAAAATGAACAACAGCAGCAGAAATACCCAGATTGCCCTGCTTTTTAATATATCAACGGTCTTTTTCATATTCTCAATCCTCTCTTTCCTTAGAAGCAAATCTCATAATCGTTTCCTGATTAAATTCATTCTTTTGGAGTTCCCCGCTTGTGGTCCCTTCTGCCAGAATGATAATACGGTCCGACATTCCCATCAGTTCTTCCATCTCCGAAGAAATCATCAGGACTGCTTTTCCCTGCTCCACCAATGTATTGATCAGGGTATAGATTTCCTGTTTTGCACCTACATCAATCCCCCTGGTAGGCTCGTCAAATATAAGTAGCTCTGAATCTGCTGCCAGCCATTTTGCCAAAATTACTTTCTGCTGGTTGCCGCCGCTTAAATTCTTAACGAGCTGGGCAAGGTTAGGTGCCTTGATGGAAATCTCTTTCTTATACTTTTCTGCGGTTTGCCTTTCCGTCTTTTTGTCAATTACGCTTCCCTTGGAAATACGGGGATAGATAGGCATATTGATATTCTCCTGAATACTTAAGCCCAGCAAAGCCCCTTTCGCTTTTCTGTCCTCGGGTACCAGGCCGATGCCTGTACTGATAGCTTCTTTCGGTGACTTGGGATTGATCTCCTTTCCCTTGTAGAAGAACTTTCCGGCTGTTTTCGGCTTCATGCCGAACATCAGCTCTGCAAATTCCGTACGTCCTGCTCCCACAAGGCCTCCGAAGCCCAGGACCTCACCTTTATGTATTTTAAAGGAAATATCTTTGTCTCCATTTCCACTTACATTCGCTGCCTCAAAAATCACATCATCTTTAATACATCCTGGTTTTCTGGACGGATAGATTTCTGTCAGTTCACGTCCAACCATATATTTTACCAGTTCGTCTTTGTCAGTCTCGTCCTTATTCAGAGTCGTCACATATTGTCCGTCCCGCAGCACAGTGATCCTGTCTGACAGGCGGAATATTTCATCTAAACGGTGAGATATGTAGATGATGGTAACCCCTTTTTCTTTCAGAAGGTCTACTACAGCAAACATACTCTCTACCTCTGCACTTGTCAAAGGAGCGGACGGCTCATCCATGATCAGCACCTGTGCGTCCTGGGACATTGCTTTTGCAATCTCCACCATCTGCTGATATCCTACGCTCAGATTTTTCACCATTGTTTTAGGGTTTATATTAATATGGAAAGAATCCAGGATTTTCTTTGCCTCACTTTCCATAGCTTTCTGGTCTACCACAATTCCTTTTCGGATCGCTCTTCCGAGGAAAATATTCTCAGCAACTGATAAGTCGCCTACAAGGTTGAATTCCTGATAAATTACGCCGATTCCATTTTCTTCTGATGATTTTGGAGTCATGGCATTAAATGTTTTTCCATTGATCACGATCTCACCCTTTGAAGGCTGGATTGCACCGCTGCAGGTCTTGATAAGGGTAGATTTCCCTGCTCCGTTCTCTCCTACCAGAGAATGTATTTCGCCTCTTCTGATACTTAACGATACATCATTTAATGCTGTAACGCCGGGGTAATATTTGGAAATGTGCTTTAATTCCAAAATATTGTCATCTGATTTCATTTCAATTCCCCCTTCCTCTAAATTCCGTTTCACACATATTTTTTAACAAAGGAAATTTAATACAACTTCCTGAATCCCTCATTCACAAGGAATTTATATAGTTTGTGCGCCAATGTGCGGCTGAAAAACAGCTTTCCTCCGCACATTGTGCGCACCTTCAGGCTTTATTTATTTTTCCGGAAGCATTTCCTCAAGATTGTCGATGGTTACAGGAACAAGCTCTCTGTAAACATTCTGATCCATTTCTTTGCCTTCTGCACATTCCATGGACAGATCATACACAGCGTCACCACATGCATATGCATTACCTGTGATGGCAACTACCATACGGTTGAACTCACCGTTCTGCATGGAAGCCACAGATTCGTCAGTAAGGTCGGTAGAGAAGATTCCCACGTCATCCGGAACCTCACTTCCGTAAGTTCCTTTCAGAGCTTCGTTTGCACCTGCAGCTCCGCCGCCGCCGATACAGCATACAACTTTTACATCAGGATTTGCCTGAAGGATAGTCTCCATGGCATTCAGGCCTTCTGTGGTATCAATTGCCGGCTGATTTGCCACAACAGTTGCGTTTGGTGCTTTTTCCTTCAATGCATCAAGGATACCGTTTTCTCTTTCCAGAAGAATAGGTGTCTGAGGATATCCAAGAACTGCAACTTCACAGGTACCGTCTTCAAATTTCTCATTGATCCAATCTGCTGCCTGGTTTCCGATTTCAACGCCAAGGTCATAGTTCTTTATGATCCAGTTTACATCTGAGTTTTCCATTTCTTCGTCCCAGCATACAATCTTGATTCCTGCCTCACGGGCTTCTTTGCAGATTTCTTCGATAGCATCCGGGTCCTGAGGCTGTACGATGATCAGGTCAGTCCCTGCTGTGATGAAGTTCTCCAGCTGGTCAATCTGTGTGTTAGCATTTTCTTTACACTCAACAACAGTAACCTCGTTGCCGTCCTCCTGTGCACGCTTCTGGATCTGTTCTGCCTGCTGTGCCCATACCTGATTGCTTAACGTCTGGACTGCAAGACCGATTTTTAAGTCTGCTGCTGATGCCGATACTGTTGTAAGTCCCATTACCATTATTGCTGCCATTAATCCTGCTACTGCTTTTCTCTTCATTTTGTTTCCTCCTGTTTTTGGAATTTGTAGGTGACGGGTTGGCTTTGCCAATCCGGGCAAACAGCTTTGCCGGGCAGGGCCTTTGTTTTTCTGATTTACCCTGGGGCTTCACTGTTTTTATTTGAACAGCATGCGCTGTCAACATCTTTTTCTATTAGTCCACATCTCCGTTGGGCAGAATCACAAACTTTCCTTTTGCTCTCTTCTTTGGATCGCTCAGGACTTCTGTCAGACCCTCCAAAGGTTCTTTACCGCCCAGCATAGTGGTCACATCGATACGGTGTGCATTGATAAGTTCAACTGCACGCCCCATATCATAAGGACTGCAATACGAACCTTTAATGGTCAGCTCTTTCTGGAATACCTGGTAGGTTTTCAGGCTGATGGCAGAATCTACGGCTGTCACAGCGAATAAAACGACTGTGCCTTTTCTGTCTGCAATCTCTATGGCCTCTTCGGAAGTGCTCTTAAGCCCGCAAGTCTCAATAACTACCTGGACATGTTCAATTCCGTTAGCCAGAAGTGTTTCTTTTACATTCTGTTCCAGAGGATTGATTGTAAGGCTTGCCCCAAGTTCCATTGCCACCTTGCGTTTCTCTTCCACCGGTTCTACCAGCACAACCTTGCTGGCTCCTTTCAGTCTTGCAAGCTGCAGAAGAAGAAGTCCGATCATTCCGCCGCCGTAGACCACCACATTATCACTTACCTTGATATCACTGCGGTCAGCGCCGTTGATACAGCAGGCCAGAGGCTCTGCCATTGCTCCTTCAATAAAGGTGACATCGTCTGCCAGGTGATGGACCAGCTTTGCTTTCACTTTGCAGTACTGTGAAAAACCACCGTCAATGTTTGTCCCTATAGCACCCATATGCTCACAGTGTCCCATCATCCCGGATGCACAGTAATAACATTCATTACAGTTATCTGCCGGGTCCACGCACACCCGGTCACCAGCCTTGCAGTTTGTAACCCCGCTTCCTGTTTCTACGATCACGCCGGAAAATTCATGTCCCTGGATAAGCGGCGGCACTGTTGTAGTGGAGCCCTGGTCTCCTTCATAAATATGTAAGTCGGATCCGCATACCCCGCAGGCCATAACTTTAATCAGAACTTCTCCCGGACCTGCCTTGGGTATGTCCCGTTCCTCCACACGTATATCACACTTTCCATGAAAAACTGCACTCATCATTTTCGCCATCATTCATGTCCTCTTTTCGTTTCTTAATGTCTCTCTTAAAGACTTTTTAAATATCTTTTAAAATCATATTTAATTTATACCACACTCTCAGTCTCTTGTAAAGAGAAAAAATAAAAAAGCCGTCATTTTGTATAACCTCTACAAAAATGACAGCTTTCATTTATCTATATTTCCAATAACCTTTATGTCTGACCCAATAGCTCTAAGTGAAATTTTCCCACACTCTTCCCGTTACGGCAAGCTTCAAATCTCTGATAAATACTTTTCAATGAACACACCTGCCGCACCTATAGCGGATGCTTCGTATTTCAGAATAGCTGGCTTTATCATATCAAACTTAGCAATATAATGGTCGATCTTCTCAACACGTTTCTCTAATTCTTCAATATAAGGACCGATAAACTGCCCCAGGTATCCTCCTATGATCACTTCCATATCAAATGAAGTAATTAGATTATGAATCGCTAATGCCATAGAATCGAGATATTCTTCCCAAACCCTGACGCACACTTCATCTTTCCCGGACAATCTTCTGAAAAATTCCTGAAGATTACCGTCTGTATGCTCTGACAAAAGGTCTGTGGAACAGTAAGAGTTTATGCACCCTATTCTGCCGCAGTAGCATTTCTTCCCTCCTGGTATCAGCGTCATATGACCGAACTCTCCTGCCCTTCTTGTCTTTCCGTAGAAAGGTTTCCCGTCAATCATAATGGAACCGCCCACAGAAGGGCTGACAAAAAAGTAAACCGTATTATCCAATGATCCCCGTCTCTTGATTTCTGCACGTCCGGCGCTGTTGGCATCGTTTTCCAGGTATACGGGAAAAGGAAACCAGTCCTTGACAATATCATAGAGATGATAGCTGATCCTCATCTCCTCGTGCATCCCGTTAATTCCCGTTCCTGTCTCGTCAATGATCGCCGGAATTGAAATACCAAGCCCGAGAATTGATTCCTTGTCAATACCGCTCTCATCAATAGAACGGCAGATGATCTGCCGCAGCTCTTCATAAGAGTCTGCTTCATCATGAATCCTTATATTCACCCTCTTAGAATACAGCAGACCCATGGACAAGTCCAGTACCACTATATTCACATGGGTTCTTGTGATATCCACGCCTACCGCAACCTTTGCATCCCTGATACACCGGTAGCCGATAGATTTCCTTCCCCCAATAGACTCCATGGAGCCTTCTTCCTGCACAAGCCCCATTGCCTGAAGATCATTCATACATTGAGTCACTGTAGGAATACTCAGGCGCAGAGCGGCAGCGGCGCTGCTTTTGGAAATTTGTCCTGTCTTCAGCATATACATAAGAAGATTATTTCTGTTTACTCTTTTCACTTGGATATTATTTAAGCCCATCGATCAACCACCCCTACCTGAAATATTATTACTGTATTGCTTTCCTGCCGGCAACAGTTCAGGCAAGCCTGAACTGTTACTGCTCCTGTTTCATATCACGAAGTTCTTTAAGTAAGTCACGACTATCTGCGCCCATTATATCACTTAATGCACAATAAATGTCATACAATTTTGTATATTTTTCCATTCTTTTTTTGTCAGGAAGATATACCTGTTCTTTGACACTGCTCATACTTCTGACTGCTGTCCAGTAGGAGTCATAACCACCCGCTGTCTCCCCTGCTGCCAGGGCTGCGTAAACGGCAGACCCCAGCGCTGCGGCCTGGTCGCTTGCTGCTATCTTAATCTTTTTCCCCAGCACATCAGCGTAAATCTGCATCAGCATTTCGTTTTTCATAGAAATGCCGCCGCTGGCAATCACTTCTTCAATATCCAGCCCGCTTTGTTCATATAAATCCACAATGCGTTTTGTCCCAAAGGCAGTAGCTTCTATGAGAGCCCGGTAAATTTCTTCCGGCTTCGTACTCAAGGTCAGGCCGAACAAAATACCTGTCAGGCTGCCGTCCACAAAAGGTGTCTTATTTCCATTCCACCAGTCAAGAGCCAGGACCCCGCTCTCTCCGGGTTCCAGTTTCTCCGCCTTCCGGCTCAAAAGGGTATGAATGTTGATTCCCTCTTTTTCCGCTTCTTTTCTATAATCTTCGGGAACCATCCTGTCTGTAAACCATCCAAAAAGATCACCCACAGATGCAAGCCCTGACTCAAGTGCATAATATCCCGGAACAATGGCGTCCTTCACACCTCCGCACACTCCCTTTTCCGAGTACGGCTTTTCACTGAGAGCCACCATCACGCTGGAAGTTCCCAGGACCATCATCATCTGCTTTACATCAGAGAGACAGCTACCCGGAACGCCTGCATGAGAATCAATAATGGCCGGTGCCACCTCAATACCGGCAGTAAGCCCAAGCCGGTCTGCCCATTCCTCTGACAATCTTCCTATGGATTCCCCAATGCCGCATATCTCTCCCGGCATCTTTTCCGCTGCAAAATCCTCCAGTTCCGGATGAAGCTGCTTCAGAAATTCTCTGTCCACGTAACCTTCCCGGCTGTTCCACCATGCCTTATACCCTGCCATAGAGCAGCTTCTTTTATGGGAGCCTGTCAGCACTCTTGTCACCCAGTCTCCTGCTTCCAGAATCTCATCTGCACAGTGGTAAATCTCCGGATCTTCCTCCAGAATTTCCATCACCTTGGGGATCAGCAGTTCAGGGGATATTTTTCCCCCAAATCTTGGACTGTCTTCAAGCCCCAGACTCTCGATCAGCTCATTCACCTTATCCGCCTGTTTCTGGGCACCGTGATGCTTCCACAGCTTTGCATAAGCATTTCTTCTGTGTGCAAACTCCTCCTTCTCACAAAGAGGAACCCCGTTTTTATCTACCGGCAGCATAGTACAGGAGGTAAAATCAATGCCTATGCCGATGATACTTTTCTTATCGACTCCGCTCTCCCGGAGAAGTGCAGGAACTACCTCGTCCAACACCTCCAGATAATCCCCTGGGTATTCCAGACACCACGCATCAGGGAGAGCTGTGATGCCGTCCGGGAGAAAACGATCCATAACACCGTGAGAATATTCCTTCACCCCACTTGCCAGCACCTGCCCGTCCCGGCAGCGGACCAGAACGCCCCGTCCCGATAAAGTACCGTAATCCAATCCTATTGTATACTTATCTTCCATTTTTTATTTTCCTTTTTTAAAGTGTTTTAATAAGTAGTTTCATTATACAGTACATTAGGCTCTGCGTCAAGTTAAAGATTGCGTTGTCTGTTAAATAATTCACATCTTCCAAAGGCCCCTGTCTGATAACGCATTTACAATAATGCACTACAGAGGTACAAGATACCAAAATGCCTGTATCCAAATATACAGATACAGGCACTTTACTGTGTGGCATTTTTTTAATGCTAAAATATACATCCGGTTCAACAACAGATATCAACATTCCTTACACGCGGCAAAATGCGCCTCTTTAAATCCCTCCGTTGATTTTTCTTTTCTGAACCGTTTCTGAAGGCAGATACTCCTGAGCCTTTCCGGCTGCCCCCAGAAGTTCTATCCATTGGATCAGTTCATCCCTCCAACTGTCATTGATCACCTGCCAGATATCATAAATCTTTCCACTGTCAAGATCAGCAGTGCGCACCGCATGTAAGGATGCCTTAAACAGATCCGTCCCTACATTTACCTTATTGATTCCCATACGGCTGGCCTTCTGCAGATTTTCCTTGCCGGTCCCGCTTCCTCCGTGTAAAACAAGGGGGAAATTGTCTGTGACCGTTTTAATTTTCTCTAAACGTTCAAAATCAAGATGAGGCTTCCCTTTATACTGTCCGTGCGCCGTCCCCACAGAAACCGCCAGGCAGTCAATGCCTGTTTCCTGTATAAACCTTTTCGCCTCATGGGGGTCCGTCAATACCATATCACTTTTATTGTCATATTTCTCACCGTCCCCCACGTGTCCAAGCTCAGCCTCAACAGAAACTCCTGCTGCATGGGCAACTTCAGTGAGTAGTTTTACCTGCCTTACATTTTCATCATAAGGAAGGCTGGACCGGTCAACCATGATTGAAGTAAACCCTGCACGAAAACAGGGCATCACTTCCCGGAGACAGGATTTAAGATCAGCCCAGCGGCTCCCGCCATGATCCAGATTAATGGCTATAGGTACGGACGACTCTTCCGCCAGGCGCCGGGTAAGTCCGCCAAGAAAAACAATGTCCGGATGAATGGGAAATGCAATATCTATAATAAGGGGAGAGTTGCATTTTTCCGCTGCCTCGATCACAGCTCTGGCAGTCAGTTCATTCTGGATATTCGGCGCCGGAATTGCAAAATTTTCTTTATTTGCAGTTTCTAAAAGATGTTTCATTGTATACAGCATATTTATATGCCTCCCTCTGAATAATTTAAAAAACGCAGCTATTCAGTGCTAACTCCTGAATAGTCACAGAATATTTCCTTTTAAAAAGCTACTCAAAACAATATTTATATAAAAATCCTCCCACAAAGCTGTCCCCCAGCCCCACTGTCGTAGGAGCATCAACCCTGATATCCGGAGCAGGCAGACATCTCACAGGAAGGTCAAAAGCTGTCATCATCTTTTTACAGAACACCTTTGATTCTTTTTGCACAAGAAGCCTGCCTGACGCCTCAATCCCAATTTTATCAACAGTTCCCCGCCAATACCTTGTTGACGCTGCTAGCATACCATATTCCAGAGCCTTCATGATATCCTGTGACTGTTCTCCAATCGCCAGCACCCAGAAACAAGTATGAACAATGATCGTGGCGGACGGAAGTTTTTCCCTGGCAAGCATCAGCCCCTCCATTACATCCTTCTCACTTAACAGATCAATTTTTCTCCCTGCAAGCGTCTGAAACTCATCTTCGTTCATACTGTATATATCAATGACCTGCCTAAGCTCATCTCTTACCATATCCTCCAGCTTTCCATTGGAGAAGCATGCGTGTTCATAAAATATAAGAGGTTTATCCTTATGAAAACAGCTCAATTCTTCTTTCACTTCCATCAGCCGCATGGACAATATATCAGGATTGACAATAAGGTCAAATCCGGACAGCAAGACGGCCCTCATTCCCCGTGCCCTTATAAAAAATTCTCTGCTTAAAGGCATTTGCGCACATGCGGTATCTCCGGAATAAATGACACGGTTCTCTCTGGGAGCAATAATCTCAATGTCATTTGCTTTAACATAAGCATTCTTTGGAAACTGTATTGCTATATGCGGAAAACAGCACTTGAACTTATCGCCGCCCACCCAACTGATATTCTTAGGCAGCAGCTTGTGTGTTTCATCGTTGACAGAAACCAAATGGACCAGTGCACTTCCTCCCAGAGCAGAAATCACCTCAGCAGCACGTAAGTTAGTGCCGCCCAATGCTACACGGTATGCTGTTCCCCTTATAAACTCATCTATTACCTCAGGTCTTTCCGTCAATAAGCCGCAGCCTGTGCCTTCCCTCATATGGAAAAGAACAGAAGCTAAAAGGTCCTTCATATTCTTGATATCTTTCGTGTCTTTAATATCCTCCTTGCATAGTCCCACACCTCTTATTAAGTTCTCCAGGTGTTGTGAATCCCATTGGATTTCATAGTCAACTGTATTGGAAAATCCAAGTGCTGCTTTTTCCATGCACTCTTCTACCCCCTTGCTCTTTTATAATAAAATTTGCTGGTATGCCCTGAGTACAGGCCGTAACAGCAATAAAAATTCCAGAAATTGTAAATCTCCTGTTTTCTCCATTTGTGTTGCTCTGAAATTTGTTTCATGATAAACTACTATTTATGATACCAGGGTCAAAATACAATACATGTCCGCATGGAATTGGATAACTTTCAGCCCCGTAAAACACGAGAAAGCAGGATGGCTTACCATGGAAAACGGTTCATTATTTGCTAAAATACGTTCTAAATACAGCGAGATGACAAGTGTGGAGCGGATCATTGCCGATTACTTTTTAAACCATTCTCCGTCAGAAAAACTCACCCCCGGACAAATTGCCGCCGCACTCTTTGTATCCAAGGCTTCCCTTTCCCGATTTGCACAGAAGCTTGGCTTTGACGGTTTCCGGGAATTTATGTACCAGTATAAACGGGATTTAAATGCCAATAGCCAAATGGACTGCCTCCACCCATCAGACCGCAAGGTCTGTGAAGACTATGGATTTATTTTAAAGGAAGCTCAAAAAAATATTGACAACCGCTCACTGGAAAAAGCTGTATCCCTCATTCACAACAGCAGCAGGATCCTCATTTACGGGGATGGCCTTTCCGGTTATGCGGCAGGGGAATTTATGATACGGTTTAAGCGCCTTGGTTTTCCGGTTGAAGCGTATACAAATGACTTCATGATGCAGACCAATTCAGCTATTGTCCAGTCATCCACTCTGGTGGTAGGAATCTCCTTAAGCGGTACAACAAAAAACACCATGCAGGGTCTGAAAAAAGCACACATTAACGGTGCCAAAACATTGCTGATCACTTCCCGCAGGGCCAGAGATTACAAATTTGACGCTGTCCTTTATGCTGCCTCTCTGCCGGATATGAATACAGGCATGTTCATTTCACCTCAAATCCCTATTCTCCTGATCATCGATCTGCTGTTTAACCGTATCGTGGATATGGATTCCGGCACTTATATTGCAAATTATCAGGACACCCTTAACGCATTAAATCATAACATAAATGAACTTCCGCCTTTTAACAAAGGCAAACATACATAACATTATCGGTAAAGATGCCCCTTTCCATCTGCACCAAACCACTTGATCCTCTCTGCAGCAACTGCCTGCATTGCCTGGATACATGCCGGTTCGATTTCATTAGGTTCTCTCAGATTGTCATCCTGGAGAACCTCTTTCATTTTGCTGTAATAAGCCTTTTTTATATCACTGGAAATATTTATTTTTGTCACACCGTTTTGAGCTGCTTCTGTAAGCTCTTCTTTTGGATTTCCTGAACCTCCGTGGAGAACAAGGAACGTTTCAAGGCCTGCTTCTTTTATTGCCTTACGGATTGCTTTCAGCCTGTCAATCTGAATATGGGGAAGGAATCCTTTAGGATATAAACCATGGCTTGTACCTATTCCTACTGCAAGACAGTCGATACCTGTTTCCCTGATATAGCAAACTGCCTCTTCCGGCTCTGTAAAATGCATCCCTTCTGTAACTTTACCAGTACATTCGTCAATGCTCCCTATATTCCCCAATTCACCTTCCACAGAAATATTGCCGCAGTGTAATGACGGTGCATAATGCCACTGTGCCCTGTCTTCCTGCATCCGTGGATCAAAGCTATCCTGAACTGAAGTGTATGTGATCGCTGCATGGGCTGCTTCTGCCACTTTCCTGGTAATTACAACATTCTCTTCATAAGGTAAAGAAGATGCATCGATCATAACTGACGTAAATCCGGCTCTGACCGCAGTCATAATATTCTCATAGGATGCACCATGATCCAGATGAATGCACACAGGAATCTTTGATTCCGAAGCCCTGGCTCTGAAAGCTGCAATAACATCAGTGCCTATATGTTTTAGTTCATTCGGATGTATCTCTATGATCACCGGTGCATTCAGTCTCTCTGATATGTCCATGATCCCATTAAACATCCCATAGCTGCTGATATTAAAAGCCGGAACTGCAAACCCGTTCTCATCTGCCTTTTCGAGCAGTTCCTTCATATTGTACAGCATAATTTGTCCTCCTTTTTTGAAACTTCACAGATATTTTTTGCCGGAAGGACACCCCCTTTTCCAGCCAGATTCCTTTCACTACCCGCATGGTTACTTATTGCTGACCTTATTTTTTCAGCGCGTCTATCAATGCGAAAATGTTTTCATCCGGCACACTGGCATCCAGATCCGGCGCCTGAATAGAAAATCTATCCCAATGACCTTCTGTTTCTTCCAGTATCTCACCTATTTTCTCTCTGATTTCATCAACTGTTCCAAAATTAAGCAGCTTTGTACTCATAATATACTGGATATGTGCAGTCTTAAATTGTTCCAACACCGGCCTTATTGAACTCTCATGTCCGATTTCAATATAACTCAGCTTATCCATTGTCCCGTAAATATCTACAAAATCATCAAATCTGCCGCAATGATGAAGACCAATGGATCTCCCATGCTTTACACATTGTTCGTATAACTGCCAATCATAAGCAAATACCTTGCTCTTGTAAGTTGGTGCTCCGGCAACAGCACAGGTACAATTCATCATAATATGCATAAAGTCAGAATCCAATTCACAGTTTCTTCTAATCTGCTGCTGCAGTACACCGGATACAAAGCCCATGGCTTTTTTTATCACATCCTCATAATCTTCATCCAGTAAATAACCATAAAACTCTGTTGAACAAATCTGAACCGCCTCATTCAGGATTCCTCTTGTCTTCATCATAGGCGGTACACTTGTTCCCAGCCTGCGGTTCATATACTCTACCTGACTTTTTACTTCTTTATATGGATAAACACCCCATAAATCCTCCGGAACCTCTAAATCCATAATCTGCTCGTCCGTCAGTGCTCCAATCCCCATAGGATACTGGTCCACCGGAAAGCGGACTTCCAGACCAAGCATAGACTGATAAAACGTATTGTCAAAATCAGGCTGGATGACCATTGGCTTCGGATTTTTACAACATGTGCCAGTGTCTTTTCCAAAACGCTGATAATACAATTCTCTCATATTTATATAGGTTTCAATACGATAATCCGGATCAAAATACATCTTTCTCCCATATTCAATCCCATAGTGCCGATACCACCAAGACGGAAGAAAATTAATAACCGCCTCTTCAATTTTCAAATCATGGATCCGCTCACAAAACCACATACCATCGTTCCTCCGTTTCAGTTTATCCTATCAGCTCTTTATTGCTCCTGCTGAAAGACCTGCGATAAAATAATTCTGGGCAAAAACAAACAGTATGATGATCGGAATAGATCCCAGGATACTCATGGCCATCATTTCATTCCAACTGTATGTAATCTGCCCCATCAACAGCTGGATACCGATGGGAACGGTACGCATTTCTCCGGACTTGGTCAGACACAAGGCAAACAGGTATTCATTCCAGCATTGCAGAAAAGTATAAATGGCAGTGGCTACAAGCCCCGGTTTCGCTATGGGCACAAGCACACGCCATAGTACACACCAGGTGGAACCTCCGTCAATTGCTACGGCTTCATCCAGATCCTTCGGCAAAGTATTGATATACCCTGTGATCATTATGGTTGCATAGGGCAGGGTAAATACAAGATATGTGACGATCATTGCCCAGTAAGAATCATAAAGACCGAACATAACGAGCATACCGAAATAAGGAATCAATAAGGTTATAGGCGGCACCGCCTGTGTAATGATGATGAATGTATTCAAAGTCTTTTTAGCTTTAAAATCATACCGGCTCAATGCATAACCGGCCATAATGGCAACGATCAAAGTAATTCCGGTAGTGACCAGAGCTACAATATAACTGTTCACAAAATACCTCAGCTTTGTAGTATCCGTGAGCACGCTTGTAAATGCCTCTAAGGTAATATTCCTGGGTATGATCTGCTGCGGCACTGTAAATACTTCTTTATTGGACTTGAACGCGCAGCTGATCATCCATACAACCGGGAACAAAGCGTAAACAAGCCCTATCAGCAATCCTATTTCTATCAAAAGTTTCGTAAGGCGCATTTTCGTTGATTTCTTCATATTTTTCATCTCCCAGTGTCAATCCAGGCTGGTTTGCCTCCTTACATAAAAGATAGCTATGACAAGACACAGCATCATCATGATCACAGCACTGGCTGATGCTGCAGAAAACTGATACGTCTTAAAAGCCAGATTATACGTATACGTCCCCACAGTTTCCGATGAGCCGATGGGGCCGCCCCCTGTTGTTATATAGGTGAGGGACAGCTGCTGCATAGACCACACAAAATCCAGAAGCATAAGACTGATGAGCACCGGTTTTAAATGAGGTACCGTTATCTTAAAAAACTTCTGAATGCTGTTAGCCCCGTCTATACTTGCCGCCTCATAGTATACGTGGGAAATTCCCTGCAGCGCTGCAAGAATACTTATCATATAAAACGGATAAGAACACCAGATATTCACAAAGATAACAGCTTTCGCCGCCAGTTCCCTGCTCCCGAACCAGTCAATACTCAGGCCGAAGATAGTATTGATGATACCGCTGTTGTTCAGCATAAGACGCCAAAGAATGGCTACAATGGATACAGTAAATGTCCATGGTACAATAAACAAGGCCCTCACCACTCCTCTGAATCTGCTGTTGAGCAAATCTGAGTTCAGCATCAGTGCAAAGGCAATGCCCAGTATTATATGAAAAAAGAGTGAAACAATGGAAAATTCCAGGGAATTTCCCAAAGCCCTCCAGAACTCACCCGACTGTATTATTTTTGAAAAATTTTGGAATCCCACAAAATGGGGAGTCGGATTCACGATCACATTATCTTTTACTGAAAAACTGATCACCTGGTAAATAGGATAAACCAACAGCACACAGAAAATCAAAATAATCGGGAGCAAGTAGAGATATGGTGTGATTTTTCTTCTTTTCATAGCTTCCCTTCTTTCTCATTGAAACAGTTAAAGGGCAGAGTATTAAACTTCCGGATATTTAAAATCTGCAATGTGCTTAATACTCTGCCGATCCATCATCCTCCGATTATACTGTTCCAGTAGTCCTGTGCATTTGTAAGTGACTCTGAAATTTCCTGGTCACCGGTAATTGCAAGCTGTGCCTGAATGGTAAGATTCTTCATCAATTCCTCTGCAGACGGCAGCCCCTGCATCTCATTGATCAGGTAATTATCCTGAACGATTTTGTAAGCATTGGCAAAGGCCTCATCCTCAGATATAACTTCTGATTTGGTATTTCCGGGAAATGCATTAGCATAACCTGCAAACTGTGTGTTCACTTCCGGGCTTAACAGATAGGATACAAACTCCCATGCTTCCTCCGGATGTTCCGTGTTGGCAGATATGCCAAGTCCCCAAGGGGCATACATAACACCGCTTTCGCCTTCCAGTCCGCCTTTAACCGGTACGGCACCCATGGTAAATTCCAGGTCAGGGTTAGAAGCACGAAGGGTATTGATAGTTGAACAGGTGGTAAGCATAAATGCTGCATACCCATTGGCAAATGTATCCTGCATATCAGAAGACGTCATGGAAAAAACGCCAGGATTCATTACGCCTGCATCGTAACATTTTTTAAAGAAGCTTAGCGTATCGGCTGCTGCCTGGTCATCTGCAAAAGCTGCCTTTCCGTCCTCCCCGATCATGTATCCCTGGTTAGCCCATAACCAGCTCATAAACTGATCCTGTGAGGAGGAAGGATATGCTTCCGATAGAGCTGTGATCCATCCGTAAACATTATTATCAGGATCATTGACAGCTTCACAATCTGCAAGGAATTCATCAAAATCACCCGGAAGTTCAGTGATTCCATGCTCCTTCAAAAGCGTCATATTTGCATACATATGATAAGAATAAACCACAACAGGAATCATATAGGTGGTTCCTCCCACCTTTACACATGACACATCTTCCGCTGTAAACTTATCCTCTTTTTCTACATAAGCATCCAGATCAAGGAGTGCGTTCATATTGGACAAGTCATAAATCCAGGTTCCGTCAACACCGCAGATATCTGACATCGTTCCCGTTGCAGCACCTGCAACCAAAGCATCATGGGTACTGGAATAAGGATTCGTCACAAGTTTAATTTCAATTTCCGGATACTGTTCTTCAAAGTTCCCGATAATCTCGGCCATCTTTCCCTCCGGCAGTTCATTTTCCCACCACTGGGCAAATTCCAAAGTTACCTTTTCATTACTCTCTGCCATTACCGTTACCTGGGCTGCATAACAAACCATACTTACAGCTAATAAAATACTTAACCCTTTCTTCATAAGAATCTCCTTTCATTCTCCTTTGTCTTTTTCTTTTAAACTCTCTGTGACATTCCTTTTAAGCTCACCAACTTGCCATATTTTAAACCGCCTCCCCAGAGTGCAAAATTTATCCGAAATCAAATAAGACTTCTGCCATTATCTGCGGCAGACGGCTTTTGGCAAGCAGTCCGGTGTTCGCCCAAACTTTTAGATTAATACCGTCAAATTGTACAATCATTCTGTATTTCATCTTTATATACAGATAATAACCCACAACTATTTTGGTTTCAACTATCATTTTCCAGTAAATTGTTTGTACAATTCAGTTTTTCACTGAATATTGAAACGTATTTCAAACACGTGATTTGACAAATTTTTCCCAAGAACGTAAATACATACATTTCATGATTTCAACTTCATTTCCCGCCGGAAAAATCCTTGTACCAACCGCCCTTATTTAGAAACAGCTTTCATCATACCTATAAGAAGACGCAAGCTCCTTATGCAGCCTGACTGCCATAAACACTGTAATAATCCCGGAAAGCACATCAGCCGCAGGCTGGGCATACAGGACACCCTTCAGCCCCAGCAGCCCCGGCAGAAGTAAAATCATGGGAACAAAACAAATCCCCTGTCTGCATATGCCAAGCATTAACCCCTCCTTCGCTTTGCCCATAACCAGGAACAGGAAGGAATATACCGTATAAAAACCAAAAAGTATAAAAGTAACACCGTTTGCCCGCAGCGCAGTTACACCGATATGGATCATGTCCATGTCTCCTTTTGTAAACCGGGCCATGATCCCTGAAGAGAACAGGGCTGTACATACTCCGAAAGCTGCACAAAATAACGTTGACCAGATTACAGACGTTTTGATGGCTTCCTGTAACCGTTCATATTTTCTTGCCCCAAAGCTGTAACCTGCAATGGGCTGAAAACCCTTCAGGAAGCCAAAGACCATAAGGCTTCCCATGGACATGATCTTTGTCACCGGACCCATGGCTGCAAGAGCAGCGCTTCCGTACTCCTTGGCTGCATCATTGATCATACTTATGGAAAGACTGGTAAGCAGCTGAAATATCAATGTGGGAATCCCTATTTTTAAAATCTCGTACATGATCTCCTTTGAGAAGCAGCATTCACTGATACGGAAACTGAAGACACTCTTTTTCCTTAAGATATAGAACAGATAGATCAACGTGGAAGAAATCTGAGAAACAGCGGTGGCAATTGCAGCCCCTGCTATGCCCAGATCCAAAGTATAAATAAAGACAGGATCTAAGACTACGTTAAGCAAGGCACCTGCCATCAATGCACACATGGCTGTTTTTGCAGCGCCTTCGCTGGACGCAATATTGTTCATGGTCACATTAAATACGTTAAAGATAGAAAATGTAATATAAATACTGGTATAAGAAACAGCGTAAGGCATAACGCTTTCAAGCGCACCCAGCCGTATCAGAATTGGTTTCAGAAAAATCAGAGAACAAAGAATTGCCGCAGCACCCAACACAACGCTGCTGTACAAAGCTGTACTGGCAACTTTATCTGCCCTTTTTTTGTCCCCCCGTCCCAGCAGCCTGGAAAGATAAGCCGCTGCTCCGTTTCCAAATAAGAGCCCCAGGCCCACTACCACCTGCCCAAGTGGATATGCCACTGTAATAGCCCCCATCTGATCCGTTCCCAGTCCGCCTACAAAATAAGCATCCACCAGATTATACAATGCATTGATCAGCATACCTATCATGGTGGGCAGCCCCAGCGCAAGAAGTGCTTTTGGTATGGGCGCACTCTCCAGCAATTCCATTTTTGTGTTTTGTTCTTTCATGTTAACTCTCCTCTCTCTTGACATTTGCCATAAAATATATTACTATAAATTATAGTAATGAGTTACGCCGTTCATACTACTATAATTTATAGTATTTGTCAACCTAAAAAAGAACATGCAATGTCCAAAGGAGGAATATCATGGCAACCATAGATTTAATTGTATTAGGAATGTTAAAAAAAGAACCGCTGAGCGCATACGACATTCAGAAATTAGTAGAATACCGAAATATATCACGATGGGTAAAAATCAGTACCCCTTCTATCTATAAAAAAGTCATCCAGCTTGAGTCCAAAGGCTTCATTAGTAGCACTATGGTAAAAGAGGGGAACATGCCGGAAAAAGCAGTGTATTCTCTCACTGAAGCCGGATCAAAAGAATTTGAAAACCTTATGTTTAAAATTTCCTCCCAGCCGATCCATTTCTTCCTGGATTTCAACGCTGTGATCGTAAACTTATCCAGCCTTCCCCCGGAAGGCCAAAAAGCTTGCCTTTCTGACATTGAAAACAACATTAAAATATTAAAAGCTTATCTGGAAGAAAATATCCGGGAAAAAGAAAATGCGCCGGATATCCCCGACGCAGGTATGGCTGTTTTACAACAGCAGTATGTACTGGCACAAGCCATTGAAAAATGGATTGATACGATCCGGTGACGAATAAGCATTTACACCGTCTCCAATTTCATATATAAAAGCGGATATGGATTTCCTTGCTCATCCATATCCATTCTTTTATATACTCTGAATCCCATGTGCGAATAAAATCCCGCTGCCTGGGGATTCTGCTCATTTACTGTAACTTCATGAACCCCATATTTTTCAATACCATATTGAACCATCTGCTTTCCTAAACCGTTTCCACGTTCTTCCGGCAGCAGAAAGAGCATTTCTAATCTTTGTTCTTCTATTCCCATGAACCCAACCTTGCGGCCTGTATCGCTTTCTGCAATGATCAAATGAGAAACATGTTTTATAGCTTCCGGTACATATTTCTTTATTTTTTCAATTTCTTTATCTGATAAAAATAAATGTGTGGCCCTCACAGAACGGTACCAAATTTCAGTGAGCCTTTCTGTCAGGATCGGGCTTCTGTCGGCTGCTGTTAATAATCTCATTTTTTACCTCGTAAGCTTTAAATTTAATAAACCATATCACTTATGCATCTGAAAGAATAGTCCGCACTAAACACAGGCACTCTTATTTTTCCGGAACTATGTCTATCACAACATATTCACATTTTTCTTGTGTACGAACAGGAAAGCCCCATCCGGTTGCTCCGGAGGATACGATCAAAGTACATCCCTCCTCCTCATATTTCCCATAATTCGGTTCAAGTAACCAGTCAGTAAAATAGCCTACCGGAAATATCTGTCCTGCATGGGTATGCCCGGACAACTGCAGGTCCACACCCAGCCCGGCATTTTCTTTTATTCCAACGGGCTGATGGTCCGCTGTTATAATAAACCTGTCTCTATCCGTATCTTTTAACAAGTCTTTTGCATCGGCCCGCCCGGACAAGGTACCCGCATCGTTTCTGCCGGCCAGAATCAGTTCTTCTCCCACAGATACCCAGTTGTCACACAAAATAGTAATACCGTTAGATTCAATTGCCTTCTGAAGTTCCTGTACTGTATAGGTACGTGTTCCAAAAGCCGCATCTGCATAATCCTGCCGGTCATGATTTCCGTAAACATAGTAAGTGCCAAAGGTACTCTCAAGCCCTCCCAATACATGAAAAGCTTCTTCCATAGACTTTTTTGAAGTACCTTCTTCTACAATATCCCCTCCAAGCACAACCAAATCCGGATTCCACCCATTCATTTCATCTATTTTTCTCTTTAATACATCCGGATTCTGAATCGTACCATAGTGGGTATCTGTGATTAAAATCACTCGATAGTCTGACTGGACCTTATCTGTGGAAATGGTATATTCTGTAGGGACAATACGGGTCATATTATAGGCTCCGTATCCCAGGATCAGGCAGGTAATAAGAACAGGAACAAGACCGCTGCGGTAAATTCTGCGGAAGATTCGGAACCACCTGTCTTCCCTGTGATTTTTCCCTGCACGTCGTATAACAAAAGCGCCAATATCCATCAAAAGGAACAGCACCATCAAGTGCAGCGCAATAAGGATGGTCATTCTCCATAACCAGGACAATAAAGCAATCATCAGCACTGCACCAATCCGCACCAGACGGATACTCCGTTTCTTAACACAAACTCCATAGAGTGACAGCCACCTGCCTGTCAGCCAATACAGGGAGGATCCCAGTACCAGCAGCATCCCTCCTAAAATTAATAGAACCACAGCGTTTTGCCTCCTTTTTTAAGCTTTTGGATTATCTCTGACACAGCACATGAAGGCACGCCATCTAAGATTTTCTTCTGAATATCGCTTTCTGCAGCTCCCGAAACTCCTCTGCCGTAAACCCGTCCTCTGTAGACATGATTTCATATCTGACGTTTCTTATCTTTACATACTCATTTGTTTCATAAAATCCATTCCGCTTATAAAAAGCAATGCGGCTTTGTCTCTGATCTGCGTTATCTGCACTGTCATCCGGTTCCTCTACTTCAAGGATTACAGGCTTGTCAGAATACCTCTTTTTTAAATATGTTAATATCCGTGAACCATATCCCTTACTTCTCATATTATCATTGACTGCCAGGTACATGAGTAAAACGGCCTTTTCCCGCACAATACTGTATGAAAATCCACAGAGCCGCTCCCCGTCATAGAAAGCCAGCGCATCAAATATCTTGAATCCAGACATTATCTGCAAAATGCCCATAGGGATTCGTTCCTCTTTTGGAAAAGCCCTCTGATACAGACCCTTAATGTTATTATAATCACGCAGTTTTCTGTGAATTTTCTTTACAGTCAAAATCATGTTCTACCTCTGTCCTCCATTTTATAGCTGCAAGCATAAGTGATCATCCACATATACCGGCTTTACAGATAGAATACACGGTCCGGCTTAATTTCAGTCTTTTCTTTTTCTGCAGCCGCGTGACCCAGGATACAGAATCCAATCCCTTCCACTTCCTCTGTAATGCCGCACTTTGCAAGGATTTCCTTACCTTCCGGCGTGTCGAAAACTTCCTTGGCACGGTGAATCCAGCGGCTGTCAATTCCCATACTCCAGGCTGCATTCATCAGGTTTCCCATTGCCAGGCTGCCGTCGTAAATATATGTACCGCCCTTTTTGTTTGCCACAACAGCGATCACATCCCTGGCGCCATAGAACGGATTTGCCGGAAAGTTTTCAGCCATAGCAGGATTTATTTTTGCCATCGCCGCTTTTGCAACAGCCGCATTCAGTCCTGAAATCTGCTTTACAATTTCATCGTCCTGTATGGCGATAAAGTAAGCACACTGGCTGTTCATGCCTGATGGGGCGTTCAGACCTGCAGCAATAATCTGGTCCAGCTCCTCACGTGAAATATGTTCCGGCTTATAATCAGAACAGCTCTTACGGGTAACAAGGTTTTTTACAGTTTCATTCATGATAAATCCTCCTTTAATTATAAATTATGGATCATAAGGGTTAACCTTATGATTTCTGTTTTACCTTACGGACTTACAAACAGTCCTCGGATCATGTCCGAAAAGACCTTTTGGATGATTTCCGGGCATTCCTGGTCATACTTCAAATTCATATGAAACAAGCTGGTCAGCACTGCCTCCAGACGGATATCATTTTCCTTGCTTACTTCCAACGGACAGGATTCGTAAATTTTTGTCTGCAGCAGTTTGATCACACAAGGTTCCGACAATGACATGTCACGATGCTTGAAAAGCCGGCGGCAGTCAGTTACCTTTTGATGAACGGTATTCCGGAGTTTCTCCAGAAACAATTCCGGCTGTAAAATAAAAAGAGGAAAATAATCAATAGAAGCAATAAATTCATCAAAAAATGCCTGTATCAGCTTATCATAAAGATCATCCATATTCTGAAAATGAAGGTAAAACGTACCTGTGTTGATTTTTGCCCTGCGGGAAAGTTCCCGGACTGTTATCTTTTCAAAAGGCAGTTCTTCCAGCATATCCAGAAAAGACGACTCTACGGCTTCCAATGTTTTTATTACTCTCAGATCATTTTCATTCATTACTCTCTCTCCTGCTTTATCAAAGATTCGTAGAAGGCGGCAGCACCCGCGATTTCATCCGACGTAGGGTGCCCTTTGCTGACACCTCCGATCAGCTTAAACGGACCAACAGTATCAAACCCGGAACAGCCATACTTCCCAACCACACGGCACTGCTTTTTTTCACAGAGCTTTTCCATGTCCGTTCCGTACTCTTTACTTCCGTTTCCGCTTGTGAATATCAGAAACACATCTTTCTTCTCCGGCAGGGATTTCGCTGCCAAAGCTGCAACATTCTTATAATATTTACCAAACGCAATACCAGAGGCAATGCCGATGAGGTCGTAGTCAGAAAGCTCCGCGGCCAATACCTGCCTGGCATCAAATAGTGTCACCTCATGCTTTTTTACAATGGCATCCAGAAGTTTCTTCGTATTTCCATGATGATAGGATTCATAGATGATGGCAGTTTTCATAGTTCCACCTCTTTCTGCGTGCATTTATTGAATTAGTATCTATTATTAGACTTGTGTCTATTATATCTCCAAAATACTTTTCTGTCAATCGCTTCCTTCTATCCTGATCATGAGGGACTTGTACACTTTGTGCGCCAATATGCAGCTGCGAAGCAGCCTTCCTCTGCACATTGTGTGCATCCCCCAGAGGATTTTTATATACTAGGAAAGTCATAACCTTCTGGTCAGAACAAAATGGAGTACTTCCCTAGAGTGTGTTTGAAAATTCATTCCAACAAGATGCAATTTTCAAACACACTCTAGCATATAAAAAACAGACATCACACTTGTTTTTTACTGTGTGCCTGTCTGTTTTATAAAATATATTTATAACTCCTTTTTGTATAAAAATATTTATCTGCTAAGCTGCCTTTGCTTTAAATATCCGTTTAAGCATCACCACCGATGCGATGGACAACACAAATTCTGCGACAAACTGTGCGTACGGAAGCCCATACAGAGGAAACAGGATATTCAACACATACAGGGCCGGAATCTCCAGTACAATTTTACGCAGAACGGCAAATGCAAGTGCTGAACGTCCGTTACCCACTGCCTGGAACACACCTACTGCAATAAAGTCCATGCAAAGGAATGGCAGACATAGGCAGGCACCTCTCAAGAACCTTGTCCCATAAGCAATAATACTCTCATCTTTCATAAAAGCATTGATTATAGGTCCCGCTCCCACACTGAACAGGACTAACACCCCAGCCATTAGCGGGACAACCGTTTTAATCGTAAACATAATGGATTCTTTCATACGCTTCCGGTTCCCGCTTGCATAATTATAGCTGATCAAAGGCATGACTCCCTGGGAAAAACCCAGTGCCACCTGGAGGGGCACCATATTTACCTTCTGAGCAATTCCCATAGCTGCCACCGCATGGGCACCAAAGGGTGATGTAAAGTTGTTTAAGATTGTCATGCCTGTAACATTAAGCAGGTTCTGGATTGACGCAGGAACTCCCACACCGCAGATTCCCAGCACGATTTCTTTCCGAAAACCAAACTTTCCGGGAGAAATACATACCACAGTGCTCTTCCTTCGCACATACAGCAGCACAAAAAAATAACAGCATGCTGCACAGTTTGACAGAAATGTGGCAAGACCGGCCCCTGAGGCTCCCATATTCAACCCCCAGGGCAGAATAAAAATGGGGTCCAGTATAATGTTTAAAAGACAACCGCTCATAGTCCCGATGCTGGCATGCAGGGACGAACCCTCCGCCCGGACCATATAAGCCATTACCACGTTCAGGATTGCCGGAGCTGCACCGCACATCACGGTCCATCGCAAATACTCAAGTGTGGCCTGTACAGTATTTTTGTCCGCCCCAAGCACAGTGAGCAGTGGATTTTGGAAAGAAAAACACAAAAATGAGAATAATAAACCAGAAAGCAGTGAGCAGTAAAATCCAAATGCAGAACTTCTGCTGACTTTATCATAATCCTTACTCCCCAGCGCTCTGCTCATCATACTGGAGCTTCCAACACCGAACAGGTTGTTGACCGCGTTAAAGGCCAGAAGCACAGGGGTAGCCAGTGTCACCGCCGCATTCTGCACCGGGTCATTCAACATTCCCACAAAATAGGTATCCGCCAGGTTATAAATCACCATAACCAACGAGCTGAGCACAGTTGGTATGGACATCTTCATTACAGCCTTTGGTATCGGCATCTTCTCAAACAACAGTATTTTCTGGTCATCTGCCATCTTTCGGTTTCCTCCTCCACAAAAATGCGGCATCCCGCCGGATGTCCGCATATAATTCTTTCTATTGTAGCATAAGAAAACGTTTTAAACAAGCCAGCCACAAGCCAACACAAAATAGAATCTCTCTGCGCCACTATTAAAAATCTAGTTATACTGGAATATTTGTCTGGATCCAGACTAAGAAATATAGATTAACATTTTTGACATTTCTATCATAAGGGCCTTAAAACAGGCCCTTACATTTTTTTCGCAAAATCCTCCGGCGAAGCAGACCCGGCAGCAAGCAAAAGCCACTGGGACAACTTTTCAAGACTCTCCTCAGACTCAATCCGGCTGCGGAGCCCGGATGTCACCTCTCCCTTTGTCTCCAGAAGGGCTATGACACATTCGGCCTTTTCCCTGCGACGGCCTTCTAAAATGCCAGCCTTCCTCTCATTTCGCATCATTTCTTCCAGCAGCATATATCTCTCCTCCATTGACCGGTCATTTTTAATCCTTCTGACTTTTTCCTGAAGATGTTTCACAAAGGGATCATAAAATTCACCCTCACACTCCTCCTGGGTAGCCCTTATATACCGAAGAAACTCTACCAGCTCAGGCTGCACATCCTGGGAGTTCCGGCCCTTAGTGTTTAAATAAATGCTCTTTGTACCATTCTGTATGGGAAAATTTTCTTCGCAGCACCTGGTTTCACAGGTGTAACGGTAAAGTCCCCTCCCGAAGGGATCAAAGTCACAAATAAAAATCACATAGGTGTCCGGCAGGTTTTCGTAAGATTCCCCTGCAGACAAAAGATCCATGTCCAACTGGCTGTGGTAATACCGGTCTCTTTTTGGCAGCCAACGTTGAAATACCACCTGCATTTCAATATTGAACCGGGTATTTTTGTCATCTGCCGCATAGACATCCAGACGCACGCCATGGTATTCCGGATGATATACCATGGTTTTTTCCGTGCACACATGTACTTTTGCAATGGGGATACCCAAAGCCAGCTCAATGACCCTGCGGCATATTTCTTCATCAGCCATTGCGGCTGAGAAAATAAAAGCATTGCTTATGGTCAGGTTTCTGAATTGTGTTCTGCTCATCCTTCCCGCCTTTCCGGCGCAGAGGGATTCTATATGTATAGTATATCCTGGAAATTAAGGGATTTCAAGAAAAATTCCTGACCTTTCTGAAAGAATACCTGATATTATAATTAATGATGCCGGCTCCCTTTTGACCCCGGCATCATTAATTAAATTATCCATTATAGTGCCGTACCTTTTTTAGGAACAAACAACTTCGTCATATCCACCCCTTCATGTTCCAGAAGCTTAATCTTTTTGTCTATTCCTCCCGCATACCCTGTCAGACTGCCATTACTGCCGACTACCCTGTGACAAGGGATAATGATAGAGATAGGGTTATGACCTACAGCTCCGCCCACAGCTTGTCCGGACATTTTCTCCCTGCCCATCTTCACAGCCATCTTTCTTGCAATTTCACCATATGTGATCACACTTCCATAGGGAATCTCACATAAAATTTCCCACACCTGCTGCCGGAATTCTCCTCCCACAGGGCGCAAAGAAATCTCCGAAACTGACGGCCTCTCTCCTGCAAAATAACGGTCCAGCCAGTCTCTGGCGGCTTCAAACACCAAAAGCTCATCCTTTCTCTCCATTTCCTCAGAAACAGAAGGGCAAAAATATTTCTGCCCTTCTATCCAAAGCCCTACAAGACTCTCCCCGTCAGAGGCCAGGGTCAGAAGCCCCAGCGGTGACTCATACTCTGTTAAATAATACATTGCATCCTCCTATTAAATATCCCACAGCTTTACAACAGTGCAACTAACTATGACCATTGAAACCACAATCAACTATACACTCATACCATGTCGTTTTATAATAAGATTTTAACACAGTTATCTGCAATGTGTTATTATTAAATTCTTTTATCCGCCTATTATTTCCAAAGATAAGTTTCAACAAAATCTTTTAAAATCTGCTGCCAGGTAAACCAGTCATGTCCACCCTCCACAATTTTCAGTCCCGTATATTCAATATTATTCTCATCCAAATATTCAGAGAACGGAACCATAGGAATCTGACCTTCCTGGAAAGCTGCTGTCATTGTATGGTCGGCGTAACCGCCCGCCAGATATAATTTTGCTTTATTAAGGTTAACTGCATCCGCTATGTCATAAGTTGGTCCGGGATACCCTACACTGAATGCGCCAAAATAGCCAAATATATCATCAATAAGGTAATGTGCGGTATAGGTGAACTTAGCCCCTTTGGAAAGTCCGGCTAATGCACGGTCATTTATCTCAGAAGAAACATTATAATTTTTCTCTACATACGGAATGGTATAATCAGATAAATTTTTGCACAATTCCTCATCTGTCCCAGTTGAAATATCAATGGCAACCATGACGAATTCTTCTGTTTTTCCTTCTGATGCCAGACGGTCTACAATATTACCAGCATTTCCCTGATGGAACCAGTCCCCTTCTTCTCCACCACCGCCATGAACCAAATATAAAGTCTTGTAAGGTTCCTCTCTGTTTTCATCGTAATGAGCGGGCAGATAAACCTCTGCCTCCTGCACTGCCGAATCAGTCCCCTCATAGATATAACCCTCATAGGTATCCCAGATTAAAGTGCCTCTGTCATCTTCGTTTTCAGCAGGAAATACGAATGTCCAGTCATCTGATTCGGCCTGGCTTTCCGCATCATATGGAACATAGAACTGACTTCTCACCTGTGATGCCCCTAAAGTATTGCAATACGGAATATTTGCCGGATCTGCAATCAACTCTTCATTTCCGTCAGCGTCAATCACATTATACTGGTATAAATAGGAACCTCCCGGCAGGTCAACACTAAAGGTCCATGCTCCGGTTGTCTCATCCTTTGTCATATCCCGGATATATCCCCCATCGCCATAGCGGGCCAGGCCAGGCTCCCAGTTTTCAGGCGTATAGAGATGGTTTTCTACATCCACAATACCACCGTCCTCATTCTGACGTCCATCTGAATAGCAGTATTCATCCCCAACGCTGTAAAATGTAAATCCACCCTGGATTTTAACATTTGCCGCTTTGTCATCATAGTATGTGAAGGTAGCAGTATACCCGGTCCTGGAATCTTCATTCTTTTCCACTGTCACTCCGCCTTCTGTCATCTCTTTTTCTGCATCATTAGCCTCCGCATCTGCCGATACCGCTTCAGATTCTACTGTATCCTTTTGTCCCGCGGCTGCATCCCCTGCATAAACTGTACCAGTAAATAAGGTAGTGCTCAGAGCTGCCGCTGCAATAAAAGCAGGAATAGTTTTTTTCTTCATGGTTTTTCCTCCCTGATATATGATTTTTGTTGGATACACTTTACCAAAGGTCGTCTTTGATGGCAATTATAAATAAAATGCTGTCAAATCATATTTTCCACATTAGATGTATTTCACAATATAGATATGAACTTTTTTTATAATAACTGCAAAATCCAACAAAATTTGCAGAAAATTACAAGAAAAGATTATTGCCCTTTCTGTACCGGCAGAAGTATAATTAGAACAGGTTTTGTACAATAGTTTCGTTTTTCTGTATAATAACAAGAAGACCGGTTATTTGAGGTGTATAAGAATGATTCGTGTATTACTGGCAGACGACAATAAGATGTCCTTACAATATTTTTCAAAATTAATTCAATGGGAAGATTATGGATATAAATTGGTTTCCACCGCTGTTGACGGAGAAAACGCATGGTATGATTTTCAAACCTACATGCCGGAGGTGGTGATCGCTGATATCCAAATGCCGGTCCTTTCAGGTATTGACTTAGCAAAAAAAGTATTAAGCACAGCGCCGGACACTGTTTTCCTTTTCTTGTCCAGTTACAAAGAATTTCAGTATGCCCGTGCGGCATTGCAGCTAAAGGTTTATGATTATCTTTTAAAACATGAGACTACAAAGGAAATTTTAATCCAGAAGCTGGAAGAAATCAGAACCTACCTGGCTCAGGAAAAAAAGAAACGGCGTCTTTTTGCTAATGAGGAAATATCCTCCTTATTTCTACATCGTAAAGAAAACATCTGCCGGCTAGAAGATTCCACCTCATTTTTGACAGGAGAATACGATTGTTTTATTTTGGAGGAAGAACATCATTTTCCTTTTTTTATCCAAAAGCTGCAAGCATATTTCCCGGAAGAAACTCTGCCTGATAAAAAGATTCTCCTGGAATTCTGCAGCACTATGGAGTATGTAGTGGGAATCGTAGCTGTTTCAGAAGTACAGTTTGTTCTGATCACAACTCCTTCTGATAATCCCTTTGATTTTTGCTGCCGGCTTCAGCGAAAGCTGTGGAAACAATTTTCCTGCTCCTATTCCCTGGTAATGCTTCAAAAAAGACAGTCCATCCAAAAATGCGCTCTGGCGTATGAACAAAACCGTGTGTATTTGACCCAGCTTTATTTTTATCCTTCTCCAACCATAATTGAAGGGACTTATCTACTTCCCCAAAATCTAGTTCTTCCTATTCCTGAGGAAGGCGGACAGTTTACAACCATATATGAAGGGATATTAGCCGACATGGACCGCCTGTATGAAGCAATTGCTGCGTCAAAGGACTTCGCGGCTTTCTGCCGTACAGCCGAAAAATGGCTGGACCTTCTGCTCAACTATGACAAGCGTGTGGTCCATCCCTCTACAGGCCGGATCGTCAGTCTTTTTGCCGGCGAAGTTTCCTGGCCCGGCTGTGATGTAAATGCGGTATATCAATGGATACGAAGCAAATTCACCTTCCTGACGGATATCCTGGCCCTTTCCCACTATCGGGAATATTCTTCATTTGTACGGGAAGCTACATATCTTATCAGCATCCATTTCAGCAATTGTAACTTAAGCGTAGAATGGATTGCAGATAAGCTAAAAATCAGTCCAAGCAGTTTAAACACCCTCTTCAAACGGGAGACTGGTTTTACTCCGTGGAAAGTGATCATCAATACCAGGCTCTCTGCTGCTGCGCAGCTGCTTTTACAGGAACCCGATACCCCTATGGAAATTTGTATGAAAACAGGATATAACTCCCTTTCCTATTTTTCCAAATCATTTAAAAAAGCTTACGGAGTTCCGCCTCAGGAATACAGAAGGAGCAGATTACATGAAAAGGATAAAACCTGATACGATCATCAAAAAAAGCTGCTACCTGATTTTGGGCATAGGCCTGGCTGCAGCTCTGTTGATCCGGCTCATCATGCCCGTGATTTTTTACGATATGCTGACGCCGTATATTTCCCAGCATATTTCCAGTATGCTGCGGGCCAGCACGATCAGCCAAAGTTATATCTGGCAAGGTAACAGCCTGGCCTACGTTCTCTATGGGAATGATGAACTGAAAGAAGATATCCGGAAATATAATTCAGCCGATAGTGCGAAAATTAAAAAAACATGCAGGGAACAGATTCTTTCAAGGCTGGACAGCCGTAAGCTTGGCAATATCACTCATCAAATTCCCGGCAAAGGTGCTATTGTGTGTAATTCCTATTCTATGGTCTGCACGGAATGGGGCGATGCCTTTTATTTGGAGGAAGCATCTGATGTAGCAGATATTCTCCTCAATTCCGGGTGGCTTTCCACATTGTCCGCTGACATGGACATGGTTTATTCACCGGTTCTGGGTGATGATTCCCTTCAGGTGATTTGCTTTGTTATGCCCTTTGTTGTGGATAAGGCTGTCTGCTACGCCATTCATATTATGGATTTTTCTTATATACTCAATCTTTTTCGTGAAATGGAAGAAGACGGAATTGTAGATTTCGCAATCCTTCAGAATGAAAATATACTGTACCAGAATACAGACTATAGGTTCGATATGGATGCCTGGCCGGACTACATGTTTCGGCAACTCCAATATGAAACCTCAGTTTTTTCCCAAAAAGACGGTATGGATTTCATGACCTTATGCTCCTATGAGGGGGAGAATATGAAAATTGCCGCCCACGCTGACCGAGAAACACTTCTGGCGCCATACCAGACAATTATGATTCTCATTGAATTCCTTCTGTATGGGATCATCTTTACATTAGTGCTGTCCATCATCCTGATAATCCGCCACCTGCTGCTGCGTCTCACTGTTTTGAGCCAACGGATCGACAGAGTCAATGAGGGCAACTATACTCCTCTGCCGGCAGATGAGCATCACGATGAGATTGGAAGTCTCACCAGGAATTTTAACAGAATGGTAGAAAATATACAGTTTAATCTTGACCGGCAAATCTCCCAGGAAAAGATGACCCAGCAGATGCAGTATTCTCTGCTGGTATCTGCCTTAGATCCGCATTTTATCTACAATACCCTTAATACCATCACCTTTCTTGCACATATGGGAAAGACCGATGAGATTACAAAAGTAAATACAGCATTGATCGGCACATTAAAAGACCGGCTGGCCATAAAGAACTGTAAAAACTATGACACTATTATCACAGAAAAAGAGATTTTAACCCAGTACATGGTGATACAAAGCTATTTATGCCATAATACTATTGATTATCAGTTTGAGGTAGATGATGATGATCAGGAACTGTTGATCCCAAAAAATATTTTACAGCCTCTTGTGGAAAATTCCATAAAACACGGACTGCTTCCCCATAAAGACTTGGTAACTCATCAGATTCTTGACGGCAAGATTCATATTGAGGTTAAACGTAACGCCAAAAATCTTCTTATCACCATAGCTGATAACGGAATTGGTATTTCAAGTGAAGATATTTATCATTACTTTGATCGGCCGGTCCGGGAAATCACTGAAAAAGATGCCGAACACATAGGTATTTACAATATCCGCAAACGGCTAAGCTACCTTTTAGGCAGTCAATATGAGATACTGGCAGAAAGCAAAAAGGGATGCATTATAAGTCTTAGTCTTCCCATTATTACTTCAGAACCAGTAATATGATAAACTGATATATCGGGTAGGAGGTAGATAATTATTTTATCTACCGACCTCCCACACCA
>JAUNHC010000106.1 GCA_030524175.1 Eubacteriales bacterium
GATAGGGTAGCTAACAGTTAGCAATTCATTACGCGACTTCACGTCGCACTTCTGCATCTGGATCACTTCCACCTCATACTGAGGGTTCTCTTCCATAAAGCGCTGAGCACTGTTATCCAGGCAGCTTGCCATTGTTCCGGTCTGAATGTGCCACAGGGTAAGCTTTGTCTTTTCTTCCTTCTCAGCCATTACCGGTACAGAAAAAATCATGGAGCCTGCTACAGCCAGGGAAATAAGTGTTGCCAGTTTTCTTTTCATTTTTTGAACCTCCTTCGTTCGTCCTTTTGATAAACCTATCTTATCATCGGACGACACGGGTTCCTATAGAATTTTTTGGCCTTCCTCTTTACTTTTTTGGCTTTTTCCAGAAAAAAACTAAATTTTCGTATATGTGTTTTCCTGCTCAGTTATCACAGTATCTCTGTTTTAGGGCAATGGATATTTATGATTTCCGGTTCTTTTCCAGTAAGTTTCTTTGTCCTTGTATCAGGCTGCTGGGTGCCTGCATAAACCGCATATTCGCCTGCTTCCAGCATTAGCTTTGCATCCTCGTCATAGACAGCAAAATCTGACGCTGTCAGAGTAATGGTGATCTTCTGCTCTTCTCCCGGCTGCAAATGCACCTTTTTCAATACTTTAAGCTGTGGGTTAGGGGTTCCCTCCCTTAGGGCCTTCACATATACCTGAAGAGTTTCTCCGCCTGCCATAGCTCCTGTATTTTTCAGCGTTGTGCTGATGGTAAGAACCTTGTCTTTTTCAATATCAGTGCTGTCGCACACTGTTTCTCCCTGGGCAAAGCTGGTGTAAGATAGTCCGTACCCGAAAGGGTAAAGGGCCTCTTTGTCCATATAACGATAAGTACGTCCTTTCATGGAGTAGTCTCGGAAATCCGGCAGTTCTTCCACGGAACGGTAAAAGGTTACGGGCAGCTTGCCTTCCGGGGATTTCTCTCCGAAAAGGATCCTTGCGATGGCGCTTCCGCCTCTTGCCCCCGGATACCAGGCCTGAAGGATCGCAGGGATATGTTCATCCTCCCAGCACAATGCCATAGCACTTCCTGTAAGTGACACAAGGATCACAGGCTTTCCGCTCTCATAAGCAGCCTTTAATATTTCATGCTGCAGGCCGGGATAATTGAGGTTTGGCTTATCGCCGCTTGGAAATTCATTTCCGGTATCTCCCTCTTCCCCTTCGAGGCTGGCATCCAGTCCAAGGCACACAACAACCACATCACTGGCCTCACAGACTCCCTTTACTTCAGACAGGCGGTCGTTTGCCACAGCAAGATTACTGGTCCTGTCCGCATATAAATGGCATCCTTCAGAATAAAAAACCCGTACCTCATCACCCACATAGTCCTGGATTCCTTCCAGCACAGTGACATAACGTGATGCAGTTCCCTCATAGTTTCCTACAAGAGCTCTTCTGCTGTCAGCATTGGGGCCGATCACGCCGATGGCTTTCAGCTTTGTTTTATCCAGGGGAAGCAGATTGTTTTCGTTTTTCAGAAGTACCACTGACTGCTCTGCAATTTCCCGGCTGAGTCGGTTATGGTCAGGAGTGTCAACCTCAGTATAAGAAATACTGTCAAAGGAAACCTCCCCCGGTTCCTGGAACATCCCCAGCTTCATACGTGTTGTAAAGAGATTTATCACAGCCTCATCTATCCTGGATTCTTCCACACGGCCTTCCTTTACAGCCTGGACAAGGTGAGGGAAGGTACATCCGCAGTTCAGGTCACATCCATTGTTCATGGCCATGGTAACGGATTCCACAGGTTTCTCAGTAATATGGTGGTTTTCATGGAAGTCCTTCACTGCCCAGCAGTCGCTGACTACATGGCCTTCAAATCCCCATTCCTCTCTCAAGATATCCTTCAGCAATGTTTTGCTGCCGCAGCATGGTTCACCGTTAGTACGGTTATAAGCCCCCATCACAGCCTCAACCTTAGCCTCCTGGACACAGGCTTTAAAAGCAGGAAGATAGGTTTCATACATATCTTGTTTACTTGCCACCGCATTAAAGGAATGACGCTCCCCTTCCGGCCCGGAATGTACTGCGAAATGTTTTGCACAGGCTGCTGCTTTCATGTATTGTGGATCATCCCCCTGCAGCCCTTTTACAAATCTTACGCCAAGCCTTGAGGTAAGGTAAGGGTCCTCCCCGTAAGTCTCATGTCCTCTGCCCCACCGTGGGTCACGGAAAATATTCACATTGGGCGCCCAGAAGGTAAGCCCTTTATAAATATCATTGTCCCCGTATTTCTGCTGCATATTGTATTTCGCCCTGCCCTCAGTTGCGATGACCTCTGCCATCTGAGCCGCCAGCTCCTCATCAAAAGTGGCCGCAACGCCAATGGCCTGGGGGAACACAGTTGCCACACCGGCTCTGGCCACACCGTGGAGCGCCTCGTTCCACCAGTTATAAGCCGGGATGCCAAGACGTTCTACTGCTGCTGCACCGTGAAGTGTCTGTGATACTTTTTCCTCCAATGTCATTTGTGATACCAGTTCTGCCGCACGTTCGCGGAAAGTTTTTTCACTCATGTTGTCCTTCTCCTTTTTTGATCTGTAGTTAATATGGGCGCAGCAATTCAGGCTTGCCTGAACTGCTGGATATGGGCATCTGTATCCCCGGAAATGAATGCCCCGCAGATTTCTCTGCTGCTTCTATAGAAGTATTATAAAAAATAGGGGATTGTTTTCCTCTCTGGTTCTTGCTATATTCTTCTTAAATATTGCTATTATAAATATGGGTTTTGTTTCCGGATGTAGGGATACTGAAGGATTCCCGGTTACGGAAACACATTTGAAAGAGGTTACAGATATGATAGAATCATTGGAAGGCATGAAGGAAACCATACGGTTCGGAAATTCTTCTTTCCGTTTAATAGAAAATGATGTGGCTGAGGATTATCCTTCCCACTGGCACGCAGGAATGGAGATCATTATGCCTGTGAGGAACAGCTATGAGGTCACTGTGGGAAAGGACACTTTTCTGCTGTGTCCGGATGATATTCTGCTTATCAATGCAGGGGAGATCCATTCCATTAAAGCACCGGAAGAAGGTATGAGATATATCTTCCAAATATCTTTGTCTTCTTTCTATATGCTGGACGAATTAGGAAGTGCGCTGCTGCTTCTTCCCGGTTCTGTGTATCTTTGCCCGGACAAAGACAGCCGCCTGTATGAACAGGTAAGACAGCGGCTGCTGGACATTTTTGAGGAGGCAGGAGAAAACAGGATCCTGAAGGAAGCCAGCATTTTATCCTGGCTGATACAGATCATCGCCCTTCTCATCCGCAGTGATTTCCAGGAAACGCCCCGTTTTCCCAGTATCTCTTCTGCTTCCAGACGGGAATATATGGAGAAGTTCACCTCGGTGTGCCGCTATATCAATACAAGCTACGGAGAAAACATTTCTCTGGAATCCGCTGCCCAGCGCATCGGGTTCAGCAAATTTCATTTTGCAAGACTCTTTAAAGAGTTTACCGGAGTGACGTTTCATGAATATCTTAACAGACGGAGGATCCAGAGAGTGGAAGAATTGCTGGCGGACAATGCCATGCCCGTCACAGACGCTGCCCTGCAGGCCGGATTCACTTCCATCAGCAATTTTAACAGGACATTTAAAATGTATAACCACTGTTCACCCTCCCAGTTCAGGAAGAAGCAGCAGGAACTATAGGATATCCTATATATGCGACAGACGGCTGCAAAGTACCTTTCCCCTGCATTTTAGCTCACAAAAACCCCCTGTAAAAACATCCAGTGTCTTCACAGGGGGTTATTTATATGATCATTCTGCCATTACTTCGTTGCGGTAAGTTATGCTGGCGGCCTCAGTGAGGCTCTCATCCTTGTTAAACCAGAATTCAATGCTATTGTCCAGCTTGCTGGTTCCTTCTTTATAAATGGTGAGATAGTTCTCCTCATCCTCGCATGTGTATCCTTTTTCCTTTGCAGCGGCGATCAATCCGTCCTTATCAGCCCCAAGGGTGATCCCGCCGGAAAGCTTAAGGGTGACTGACTCTGCATCATAGGTGGCGGCCTTCAGCTCTGTCACAAAGCAATTCTCCATAGTCACAGCATTTTCCGTCAGATTATAGACAGAGAACCGTACTTTCTGATTGTTCTTCATCATGTCTATAAATCCCATGGAACCGCCTGCCACAAAGTCTTCCTCTGTCACATCCTGCAGTTCCCAGCCGTTAGCTGTAAGGGCTGTCACAGGACAGGGAAGCTGGTATAAATCCCCGCAGTAATCGAGTGGGTCGGCGGTATTACTACCGCTTTCCCCTCTAAGAACCGTACG
>JAUNHC010000107.1 GCA_030524175.1 Eubacteriales bacterium
GGCGGCATTGGCGGACGCGGCGGCCGAGGGCCAGGACCAGGATTCGGCGGCATCGGCGGACGCGGCGGCCGAGGGCCAGGACCACAGTTGGAATCAGGAGGACATATAATTCTTACATTTTGCTCCTCCTGCAATAACTTTTCATTCTCAGCCACCATTTGTATATTTTTCAGAATAGAAGTTTCCTCTTCTATTCCACCCATAGACTGGGAAATAATATCTGTATCAGATGACTTAATTTCCTGTACTGTTTCGTCTGTCTCGTCAGATATTCCATCAGATACAGGTTCCGCACTTTCCCTTGATGTTTCATCTCTTTGTTTTACAGTCTCTTCCTCTGTCTCTATTTCAGACTCCTGGTCACTCCCCTCCCCTTGTAAGTCCTCCCCTGCTTCGTCCTCTGACACACCAGACTCTCTGTTATTTTCCTCCTGTTCCTGAATTGATTCTTCAGCAACACTGTTTTCATTGACAGCATCCTCTTTCATTTCCGCATCTGTATCAGCTTCAACATCCGTTTCTTCATCATCTCCGATCTCTGGTGAAAAGTCATTGCCTGTTTCTATATCTGACTCTGCTTCCATCTCTTCTGCGGCACCTTCATCAGCCAACATGCCAGCGTCATTATTTACATTTTGATCTTCCTCTGACGGAGCTGTTTCTATAGTTTTAACACCTTGCTCCTTTTCCTCCTCATCAGGTAAATCCGGCTTTTTCTTCTCTATCCTGGTTTTCTGTGCCGTCTGACTCTCCTTTCTTTGAATCTCCCTGAAATTATCCGGCCTGATCGGCTGGTCATCCCATTCTGTGCCAAAAAAGCCTCCCGACTCTGTAACCAGGACCATTCCGCCCATTCTTCCCAGCGAAATCCCTGATCCTCCCATATTTAATGAATCTGTCTCTATCAGACACTCTGCTGTATCCTCTCCCGTTTCACAGCTTCCCAGCAGAATTCCGTCCATTAATCCATCTTTTCTGACGAACCCATAAACATTGCATCCCACCTGGGGTGTCAGCCCTACACAATGCAGATGCACCTCCATTGTACAGCGCTGTTCTCTCACCTCCACCTTTATGAAGCCGCAATTGTTTCCTTTTTTTCCCTTCTGGTATTCATATACATACGCGACGAACCGCCGATATCCAGACAAACAGCTTCCTCCATATTTTTATGATTCACTAATATATATGAAAAAAATCCCTTTTCATTCCCCCAAACCTCAGGAATGTGAGGATGCTGTTCTGCCGTTCCATAAATTCTCTGTAAAACAATCGCAAAAAATTTCAATTTTATTATTGACAAATGGATCAAAAATTACTATAATAACCCTTGCAGTTGACGAAGCGTGGCTCAGTTTGGTAGAGCGCTGCGTTCGGGACGCAGAGGCCGCAAGTTCGAATCTTGTCGCTTCGACTATCGCAAATGTAGGAAAACACTGGATTATTTTTAATCCGGTGTTTTTCTTTTGGCGTATTACATCCCATTTCTAACACTTTCCTAACAATTCAGCCTTCCTCATTGAATCTCCCCTTTGTATTCTGCAAAAAAGGCAAATCCAACAATGTTTCTCCTGTTAAACAATGTTTCACAAGCACCCGGTTGTCATCAGAACTGGACATAGGAATAAAGCCCTCATTCATAATCGAAAACGCTCTTACCCTTTCTATTGCATCAAGTTCTCCCGTCAAAGCCACATGGGGAACCCATTTTCCTGGTACGTATAACTCCCAGGATAGTTCTCCGAAGTCAGAAATCCCACGGCAATATTCCTCATGCAGTAATAATAATTCTTTCGTAACTTGAGGTGCATAAAATAAAACGCCTGCCGGAAACATACTGATTGAATTCAGAATGATATCCATGATATTTTTATTCACGAATGATTCTGTATACTGTTTAAGTTCTTCCGGATGTTCTGTTTTCACAAAGGTTAAGGTCATATGCGGAGGTCCTACTCCTGGTTTTATATGATCACTCTCAAGCTCAACACATTTTTTATTTAAATATTCCTTACAGCTATCATTCAGCTCCACCCAAATGACATACTCATTATGAGCAAAATCTTTCATTATTAAAGTTCTCCTATTCATGTTATGTGACCGCGTATTTTATACGTATCAATTGATACCGGCCGTCTGTTTTACGGATTATACCTGTTTTGTCCAAAAGTTAAACACAACACGCTCTAGTGTCTTATCCCCAGTCCGATAAACTATCTCACATCCTTTTTTTAAACCATTCTTTCATATCATCCCATACATCTGAAGCTCCCACTCCTAAAATAATTTCCACCACAGCCAGATACAGCGTATATACAATCAGTAAAACTATCCACATCAAAATTGATTTTTTCTTGAAATTCTCCATAATACCCCTCCCTATGTTGATATCCATCACCTTTTATGCTGCTGTTCACAGGCAATATCCCGGGAGAAGCTTTCATGCATGTATGCATAAAAATCCCTTTTAGATATTCCCCGTTACATTTATTACACATATCATATTCCTATTTTATCATGAAAACAAGCTCTTAATCCGCCTTCTAAGAAGTTTACTTTTTCAAAAATATGCAGAACATAAAAAATCCCCCGCACTGCTGATGGTTTATCTCAGCGGAGCGGAGGATTTTTCTACTGTATCATATGTACTCTCATTTTTCTGGACAAAACAAGGGCCAGACCAATCTTAATAAGATCAGGAATAATAAACGGCACAACACACCATCCAAGGACGGCACCCAGGCCTACGGCACCTGTTGTTCTGGTGTATACCATCATGAACCATACAGTACCAAAAGCATAACACACGATCAGGCCTATTACCATGGAAATCACCTGCATAAGCGGTTTGCGTCCGAGAAGCTTTTCCAGTCCCCACATTGCCAATGCCGAGAAAAGGAATCCCACAATATAACCGCCCACATTACTCAGCAGCACTCCCATTCCGCCGTTGAATCCGGCAAATACCGGAATCCCTATAGCTCCCAGGATAATGTAAATCAATACAGAAAGTGTACCTCTTTTTCCTCCCAGCACTCCCACTGCCATAAAGACCCCAAAGGTCTGAAGAGTAAAGGGTACTGCCGTGGGAATAGATATCCAGGCACAGACCGCCATAAGAACTGCGAAAATAGCTATGTATACCATATCATATGTCTTGCTTCTTGCCACTGCTTCAGAACTCATCACTAAAATCCTCCTTCAAAAACGCTCTCGGTATTCTTCTCTAACACTCTATCACAGCATCCATCAATTGTCAACCAATATAATTTAAAGGTTTACATTGCTGGATTTTGAAGTTTACATTTGAAGGATTGGAAGTTTACACCCCGAAAATAAAATTTACATTCGATGGACTTGAAATTTACATATAAACAAATTAGAATCTGCCCTCTGAAAAGCGGAATCATCCAGAAGAACAAAGATCCTTATAAAATTCCCAGCTCTTCAAATTTAGCCGTGTCCTCATAGGATTTAATACAGTATCTTTCATCCACATCCACACAGTCACAATATTTACAATAGCAAAGGTAGTACATCCCTGCATTTTTTGCCCCAAGGATGTCCTTTCTGCAATTGTCTCCGATGAACAGACATTCCCGGGGTTCCAGTCCCGCTTTTTCCAGACACAGGTCAAATAATTCCTTTTCCGGTTTTTCCACACCTGCCTCTTCACTGGTAACGATACAGTCAATAAACTCTGCTACACCAAGCTTTTCCAGCTTTTTCACCTGAATATAGGAAGTCATGTCAGTGCCGATGCCAATATAAATGCCCTGTGCTTTTAATTCCTGCAGCAGTTCCCGCAGCCCTGGCTCCGGTACAGCATATAACAGCAGGGTGTCCCAATAAAGGCTGTACATTTCCCTGGCATATGGATGGATGGGCTTCCCTAACAGTCCCAGCACGTTCTGAAAACGAATAAGTCTGTTATGGATCACCGCACTGTTCTCTCCCAGTCTTTCAATAAGCTTGTCCTGAACCTCTTTTAATGTCCGGCAGAAAGTATCCTTATCAACATGCAGACATTCTTGTGCATACTTGTACAGACTTTCCATCGCAATTTTATGAGTATCCCTGAATGAATATAAAGTATCATCAATATCAAAAAATACTGCTTTTATCATCTTCTGCACCTCACCCTTTTCTGATAATGCCAGTGTACTGACACTAAAGTTGACTTCGTTTTAGTCAAGACCACCGGCTTAGCCGGTGGCTTGCACTGCCCCTATAAGGGGCTATT
>JAUNHC010000015.1 GCA_030524175.1 Eubacteriales bacterium
ACGTACGGTTCTTAGAGGGGAAAGCGGTAGTAATACCGCCGACCCACTCGATTACCTGCAGGGGGATTTAATCAACGTGGATGAAGTATCCATGGTAGACATGCATTTAATGTATGAATTCCTCAGTCACATAAAAGATGGTTCCAGGATCTTACTGCTTGGGGATGTGAACCAGCTTCCTTCTGTGGGGGCAGGTGACGTGTTCCGGCAGCTTATCGGCTGTGGACTGATCCCGGTCACCGTTTTGGATTTGGTGTACCGGCAGGGGGCAGACAGTAACATCCCAGTCAATGCCCAGCTCATGCAGGAAAACCGGACCGACCTCTGTATGGGGGAGGATTTTCAGTTTATCCCCTGCAAAGGGGCCAAGGAAGCGGCTGAGATTGTCAGGAACCTGTACGCACAGGAAGTTTCACAGCAAGGCCTTGAGCAGGTACAGATATTAACCCCTTACCGGAAACGGAGCGCTGCAGGTGTGATAGAGCTTAACAAATCCCTTCAGGATATTGTAAATCCACCTAATAGCGGAAAAAAAGAATTTGTAGAGGGAAATATGAAATTCCGTACCGGGGATAAGATCATACAGAATAAGAATACAGATATTTTAAGCAACGGGGATATGGGGATCATTGCAGACTTCTATGTGGATGAGGATGATACAAGTAAGGCGGTATTGCAGTTTTCAGATAACCGTCAGGTTGAGTATGAGGCAGAACAGATGGAAATGATCGAACATGCCAATGCAATCACCATCCATAAATCCCAAGGCTCAGAATGCCCCATTGTCATTATTCCATGGGTGAAGGCATTTTACATGATGTTAAAGCGCAACATCCTCTATACAGCGATCACCAGGGCTAAAGCGAAGGTGTATCTGGTGGGGGAATGGAGCGCGGTATGCCAGGCAATCCACACGAATGATAATGGAAAGCGGAATACCCTGTTAGGACAGCGAATCATATGGTACTACAACAAATACAAAGATGGTCAGAAGCCAAAGACAGAACAGCTGCGTCTGGCAGTGTAAGGAGGCTGAAGAATGGAATATACAGATGACATGATAGACCGGATTGAAAAGATGGATCAGGCAGTTTATAAGATGTGCCTGGCATTTCTGCAGTTAAATGATACAGATGACCTGGAAGTTAAATTTCCATGGAACAACGATATCATTGAGGAAATCTATGATGCTGCAGTACAGACACTTCGGAAATACCAGTACAAAGTGTGCGATCCGTATATAAAACAAACAGGTGGTTCCGGTCAGTATTGCAATATCAAGACCTGCGGAATCAGAGAGTGCAAATTACATCCATAATAATTTCAATTCACCGAAAAAGCAGACTATTACTTGTATATAGGCAGTAGTCTGCTTACCAGAAAGGAGCAGACAAATGAAAGAAATGCTTTATAACAAATCCGAAGCGGTAGCTGCCTTAAACTACGTGGAGGGATTTAACCCATTGGAGCTTGCACGGAAAATTCTAAATGAAGGCCAGGAGGAGCAGCTTTACCTGGATGTCAAATACAGAAAGCTATGGTTCCGCTTGATTCACCCACAGGGGAAAATTGCAAGTTATATTGTGAACTTTACGGAGAACATGGCATTGGTGGAAGCAAGGATTTATTTGGACAGGAACGACAGTCCGGATAACTATATTGCAAGTTCCTTCTCACAGAAGTTCAGGAGTACGGATCCGCAGTTTGGAGATAAGTTCCTGGAAACTGCCCAGACAGCAGCAATTGGAAGGGCACTTGCGGATGCTGGATTTGGTCTTCAGTTTGCAGATGTAGGCGAAGAGAACGATCCGGCGCAGGTGGACGCCGGCATAACGGTTTCCCAGAACTATCAGGAGCAGAACATACAGCAATATGGTGTGCCATGGTCTGATGCACAGGCAGCCATGCCGGCACAACCACTGCCGCCTGTGCAGATGGATACAGGGCAGTCTATGATGAGCCAGTTCTATCAGCAGGCCCAGAGTGCCGGAAATACCATCGGGCAGCCAAACAGGATGCCTCCGGCTTCTAATGGACAAAATATTCCTTCCCAGATACCAACAGCCGCAAACCAGATGGCAGCAAATGCTGCGATGTCAGTGGATGAGCTTGTTAAAACAATGAGTTACGAGCAGGCTACGCAGGTGGTAATCGGTGGAAATGGGAAATTTGGTAAAAAAACAATGGGACAGGTTGCCATAGAAAGCCCCTCCAGTGTGAATTGGTTTGCCTATGATTACGCTGGAAACAACAATATGGTGCCAGCTGCAGCCAGAATCATTCTGGAGAAAGCAATGCCAAAGGCGGGTTAATAAGAAGCATATGCGGCAGCCGGGAAACTGGCTGCCATTTCTGGAAAGGAGAGCTATCTATGTATGGGGTATGACATGTCAGGATTCGATTTTAATATTAAGGATGTAGCCAATATGCTGCAGCTAACCATCCGGCATAAAAATGCCCGTTCCTTGGATGCGGACTGTCCCTTTTGCGGAGGCAAAGGAAAAATGAACATTAATACGGAGCGGGACATCTATCGCTGTAATGTATGCGACTGTTCCGGCGGGATGCTGGGACTGTATGCAAATCTGTATGGCATTTCTTACGCAGAGGCGAACCGTCAGATACGGGAAGCACTCAATTTGGGGCAATACCGGAATGACTATGTAAGGGCGTCGGAGCCAGAGCCACAGATTCAGAACAGTGAGCTGGCATCAGAACTGGAAATTGACCATACTTACAGCCGGATGCTGTCCTTACTGACTCTCTCGGAAAAACACAGGGAGGATTTGCTGGGGCGCGGACTTACTGCACCGCAGATTGAAGCCCAGAGATATCGCAGCGTGCCGCTGTTTGGTATAAAGAAACTGGTATCCAGGCTTTTGGAGGAAGGATGCACGGTGCAAGGAGTTCCGGGATTTCATCTGGATGAGGCTGGAAACTGGACCATTCATTTCAGTACCCCAAATTCCGGCATCCTGATTCCCATTGTTTCTATGGAAGGATTGACACAGGGATTTCAAATACGGCTGGATCATCCCACAGACTCCAAAAAGTATATCTGGCTGTCCAGTGTGAACTACCATCAGGGTGTTTCATCAGGAAGCCCTGTCCATGTGATTGGTGATTTGTCTGCCAAGACAGTCTATGTCACGGAGGGAGCGTTAAAGGGAACAATCGCCCATTATCTGTCCGGAGATACCTTTGTCTGCGTGGCTGGGGTAACTCAGTACCGGAATCTAAAGCCAATACTGGAGAAGTTAAGGGCAAACGGGGCAAGTTATGTATGGGAAGCTTACGATATGGACAAGAAGATGAAGATTACCTGTGATGGAAACCACAAAAAATGCGGGGAATGTAATCTGTTGGTAAAACCGGAAATCTGTCCCCATAAGGAAAGAAAACGCCGAAATATTCAGAATGGCTGTCAAAAGCTTTACGATATCTGCCGGGAATTATCCTTGCCGGTGGGCCGCCGGTTATGGGACGTAGATGATGCCTTGGACTGGAATGGCAATATAAAAGGAATTGATGATTTGTATTATGAACAGAGCTTGAGGAGAACACCATGAAGAAAAAGACACAAATAATATTTTTAATCGCGATATTCCTGTCAGCTGCAGTCGGTATTTTTGCGCTTGTAAGACTTTTAGACATTTATTCAGAGTATGAAAAAGGCAACAATACCTATGAAGTGCTGGAGGACTTTGTGAAGAAACCAGACCACGGAGAGGAAACAGAGGATAAGCCTCAGTCTGATACAGATGCAGTGAGAGTATCATCTCAGAAACTTATTGTGGATTTTGAAAGCTTGAGGGGCATTAATCCGGATGTGGCAGCCTGGATAGAGATACCGGCGCTGGATATCAGTTATCCGGTTGTGCAGGGAACGGACAATTCCTACTATCTGCACCATCTTTTTAGTGGAGAATCCAACATCAATGGCAGTATTTTTGTGGACTTTCATAACAAGCTGGATTTTTCAGATGAAAATACCATTGTTTATGGACACAATATGAAAAATGGAAGTATGTTTGGCACGCTGTCCAATTATCAAAATCCAGAAGTATACAGAGAATACCCTTACTTCTATATTTATATTCCGGGATATTGTCTTGAATATCAGGTGTTCTCTTGCTATGCAGCAAAGACGGGAAGTGTTGGATATACTTATGCCTTTTCCGGTATAGAGGAATATCAGGTGTTTCTGGATACGGTAAGTTCCTATGCCGGATATTCCACCGGTGAAGACATGGCAGTGGCCGATAAGGTTGTGACCCTATCTACCTGTGTCAATTCCGACCGGGATTACCGGTTTCTGGTTCATGGAAAACTGATAAAAAAGAGCGCGATTCAGGAGGAGAAAAAGAAATGATTGGACATGCAACATCAAAGTCAACACTGGAAAAAATCTTAAAACCCAGCACCCGTGCAGAGGGAATCTGTTGATAGTGGATTTGCTGCATAGACAATTTTACTAAAGGTTATGGAGCATCCCCTCGGGGGTGCTTCTTTCGTTATATGTAAAGCGATGACTTGTACTGGTCCGAATGGTATTAGGAAAATTGGGGAAAAGGGTGCGTTTTATGCATGTCATACGTACAGAATAAGTATTAAAAAAAAAGGAGTAGTATTATATGATAAGAGAAATAAGAATACCAGTGGATCATGGAAACCGAAATATCAAGACAACCAGCCTGATTTTTACAACGGGGCTGAATGTGCTGGATAAAAAGCCTGGGCGGGGCGAAGAATATCTGAGGTATGAGGGGAAATACTATACCCTCAGTGAGAAACGGATTCCCTACCAACGGGATAAGACAAAGGATTTCCGTTTTTTTATCCTCACTTTGTTCGCCATAGCAAAGGAAATACACCAACAGAAACAGATTCTTTCCGAGGATGTGGTTCAAGTACAACTGCCAATCGGTCTGCCGCCTAAACATTTCGCAGAGCTGTATGAGAAATATGAGGAGTTTTTTCAAGGTAATGGGCAGGTGCAGGAACTGGATTACTGTGGAACCAAATATCATGTGGTGATTCAGGATACCATGGCATTTCCGCAGGATTTTGCAGCCATGGTAACACGGCTTGAAAAGCTGACGAAAATTCCCAAGGTTGTAGGAATTGATATCGGCGGATTTACGGCAAATTACCTCCTGATGCGCATGGGCAGTCCGGATATAGATTATTGTGATTCCTTAGAGATGGGAATCATCACGATGTACAATCAGATTATCTCTGACATTAACAGTGAATATGATGTTTTACTGGAAGAAGCGGATATCGACAGCATCGTGAAGGGAAACACCCAGTATTATGACAAGGCCATTGTAATGGCTGTTGAGGATAAGGTACAGGCATTTGTTATAGACCTGCTTCATAGTATTCGGGAACGCGGTATTGATACTAAGACTTCTTATGTGGTATTTATTGGCGGCGGGGCTGTCCTGCTGAAGCGGTTTATCGAGAAGACAGACCGTCTGGGACAGTATATGTTTATTGAAAACCTGCGGGCAAATGCAGAAGGCTATGGTATTCTCTACCAGATGACCAAGACGAAGGAGTGATTGCAGTGGCAAAGAAAAATCCATTTATCTTTACGATCGGATTCAATAAATCAAACCTGACGCATGTGAAGGCAGTGGAAATTCTGAATAAAACTAAGGATAAAGCCCAGCTGATTGCCACTGCTGTCCTGTATTATTTGGAAGAAGCGGATGCCAACGGATGGCAACGTTTGGAAGAAGGAAACCTTCAACCCATAATCTCGGAACTGGTCCGGCATGAAGTGAAAAAAGCCATGGGAAATTACCAAGCTGTTCCGGAAGCAGGGAAATCCACGTCATTTGGTATGGACAAGATTGATACACCGTTATCGTTGAATCCAGAACTTACACAAAATGCTAAAAATGCATTGAAAGCTTTCCGAAAATTTTAAAGAAGATACAAAAAGCAGCCACATGAATAGGCTGCTTTTTGTCGTAATATGCGGAATTTTACAGATGAAGCACAGACTTCTCACAGAGAGTACACAGATTCATCTATTATAATCAAAAAATGGTGGCTTAGAAAAGCATTCAAAAATTATTTTTCCTCTAAAAGTGAATCTAACATACCGCGTAATGCGGCAAGAACAAGGTGTTTGGATTCAGGGGGACATTGATCTAAGTCGATTAGGATTTGGTTTATGGTAGAATCCGTATCTTTATCTTGCGGAAAGATAAGTGCATCCATGGAGATGTTGAGATAGGAAATCAGAGGGCAAAGCGTGTCCAAACGTGGATTTCCCCTATAATTTTCAATATCGGAAATTGTACGTAAAGATACGTGTGCCTGTTCAGCAAGGCTGTTTTGGGACAGGTTGCGGCGAAGCCGTTCTTCTTTTACGATATCCCCCAGTGCTTTTTTTGCCATCATTTGTATCACCTCGCTTAACTCATTTAACGCTTATATTTTACCTTAAAGAGGCATTAAGTAAAACGCGTTAAACTACATGATAAAGCGCGTTATAATGCGTACTTGTTTTTGTCATCAGGTACAAAGGAGATATGGATACTTGCAAGATACGAATGAGAAGAAAATCACGGTTAATATACTAAAAAAATTGAAGCTATCCTTGGGCGACAATCTGCTGATCGATATGTAGTATATGGGTTGTTACTACTGCATGTAGCGCATGAGTTTCTCTCTTCTTTTGATAAGGCCGAACCGGTTACAGACTGGTTCGGCCTTTCCCTTTGTCGAGACAGCATCTATTTTGTCGAAAAACGGTGCCGTTCACCTCCCCCCTGAAATTTGGAACACGATAACCCAAATTTCTGGAGGCAGAAAATGAAAGAAAAAAATACATATACAGGTTCTAAAGTCAAAAATCAGTTTACGGCATATCTATTGGGATTTATCCGTGGAAGACGTAGAGATTATCTGGTGAAGAAAATCAAGGTCAATACTGCAGAGAATCCAATGGAGGATTTTGCTCAGGTAGAAACGGGGATACCTTTTGAGGTGCTGCTTGAAACGCAGGCAAAACAAAGGCTTTTGATGGAGGAAGCCAGGGGCTGTTATCCAAGATGGAATGAGATGGAGGATCAGCGCCTGATAGAAGCACTATCAAATTTGTGTGAAGATGAAAGGCATCTGATTTACCAACATGTATTTGAAGAGCGTTCTTTTAAAGAAATGAGTCTTCTAAATGGTTTGCCAGAAGCAAAATGCAAAGGCATTTATTACTATGCAATTAAAAAAATCCGTAACCGGATGGGAGGTGAAAGATCATGAATTTTGAAGAAACATTGTTCCGGGCAAAGCAGGGAGACACGGAAGCGGTGGAGCAGATATTGGAGATGTACCGTCCGCTTTTAATTAAGAACGCACTGGTAAATGGACGGTTTGATGAAGATCTGTATCAGGAGCTGGTGGTGGAAACATTGAAGTGTATTCAGTATTTTCGTTCAAAATTGTAATCAGTTTTAGTCCTATGAGTAAATGTTAAAGTTAAAACGGATTGTCAAAAAATGGCAGTCCGTTTGTTTAAAAGTAAGATTTTCATTTGGAATTATATAGTTTATATTAGATATACATTGTGAGATTTTAAATAAATAGTGTGGATTGGAGAAGCGGCAATGCGTGATACGGCGATAGCAATGGCTAAAAGATTACTTGTGGACAGCATATGGAAAAGTGCGAATCTGGAAGGGCTGGGAACTACCTTTCCAAAAACAGAGGCGATTCTGGCCAATGTGCCAACAACGATAAAAACGGAAGGGACGGCATCTGTAGAATGATAGCGCAGACCACTACTTAAAGATTCGGATTTCGCCAGTGCGTCTTTATAGTTGGGATTGCCTTCGCGGATCATATTAAGAAGCGCCTGCTCTAACAGCCAGATTCCCGGGTGTTCACCGGATGGATCGGGAATATGAGCATCGGATGCTACCCTGGATGCATTTGCGCCAGGAGCGGCGGCTTTTCCGAGCGTATTTAAGCCGGTGCTGGCCGTGCTTTTTCTGAGTACGTTAGTGCCAGATTCGGATAGTCTTTCCTTGTCTGCCAGGGAAGCATATTGCAGCTCCGGCGATAAAATTTTTTCGCCTGTAATATAGTAGTGGAGCATGACCGCATACTCCATTTGAAATGGGGGGTGGTTATAGTTTAATAAAGCTGGATATGGTAATAGTTTGTTTCAGCAAAGATCAGGAATCGCTGAAAGTTATTCTTGAGAACATATAAACCTCTTAAAATGATATCTTCTTAATGCATATGGAACCATAATTCAAAATCTCAATCTCAATATATGAAATGACAAAGCTGATACCTTGCGACAAGTCCTTTGTTTTCAATGCTTTCGGAAGAATTCAGTACAAAAAAATTATCGACAGAGAGAAAAAACGGATCACACTATACTTTTGGCTAGTTCACTTTTGAAACCATAAATGATAAAATTAAACAAATCAATATAAATCTTAGATTGATATTATCATTTTGGGGTTGACAAGAGAGGTAACAGAATGGATAATTTGGCAGAGCAGAGCAGAGCAGAGATCAGATGAGCAGTGAAGACAAGAGAATAGCAGAGATCAGATTCGCAGAGAAGAGCAGAGCGATAAGGTTCTGTTTTTTTGTCGAATCCATTTTTATACAGGACTATGTAAAGACCGTCGGACAGCAGAGGGCATCAGTGCCCTCTGCTGTCCGATGGTCTTTTTGTAAAAAGATACGGAGGTGATGATGATCAGTCAGCAGGATGAAAATTATAGATTCCCGAAAATCGCGGAAAGCAGGATGAGGGCTGCAAAAAAGACAAAGACACCGGCGTATCTTTACGGTGTCACAGGGATTGGTAAAACTTCGCTGATCCAACAGCTTTTTGTGCACAGGAGATATCGGTACCACAAGTCTGTGGAACTGATCGGTGAGGAAACTTCCGTCCATATTCCCAAAGATGAAAAAACATATATCGTTGTTGTGGATGATCTTCAGGAGATTACAGATCCGGAGGAGCGCAGATGTCTTACAGAGATATTTCGTACATTTCTGGAACAGGGGAATGTGTGGCTGATCCTCATATCCAGAGCCCCGGTGCCCGGATGGCTGATGGACACGTATATCCGGTATTCCTTTGTGACCATAGGGGAGGAAGACTTTTATTTTACCAGGGAGCAGCAGGATGCCTATCTGGAAGAAAAACTCACCACCCTGTCAGGAGCGGAAAAAGAGAAGATGTGGGAGTGCACTCAGGGGGTTCCCATTGCGGTGCGCCTGCTGGTGCTCTATAGAGGAGAGATAGAAGTAACCAGGGAGGACCTTTTGAATTACCTGGAAAGCCATGTGTATGACCAGTGGGACCTGGAACTGGAAGAGTTTTTGATGGAAATTTCTATTGCAGAGCAGTTTACTAAAGAACTGGCGGAGATGATAACCGGAAGCAGCCGTGTGGACACCTTGCTGGCCCGGGCAGCGGAGCTTGGAAACTTCTTCGCGCAAAGCGGCAGGGACGGGGTCTGGCAGTACCGGTGGCAGATGCTGCTGTCCATGCGCCGCCGGCTGCAGAAAAAATACTGCAGGGAAAAAATCCGGCAGTTATACCACCATGCAGGGCTGTATTATGAACTTCACGACCAGATTCCCATGGCCTTGTCCATGTACGAAAGATATGGGGATACGGAGAGCATTTCCCGGATACTGGTGGCCAATGTCAGGAAGAACCCGGCCACAGGCCATTACTATGAGCTGAAAGCGCATTATCTGAAGCTGCCGGAAGAAGTGATACTGGAAAGTCCTGTATTGATTGCAGGTATGAGTATGCTCCAGTCTATCCTGATGAATGAGGAGGAGAGCGAACGCTGGTATCGTGAACTGGAAGCCTACGCCAAAACCCATGGGGGCAGTGAGAGGCGGGAGGCGAAAAGCCGCCTGCTGTACCTGGATATCGGGCTGCCCCACAGGGGGAGCGTGAACCTGGCGGAGATTTTAAAACATGCAGGGACGCTTCTCAGGGAGAGAGGAAACTGCCTGCCGGAATTTTCCGTGACCAGCAATCTGCCCTCCATGATGAACGGGGGAAAGGATTTCTGTGAGTGGAGCCGCCATGACAGGGAACTGGCGGTGTCCATCGGAAAACCTGTGGAGTTTGTCCTTGGAAAATATGGAAAAGGCCTGGTGCCGCTGGCCTTGGCGGAGAGTTTTCTGGAAAAAGGTCTGGACAGTTACGAAGTCATGAGCCTGGCCCAGAAGGGAAAGCTGGCAGCGGAGAGCGGCGGCAAGATAGAACAGGGTTTCGTGGCGGCGGGCCTCTTGTGCTGGCTGTCCATCCTGGAGGGGAATGCAGAGTACGCCATGGAACAGATGGAGGCCTTCCGGGGGAGGGCTCAGAGAGAGGCACCCAATCTTCTGAAGAACCTGGAGGCCTTTGTCTGCCGGGTATCCCTTTATCTCAATGACTATGTTCTGGCGGAGACCTGGATGAAAGAGGCCCCGGATGAGCTGGCGGAATTTGCCACCATGGAACGGTTCCGCTACCTGACCAAAGTGCGGGTCTACCTCCAGCAGGGGAAGTATGAACGGGCGTGCGCCCTGGCGGAACAGCTTCTCCACTATGCGGAGAAAATGCAGCGGACCTATATCCGGATGGAATCCCGCCTGTTGTTAAGCTCCGCTCTGTACGGCCTTCACCGGGAAAAGTGGAGAGAAGTGCTGCAGCAATGCATCAGCGAGGCGGAAAGCTATCATTTTGTGCGGCTGCTTTCCCGGGAAGGGCCATTGACGGAGCGAATGCTCCGGGAGGGGGAGTTTGCCTTTCAGGATGCAGGATTTGAAGAACAGGTGAGGAGAGAATGCAGCCGGATGGCAGGATATTATCCCAGATATCTGGAGCCGGGAAGCAGCGGGGAGATACAACTGCCGGAAAATGCCCGGAACATCCTCAGGCTGCAGGCGGAGGGCTTTTCAGCCCGTGAGATAGCAGAAAAACTGGGCTTCAGCCTTGCCAATGTAAAATACCATATCAGCGAGAATTACCGGAAGCTGGGTGTGAAAAGCCAGGCAGCGGCGGTCAATGAAGCGAGAAAAAGAAATATCCTATAGAAAAGGGGAAACAACGTGATGAAAAGACAGCGGACAAAGATCAGTCCGGGAATAAAAAAGAAAGGAAAGCGGATACTGGCAACAGTGCTTGCAGTAGTTTTGGTCAGTCCTTATGGGGACTACAAAATGCCTGCCACAGTCAAGGCGGATGCTCCGGAGCAAACATTGGAGAGTACTGCTTTGGAGGCGGTATCAGAAACGGCGGTCCCAGAGATAAAGGTTGCGGATGCTATAGAGGGGACGGAAGCGGCCGCCCCGGAAACAGAAGATCAGGAGCCGGAAAAGCAGCCGGCAGAAGACCCCACAGGACCAGAGACACCGCAGACTGAACAGATAGAAACAGAATCCAATGTCATGGAGGAAACATGCATCTGTACAGAGCCTTGTATGGAGGAAACAGTCAATATGGACTGCCCGATGTGCAGTGGAGAGAATGGGGATTGGAAAGTCTGCAAAGGAAAGGTGGTCTTTACAGAGGAGCCAGGAGAACAGGAGAGTTGTATTTGTACAATTTCCTGCAGTGAGAGCCATATCAATGCCGATTGCCCCATCTGTTCTGTTGAGAACGCCGACCTGTCTGTCTGCAAAGGCGAGAGCCCGCAGGCAAGCGTCACCATGGACGGAATAACCACAGAGTATGCCAATCTTTTGGAGGCGCTGAATGCAGCAAACGAAAAAAATGCTACCGTCACCATGCTTCAGGATGGGACGGGCGAGACAAGCAAGGATTACTTTTGGACGATGACAGGCGGCAATGTTACGCTTGACATGAACGGGCATACCCTGATCTGCGAAGGATTTGTAATCGAAGACAACAGTTCTAAGGGAATGCTGACCATCACAGGTAATGGAAATTTCCAGTCTACAGGCCAGGGAGTGAATGTGATCAGCGGAAAATGTACGATTGAAAACGGAACTTTTTCCTTAACAGGCTTAGTAAAGTCTTTTTTAATCGGCAACGAAACGAATGGTTTGCTGACTATTAAAGGGGGAACTTTCAAAAGCAGCAGTGTTGAACTATTGGGTCCTTCTTCTTCTGTAGAGTCCTCCAGCGCCATATCGGGCGGCACCTTTGACGAGCTAAACTTATACTCAGGTATCAATCTGAAAATAACCGGCGGTAAATTTGGAAAGATCAATGGCGGGGATACCTCTTGCAGTACATACATTGCGGACGGTTATACGCTCTACGACTACGCAAATAACCAATGGGTGACTGAACCTGAGAAACTGAGCGCAGTATCCATTGAGAATGTGGAAGTGAAAAGAATACCCGTGAGCATATCTGCACAGCCCCAGGACAAGACGGTCTATTACAGTCAGTGGACAGAAAAATTGGAAGTGACAGCGCAGACAGTGGACGGCGCCGGGCCCGTTTCTTATCAGTGGTACCGTGTGGGTACCGGAGCCGATGGCGGGGATGAAGCCATTTCCGGTGCAGCGGAAGCCCAATTTAGGATCCCCGGGGATTTGGATGCAGGAACGCATAACTTTTACTGCATCGCCACCTGTGACGGTTATCCGGCAAAAAGCAATACGGCTGCGGTTACCGTGCTGCAGTCCGGTATAGACCTTGGAGAGATCAAGACCTACCTGAAGAGGGACGACGTGATTCCAAAGGAGCAGACGATCTTTACGGGCGAACAGACCATTATGGTGACGGTTACTCCAAAAACTACCGGTAAGGCTCCGGCAGTTATGGCAAGAACGGCCGCTGCAGAGCCGGCAGCCGGTCAGATGGCGCTCTATGATGAGAAAGGGAACCAGATCGGCCCTGCGGTGGATGCGTCGGTATCCGGTGCCTATTGGATGAACGTTAACAGCACAGAATTGGGCGTGGGCGTCCATGTCCTTACCGTTAAATATGTGGGCGGCCCCAATGTTGTTTCCGCAGAAGGGACCGTGGAGGTCACGGTCGTCCCTGCGGCCCGGATTGACAGCCAGGAATACTTCACGCTGGAGGCTGCCTGGGCAGATGCAAAAAAGAACAGCTCCGAAGAAAGTCCCGTCACGGTGACTCTGTTGGCGGATGTGGAGGTCAGTTCAGAGTTGACAGTGGAGTCAGAGGAGCACATCATCCTCACCAGTGAACCGGACAAAAACTATACGGTTTCCAGCACTATTAATGGGCCTCAAAAAGGAACCATCAGGATGAGTGGCGGAATCTTTGAACTTTTGGGTGGTACAGTCAAATCTCCGGGAAACGGTTATGGCATATTTTTATTAGGAGGCAGCGCTTTTCTGAGAGGCGGCAGTATCACCGGTATGCATGGTATCTATCTGGAGGAGTACAAAGCGGCTGCCCGGGTAGAGATATTCAGTGGTTTTGTAATGCGTGTGTCCAGCGATGGGATAGAGGCACAGATTGGCGGAGAACTCATAATCAATGGCGGGCAGATGGAAGCTGGCAGTACATGTGTGCATGCAAAAAATGGTGTAACTGTGCGCATCAGCGGAGGAATCATAAAATCGTATTTCAACGGTCATGGTTTAGATGTAAGTGGTAATAGCAGTGCTCTGGTAGAACTTTCCGGAGGTACCTTTACCGGCAGCGACTCCTCCCCCAGCATTTCTGTGTCCAATACGTCCAATGTAAAAAGCATACTGGCGGAGGGAAAAGCCTATTATCGGGGCGGGGATACCACAGGAGAACTGATTACCGAAGGACTGGATGGGACGAAGCTTTTAGAAACCGTAACGGTGGGCGACTGCACCCACAGCGTAAAAGAATGGACAGATCTGCAGGATGGCACCCATACCGGAGTATGTACGGCCTGTGGAAGTACCATAGTGGCTGCCCATACCTGGGATAGCAGCCATTCGAAATGTCCAGACTGCCAGATTGCGTTTGCAGCCAGTGTGGAGAGCAACGGGGAAGAAGCCCTGTTTGCCGCTATAGAACAGGCCTGGGCATACGCAAAGAAAAACAGTTCAGAAGAAAATGGGGCGACGGTGACGCTCCTGGCGGATGCGGAAGTGTCGGAAGGCCTGACCGTGGAAGCTGGGGAGCACATCATCCTTACCTGTCCGGAGGGTGTGGAGTATACGCTTTTCAGTTCAATCAAAATATCGGGAGGAACCTTTGTGCTTACAGGTGGAACGGTCAGTCATGATAATAAAGATGCTACTATTGATATAACAGGAGGAAGGGCGCTCCTGAAGGGCGGGAAAGTTACAGGCATGCGAGGTGTAAGAATCCCTCAGGATGCTGCAAATGGAGCAGAAATGGAGATAGATGGAGATTGTGTGATTATAGGAGATGAAGGGGTGCTTATTAGGTCTGGAACGGCTAGGATTAAAGGCGGACAGATCAGCGGAACTGGGAAGGGTAACGCGGGATTTGTCGTGTATGGTACCGGAAATGCGAAGATCAGCGGAGGAAGTATACAAGGTAAATTCTGTGGTTTGGAAATGAGAGGGAAGGGAGTTGTAACGCTTTCAGGAGGAACATTTAGAGGATATTATGGCATTGAGTCAAAGCAACAACCTGTGAAGAACTTTCTGGAAAAGGGAAAAGCCTATTATCAGGGCGAGGATACCGCAGGAGAACTTATCACGGAAGGACTGGAAGGGACGTGGCTTCCAAAAACCGTAACGGTAGGCGACTGCATCCACTGGATAGGGAGCGGAAGCGACAATGGAGACGGTACCCACACTGGAGCATGTGCTGTTTGTGGGCAGGAAGTGATAAAATCCCACAACATGGCAGGTTGGACGGATCAGGAGGATGGCACTCATGCCAGAGCCTGTGAAGTATGCGGGTATACGGAGAAACACCCTCACAGCATGACGGTTTGGAAAGACCAGAAAGACGGAACTCATAGCAGAAGCTGTTCGGACTGCGAATACACGGAGACGGCGGAGCATATCTGGGACAGGAACCATCCCCAATGCCCGGACTGCCAGCTCACGGCGGTTGTCCTTGTGGAGATAAAGGGAACAGATACGCTGTTTTCTTCCATGGCAGAAGCCTGGGAATACGCCAAGGAGAACAGTTTAGAAACATCTCCGGCCACGGTAATGCTTCTGGCGGATGTCACGATTTCGGAAAGTTTATATGTAAATGAAGGAGAATCCCTGATCCTTACCAGTGCAAATGGCATGGAGTATAGCTTGGATGTGATCAATAACTATGCTGACGGCATCGTGGTACAGGGCGGAACCTTTGAGATGACGGGAGGCAGCGTCAGCCACAACTTAACTGCTATATCTATAGTGGGCGGAAAAGTGGTTATTCGGGGCGGCAAGGTAACAGGAGGCTTGACAGGTCTGGCGATGCAGGGTGGAAACGCCATGATCGATGGCGGAACGATCACAGGGGAACAATATGGAATCGCGGTATTTGAAAATAGCGCTTCGGTATTACTTTCCGGCGGGTGTTTTACTGGAAAAGGCTATGGTAGTATAGTGCAAAATTGCGAGTTATCACTAAATTCATTTTTGGCAGAGGGCTGCTATTACTACGATGAAACCGGAAATAAGGTAATACCTGCTGATAATGCCTTTATGTTGAGCAAAAAAACTGTTTTCGTAAAGAACCCGGATGTGGTGTCCTACACCATTTCCATCCCACAGACTGCCATTGCAGGCGGAGAGCCGGTCAATATCGGAATCAATCAGGAACAGACCTTCAACTTAAACGGCGGCACGGTCAGCGTATCCGTCAGTGGCGGAATCGACGAAAGCGGCAAGCTGACGTTGACGGACAAAGCCAATACTGCCAACACCGTGACTTCGGCGCTCTATGTACAGAAGCCAGGAGAAACGGAGGAACAGCCGATCACCAGCTATGAAAATGGAGTGTTTGCATCCTTCACAAAAGCAGGTGATCCGGCAGCAGCCCTTTCCTTTAAGGAGCCGACGGAAATAAATATTCCGATCGGAAGGTATGAAGGAAACGTCACATTTTCTATTGATTATACAGAAGCACAGCAGTAGGAAGGAGCCATGACAAAATGAACAAAGACAATAAGACGGGAAAAACAATCCTTCTGCTCTTCCTTGTACTCCTGCTTGTGGGAGCAGGGATATTTGTAGGAATGAACTGGAACCGCTGGTTCGGGGAAACACCCCCGGAGGCCCCCGTCACTGACCAGAATGCCCGGGACTGGACCGGGGAGCAGGAGGTCTACCAGGGAGAGAAAAATACGGACACCATCGACATCCCCGGTTACGGGAGCATTACCTTAAAAGCAGATGCCGCGGAGCAGTCCGTGAACCTGTATAACCCGGAGCAGAATACCTGCTACTTCCGCATGACACTGCTGCTCAGTGACGGCACGCAGCTCTGGCAGTCGGGGTTAATAGAGCCGGGAAAGGGTATTTATGACCTGACCATGGAGCAGACACTTGCAGAAGGGACTTACGAGGAGGCAGTTCTGAAGTATGAATGCTTCGCAATGAATGAGGAACAGACGCCGCTCAATGGCTCTGAAATAAAGTTAACACTGAATGTGATTCAGTAACATCCCTGCCGGGCGGAAACCCGCCCACAAAGGCATGAGAATAAAATGGAGGAAAACAAAATGAGAAAGACAATGAAAAAGGCAATGGCAGGCGCAGTGGCAGTGGGAATGCTATCAGCAGGTACAATGACCGCATATGCGGCAGAACCGCAGACAGGGTCCACGACGGTGCAGTATACAAAGAGCCAGGAGTCAAGCTTTGTACTGAGCATTCCCCAGTCCGTTACACTGTCTGATACAGAGGAAGTTAGTAAAACAGTAGGAGTGACCGCAATCAGTGTGGCGGATAGCGAGAAGGTGCAGATCAAGGTTACAGAGGGAATTACAAACGGCGCTGTAACTCTGACAGATAAGGCTATATCTAAAGAAGTATCTTCAAAGGTTAGTCTGACGAAAAATAATACTGGAGAAGGAATCAAAAGCGATGACGTTGTAGCAGAATTTGAGGGAACATCTACCACAGCTACCACGGGAGGCACGCTGTACTTTGCCCCGGTAGGAGAAGATGCAGAAGTGGGAACATACGAGGGCACCATCACATTTTCAGCTTCTATCGCAGCAAAGAACTAAACACAGGAGGAAATGAAAACAATGAAAAAAAGAATGATCTTAGGCGGAACTCTGGCAGCAGCAATGCTCACAGCCTCTGCCCTGACCACATTTGCGGCTGAACCTCAGTCCGGCACTACAACTCTGACCGTCCAGAAAGCGGCATCCTATATGCTGCACATCCCGCAGGATCAGGAGATTACATTCGGGACTATGGATACAGAGATCGGCACACTGTCTGTGACTGGAGAGATCGGCGCCAACCAGAAAGTCAATGTAAATGTGACCAAAACAGGATTTATCGACACGGAAGATGCAGGAAATAAATTTTCCTTTGAACTCCGTGAGGGAAACGCTGAATTTCAGGGGAAAGAGTGGGGCAGCCAGGAATTAAAAGACAATAAAGCATCCGCAGCCCTGACCGTCCACATTCCCAGCGAGACATGGGGCAGCACGGAACCGGCAACCTACAAGGCAACTGTGACTTTCCAGGCATCCCTTACAGATAGAAATTAAGCCATCTATTTTTAGGACTGGCGGTGGCGGCGCAGACCGCCATGACAGCCGGAGAGGAGTTAGGAAAGTGGGATTGTTAAAAAAGAGGATCCGCACATTGGCGGGGGCTGCAGTCCTGTGTCTGGTGTTTTCCCTATCCCCGGCAGCCGTTTATGCACAGGAACCACAACAGCACAGCCAGACCGTGCTGACAACGCAGGTCAAAGGACAGTCTGACATGGTGGAAAAAGGAAAAGGGGAAGTAGCACTTTCAGATGGGACAGTTGTGACAGTGGAGGGGGAAAGTCTGCAGGATGGCCTTTTGTTTCTAGTAGAAAACGTCGGGCAGACGGACGCATCCCTACATGAATGGATCACAAAGTGCATGGAGGGTCTGGGGACTAATCTCCGGGCCTATGATATTTATTTTGTGGACAGCAGTGGGCAGAGGTATGAAGTGACGGGGAGGATGACCATAACGATCAGCCTGAACGGGGAATACAGTTCCCCTGCGGTTTACTATGTATCATCGGCTGGCAGCGTGATGCGGCTGGACAGCAGTGTGACAGATGACTGCATCTCCTTTGAAACCACGCACAACAGCTATTATGTGCTGGCAGAGCAGGAGGAAGAGGAGACAAAGCCGGTCCCGACACCGGGAGAGGAAATAAAACCAACCACCACACCGGGGACGAATGGAAATAACCAATCCGCAGGTGGCACGGGAGGAATGGCTGGAAGCAAAGCAGTACAGGGAACCGGGGCAAAGACCGGGGATGAAACGGATGTGATGCTGTGGACAGTACTGTTATGCGGTTCTGTAGTGACTCTAGCTGGACTTATCATAAAGAAAAGGCACAGGAAGGGAATATCTAAAAATATGTAACTTAAAAGCAGAGGAAAAAGGTATTGGGTCCGATAGGAGGAGCAGATAGATATGGGAAATAAGATTTCGGTGGAGACTTTCCGTCAGGCAATGAATGACACAACAATCAGGACATTGAATTATGGGGCTGAACATGATTTAAATTTGTTATATGCAATATATGATGGAAAAAAACGGTAAAAGAAGAAGCTCCCGCTTTTTATGATATTATCCAGAAAACAAGTGTTATAAATCAGGAAGGAAAAGAGCTAAACCACAAAACCCTATTCCAACTTCCAGAAGAAGAGAGAAATATTCCTACGGATTGTGTTATGGGTATGTTTTTTCAGATAAATGAGCCGTGGGTTAATGCAATCTCCTACGTAAATCTTTCGGGAACATGCGAAATGATACTAATGGATATGTATATATATGAAAGTGGAATCTTGATTGCTGAATCACATATGTCTGACGTGGATGTAAGCAGTGTAGGGCTTTTGGAGCCAAATATTCCCAGCCACTGCATCACATCCCAGATTATCGCTCCCCTCCTTCTTCCATTGATACACTGCATATTGTAATCCGGTCAGTACACTAGGATATCGGGCAATTCGCATATGCCTGAAACAGCCGGAAGTATTTAAAACACAGCTGCATGCATTATTGCGTTCCGCAGTATTTGGAAATTTGTCTATTATGTATCCCATGATTATCTCTGTAGAGGAGGTACATAGAATATCACAAATTGTCAAAGATGTACAGCGGGAATTGACGTGACATTGAGAAGCTGAAAAAATATTATGAAATATAATAAATTTTGAGTCGATAGAGTTGGCGTGCGTTGGTTATATATGGAGGGAACTATTATCTATATGGCTGAAATTATTCTCATTAAAATATCAGATGGTGGAAATAAAATCTTTAACGAAATTTTGGAGATAGTGAAAAGGGAAAATCTAAAGCTTATTACATATAATAACCAAGAAAATTCTTTTTCAAATCTAAATCTAATAATAAATAGTCAGCAAAAAGAAGTTTTTTGTGAAGGGAAAAAAACTAATTTAACATCGTCAGAATTTAAAATATTAAATTTTTTCTCAGGTTCTCCAGGGCAAGTATTCACCAAAGAACAGCTTTATAAAGCTGTTTTTGAGGAGGGCAACTGTGTAAATGTAGATAATAGCATTTATTGCTTGATAAGAAGCCTTCGTAGGAAAATAGAAGCAAATCCAAAACAGCCTAAGTATATCCATACGGTGCGCGGATTAGGATATAAGTTTACGATGGATTAGAGATAGGAGTAGTCAAATGTGATCAGATAGCCATGGAATCCTTCAAGAAGCAGTCGGGCGATATTTCCATTCTGGCTCCTGGAATAGTAGAAATAAAACAGAAGCATAGAGTAGGTGGTGTGATAGTTTATGTATTTATGTCCAGATGAGGAAAAAGCGGCATTCTTGCAGAATACAGTCAAAGAAGTTCTTATGGAAGGAAAACATCTAGTAAAGACTTATGGTATGGGTGATACCAAAGTTTATGCATTGGATGACGTCAGCTTTAAGATTTACAAAGGGGAATTAACAGTTATATTGGGCAGTAGTGGGAGTGGAAAAAGCACACTGCTAAATATGATTGGCGGTATGGATAAACCTGATAGCGGACAATTAATTTATTTTAATGGAGAGGATATCTGCGCATTTAATAGAAAACAGCAGACTCTATACCGAAAGAATACAGTGGGTTTTATATTTCAATTTTACCATTTGATACCGGAATTATCTGCTTATGAGAATATAGCGTTTGCAGCAGACATGGCAAAGGAACCAAGGGATATTGATAAACTTTTGGAAGCTTTAGATATACGACATCGGAAAAATCATTATCCTTACCAGCTGAGTGGAGGGGAACAACAGCGAGTTTCAATTGCAAGAGCATTGGTGAAGAATGCCGAATTCCTGATTTGCGATGAACCGACAGGCGCGCTGGACCATAATACAGGAAAACAGCTGCTTGCGGAGTTGGAGAAATTGGTGCGGGAGCAAGGACAAACGGTGGTAATCGTTACTCATAATACAGCAATTGCTTCTATTGCAAATCGCGTATTCAAACTACGAAGTGGGAAAATCGTAGATGAGACAGAGAATGCAATTCCAGAGCAGGTGAAGAATGTTGAATGGTGAATCAAGGATATTGTTAAAATATATGTTTCGCAAGCTGTTTCGGCGTAATCGCAAGATTTTTATATCATTAGTACTAATTTCCGGGATGGCTATTAGTTTGTTGATCGCTTTTTTGAACTCTTATGCAGGACTTAGTAAATCCTTTTCTGACTATTTTATAGATTATCATTTTCCGGATGTAACACTATTTTCTTCTTCTTTATTCGCAGAAGATATACAGAAAGAAGTGGAAGCAATAACGGGTGTTACAGATGTTTCTTTAAGGCTATGTGTAGATTCACAAATGGTGCCCGAAGAGGGAGCAGGAGTGTCGGTCAGATGCTATTCTATGGATGAAAAAGGATTTCCAGATTATTATGTGATAAAAGAAAGTGAATTAAATTATAGTGAACAGACAGAAAATGACGCAGATGACGTGATACACATAGCAATGGAAGCTTGCTTTGTGGAACTTGCAGGTTATCAGTTGGGTGATGTATTTACGATTTGCATTGGTGAAACTGAGCATAAGGGTGTTTTGACACAAATTGTGACTTCACCGGAATGTGCGGTAGTATATCGGGATGAAAAATTTAATTTTAGTACGGATGAGTTTGGTTATGCGTTCTTTTCTTATGAGCAGTTAAAAGAATTATCTGGTGTTCAGTCTGATCTGTTTAATCAGATTCTTGTGCAGACTGCCTCGGAAACTGATGCAAAAGTGATAAAAAATAAAATCATAGAAATCATAGATTTCGAGCCTGAAACAGCTGTAATGTCTTATACATATGAAGATTCCGCCCAGAAAGCATTTGTTGATAGCTGTGTGGAGCCGTTATATTCATTGAGTTATTTACTTTCAACGGTATTTTTTCTGATTGCTATGCTGATGATATATCTGTTCATGTATCAGATAATCAAAGAACAGAAAGAGACGATAGGAATTTACATGGCTCTTGGTATTTCCAAGAGAAGTATTGCAACGCTGTATTATGCCTTTGGAGCGGCGATTTTGATTTTTGCTGCAATTTTGGGAAATGGGCTGGGATACCTCTTAACACGGTATGTAGCCGATCTATATCAGCAAACCTTTTATCTTCCTGCAGTTGAATGTAAATGCAATCCGTTATTAATATTGGTGGCAGTGCTGATTAACGGAATCATTGTGGAATTGGCAGTTTTTCTTGCAGAGAGACAGATATTCAAACTGGAACCGGTAGAAGCCATGCGAAAAAATCCGTTTATAGCTGTACAGAAAGAAAGAAGGACGATTCCGTTTTTTAATAAAGTGGTCAAAGTATGTATCAGCTGCTCTATCAGGAATAAGCGTAGACTGTTGCTGTCTTTTTTATCTACAATACTAACGACAGCATTGCTTGTATTTGCTTTTCAATATATGGAATCAGGAAGAATAATCATAAAACATACATTTTCTGAACGCTATTTATATGACGGGCAAGTTATGTTTGACGGAGAATTAGAGGCAGAGAGTGCAGAAGCTTTATTGGAAAATGGTGAAGGGATTGAAGGCTGGGAATTCTTTTCTGTCCGAGATGTAACAATAAAAGCAAATGAAAAAACGGTGGAAAGTACTCTGTATGGAGTAGAAGCGGAAGGGGAACTGCTTACAATACAAGGGAAAAACGGAAATCCAATTAAACTTTCTACTGATGGTGTGGTATTGTCGCAGCAAGCAGCGGGGGAATTGGGAGTACATCAGGGAGAGTTGGTACAGATCAACGATCAAACATTTACAGTTACAGATATCTCTATAAGGAAAATATGTTTTTTGTACAATACTGCAGTTTGGTAAGCGAAAGTGAACTATTTGAGGAAGGGTATACAGGAGCATTCTTAAAATTTGATTCTCAAGCATCAAAAGAACGTATATATGATTCATTGCAGGATAAAAAAGGATTTTCATATCTATCTTTTAAAACTTCTCAAGAAACGGGAACAGAAAATCGATTAGAAAAAACGGAGGTGGCGGTCTACATTATTGCCGCAATGTCATTTTTGATTGGTTTTGTTATTGTTTATAATATGTCTATCATCAACTTGAAAGAACGAAAACGGATATTTGTTATAATGATGTCTCTGGGGATGAGTATTCAGGAGATTGGTCTGGCAACCTTTGCAGAATTGTTTATGCAGTATGTGGTGTCTTTATTCATAGGAAGCATTATCGGAAGGTTTTTAGGAAACATACTGTTACAAATGAGTTCCACCGATTTGATACAGTACCCAAAGATGTTTTCTATACAGGGATTTTTGGTAGTTGCTTTGGTAATAGGTGCTTTTATGGTAATGGGACATTTATTGGCATTGCGTCAAATTGCAAAAGTGGAGATAGTGAAAGAATTACGGTCAAAGGAGGAGTAGTATGCTGTATTATTGGGGTATTAGTTTTTATACCTTTGATCCAGTCTGGCTATTCCAATAGAAATTTGATTCATTCCGGAGGCAGGAACAAATTCATTCTTTTCATGGATACACTCTCTGAGGAAGGTCATACGATCCAGAGTGGCCGTATTGCCACATGAGTCCGCAGGAAGTCTTACAGGCAGAGGAAGAGATGGGGACAGAATGGCTCATCCCTGTTCACTGGGGCGGGTTCGTACTTTACAGTCATGCTTGGGATAAACCAGCAGAACGGCTGACAATTCTGGCTGCTTATTCAGATATTTCCGTATCAACACCAAGAATTGGAGTGACGATCAGTTTTGATGATATAGAACAATATCAATAAATTAGGAACAGTAAAATAGGATGAAATGGAGGTCAAGATGGCTAGGCGTAAAAAAGCTGCAAGGAACTGGAAAGTTTAATTGATCAGTTAAAATCATATGAATCACTGTCCTATTTGATGCTGCCTATTTTGCATGGGCTGTAAGAAGCATATGCCAATAAAACGGAAGTGAATGCTCCATGGAATAATGTACAGATAAACGAAGTTGCAGAACTTATTGAGGAACTGGATGATGTCATATTGAACAAACAGTTTACTTCAAATGCTATATATAGTGTAGTTATGAAAAAAAGTACATATGTGATAGATTTGGAATTATGGATAAAAGTCATGTGGCTGCTTATCTATGAGTGTCGAATGATTTTAGATGAATATTAAAAGAGAATGAACTTGAAAGGCTGAATAATAGAGCACATATAGAGAAGATAGGTGATGCAGCTATGGGAAAATAATAATTCTTACATTTAGAAATGGCTGGGATACAATCGTAACTATATAAATACATGTATAAAAGGCAATGGAGAAATCCATTGTCTTTTTTAGGGTACATTTTTCGTATCTCACTCGTACTAAATAGATAAAGAGGTCTTCTCAAAAAGTATAGATTTATGCTGAGATTTCCCAAAAGTATAGTTTGATACATTTTGGGACTAAAATAAGATCTGTTTTATGACAGTTCAAAAAGTGTACTTTTTGAGACAGGGAAGGAGGAACTTAGGATGAGTAATTATGGATATCACAGAACCAGCACAAAAGAGCAGCATTTGGATCGTGGTCTACAGGAAATTAAAGCCTACTGTGAAGAACATCAGCTTGCGCTTACCAATATTTTTACGGATCAGCAGACTGGAAAGAATTTCAACCGGCCAAGGTACACTGTGTTAACAGAGGATGTGCTTAGAGCTGGAGATACACTTATCGTTACAGAACTTGACCGGTTGGGAAGGAACAAAAGGGATACCATGCGTCAGATACAAAAATTTAGGGATATGGATGTTCGGTTGATGGTGCTGGAGTTGCCGACAACACTTATGGATTTTTCCAAAATGGACAATGCCCTGGCTAAATTAATGTTGGAAACCATCAATAATATGATGCTGGAATTGTATGCTTCTATGGCAGAAGCAGAGATGGAAAAAAAGGAGAAACGTCAAAAAGAAGGCATTGAAGCCAAGAAACAGCGAGGGGAATGGGAAGATTATGGACGCCCCCACGCTATGGATCAGGAGACATTTTCTCAAGCGTTTGAACGGGTCATCCGGGGAGAACTGACACCGACAGAACTCCGCCGGGAGTTATCCCTGTCTTCTGCTACCTTTTACCGCTATCGCACAGCATATATTAAGAAACATCCGGAGACTTTTCAATCTGAGAGATAACGTCCCTATTATACATTTAAAGAACGATTTATCGTGAGGGAGGAAAAGACTATGGATTTTACCAAAGACGAATTGAACATGGTTTATCAATATGGTGCCGACACAAAGGCTGATACACTGAAGGAACTGCGGCAGATACAGCCTTATCTGAGAGACAGAAAACTTCAAGATATTGTGAACAGCACATTGCAAAAGCTTTCTTCTATGTCTGAAATGGAGTGTCAAAAGTTTATTGTGAAAATCAGGGAGCAATTTATTGCGGAACGTGATCTTTCTATTGAAAAGCGGCAGACTGCAGCCAGGCAAGGAAGTGTAGCGGCCGGCAGACAAAGAGAGAAAACCATGGGGGAACTTCTGGACGAAGCTCGCTGTAAATCGGGTGCAGAGAAACTGGCAGGACATGACATCCTGGATCTAATGCGTTTTGCCGATGATACAAGGCATATGGTGGTATTTGATGTGCTTTCTGATGAATCCCCAATTGGATTCAAAGGTGAGAAAACGAGGGTGTTTCTTACGGCGAATGGGTATCAGCGGACACTGGAGAATCAGACGCGTGGCTATATTAAAATCCTGAACCATGCCAAGGTATACCAAGGGCATTTATTTTATGATCAGATGGAGCATGACCTTTAGGGGGAGTAATGAAAACAACGTGGAAGGATTATAGAAAAACAGACATAAGGCTTGTGGCGGAGGTGGAGATTATTTTGGAGTGTCTGCATGAAGTTTATGGCAAGGAAGGCGAGTTGCTGTTGGAAAATAAAAAGGTTAGAAATACAATGGTATATCCGTTTCTGAAGATGCTTGCCAGCCAATGCCGGGGAATCGAGCCGGAAGGTGTACACAAAGTGCTGTGGGAGGTTTATCAAAACAGCAGTGGGAAAGAGGATTTTTTAGAGAAAGCAAAGATTATTGTAACTCCTTATTGTTATGAAAGGATGAGGTAGCTATGAGAAAAAAGACAAATATGCCAGAAATTCAAACTCAGTATAAAATAATAAGAAATGCATTGGTAGCTGAAAGGGATTTGGAAACGCTCCTTCTGGTTCGTATTTTAATGGAAACAGGAATACGCTCTGTGGATGCCTGTTACATTGAGCCAATTAATATCCGTGGCAGGAAAGTCGTAGTGAGGTCAAAAAAGCAATCAGATTTCTACCGGGAATATAACGGCAAGTACCCATGCATTTCAAGAAGGACTGAACAGATTGCAGAGGCGCTTCTGCAAAAACAGGGAAAGTACTTTACCAGGGGCCGAGGGTATTATATAATGAAAATCAGAAAAATACTGCCGAAAGACCATTTTAGTTTATATGAATTTAGACATTACCATAAACTTTGCCAATGCTGTATACCTAATGCGGCATTGCCATATTTGGCAGTCAATACCGGTAACAGAACGGAAAAACGGTAACAGGGGAGTAGAGTATGGGAACAAAGAATCATAAATTAGTGGATGGTAAGTTGCTGCAGATGAATAAACAGTTTCGTGACTTAAAGAGATCACAGCAGGAAAAGATTAAAGAGTGGCTCTTTCAGGAATATCGCTGTCTATGGATGAAGGATGGACGTGAACCTCAGAAAAAAGAGGCGGAGATTGTCGATAAGGTAATGGAACATATTCACGCAGCTGAGATATGGATTCCGGAAACAGAAGTACAGAAATATTTTTCAAGCCGAGTGAGCCGTTATCGGAAACGGATACATCGGGAATTGCAGCAACAGCCTCAAGAAGAGAATCTGCTGACAGAGGAAGTGATTATGGCTGCAGTGACCGGGGAAAAAGAAGCGGTCCAGAAAGTGGTGGAACATTACTCCGATTATATTGATGAGTTGTGTACCTTTGAGGAACCACAGAAGGATGGCACGGTTAAGAAGCGTATTGACGAAGATATGCGGCAGACAGTTATACTGAGATTGATAGAATCCCTGCCGGATTTTAAGGATGAATTATGATTTAAAAAGAGCCGTCCAAATTGGGCGGCTCGAAGTTTTTCATAATGTTTATTGTAAATTCCTTTTGACTGTAACTGAAAGTAAATTCCGTTTAAGCGGAAATATTAAGGGTGTCTTTTTGCAGGTCATAATAGTATGGATGGTCTGCTAAAACTTCATCTGGCTCAAGAATAGCTTTATTGATTTCACAGATCATTTCCGTCAATTCTGTTTCGCTTTCCACCTTGCTTTTGGGAAGAATGATGCATTCATGGATACTGCTTGGTATTACGTACAAACTTTCACCAAATCGGCGCCCCAACTGCTTTAATATGTTATCATATAGGATACATCCCGCTCCCAGGTTTTTGTAAGTGTTGGAAAGCATAAGCATTCCATAATCAACATCCGGGACTACAAGTTCCTCATCTATTTCGCTGACAACGTCAGACATAGACTGGATATAGGCAGGGAGTAATTTGGGAGTATTTTTCTTAGCATAGGAATAAAGCGTGTCCGTATTTATCCCCCATACTGAAAGATATCTTTTATCAATTAGCATGGACGTAATGCCATTATCATTTATGTGCAGCAACAGGTAAAATACAATTGCAAGATCAAGGCATTGAATATGAGGAATTTCTTTTAACAGATCCTTATTTTTCTCATAATTGATAAGCTTGTAAACAATCTGCTCTTTCCTGTTTTCTAAATCATACAGTAGTTTTGGGCTACAACTTTGTAAAGGCAGATCTTTATATGTATGATAAAGATTTTCAAAAATATCAGCGATAGAGACTCCACTTTCATAATCCCGATAAGAATCCTCTAAATAAAGGGATGAAGCCAAATTGCTGCCTGCCATCTGAAAAGCAAGGCCTCTGTATAATGTATTGTTATTTTTCCGGGTTTTGACGGATGTAACGTTGACGTTTTTTTCAACTGCTGATTCAAATAATTTTTTTATTGTATCTTCAAATTCTTCGTAATTCATCATATTGTTATCCTTTCATAAATATATTCTAAGTTTTTGTCCGGTCACATAGCAGTCGGTACAAAAGGAAAGGTACAGTAGATTGCACCTTTCCTAATTTTATAAAGAGTTATTCTGCTTTTTGGTTTTCATTGACTGTATTCTCAGCAAATGCCCGCATCACTTCCATTAGTTTTTCAGTATTGGAACAGAATTGGGGAAAGAAATTCTTGTGAATATCATAGTTAAAATACAGGCTTATAAATGATGCCGTCCATATTTGTTCCATTGACTTTTTGGGAAGCTTTTTTTCAATACCATGAAATATACTGCTGAGTCCCACAAGGATTCGATTCCAATTTGCGAAATATGAATCTTCTAATGGAATTCCAAAGCGGTTGAACCATTCCCGGACCGTATGTGTTTCTGTATCATCACCGCATTCGGGATTTACATAAATATATCCGGTTTTTCCTGTTTTCAGATTCTCCAGAATAGGTGTCGACTGATTAGATGCTTCTGATTCCATGTAACGGCCAATGGGAAACATGGCACAGACGGTAGGCTTTGAATCGTGTACCATACATTTGCAATTTTTTAGCAAAGGGCAGCGATTCTCTGGACCTCGTGGATTCAGTCTGACAATGGGAAGCCGGGAATCAGGTCCGATGTATGTTTCACAGTATTCCGCTGCTACTTCATGGGGCGTGAGCTCCAGCTTTTTTGCAATGCGAAAAAGATCTTTAGCATTTAACAGAATATCCTCCCGGTGTATGCAGCACTCTCCGCATAAGGTACAATGGAACTTAAATGGCTCATCTATTCCTATTTTCATTTCTTTATAATGTTTTACGATTTCTTCATTCATGATTTTTCCTCCCAGGCTTTTAAGCTATCATATCCAGAAATTCCTGCTCTGTGAGAACATGGATTCCCAATTCTTGTGCTTTCGTGAGCTTGCTTCCAGCCTTTTCGCCACAAATTAGATAATCTGTTTTTTTTGAGACTGAACTGCCGGGTTTTCCTCCCAGAGCCAGAATCTTTTCATTGATGTCATCGCGTGTAAAATGTGTCAGCTTTCCAGTGGCTACGATAGTACAGCCCTGAAATGGGTTCTCAGAAACTTGTCTGTCTATTTCCTTTTCAAAATTCATTTCCATCTGTAATTCCCTCCATAAACATAAATTGTCTTCATCTGCAAACCAGGTGTGTAGATTGTTATTAAGTACATCTCCGAAGTCTTCCAGTTCTGTAAAGTCATAGCTGCCACAAGCGGCTGCTTCTAATGCATCCAGATTCCCACGAAATACCCTATTTAGAACTCGGCTTTTGGTGCTGCCAATCATAGGGATATCCATAGATACCAGAAAGTGAATAAATGTCGTATTTCTGCTGTTTTGGATGGATGACCAGAGACGGTCAAATGACTTTTCACCGAAACCATCTAACTGTATGATAGCTTCTCGGTGCTGATCCAGATGATAAATATCCTGAAAAGACTGAAGATATCCCAGTTCCAGAAATTTATCCAGAGTTGCTCTTGATATGTTTTCGATATTCATTGCTTTTTTCGATGTAAAATGCTCAAATTTCCGAAGTATTTGAGTGTCACATAGTGGGTTGTCACAGTGGACAGTCTCAACCATCCTGCCATCACTGCTCTGTCGGCTGTGAGTTCTTGTTGCAGAGCCACAGCATGGGCAAATCGGCGGTGCAGGGTTGGTGTAACGCCCACGGTCCAAATTTTCCTCAATATGTGGAATAATCATGTTCCGCTTGGATACCATGATGCGGCATCCTGGAATCAGTTCCAGATCCTTAATGAAAGTCAGGTTGTGAAGGCTGGCCCTTGATACTTCACAGCCGTCAATTTCCACGGTATCAAAAATAGCTACCGGTGCAATTTCCCCAAAGCGTGTCGGAGTCCATTCAATTTCTCGCAAAATCGTTTCGTACTGCTCATCCTCGAACTTATATGCCAGACCCTCTTTATTATGATGACCGGTATAGCCACAGCTTTTGGAGTAGGAGAGACTATCAAAAATAACTACGATACCATCAATGGGAATGTGTTCTCTTTGTGCCGCTGCCTTTAAGGAATCAATGCAAGTTTCCAACTGCGTTTCAGTTGGTGCAGATTCTTCGATTGTGGCGTAGGGACAGGTATCAAAACCAAGTTCTTTTACTTTGGCCAAACGTATTTGCCGGCTGTCACTGTCAGGAATTTCTTCCATGCCTTCCAGTACATTAAAAGGAGAGAAATAGATACACCTTTCGGCACAGGCTTTGGGATTCAGATTCCGCACACCACCCGAAGCTAAATTACGGGCATTATGATAGGGACGTCCATTGCTGTCTTGCAGCGTTTCCTTCAAACGGTCGAAATCATTGGTGTGAATATAAGATTCTCCAACGATGACCAAGCGTTTTTGATAGGGAATGGTAAGTGGCACATTCCTGAAAGAGGGAATGTTATGGGTTATTTCTTCACCGACTTCGGAATCACCTCTGGTAGAGCCGGATATCAGTTTGCCGTCTTCATATACAAGCTTTGTTGTAAGACCATCCAGCTTCAGCATAATTAATGCGGGATTCCGAGCTATAAAAGATGCCAGTTCGGAGAGCTGCTTTGTCTTATCCAGGGATCGAAGCGGAATCGAGTGCCGCATCTTTGGAAGTGCACTGATTGGATAATATCCGACTGTCCGTGTTGGAGAATTTGACAGGATAAACCCGGACCTTTCTTCAAGTCGTTTTAATTCATCAAACAGTCTGTCATATTCCTTGTCGGAGATGGTAGGACTGTTCTGGTTGTAATAAGCATCCCGGTGTTTATTCAGGGTGTATACAAGTTCTTTGATTTGTTCGATTTCTTTTGGCATATAAAGCTCCTTTCTTGTAAAGGTCTTCCGGAAATTCTTTTTCCCCCTTTCTGTGTTTAGGCACAAAAAAGAGAATGGACACAAATGCGTTCATTCCCTCTATGCTGCAGATATCCTGCAAAATAAAAAAAGCCAGAAGAATCCTGAAAACTGCAGAGTAAACTTCTGACGTCTTACCAACCTAAACAATGTGTGAAATACCCTTCCGGATTGACACAAATAATAATTACAAGAATAGTGTAACACTATATATAGAAAAAGTCAAAATAAAAACACTACATATAGATTTAAACGTAAAAATAAGTATTACCGAGATCAACGGATAAGTATCTCTACAATTTTATTGCGCTAAAATACAGTTCCAAATTTCTTTTTAGTTTCTTAAACTAATCATCACTATCATCTGATAATGTTTCCAATATTTTGCATTCATGAACACAGTCAGGACATTTCAGTTCAATAATCTCTCCATCCACATATTTATTGGGAGAGTGAATTTGTATTTCCTCCTTTGTAGTTAAGTCAAAGGCTTTGTAACCATTATTTTTCATAAGATTCAGCTCCTTATTTGTAATAAGAAAATTATATAATAATCTTTTGTAATATACAAGAAAGAGAATTTAGGATGGTACAAAATATAAAAAAGGACCGTCCAATGTGGGCGGTCCGATGTCTCTCTTATTCATAGAAAACAGAGCTGTTATCCTGTATACCTTTAAGATTCCGGCACGGCCAGTGATCCGGACGGGTGAAATCCTTCGGACTTCCCTGAAAGAAGGGATTTCCTTCCTCTTTATCACAATAATTTTTATAGATGCCAGGATAGTATGCTTCTACATTAGTATATTGGAATAACGGAAGTAAGCCGGCTCTTTCTCCTTTGAAAAAAAGCACTTCCATCCCATCCCATCGGTCAAGATCAACAAGCCGCCAGTCAAGAATAACACACTGCGGAGCCCTTTTAATGAATTTAGTTTTGCTAAAGTAATATTTCATTTGTGGAATATCCTCCGTAATATATTTTCAGTTGCTCAATCCTCAAAAGCCCGATTTAGCTGTACCTTGTATCTGTCCTCACAAAGTGGATCATCTGGGAATCGGTTATTTTTATCCGGAATGATGATCCGGAGAACATCCCGTCCGGTTTCTCTGAATGTTTCGAGGCGGATGGGGCAGTCCTCATAGATGCCTTGTATAAGTTGTCCGGGGGAAAAACGTTCCCCATTCTGGACGCGGTGTCCCATTTCATTCAATAAATAGCCAATATGCCAGATTGGGAAATTTAATACAACCTGAAAGTCCTTATGGCCATAAACATTCATGCCGTGGGTGTGTGCATTAATGATTCCTCCGGGTCCAATAGTGTTGATAACGTAATGGATATTCCAAGTCATGGTTTCTTTATTTCTATTCATATATTATTCTCTCCTTTGTGTCCTTTTCCAACGTATTAAATGTGTCACCCCTTCAGGCAGCGGTATTTTTGTTAGCATAAAAGTTTTCAAATTCGTATATATGAATTTCATCTTCATCCAACATGCCATTCAATTCTTCAGCTGTATCAGCAATATACCCAAGTTTACGAAAAGTCTCCAATAGCTCTGCTTCAGACGTATATACCTCCCAGTCTTCAATAACTTCGGTAACTCTTGTGCCAGATGGGGCAGACATTTCTTCATCATAAATGCAGACGATATATCTCTCCGGAAAGCAGGAACCAGAAGAATCCGTATTAATAAAAAGCTTCTCTCCTGGTTCTACGCTTTTTAGGACAAAGGTTACACCATACGCATCGGCTATTGCGCCATATGCTTCATATAACGGTTCCCATGCAGTTTCTAAATCCAGTAGAACTCCATCTGCGTTCCGCTCCATATAGGCTACAACTCCTCGAAGGTATATTCCTGTTACGGGAATATTTTTATATTGAAAGAGCCTGCTGAGAGCTACGTAATCGGAATCTGGGCATAGCACGATAGAAGCTTCCAAATCTTCCCAAAGCTGGTCAATACCCTTTGGGTTTGTTCCAGGCAAAAACTGAACATCATCACAACATATATTTGCCATTACTTTTCTTCCTCCAATTCTAAAGATTCATAATAACCAGGCAGTATAAGCTCATATTCACATGGCGAAAGAGCGATATCTTTGTTGTAAGACTCATAGGCGGCGTTCCGTTCCTCTATACTTGCATAATCTTTATCCAATTCTACGATTTCTAGTTTTATATTCTCAGTTGAGGAATAAGCTGCGCTGATGATTCCCTCTTCGATAATCACGGCGACCCTCAGTATATCCTTGTTCGTTTTATCTATTACATGGTTTTTTGACATTGTTTTATTGTCTCCGTTCTTCCCGCCGGCTCTGGTTCGGCAGGATATTTGTTTTGCTTAAGGTAGATTAGAAGTTTTCCTTTAAGGTCAAGTTTTCGGTCTACCCAGGTATCATTTTCATAAACTTTTTCTGTCAGCGTGTTATAAAGAACCGGTTCCTGTTCGATATTAAACAGGCCTGCAACCAGACAGTCTTCTGGTGCCACATAAGGGCGCAGTGCACTTTCAATCACCTCCCGCATTTCCATTGACAGGTGGTATAGCTCTGCTACATCATAATGAGATGATAAACATCGTCCCATCTTAACCAACAAGCCAGAATCCGAAACGGCATGGTTGATAGCCTTGATCTGTTCCGCCAAGGGAAAATCAGGATTGATGGCTAAACCACTTAATGAGACTTCTTTTGAGAAAGCGGTAGCGTTTTGGTTGATCCGGCGGAGCAGATCATAATATGGCTCCCGGTATTTTGTTTTCAGCACATGGCGATCTACATACTCCCGGTTCTTTTTTAAGATGGAGAGCAGCCCTTGCAGGCTGTCCCCCAGTTCCTTTATTTTGCTGTCATTCAAGCACACATCACCTCCGCTGCCATTCCTATGGGAAATCGTTCATACTGGAGCTGATAAATGGTGTTGCAGGTCTCAAAAACAATACAGTCTTCAGATACCTCCCATATCTTTTCTACCGTGGAAGTAGTAATGCACTGGTTTGTCTGACGAATCCAGGCCCGTTCTCCTACTCGTAGAGGAAGGGAAAGGATTCCAGTCAGCAGGACCTGTTTCTTGTTTGATTTTTCTATCTTTCGGATTATTGTGTTTTTCATATCATTTTCACTCCTTTATTCTTGTACTTTTATGCTACCGTGTAACTCAGACGGAAACATCCACGGGATATTGGGATGTACTGTTCTTTGTGCTCGTAAATGGTTGCGCGGATCCGTTCCTGATAATGAGGGTTGGCCATCGCTTTGGGATGCTCTCTTAATAAAGCGTAGAGGTCGCACAAAGCAGCCGTTCCGCCAAGGCTCTCCAGTGTCATCCGAATCAAGTGATGCCAGGTAAGAACCATGGTATCGGTGTTTTGGATGGAATATCCTCCTTTCTGCCTGCAGCTGAAAGGTATCATCAGCGAGTCTGCCTTTTTTAGCAGCATCACATATTCTGTGACCACGGGGATAAACGGTTTTTTGTATCTGCGAGTGTCAGAGACACAGTTGAACTGGCCCTTTACTAGAAAAGATTCAAACTCACCCATCCGCATCACATCATTTTGCATACTGTAAAATTGCCCACGGCTCCGGATATCCCCTACAAGAACGGCAAGCCTTCCGTCTTTCCGCAGAGATAAGAAGAATTTATGGATGCAAAAATTTAGTTTTTCCAGAAAGTCTTCATAGCTTTCACACCGTGACAGGTCATCAGGATGCGGGTTCCCCCACATATTTCCGGAATACTGAATCATGGAGTGGTACGGTGGGTGAAAGAAAATCAGATCCGCCGAATCATCCACATCATTTCTAAGGGCGTTCCAGTTACCAAATCCGACAGGTGGTGCCGGGTTCAAATCGTAGAGCAGCGAGCGGATCTGAAAACGGTCTGCCGCTGCCTTCGATGTCCCCGAACCGCTCATGGGATCAATCAGGGTAAACTGGCTGGTGTCTTTGCCATAATAACGTTTGCAGTCCAACACATACTGCAGAAGGGCGGCAACAACTTCAGGGGAGCAGTTGCCCCTCCAATGGCTGTTTCCGCCATCTCCGCGTTCCGGGAAGGCCACAAATGATGTCAGTTCTTTTCCTACCCGCTTCCTAAGCCCCTCGGTTCCCAGTATCCCGGCAATGGATTGCCATTCTGGTCCGAATTCCGCTTCCAGAAGCTGTGCTGCACGCTGTAGTTGTAATTCGTTCATTGTATTTCACCCTTTCTTCCTAGGATAGTGCCAGTTCACACAGACGGCTTCTCAGCCGGTGGAAACGGCTGCCTACACCTTGAATCGTAATGCTGCAGTGTGCAGCAATTTCACGGTAGGTGTATCCGTCTGCTTTTAAGAACACAACTTCTTTTTCCTTTGGCGTCATTTTGGCAAGTAACTTTAAGGCCAGATCCTGATTGTCCAGAGATTCGGCAATAGCCAGCATCCGATTGGGCAGAAGCTTTTCTAAGGAGGCCGATTCCTGGTACTCCTCATAGGGTACCAGCGTTGCTTTACGCTTTGGGCGGTTGAGGTAGATAAACTCCTTTGCAATACAGTTCCTCATCCGGAGCCAGGCGACCGTAGTAAAAGAAAATCTGGAAAGATCCGGATTCTCCAGATACTCCTGGACGGCAAGCAGATATCCAAAGATAGCGACATCATAAAATTCCTCAACACTTAATTGATTATTGTTTAGAAATTTATAAACAAGTGTATGATGTTCTTCCGCGAACCGTTTCTGTTCGTTGGTTAATTCGTGTATTTTCTTCATGGTGATTCCTCCTTCGCATTTCTTTTAAAGTAATTGATGTCCTAATGTAACAGCGACTAATTTGGCACTGCCAAGTTCCATATCAGATAAGGGATGTCCCTGTTTTGCAATCAGTATCAGTGCCAGGGCAGGATGTCCTGACTGACGGATAATCGGAAACAGTGCAGTGACCGGATTATTCAGATGCGGCGGTATAAAGATAGGATGAGCCGGATCAAACACGGTCTCTATCCCAGATGCCACATAGTCTGCCAGCTCCTTTGGAACAGGGCTGTTCTTTGGCAGGGGAATCCCTCTGGAGGCATAGACCGCCTCTGTGGAACAGATCATAGCTCCACAAGGCACGATGCTGTGCAGGATATCCAAATAGGACTGTGCCTGCCAGCTGTCAACGGTAAAATTCTGAGGTTTACGGAGAAGAATATTCTGTCCCGTGCTTTCCACCTCTAACGCTTCCCCATCGGCAATGTGCATTGCTTTTCGGATAACGGCAGGAATCGTGATACGTCCTTGAGCGTCCATGTTGCAGATCGTAGCAATTCTCATAGTGTGATACTCCTTTCCTTCTAAAGAGAAAAGAAGCAGCATAAGCCGCCTCTTTTCTGGTAATTTTATGCAGCGTTCGGCACCTGGCTGGATGCTTGCTGCTGGGCCTGCTGGTTCGCAAGGGCCTGTTTTCCATTTATTATCAGTTGATGGCTGATGCAGTTCTCCCACTGGGTGATATAAGCATCTGCCCGCTTAAACAAGATAAATAAATCCATATCCGTCAATTGGATAAAAGTACTTTTCTCTGACACAAAACTTCCGGATTTCATGTAAGAACCGCCATTGCTGTTCTGCACCTTAATCCCCTTTCCATTTACAATCTGGATCCGCCAGGGACTCTTCATCATCCGGCCGGTGTTGTCGGCAGCGTGTCTTGAAATGAAGAACTGCTGGGCGGTAGAATACCCTCCAGCATCCGGTACACCGAAAATCTTACTCTGCGACCATTCATATTCCTGAAAGCCTGCAGTGATCCTGGTCAGAATGAACTGAATCTGCTCTGGCGCCAGATGAAATTGGGTGATGATGTTTCTATCCCCTGTGCCGTTAGAGTAATCCTGAATGGTGATCCCAATTAAAGAATGAGATTTGTGTCCATTTTCCAGATATTCTCCCTTGGCATGAAGCTGGGCATAGCTGCTAACAGATGCGTAACGGAGACGGTCATAAAGAGCGATCAGCTTTTTATCGGTCTGGACTTTAAAAATCTGGTCTGTGACCTTATTTTGATAATTTGCATTCATAAAGTTCCTTCCTTCTACTTAAGATACTGTTTCACCAGGAGCGTCATATGCTTGGGCAGGTCTTCCAAATTGGTGATATCAAGAAAACCGTCCTTGTAGATGCGCTTGATGTTCTCTTTGTCGTCGCCAATGGCGGCTGCAAAGAGCGTAATGCCTTTCTTTTCATATTCCTTTTTAATCCCACGCAGATCTGCTTCCGCCTCAGTTCCCGAATAACCGTAATCCGCTGGCTGTCCGTCTGATATTAGAATCAGGAGTTTTCTTTTAGCGGCATGTTTATCCAGATGTTCGGCCACGTAACGAAGGGCAGCACCGTCGCGGTTCCCACCGCGGGCACTCATATCCATCAGTCGATAACAATCGGTGTTGTCGATGGAATCAAATTCTGCATAGGAATAAAGTGCCACTCCGCCGTCATCCGTGGAATGTCCATAGATAGTGATGGGGAGGTTTAGTCCCCGGCAGAAATCATAAAGCACGATTGCTGTTTTCCTTGCATGGGTAATCCGGTCATTCCAAGACATAGAGCCACTCTCGTCCACCAGCAGCGCGACTGCCAGTTTCTGTTCTTCATCAGGCAGGCGGTTCCGCATAAAAAGCGTGCCGTCCTGATGGTACAGGGCGTTCATATTCAGTCGCTTTCCGTAAATGAGGTTCTTTAGGTTCCCGCCTTCTGCCTCTTCTCGAAGCAGGGGAGCGATGGATGCCTGTAGCCGTTTTGATGCCCGTAAAAGCGCAGGAGCAACGGACTGGTAGTCAGAGATCATGGAAGGTTCTACCCTTTGGATTCTGTTGACAGTCACATGGATGCCTGCATGGGCATTTCCATAACGGATATCATTGGCTGTTTTCTGCAGTTCTTCAGTCATTTCCTGCTGATATCGTTCCTCTGCCTTTTCTGTTGCGACATCAGTTAAGATGTCGAACAGGTCAGAAGCTGCCTTTTCGTAGCCGGAACCAGAGTATTGGTGATTGTAGGTAATCCCCGGGTTATTTTCATCTGTGATGGTGTTGGTCTTTGCCAGTGCGATCCGTTCACCCTCTTCGTGCATAACTTCCTGGATTTCTTGAATGGCTGCCTGCCTTGTGGCAAGAGGGTCAGGTGGAAGTGGGTTGTTTTTCTTATCTTTTTTTCCGGCAGGGACATTTTTCGGAGCTTTCCCGCCGGGGATTCCCGGAAGTGGCATCCCGCCTTTGATTTCCTCACCCAAAGTATCAGAAAGATTCTTGCCGGCTTCGGACTCGTCGCTTTCTTCCAGTTTTTCTTTCATCTCCTCGATCATGGGCTGAAGATACTCCCATAAGATGATCAAAATATGGTTTGTTGCATCAAAGCGCGCCTTTGCATCATCCTCATAAACGGAATCGTCAATATATGGCACACATTCCTCCAGATAGTCCAGATAGGGCCCGCTGTAACCGGAAAGGTTATTGATGTTCCCAGTCTTGCAGTATTGGATGATGAGGTTTGCAACAATAGAGAAGTCATTGTATTTTTTATCAATCTGCTCCTGTATGGAAGGCATCTGCTCTGCAAAACGCAGATTGTTTAACAGGATACCCTGACGGAAGACGCCTGGGAATGCTTCACACATGCGAGCTTCGATGTAAACGTCCTCCAAAATGTTTGAGATGGACGATGCACAGTTAGCAAGCACCATGCAGGTTGCTTTTTCTTTATCTTCCATTGCCTCCCATGCCGTCATCAGAAAATTTTGATAGGATGACGTAGAAAAATCGGGGGGATTAGGATAAAACGAGCCATTCTGCATACTGCTCAGATATATCCCAAGAGAGGTGAAATCGGTATACCGTAAATGTCCGATTTCGTGTCCCGTAAGACCAGTAAGGCTCTGAGAGCGCAGGTAGCGGGTAGGAAAACTCTGGGTTAAATGATTGGCGGTATTGTTGTGGATTTTATAATTATCTGTATATGCCACATATGCCTCCGGATCATCGTCCCACTCCATCAGCACCTGAAGCCCATTGCGGTAGCGGCCGGTAGCCGTCTGTGCAAGGGAAGTCTGATGCTTTTGGAATGCGGAAGACAGAAAGAGTTCTTCGTCCGTAATGCTGAGTTCCTGTTCCCGGATCATTTTTTTCAGTGTCTTTTGATTAGCGTTCACACTTCGTCCGTCCTTTCTTTTAATAGATTTTTTGTCAGAAGTTCCTCCATCGTGCAGCCGTAATAATCTGCCAGACGGTAGACTGCATAGGCTGAGAGGGAACTTTTGGCGGATTCATAATTCATAATAGTTTTTGGAGAGAGGTTTAGAATGCGTGCAAGAGCCTGCTGGGAAATTTTCCCGTTATGGGATTTCCGAAGATATTGCAGGTTCTCTGCACAGATAACACACATTTTGCTTTCCGTCATTTTCATGTTTTTCATCTGGTCCTCCTATGCGGCAAGGAGCGTATCCAGGCAGCTGCTTTCCAGCTCACTCCGGCTCTCTGCATCCGCAGAAGCGGAAGCAAGGATTGTATAGCGCGCTGCTTCACGGATATCTCCGCAGATCATATAAGACTGTATCCAGGATATCAGTTCCCTGGAGCCACAGCAGCCATCAGTGATCAGGTTAGCCCGGCAGTATTCTGACATAGACCGGACAATGCGTACCATCGTCCGCACCATTGCCTTGTCGGTGCATCCGGTAACTGCAAGCGCACGTTCTGTCAGTGTTTCTTCATCCGGTTCTTCCATGTCGATGACAAGGTTCATTCGGGAAATGATGGATTGGTTGAGCGGCTTACAGCCTGCATAGTCATTGTTGGTGGTCAGCACGATTACCGTGTCAGGGTGGCGTCTTATGACTTCACCATTGGGGAGTACCGTGCTTGCACATCCATCCAGCAAGGAGTTCAAACCTACCAACACACCCGGATTTGCAATCACGGTGGGCTCCTGCAGTTCAATCAAGTAGCCATTGCGGATTGCATCCACTAAAGGGGTGTCCGTATATTTGAATCTCTGTTGTGAAGTACCACCTGTATTTTGCAATTTTGCCTGTTCCGAAATGGTAGCTACGAGCTTTTGATAGACCACTTCTTCAGTGACATCTTCATCAAGGATGCCAGTCAACTTATAGTACGCAGTAGGTGGATCCAGCAGGATGTCCTGGAAGGTTGGGTATATGCCGGTAAGTGCCGTTGGCTTATCCACATCCGGAATAAACTGTCCGAGCAGGTCGTAGATTTCACTATTTGCTGAGAAAGTAGTAAACAGATATGGCAGATGAAGTGCAGTAGCAAGTGCCTTTGCACCTTCGGTTTTGCCTGTGCCAGAAACACCTCTTAGCAGGAAATTACGCATTGGCTGTGAGCCGCCGGTAGTCATCTTGGCATGTTCGCAGATCCGTTTGATTGCGGGTGGTATGATATACCAGTCCGGAAGTGGGGGAACCATGAGTTCTTCCTGGGGCGTTAATATTCGGGATTCAGATAGGGGATATTTGCTAACAAAATCATTCCTATTAATAAGGATAGAAACTTTTTTTGAAGAATTTCCTGGTTTTACTACCTGAAAATCCCCATAAATAACATTGGTTGGTGCGTAAATCCCCTGTTCTATCTGGAAAGGCTTGATTACCGGGATGACGCCGTTTGCTGTAACGGCAGATTTGATCTCCCCGGCAGGAAGCATATTTCCATAGGTGATGCGGCGGTAGATGTTGTCGCATAAAAGTGCGGCTGTCTTTGCCGTCTCATCCATATCAGGGTAGCCCCTATCGCGGTCCTCCTTTAACTGCTGGTAAAAACTGTTGCACTCCTCATCGGCAAGAGCCGTAGGGAGCAGGGCAAATAATAAAGCAGCACCGCTGCTTTCCCCTTCCTTTACAATGTATTTCTCAGGATTACTCTCGGTATCTGGTGGAGTGGTGTAACGCCCTGCATAAAATTTCCCGGTCAGACGGTTGTAGACGACCACATGCAGTTCCCCGGTCTTGCTAGGGTACTCTGCAATGGTGAAGTTGTTGTTCTGGCTTCCAATTGCGCCAAGTTCCTCAGGCTTTTTCCCAGCCGTTGGAGACTCCAGCTCCATATAGGCAAGTACCGCCCTAAGTGTTGCTGCGTGCAGTGTTGCCTGTGGTCTGGGCTGTGTGCAGTATTTGGACGCGATTCCGGTAAACTTTGCATCATCGGTATAATCTTTGAAAGGCTCCGGTAAGGTCTTACGAAAAGTCCAGTTTGCGATAAGGTTATTCGCCATTTTTAATCCCTCCTTCTACGCCCATGAAATTTCCAATGCCTGTTCGGTTTCCGTTGCTTCCAGTTCATCGCGGATTAAGATATCCGTCAGAGCTGTCCAATAATTCCGGGGAGGAAAATACTCGAATGTGCCTTTGATCTCTGGGGTATTTCCATTCTCAATGTAAATCTGTCCCTGTTCATTGATGAATAGTTTCTGATGTCCTCTGGCCTGCAGGTCTCCAACCAAATTTACAAGAAGTGGTTTCCCGATCAAGGTATACCAGGATTCTGGGTCCGCTTGGGCAGGATCATCCTCAGGATTCTCATCTGATGTCCGCCGTTTTAGCGTTTCTATGGTCATCATGGAAAGCATAAGGCTTCCGTAAGAGTCCATACGGACTTCAGCAAAATTAAAGTCGTTGGTATTTCTTGTGCGGATACGCATCGGTTCACCGCTGATTAACCGGTTTATGTCCGGCTGCCTGATAAAATCCCAGGTAGCTTTTGGATAGGCAGACTGTAGCTTCGCTGTAATCTGGTAGCTGATCTGCCGAAGCAGAAGAGTCTCCATATCCGAGGACTGATAAGCAGCAGTTTTTGGCATTCTTTTGGAATGTCGGGGTTTCTGCACCTTTGGAAGACGGGGAAGCAGAGGGATCAGAAGCAAAAGAAGAGCTCCAATGATACCGATGACTGCAATCGTCAAAACCAAGGCACGGTTGGAATGATCCGGCATGAAAAATGCAGATGCGAACAGCACAATAACAATAATCTGTAAAAATTTTAGTCCATTCTTGGATTTCATAATAAATATCCTTTCTACTTTTGTGCAAAAAAAGAGGAATTGCAGTGCCATCAGCATGGCGGAAAGCAATTCCTCAACATAGAGTTCTTTTTAGTACATAAGGGGGCTGAATATCCTTGCTTAAGCTGGAAATGGAAGCTGACTCTCCTGAACATTTGAGAAGCCATTATTCCCATAGCCATTTCCGGAAGGGGCTGCCTGATAATTCTGTGGCGCTCGATTCTGTGGTGGATAACCGCCTCCTGCATAAGATGCAGGGGGATTTTGGTAACCAGTTCTGTTTTGGGATGTCTGGTTTGGCACGCCGGGTGTCCCGCCATAATTACCATTTGGCATGGGCTGATTTGGGGCCGCTTGATTTTGCATGCCCTGATTCTGATAGCCACCGGCTCCCAGTGTTGACGCACCACCATAATTCGCTGCCGGCATTCCGTTTTGAGGGGCTCCAGCTTCATTTTCCGACTTGTTGGATGGAACAAACTGCCAATCCTTGACATTGATCCTGATGTTGACACCAGCCTGTCCAGCTTTCGCTCCCTTCTGATAGAGGAATGGTTGATAGCTCGTATCTCCATAGACCATGATAGGGGTTCCATGTTTCACGCCTGCTTTTCCCAAACGCTCTGCTAAAAATTTGTTGAAATAGCAGTTGACGAAGATTGTTTCATTTTCGCCGTTTTGTCCACGCTGTGTGGTGGCAATATCCAGACTGACATATTCAATCTGGGTATTATTCTTGGCCTGTTGCATGACGGGATCCGCTGTGGGCCTCCCCATGATAATAGTGAGTGGTGATGACATAGTAATTCTCCTTTCTGCCTCTTTGGGCGGTAAAATAATAAATGGTGAAATAAAAAAAGTGCCATATGAAACCGCATAATACGGCTAACATATGACACTAATTTCCAACTTAGACTGCCTGTGCGTTCTGGATGAATGGTCCAGACTCCCACACTGGGGATAGCACAAATACTTAAACACAACACTATAATAGCACAATATATAGTGTTAGTCAAACTAAAACAAACCATATATAGTGAACTTGATAAGAACCGCTATTGAATAGGACTTTGCAGCTGCATTATTAATTTATGGAATATTAGGAAGAAAAAACACAATGCTGTATAAGAAGGCATATTACATACAGCGAATAATTTTATTTGATGGGTAATGGACATAAAAAGAGTGACTTCAGTATGTTGCTGTGATAATCTGGATATGTAGATAGCTTTGTATTTGTACAGGAGGGAAAAGCAGATGGAAAATGTAAAGAATGAAGAATATGTTATTTGCCCACGTTGCAAGCAAGAGGTTTACAAAGAAGTGATTATATGCCCTTTTTGCAAGTTTGGTATTATGGCATGGCTTGAGGGAGAAATTGATGAAAATGGAGATCCAATAAAAGATAAGCCTAAATAAAAATCCAGCTTGTCAAACTGGAAAATTTGAATTTGAGGAGGAAATATACAATGTTTAAAGAAGCTCAAAAATACTTCTTGCTTGTTTGTGTATTGTTTGCAGTAACAACATTTTGTAGCAGTATTTTTCAACTTACAATACAGGAAAAAGGGTATGACAGCAATACACATATTTTATTACGGGGAGCTATTTGTATTCTAGGTGTAGGCTTTATCTGTCTTTTTAGAACCATAAAATTAAGAAATAAATTACTACAAGAATGTGTGCATTATATAGTTTCATTATTTCTCATCATATTATTTATTTTTTGCTTAAGTTTCTTTGTTGAAATTGGCGAAAACCCACCTTATCCTATTTTTGCTTTAAACTATACAGGAGTATATGCTGTTATTACAGCTGTATCATATTTTAATGAAAAAAAGAAACGTAAAGATAAGGAACAGTAACGTGCCAGTTTGATATACTGAAAAATTCCAGTTTATGTAAAAGAAAAATTTCAGCTTGTATTGGAAAAATATGAAGTTGTAGGAGAAAGAACGATGGATCTAAAAAGCAGGATACAAAAATTAAAGGCAGAGATACCTGCTGTTTTTTTATCATTAAAGGATAATGAAACTCCACTTATAGCAAAGTTCTTCGCGGCGATAACGGTTGCTTATGCACTTTCTCCCGTTGATTTAATACCAGATTTTATTCCGGTGCTTGGGTATTTGGACGACCTTATACTGCTTCCTGCTTTTGTCGCCTTAACGATACGTTTTATTCCAAAACCTGTCTGGGAGAAGAATCTTGCTCTTGCTATTGACTTGTGGAAAGATGGTAAACCCCAAAAGTGGTATTATGCAATCCCTATCATTCTATTTTGGTTTGTCATCATATGGTTAATTGTGAAAGCGATCTGGCTTAAGCAAATTTCAACACCAGTATAGCTGGATGGAAAATTTGAACTTATAACTGATATTTTTTGTGTTTTGAGAAGGGAGAATATTGATCTATGCTTTCAATATTAGGTGCAGTATTATTTGGAGTTATAGCAACTATGACAGTTCTTGTTGCTTGCGGTTTGCCTTTGGGCGAATTTACAATGGGTGGACAACATAAAATCTTACCTAAGAAATTTAGAGTTATGGCAGTCATCTCATTTGCTGTCCAAATTTTTGCAATGATAATTGTTTTGCAAGCCGGAGGTTTGATTTCCTTGTGGTTGTCTTTTAAGGTTACTAAATATATTTGTTTCTTTTTTGCCGCTTACCTATCTTTGAATACTATTATGAACATGATTTCAAAAAGTAGGAAAGAAAAATATGTTATGACTCCGCTTTCACTTATAGCCGGAATATGTTTTTGGATAACGGCATTTCAGATGTAGTATGTATATTGAAGAATAGTTCTGTTTTCACTAAAAGACCAACAAGTATCTGCGCAATGTATATACCTGTTGGTCTTTTTACATGTTACTGTTCATCTGATATGTTACCTGACTCAAGAGAAGAGAGTTCCTCAAATCCCAGAAAGTCCAGAAATGACTCAGAAGCGTTCGCAGGCACATCTTTGTTGTTTAATACACTATCCGCCCGGAAATACAATCGGTAGTAATGTCCCTGAAGCAGTTTCACACCTTTATCCAAGGTAAAACGATATTCCGTGCCTTCCGTATCTTGAAACAGGATCTGCAGACTGCGCTTTAACAGTGTTGGTTCCCGTTTCATGCAGGTACCCTCAAAACACACATATCGGTGTGCACGGATGAGGAGGTATAGGCTAACGCAGCGGATCAGGCTTCCAACCCCGATGCCAAGGCTTAATAAGAGCAAAATCCGGTCGTTTGCGGAAAGACCGTAGATGCATCCAAACAGGACACAAAAAAAGCCGATTGCACCCCCGGCAATCAGCTTGGTGAATAATGGTTTTGGCATGGTACTCCTTTCTAAAAGGTCTGAAATGAAATCTGTTTATTCAGGTACAGGTTTCCAATCGCCTGCAGTACAGGAAACTGGATATGGTGGAGCTGTGCGTCCTCAGCCAGACGCTGGCAGGTTGCATCAGAATCCTCGTAAAGCTCTTTCATGATGTCTGTTTCGCTTTGGATATTTGCTTTCTTTTCTATGCTGGTCAGCATTTCGGCGGTGGAGAGCGGCACCTTTTCTGCCAGCTTTAAGATCACCTCTTCAATGGGGGAGTATGTTTCCTTTCGTAAATAGCGGCTGAAATCTCCGATTTTTATCTTCCCCTCCAGACAAAGATGAATACAACTGAAGAAACGTATGGAGAAAGTATCTTTAACCGGCAGGATGTAGAGTGATCCGAGGAGCCGATACAAGGCATCTACACCGGTCAGCCCCTCACCCTTTACTATCAGCCCCCGCAGAATCAGGCGGTTCAGGTAATGTGAAAATGGCAGGGAGTCTGGCAACGCATTCTTTGCAAGCCGGCTTTCATACTCTGCCTCCAGCTCATGGATCTGAAGGATTTGGAAGGCCAGGCAGCTCCAGAGAAGCAGTTCATTTTCCGTCATCCCGTAATCCTGCCCATTATTGATAATGACGGGCAGGGGCTGCTTATTATTACCTTTTTTGAATTTTAAATATCCGATTGCGGTATAGAGCGTTAACATAGGAAATTCCTCCTTGTATTTAAGCTAACAGGGCGTATAGCTCCTGATTTTGCTGTAGTTTCTTCCGCGCCTTGCTCTGCCAGCAGCGTACCCGGTTTGGCGATACGCCATAGTGTTTTGCCAGATCCCGGCTGGTGTAGCCCTGTTGTTGCAGTCGCAGGGACTCCATCCCTTTTTGGATACTGGGACAGCAGTTTTTCTCCAATGTCTGGAAGTATTCGGAAATGACATGGCTCAAACTTTCTTCTTCCGGTCGGGCGAAGGCATCTGGGTGGTTAAGAAATATCCGTTCATGGCAGGCATCTTCCTCTTGGTCTAGCATAGCATCCAGAGAACAGAAGTGCTGCCGTTGCTGACCGGTATTGCGGAAACTGTCATAGAATGCATGTTTGATTACAACCTGTGCGTAGGTGGGGAACGGTCGTTTCTCATCATAGGTCATGGCAGCTTTGCATAATGCAAGGGAACCGATCTGTGTCAGTTCCTCCCGCTCCAGAACCGTTAGCCGGGAACGGTTACAAAGAGCTGTTACCATTTTAGGAACCAGGTATAGGTGTGCTTCTGTGAGCTGCCGCTGCTTTGGGGTCATGGAGATGGTTTGTTTCATCATGTGCCGCCCCCTTATCCGGCTGCCTGGAGCTGCACGTGATTGTCGCGCAGCACTTTGGCAGACTCCAAAATCACCTGATCGCAGAGGTAATCGCTAAACTGACCGATATGTGCATGGCGCAGATCAATACAAAGCTTGTCTGCAATCCAACGATAAGCTTCTGATCGGGTTAAAATGCCGCGTTTCCAAATCTGGTCAAAGACCTGATGCGCTTTGATCCGTTTTTCACGCAGTGCTTTGTTTGCTAAAGTCCCTTTTGGGGTAGAAGTTCCCGGATGAACGCCGACGTAGGCATCACACTGGGGATAGTGGCTGCATACATAGACCATCCGGCCTCGGGCATGATTCCCGTATACAACGGAATCTGGCTTCAATATAGCGGTGCTGCCGCAATAGGGGCAACGTATTTTCTGGGTTCTCATATGGATTCACCTCACTTAACGTATGGTATACGTACAAAAATTAATCGTTACATATGGCATACTTATATTCTACGGAAGCGGGTGATGAATTCCTATACATTGGAGACCGAAACTGCTCCCAGATTCGGACAATTAGGGGATTTTCCCCACATCTTATGGATGTTCGGAGTAAAAGAGTGCCTTGATGAGCGGAAACAGTCCACTGTCTGTAAACCGATGGTAATTCACATTTGTAAAAATAAAATGGGAACAGAAGCAGCGGACCACAAAGATTGCCACCAGTACAAAACATACCCGGTATAAATTAATAAATCGTCTGCTCCTTTGTTTGGTAGGAGTAAATTTACAGCACAGAATAAAAATCATAGGCACGAAAATAAAACTGGTAAATATCTGATCCATCATCTGCAAAACAGCCGTTACATTCGTCATATTCGGATTACCTCCTTTTCTTTATCTGTACGTAGATATGGACGGAAATGCACCTACCAGTCATAACATTCATCTTCCTGCGAATGTAAAAGTGCGATACAGGGACACCTGTTATCCGGAAAGTGCTGAAAGTCCAAATATTTTCGGTATAAATGTTGGAACTGAGAAATGTTCATACTGTTCAGGCACTCTGTAGGTTCCGGCCTGCGGGAAAAAAGATAGTAGGCATCAGATATTGGCAGGATACGGGGAATACAGCTTTCATCCACGCAGAATAAAAAATCAGGTTCACGGCAGAGTTCTTTGGTCTTACAGGAGGGACAGCAGACGTAAGTGCAGTTATGCCAGTTTCCGTCACATGCATCCAAAAAATGACGGATGTATTTTGCATCTGTGCTGCAGTGTGTATTCATATTCATCACCCTTATTACAAACAGGCAGCCATGAAGGCTGCCTGCAGAGAATTTTTTATTTACAAGTTACTTTTTGGCATTTTTACGCTTTTTCCAGTAAAGGATACCAAGGCCGCCGGCAATGGCAAGTGCTGCCACAGCTAATCCGACGTACAAAAAGATTGGAGTTTCATCCCCGGTTTTGACCGGTGCAGAGACATCCGGAGTTTCTTTCGGAGTTTCCTCTTTGGGTACTTCAGTCAGCTTAATGGTCTGTCCCTCATCCTTGATATCCTCATGGTAAGCGACTTCTATCTCCCTATCTTTTTCAAGCAGGAAGAGTTTCTCAAATACAACGACATCATGGCCAGCCAGGGAAGTACCATTGAATGTAAAGGTAACATCTACAGACCCCTCTGCTTTTTCTGCGGTAAATTCTGTTTCCGCTATCACCGGTTTGCCATCAATCTGCACTTCTTTCCCGGTTTCTTTGTCCATCAGGATGCCAGATACCTTGTATTTACTGTCTGGAACCAGGTTTTTGTAAGCTACCGTGTCAATGATGGTGACCTTTTCCTCAGCAACCGCTTCCTTGTCATCGTCTGCTCCGTCCTTTGCGGTGGTGCTGATTTCAGGGAAGTGGATGGTCTGTGCCATATCTTCGATGTCTGTATGGGATGCAATTTCCTTCTCCTCACAGGTAACCGATTCAAAAGCTACGATGGTCTTGCCCTTTAGGGCGCTGCCATCGAATGTAAAGGTAAGCTCTATGCTCCCTGAACTTTCTTCCGGGGTAAAAGTGTCTTCTGCAGTTACCGGCTTTCCGTCAATCTCCAGAGCTTTGCCCGTTTCCTTATCCATGAGTGTACCACTTATCTTATATTCCTTGCCGGGAATTAAATTTGTATAATTTACGGTATCAAGGATCGTCACTTCTTTATCCGGATACGCGAGATGGGTGCCATTTTCCTTATCGACTGCAGTGGTGCCAATCTCCGGAAAATAAATGGTCTGCCCTTCGTCCGTTAAATCTGCATGGACTGCCACTTCTTTGTTCTTATAGAGGACGGATTCAAATACAACCACGGTTTTTCCTGCCAGAGAAGAACCAGGAAACGTAAAGGTTACATCGACGGTACCATTACTTTCCTTCGCAGTAAAAGAAGCCTCTGCAGTGATCGGTTTTCCGTCCACCTCTACCGGTTTTTCAGTCCCTTTATCAATCAGTGTACCTGTAATCTGGTATTTTTGTCCCGGGAATAGGTTCTTATAAGTGACAGTATCAATCAGCGTCACCTCTTCATCTGCATGGGAGAGGTTTGTATCAGTATCGGCATCTCTTGCGGTCGTGCCGATTTCCGGAAAATAAATAGTCTGGTCCTGATCTTCAATATCCGTATGTACGGCTAATAGCAGATCCTCCTGATACAGCTCCTCGAATACTACAATGGTTCTGCCCTTCAGAGAGGTAGCATCAAACGTAAAAGTAACCTTTGTACTGCCGGAAGTTTTTTTGGCAGTAAAAGTGGATTCTGCTGTCACGGGTTTACCATCAATTTCTACGGCTTTGCCGCTTTCTTTGTCCATTAGCGTTCCGATGAGCTTGTATTCTTTGCCTTTCTTCAGTCCCTCATATTCCACAGTGTCAACTAATGTGATTTCTTTGTGAGGCTGAGCCATATGGGAATCGCTATCCTGGTCTAAGGCGGTGGTAGCAATCGTGATCTGGTCATCTGTCAGAGTGCCAAGTGGTATCGTTACAGAGTCCTTGTAAATTGTGACATCAAATTTCAGCAGGTTCATCCCTTCGTTTGTTTCACAACGCTGTTCTTCGATTGTGTAAGTATCATAGATCAGAGCGCCTTTGGTATCATCCGGAGCAGAAGTGCCGAACCATATGCCATCCTTTGAAGTCTTTCCCTCGTTGGTACTGGATGTGTGCTTATTCCATTCAGAGGAAGTGCTGGCGTAACCGTTTTTATCAGTGACAATGACATGGCTTTCACCAGTAGTTTTAGAGGTAATGGAAAACGGTACATTGGCAAGATGATTCAAGTCGCCATCGGAAACTTTGACAAATTCCAAGTCCCCACGGATGACTTGGTTCAAAATGGACAAATCTTCTGAAGTCAACTCTACAATCTTTTTATCCTCCACAATGTCAAATTCAATGGATATCTTTCCAGAATTTAAGTAACCTTCCGGCGGGATCGTTTCATCCACTCGGTAATGGCCATAGGGGAGTGTATCTTTTTGAGTAGAGGAGAGTCCGTTTTTATCTGTCGTAAGCGTAAATACCACCTGGTCTTTGGTATATGTTTTACCTTCTACTACCACCGGATTATTGTTTAAACTTGTGATAGTAAATTGTGCACCCTCCAGAGCGGCACCTCCCTGCGCTTTATCTTTTAGAGTCTCCAAATCTCGTTTTTGAACTTTCACCCCGCCACGGATAACCTGATTGTGGATGGATGTTTCTTCAGAGGTCAAATCTATCATCTGCCCGTTTTCTGTAATATCAAATTCCAGAGTCAACTTTCCGGCATTAAGATATCCATTTGGGGATTCTTTTTCAGTTACACGGTAATGTCCGTAGGGCAGAGTATCATCAGGAGTAGCTGCCTGACCAGCTTGATTTGTTGTGAGGGTTAAAACATCCTGATCTTTTGTATAGGACTTTCCGTTCACAATCACAGGATTGTCATTTAAGGTCGTGATGGTAAATTTGGCACCTTCCAGAGTGGCACCACCCTGTGGCGTAGCACCTGCCGTCTCCAAGTCTCTTTTCTGCACTGTCACGCCCCCGCGAATAACCAGGTCTTCTACATTTGGAGCATTGAAAACCGATAAAGTTTCCTTGTTTCCACTGCCAGTTATTTTCTGGGTAATTACTGTTTCTGTAACAGTATAACCAATAGGAGCCTTTGTCTCCTGAATGGTTACTGTACCAATGGGAAGGCAGGGGGTCTTACCATTGTCCGCGTAGAAAAACTCATCTCCAGATACCAGATAGTCTTTTGTGAATTGAATTTTGCCCTGTGCATCCGTTTTAAATATCCATGACCGTACCGGCTTCTTTCCACCTGCAGCAGGATCGCTGTCGGATAGTTCTGCATAGAATTTAATCGTAAACTCAGCACCCTGCAAAGTGGCACGTCCCTGAGCAGCAGCTCCTTTTGTCTCTGCATCCAGTTTTTGCAGCAGTAGATTAATAGGATTACTTTGTGGGTTTTCTTTGACTTTTAATGTGCTGCCAGCTTCGCTTTTTACATGGACATCATATCCGTTGGGATCAACAGCAAAACCAGGGCTTGCTGTGATCTCACGGACAGTATAGTCTGTATCCGCTTCCAGGTCGCCTGACTTTGCATAGCCATTCCTGTCAGTTGTAAGTGTTTCTACCAGTTGGCTGCCTTTGTAAATGCCATATTGTGCGCCTTTTAAGCTGTAACTCTCATTTCCGTCTGTGATGCCTGAGTTAGAATTAGTTTTCTGAAGCTCAATCCATCCGTAGGGCTTTTTATACCAGCTTCCTGCGATAGTCTGGTTACCGCTGCCCAGAACAATAAATGCCCGGAAACTCTCCGGGGGTTCCGGCAGGGAATTGATTGCGTTTACTACTTCCAGCGCCTTTTCAATGTAGTTTTGAGGTGCACCGTAGAATGCACCACTGTTGGAGTCATACCCGGCATAAATATAGGCAACCACCAGATGTCCGATGACATAGGCATCGTCCTCTGCCCAGTCACTTAAATATTTGTTTGTTTCTTTTTCAAATCCATACCCGCCCGGGAGATAATAGAGTGCCTTCCGCACGGGAGAACCGTTACTTAATAAGTCATACTCGTATGTTCCTGCAGCAGGTGTAGGTTTCAGCGGCTCAACACAATAAGCTTTGTTATCTCCGTCAAAGGTCATCCGGGTGGTGAAATAATCACCATAAGATATGGTTTCCCCCGAATTAAAGGTGAGGGTTCCGGAAGCGGCATAAACAGGAATGCGCTCTGTGATGACTGTGCCCAGCGTGACCAGAATCGCCAGCAAAAAGGCAAGCAGCCGTTTTCCATTGGTTTGTAGATTCTTCATAATTCTCCTCCTTGATCTTGTGGGAACATGGACTTATAAAAGCCCATGCTGCATTATCCTGCCCGCTGGCGCTTCTGGCGTTCGATGAGATCCAGAAGTTCCTGGCGGTCAGTAGTGATGAGTTCCTTTTCCAGGGTGGAAGCCTTAAATTCTACGGTGATGTTATTGTTGTTCGTGGAAATCAGGCCGTTGCCCCGCTGGAAGTGGGTAATGGACATCACTTCCGTTTCTGACAGATGGAGGATGGACTGTACACGCTGTGCCTCCTCATCCTCCATGTTTAAAATAATCTTGGTCTTGCAGTTGTTGATGATTCCTTTTCCATATTTTCCATTGTCTAACGCAAAGAAATCATTGAGATCCTGAGTAGCAAAGATACCTGCCCCAGAATATGCCCGGATGACTTTGGCAATCTCCAAAACAAATTCTGCCGCCAGCCGGTTGCTGGAGGCACCGATGAGCTGCCAGACCTCATCTACGAAGATTGCTTTCTCTGCCGTTCGATTTTCTTTTGCTTTGTCCCAGACATAATCCAGAGCCACGAACATGCCAACGGTTAATAGGTCACTGGTCCCGGTAAGCTCCGAGATGTCGAGTACGGTATACTTGTTGGACAGGTCTACATTGGTCTGTTGGTTAAAAGAAGAAGCAGACCCATGTACCAGCCGGTTTAAAATATGTCCAATCCGTTTGGTGTCTTCGCTGTCCATCAGAATGTTATAGACATCTTCCAAAATCGGCATCTTCTTATACTGATCCGGATGTTGGGGGTCTATGAGGGATTCGTTCTTATGGGTAATCCCAAACCGGGCGTAAGTTTTGATCAGGGCTTCGTCTAAGAGCTGTTTTTCCTCGTGATTCATATCCGGAATCAGGAGAGAAAAGAAAATATGCAGCTTTTGAATCTTACCGGCCAGAGCGGAGGCATCCAGTGTGGGTCCATCCAGCAGCTCATTGACTGAGTTATCTACCTGACGGATTTCCATGATGTTGATACAGTTCTGACTGCCTGGGGATATCTGGATAAATTCCCCGCCAATGTTCTGGCAGGCCCGGTAGAATTCATGGCCTTTGAGCGGCGCGATGATAAACACCTGGATGCCCTTCCTTCTCATCCGAAGCCCCATGGTCTGCATGGTGAACGTCTTTCCGGCGCCGGAGCAGCCCAAAATACAGATGTTGCTGTTCTTGTACTGCTTGGAATCAAAAATATCCGCGATGACAAGGGAGTTATTGTGCTTGTTGACGCCGAACAAAATCCCGTTGTCATCACAGATGCTGTAGCTGGTAAACGGGTAGCAGCTTGCCGCCCCGCTGGTCAGGACATTTCTCTTGGAAAGCTCAAAAAGCTTTTTATCCAGATTCGCCAGCGGAAGGGTAGACAAAAATCCCTGTTCCTGCAAAAAGTAGCAGGTACGCAGATCCATATCCTGAGAAATGAGCAGTTTCTTCATTTCCTGCGTCCGCCACTGCAGTTCCTCCAGAGAGGACGCTGTAATGGTGATCAGCAGGTTGATATAATAAAAATCCTCATTGTTGGCCAGCCCCTGTTTGAGAAAGTAACCGGAACGGATGGCGGAATCCAGGTCATCAAAATCTGAGTTGGTATCCGAAGCATCTTTCAGCTTCGAGCGATTGATACGGATCTGCTGGCCCAGACGTTGTGAAACCTTGTCCTTTGGCTGCTTATGGAGAAAAAAGTCAATATCAATGCCTTCACCTGCATTGATGAGGAGGGAGAGCCATCCTGGCACCACCTTATTTTTGTATCCATCGCTTGGAACGATGAGATAAGAATGATAGATGCCATTAATCTTCACATAGCTGGAGTGTTTCAAATCCAGACTTTCCGGCGCGATGAACTCATTCATCCGGATATGGTCTGTCTCGGATTCCCGGTTCTGAGCCGTATAGCCTGCCAGGACTTCATTAATTCGTTTCGGCAGTGGCTTGTTCGTGCATAAGCTGCGGTTCAGCAGAGTGTAGAGGACATCTGTGCTGAACTCATCCTCATTGTCATGGGTGAGAACCTCGTTGCCACACTGGTATAAAAAAGTCTTAGCTGTCTGAGAGACAGTCTCCAGTGCAGCCAGAATATCCTTTTCAGATTCTTTTCGGTTGGTATTGAACGGCTCATGCTCAAAAATCAAGAAAAACCGACGGGATACCGCTTCTCTGGAACTGAGCTTTTGGACAAACTGGATGTAATCTTCCTGCAGTTCCCGGCAGTGTGGATTGGTTTCCTGCTCCAGCTCCCGTGCGGCCTGGGCCAGATGCTTATTGATATCCGCTTTCTTGGAAATCATTTTGATATGCACCTTGACTGGGCTTATCTTCAGGTATGAAATAAAGCTGTAGATAATGCTCTGCTGTTCTCTGGCACTTCGTAACAGAAAATTAATTGGCTCAATCTCCAGAATCTTGACATAGCGGTGGTCGGAGGTATAGATCACTCCATTGGCAATCTTTTCAATCGGAAGATAATCCTCCAAAGTCTGATATTTGCGCTTTTTCTTTTTAACGGAAGCTTTTACCTTTGGCGGTGTAGCAGCCTTTTCTCTATCTGTCTGACCGGATTCCGGCTTCAAATTTGGGGAAGAATCCTTTTCCACAGCTTTCTTGCGAAGTTTTTCCTGCTTCTGTATTTTCTTAGCTGCCTTTTGTGTCAGTTTCTGATGCCGGCGTTCTTCTTTCTGATTAAACTTCAGTATTTTGATATCTTCTCTGGCCTGCTTTTTGATCCCGCGCTTAGTGGAGGTATCAAACTCCCGACGTTCTTTTTTTTTAATAGGGATATCAGGCATAACAGGCGGGTCTTCCAGTTGAGTTTCCTCTTTAGGCGTTGCTGCACCTTTTCGGCGCTTTTTAGTGCGTGGCTCCTTGTTCCGTGGCTTTTTACGGGGCTTGACTTTAGTGTCCGGAAGCATATCTTGCCGGTATATCATTCTCCGGTTTTTTAAGAAGCGGAGAGCATTCATGAAAAATGCAGTCAGGCTCTCCCCGCCAACCCCAATCAAAGAAACCATTGCGGCTGGAAGTGCCGTCATACACAGGATGATGATCCGCACGGTCAGGGAAAGCGGAAGATACAGTACCGGTATGGTGATGATGATTGCCAGGATTCCCCCTTCTATGGCGTTTCGGATTTTAAACATCCCACCCATAAAGGTGCCGCGCTCGATAAAATTACGGGGAAGAAAAAACACCTGTTGTTCTTCTGGCTGGGTCATGGCTGCACCTCCTCAGTGGAATTTTGGTTCTTAGAGCCCTTGTCTGGAGCAGCCGCTTCATTATTTGGGCTGGTATCCGTTCCGCTTTCTTCGAGGGTGTCAGGGAAGCCGCCTTCTGATAGCGATTCAATCTTCTCTGTCGTAATAGAGGGAAGCGTATCATCGGTAGCCTTTTCATAACTCCTTGGTTTTACGTCAAGCTGCAGCTTCTCTTTTCCAAATAAAAAAGCACCGGTATCGGTGCGGTGGGTAACGGGAAGCTTGCTGCCATTAGATAAGGAAAACATCAGAGTTTCTGACCGTTTATCTGGATAGCTGGTTTCCTTTGGAAGGAAAGTAACTTCCGTGATTCCTGTAAGTCCAGCTTGCGAAAAATAGGAAGGAAACAATTCCTTAAAGTCAGAAATCTGGCTATCGGAGAAGAAGGATGTAAGTTCCTGAAAACCGGTATATTTCAGTTCTGCTTCCGAAGGCTCATCTTTGGGGGCTTCTGTTTGAGGTTTGGAGGTTTTTTTCTCCGTATCTGTTTCTTTGTTCTGGTGCTTCCATATGGCGGGGAGCACAATTCCCACAATGACCATTAGGATCAGCAGGAATATGGAAAGGATTACTTTTTTTCTGCTCATAGAATCTCGAATCTCCTTTATTTTTTATCGAAAATCCAATATGCATTAGAAGTTGCATGGATTTCACTCATCATGTCAAATTCCCGGTTAATATAATTTTTTGTGCTGCTGTCATTGGGATCATTGACCAGCACTTTTCCATTTGTTGTCACACCCCTCAGGACGATGAAGTGTCCGCCACTGGTAAAAAGACCGGGACTTTGGGAACTGATAACCGGGTGCCCTTGGGATAGTGCCTGCAGGACTGCGTTTGGATCAGTGGTCTGAGTAACGGAACCGCATCCAAAATGACTGGCTGCAGCACCAAAGTAAGACCAGTAAGTACCGACTCCCGGCATATAATAAGAATTTCCGCACCAGGCAACTGCATCCACTGGTGTTATTGTGGTTCCGGTCAGATAACTTGCGATCATAGCAAAACTGGTTGGTCCGCAGCCGCTTGAGGCGATGGAACCGCCGCCGTAGGGGATATTCCCGTAATCGGTCTGGAGGTAATGGGGAATCTGCATTCCATTTGCCGGGTAACTGCCTCCTGTGTTGGTGATGACATAATATCGTAGAACATGATCCACATATTCTTTGTCACCATAAATGGAATAATTCCAGCCAGGTCTCGCACACATCATGTCAGAAAAAGCAATGGCGTTTTCTTTGGTGTAGCCTCCATCACGTGCCATGGCCCAGTCGATATATCCAGAGCCGTAATTGTACCCTTGCAGGGCCAATTTAATGCGGTCCAAATCTGTGGGCCCGGTGCATCCGGCTTTATCCAGGGCATACTTTAATTCCTGAATCCCACATTCAATGGAATACTCCGGATCCGTGATGCCGTTGGGAACATGGGGATAACGGGTATTGAAGGCGCCCTCGGCCGCCTGCATGACATCAGGAACCAGCCCGCCGGATTCCTGCATCATAACTGCAAGGATCAAAGCGACATATTGCTCCATACCATATCGAGCAGCTACCCGCTCTACAATTGGCTGATAAGCCAGAACCGCATCGGAGACATTAGCAGTTGCTATGCCGCTGCTGTCGGTTCCGCCCAGGAACAAAGTCAGGTTTTCCGCATAATCAGCCGCTGTTGCCTTCTGCTTGTCTGTCAGATGAAAGATATGGTCTGCAAAGTAGGAATCGCCGGCATATTTTACGGTATAGTTATGTCTGGTAAAGGTGACGGTCTGGGTTGTGCTGCCTGTTCCGGCATCTGGAGTACCTTCGGCTCCAGCATCTACGGTTACTTCCTGTGTTACCGTTTCCGTAGTGACATCATAGGAAAAAAGCCCTTCTTTCTGTTCACGGATGATTCGTTTCAATTCGTTTATATTGATATCTCTGTAATTTTCCCGGCTGGCGCAGAACTGTGCGATGAGCTGGTTCGCATTGACTGAGATGCTGTACTGGTAAGGATCTGTAACGGTAACGGTATCTCCCTGTGGAAGCCTTGCGATAGCAGCATTAATTTCGGACAGCAGGTCATCATGACACTCTGTGAGTACCTCGACAATTGCCTGGTTTGCTGCCCGGATATTTTCCGTGATTTTTGTGCTGTCATTGAGTGCCCCTGTATTATCGGTCAGGTTTCCAAAAATCAAGCTTGGTAGCATGACAATAAAAAGAACTGGAATCATGATAATAACTGTACATACAATAAAAACACGCTTTAGTGTCTGTGGGTTTTGGAGAGCGCCACCAATCACGGCTCCGAATGGACCGGCAAGAGCAGCACCTTTCGCACCCTTGACCATTGTGGAAGCCGCCCTCATAAATTTCAGATGAGATATAGCTGCCGAGCCTACTTCAGCCGCCTCACCCAAAGCAGATCGTTGTTCTGGCATGTCTACATCCGATCCTTTCTTTGCGGAGCTGGTGGGAGTTTCTGGACGAGGGATTCATGGTAGGCAATTTTTCCATCGTCCTTTTTATATGGGGTTTTGGATACAGCATCCTGAGCATATTGCTTGTACCAGGCAGTGCCGTCTACAGATTGGACGGTGTCATATTCTCCCTGAGGTGGAGCTATATACTGATCCTTGCTATACATAGCAAAATCTCTGCTTCCGTTCTCAGTAGTCTCTGTGCCAGTAATTCGTCCACCACCAATTTCCATATTCGTATAGGAAGGAACATTGGGTCTGGCACCGGGATTACCGGCAGTACCATTGCCAGCAGTGTCTCCGGTTCTGGAAGATGGCTGGTTTGCAGGATTCGGGGTAAGCCCCATATAAGAGGAAAATGCCTTTGCCGCATCATCGCCTTTGATGGAGCCTACCTGCCCGTAATTTCCCTGAGCAATGTTACTGATGACTTGATTAGAAAAATCGCCGCCTTTCTTCAGAGATGACTGATATAAGGAATTGCCAATGCTGGAATTTTCGGTATAGCCAGTCGCTGCATTGACGGCACTTCGTTGTACCTGCCTTCCCACAGAACCGGCCAGCCCTCCGGCAAGAAAGCTTCCGCCGACTGCCGCATCTCCTGGGCTTGTGCTGCCGCTACGCGCCCTGCCTCCTCCGGATGGCTTATGAAAGCCACCACTCAGACTTCTCCCGGCAATGAGAAGTTCGCCGAGCATATTGCCGCCGGTGTTCCCCACATTGACACCAAGGGAGGCCAGAAAGCTGTCAATTTTCTGGGAGACTTTTAAAAAGGCCATGGCACATAAGAACCAGATGAACACATTGCCAGTCACGGCTTCTTTTCCTTGGTTAGCAACTGCCTGTTCTACATCCGCTTCTGTAAGCTCCGCTGCAAAGACCGGCATGGAGCAAAACAGCACCATGCTGACAAGGAGCACGGTACATAGAATCCATTGTTTTCGTTGTTTCATTTCGTCCTCCTTTCCTTAGAGGGAGAGTGGGTTTGCGAGGAAAGTGCCGACCATGCTGGTAAAGAGTCGCAGGCACCAGGCGTTCATTAAAAGTAAAAAGAGCTGTCCGCCCAGCATCCGGCACCAGCTCTTAAAAATATTGCCGGTGCTCTGGGAAGCGCCTGTAGCAAATGCAACCGGTGCAGTATAGACCAGCACGCCCAGTAACACGTACCGTTCCGCTGCTTCCAGTAAAAGTTTCAAGTAGTTCCAGGCCAGAATCAGGACCAGGATAAGTGCAATAATTGCCACAGCACCGTTGGCACATACGCCCAGAATGACTGTGATGACACTGTTGAAATCCGCAAATTTCAGAGGCGGAAGATCTTCTGTCAAAATCCAGTTGTAAGGTGTACCTGCAATATTAAGAATGAGATCCACAATGTCCTTGGCATAAAATGTCAGAAATAGAAAAATAAAGGTACGCATGGACAGCTTAATAGGGTCTTCTGCTTCAATCCCCGCACCGAGAAAATAGTTTTTAAACAACTGCCAGATCCAATTTAATAGGATGAGTCCGATGCCAAGTGCCAGAAACACCTGATACATGGTTTCGGCTGCTGGAAAGTAACGTAGGAACGTATCCATGGAACATCCCAGGGCGCCCAGCACGGAAGTCGTAATCAGATCCAGAATATTCATGACCTGTTCGGCTATCCACTCTACAATTCCGTCGAGTATTCCCATAATGACTCCTTTCCGGACTTATCCATTCCACTGTCCCCCCGCAAAAAATGGGGTTATGTAGGCCATGATAAATCCAAGTCCATTTAAAATGGCCCAGGTGATAATGATACGTTTGAGCCAGGCGCGGGATTCATCCACGGTTTTCCCTGATTTTGAAAAGTTCATGAGCAACAGGGCAACCGATGCAGTTACGACGGCAGCAATCGTAGATATCAGAACAATCTGTTTGTAAACATCCTGCATAATCTCTTTTGCTTTGTCCCACATATTGGCGGCCAGGACAGGCTGGACATTCCCCAAGAGCAGCGTAAATAAGAGAAATGCGATGTAGAGCCATTTCCCATAATTTATATGGTGCTTCGGGGCAGGCGGACTTTCATTATTTGGTAGTTTCACGTTGTTATGACCTCCTTTATAAAAGTGGGCAGGGCGGAGAAAATCCGCCTTGCCCTTTGCTTATAGTTTTCAAGCCTCTTACCGGTTTTACGGTATAGAAAAAGCAGCCTGGTCAATACAAACTGCTTTTTTTGGTTTCCATATGAAGTTGTAGACAAAGGTCACCTCCTCTGCAGAGAAAAACGCAGCCAGAACCGGAGAGAGGCAAATCCTCAGGTTGTGCTGCGTTTTTCTCTGCATATAATTTTGACAATATAATTCTAGCATAGGCAGTTTTACCTGTAAATTGCAGGAGTGTGCCAGTTTATGACAATCTCCGGCCAATATTGTTTCATCACGGAAAATGCACTGCAGCTCTGGAATCTCATAGGATAGATTATGTAAAAGATAAGTTTGTATTCTTAAAGAATCGTACTAATCTTTAAGAATCTAGTCAAAAATATTGTGGAAAGTATAATTGTGGTACAAGGTAACAATCAGCACACAAAAGGTGTTGGGAAGGAAGCGGGATGGGAGAAAATGTATTTGGGCGGAAAATGAATCATATCAGGAAAGAAAGGCATATAACCTCTGAAGGGCTGGCAGAATTGTGTGGTGTAAATCCAGGACATATCCGTCAGATTGAAAGTGGAAGACGAAATCCAAGCTATACGTTGCTGGTGGACATCTGCAGGAATCTGAAAGTATCCCCAAACTATTTAATGGAACATGAAGTGGGAGATGTGGATGCTTTTGGGGAAGAATATAAAAGTATTTTTCAGAAACTGCAGTTTCTTACACCCAACCAGCTTGATATGTTAGATGGTCTGTTAGAGACATATTTGAAAAAAAGTGGAATCCAGTGATAAGAGCGGGTTCTATTTTTTTGTCATTTTATAAGCAATCCTGTCGATGAAAAAGTGTGGATTTTCGACGGGAAATAAGGTAATATATGTATCATACAGCACATAAAGAATCATTAAGATACAAGGAGGAGAAACATGGAACTGACACAGGAATTGTTTCAGGTACTGGGCAGTGATTATAGTCAAAGCAATGTGAAGAAGGCACTGGAGCATATGGATCATCTGCTTTATGAGGAGGAGGAATACTTTCAGCTCGGAAAAGAGGCTGGAGAGGAAGAATTATCTGCATTGTTTGATCTGATGCAGGAGTTTATGGAGTATATACAGGCAGGAAATTATACTCATCTAAAGAAATATCTTTGTGTTTACAGGTAGAGGTTTCATAAAGGTATTTATTAGCAGACAGAGGAATTATTTTTTTAAAGGAATGCTACTCAATAGAGTTAAAATATTATATTATTTGGGAAACTAATATAATTATTCTATACAGGTTAAAATAAATGGTACCAGAGAATTGTTTGAAGAATTGAGGTGCCATAACTTTGATAGAAAATTATATTGTAGAACGTATCCATCAATTATGTGAACGGATGCACATGTCACAGTATGAGCTGGCGCTCCGCGCAGGGATGACGCAATCCTCTCTCTCAAATCTGATGAGCCGGGGGAGCACGCCGCGGATGGATACGGTGGAAAAGATATGCAATGGCTTTGGAATCACCCCGGCGCAGTTCTTTTCCACGGACGATTCTTTTCCGGATCTGACGGAGGAACAAAAGGAGATGCTCTATGAATGGGGTTCCCTCTCACCGAAGGAAAAAGAAATCTGGAAAACAATGTGGAGTAGTGTGAAAGAATTAAGAAGATAACCTTTGCGGGTTATCTTTTTTTTACGGAAAAATCGTGTTGAAGGGACAGAAGTTATGAAAAAAGTGGGATGTATTATTTTGACTGCCTTTTTAAGTTTTGCTTTTGGGATTACTGTTGGAAGTGATCTTTTTCAACGGGAGAATAAAAGTATCTCTGACAAGATAATTTCTTCGGAAGAATCAGAAAGAACTTGGGAGACAAAAACACTGGAGCCTGTAAAAAGCAAGCTGGCTGATCAAAAGAAATGCTGGTTGTGCGGCAATGATAATCGTAGTCTGATGGGGTATTTCCGTAAGTTTAATGATGTGGGGATCATCTGTACCAATAGCTGGTATGTTCTGGATTTCCAGGTCAGGAACTATGATGAGGCGGGAAATTTTACAAGTGAACAAGACGGCAGCCGTTCTGGATGGGTGTCAAATGGGGAAGGGGAATGTTCCTTTTATTCAAACCAAATGTCAGGCCGGGGGATTTCAGAAGTTACAGCTACTTATGGTGAAAACAGTTATTTTGATATTTCTAAAGTACAGGGGCATTTATGTCAGGTGTGTTTGGATAAAGTGCTGGCAGTGATGGAGACTTCTGGTTATGAAGATGAACAGGCAAAGCCACGGGATTTGTGTCTGGTGGACTTTCAGACGCTGGAACTGTACCCGCTTCAGAAGCAGAATATCGCGTATTTTGTGCGGGATTACTATATTATGGTTGAAAGTAAGGAGGAGGAAACAAAGGTACATGCAATCTATGCGCCGGTGTTGGAGAATGGAAGCAAGAATATTGAACTTTATTACTAATTACTTATACATGATTTCAATGGTTTTGGCGCATTTGAAAAGAAAAGCGGGTGAATGAATCATTAAATAAAAGGGGGACTTGATTTCTCTCATCCCCCAGTGTATAATCAAAACAAGAAAGGTAATCAGATGCAAGATCTGATGCCCTCAGTCAATAATATGTCAAAAAGAAATAGTATTCACTTTGGACGGTGGGATGCTATTTCTTTTTATTATGTCGATCTATGTAAGTTAAAGCCGCAAAGACAACAAGTAGTAGTGTTAATACTTCCATTGTGCTCATGGGCATCACCCTCCTTCGTAAAACTAGAGGGCATAATCGAAATTGCATCCGTACTTTCCTGTTTGATTATTAAATTAGTATAACAGAATAAAAATTCTGCCGCAATATGATAGTTAAATATTGCTTCTTATAATACGTGTTATAATTCCAAGAGCAACATTTCGTTCTTCGTCAATGTGTGTGACCACAAAAGATACATCGTCCTTTTTTCCTGGGGTGCGGGCATCATAGCAGCTGTGGGCAATAGCGTTTACACCGATGGAAAGCCGCACAAAGACCGTTCCTTTATGGATATCCTCCACTGTTCCGGCGTATTTTCCCTGAACTTTGCATTTTTTCATGTTTTCAATGCTGGTATTGCCTTCTACGCTTTTTACATCTGCCCGGACAGAGATTTTTTCCGGATTCTCAGCCTGCACTTCCAGAATACGGACCAGAATGTTTTCGCCTACATGGAAACGTTCTCTGGCATCCCCCATCCAGTCAAAGGAGAGATCACGTGCCAAAATAGGTGTCTCAACTCCGAAAATTTCTGCCCGGACTACTTTTTCGGCAACAGCAATGACTCTGGCTTGTACAATACGGTCTTCGTGGACCTTGGGTATCCCGGAGGAATCCTTGTCCAAATAGAATATTTGACGTTTCTTTAGCATAGCATCCTTGCGGCTGGCAACAATGCTACGTGTTGGGGTATCTAAGCCTTTTACAAGAAAGTCAATTTCGCAGCCCAGCATGTTGTTTAGGATTTTATTCTGACGCAGTGCCAGTTCCCCATAGTCATGTGCGGCATCCTGCGGCAGATTGATCATCATTTCCGTTACCGGAATGACGGCTCGAAATTCTTTGTAATACGCAATCGCAATCAGACTCCCAGTTTCTGTTTTCTCGATTCCTCCCAGCATCCCGGTCAGGATTCGTTTGGTTCGATAGGCGTTTTGGATTTCGTGCCAGACCAGATCCGCTTTGGATTGTGTGGTTTCCAGTGCAGTATCGGAATCAAGGATCAGAATGGAAGTGCTGTTTAAATTATTTTTTTCGTTTGGCATAAAAATGCTCCTTTCAAATTTTGGTCATAATGGAATCTTTGTCCAGTGGAATCATGTCAGAGGTGTAAGGATCATACTCGGATAAATCATCCTGCAGCCTGTCTGAAGGTGGATTCTCGTAATCGGGTTCGTGGTAAACTGGAGGTTGTGTGGCAGGAGGGGATGAATTTTTCCTGGTACACATTGAAGCTGTGGAAGTTCTTTTCTTACGTGGTCTTGGTGAAGAAGGAATTTTGGGTGTATAATCATGTTCTTCGCATATTCCGTTTTCCCGCCATTGTGGAATATGCTCACATGCTTTCCGTAGTATCAGCTTTTTTGCATCGGGATGCAGGGTATAATCATACTTTTCAACCCTGAGCACCTTCTGACCACGTAAAATAATCAGTGCCGTGTCCAAAGGAAGACGAAGAATCTCATCCGGTGTGAGCAGTTTGCGCTTTCCGATGCTTCTGGTATGACGGTATTCGGGTGTGTAATCTGAGACCCTCCAGCTATTGAGCTGCTTGGCCTCACTGCTGACACCTACGGTGATATCCCCGGTCCGATCTGAAATAAAGCTGGCAGTTACCTCATCGGTACACCCTAAAAATAATTGGGTGTCACAATTGCCGATAATTTCCTGCCATTGGTTCAGAGGATAGCGATTTTGCATTTGCGGCAAATTCTGAAAAATACAGGAAATACTGATATTTCTGCTTCGGATGACAGAAATTTTTTTGTTAAGTTCCAGGATGGCACCCGTATTTGCCAGTTCATCTGCTAATATATGTACAGGAACGGGTAATTTTCCATCCGCCCCATAGCGGTCTGCATAACGAACTAGCTTAATGAACACAAAGGTCATAAACAGGGACGAGAGAAAATCGAAGGTGCTGTCCTGGTCCGAGGTGATGCAGAAATAGGCGCACTTTTGCGTCCCCGGAAGTGTCAGGTCAATCTCATCGAAGGAGGTGATCTGCCGGATCAGCTTGTTCTGGAACACCTGCAGCCGGGCACCCAGACCGATGATGACTCCAGAACGGACTGTGTCGCTGGCCTGCTTGTAAATGCAGTATGGGACTTTGGCTGGATGGCTTACGGGAAGCAGGTCAAATAAGGCATTCAGCTCTTTTTCCGAACTCATAGTGAGAAGCCGGTATACCTGCCCGATATTCTTGGATTCTGGTGGGAATCCCTGTTCGACATAGAGAACCAACGCCTTTAACAGGTTTAATTCCGCATTATCCCAAAAGTGGTCTCCTTTACCGGAACCGGTATTTTGAATAATAACATCTGAAAAGACTTGCGCCATCGTTTCCTGCCCGTCAATTTCCATGAGACAGTTCCAACTGTCGGAATTTTCAGGGCTGACAAGGTTAAAACATTTTACCGTATAACCCTCATTTTCCAGGTAAGCAGACATGCTTTCATAAAGTTCAGATTTAGGGTCCGTGATAATCAGGCTTTCCCCACAACCGCCGTTTTTCCCTCTTGCGACACACTGAAGGATCATATTGCGTGCGAAAGCCCGGCTTTTCATGCTGCCGGATGCGCCATAAACAGCAATATTTTTGTTCATACGCGTTTCATATGGAAGACATACAGCTTTACCATCCAGCGTGCCGAGAATTGTCCCTTTGTTTTTCTTAACATGAGCGGTAAGTTCCAAAACCTGCGTCATTTCTTCACGGGTCATAAACCCAGAAGTCCCGTAGGTTCCTTTTTCGGAATAATTTAAGTTCCGTTCCTTGTCATAAACCTCACCATTTCGGTCAAATCCCATACGCATCAGCAGGAATACCAAAATTCCAAATAAAAGCAGGCAAATAAAAATTCCATATAGATTGTACGGATAGCTGGCAAGCGCATGGAAGCATTCGGATGGATGCAGGGATGGAATCTGTGGGCTGCTGCCATTGCCGGCAAAGTTCCCGGCGGCTGTCCAGGTTTGATAGTTACGGATAAATTGTGCAATGTAGCCCCCGGTATATAGTGTACAGAGGCAGAGCGGAAGCACGAAAATAAGCTTCCACTTTTTATGGTTCATGGTAAAACCCCCTTTGGAATTTGGAAAAGTCAATACTGGAGAAGCGTATGTCTGCGGTCAGGTATTCCTTTAGGCAAGGAATCTGAAAATCAAAACAGATGAGATTTCCAGATAAACCGTATACGTTCAGTCCAGTATTGAACCGGTTGATACGCTGCATGTCAAAATCATAAGCAAGTAGGGTGGGGGTTCCATCCCTGGCTACTGCGTCATGTTCGATGGAGATTTCTGCACTCCGTCCATCCTGATCTGATAACAGGAGCCGGTTCAGTTGATCCATCATTTGCGGATTGGTGAGCAGTTTAAGCAGCCCCTCCCCATAAGGATTGTTTGGCAGATAATGAAAATGCTCAAAAGAGGTATCCAGCATGAACAGGCTTTTTTTGTGCCCGCCGGTGCTGGTGAGCAACTGAAACGCAGTGTCCATATTGGTTCCAAGCATAATGGCATGGATGAGCGGGCGCCCGGCATAGGGAGCACCCTGCAAATAATGCTGCAGGAAGGCATTTACACGTACTTCTGTTTTATATTCCCACTTCAGGATATGGTCTCCAGTGTTATAGAGGACATAGACGCAATGCGCTGCCATCAGGATTCCAACACTCCGGGAGTTCTTAATCTTTGTCGTCTCCGCTCCCAACTCCTTTACTTCTCTGGAGGAATAGAACAGCGGAAGGCTTCGCAAAGTTAATGCTTCGCGATTCTCTCGGAAGATTGCCGGCTTTTCATCTGGGAAAATCGGGATGCCGGCGTGGAGTAAAGTCAAGTAAGTCTGTGCTTTCTGGTGGAGCCTTAGCCTTCTTGGTGTTTCACTGCGGATCAGGTTTGTTTCTGAATTTCCCGTCAGATAGCAGTGGAAGCGGGCAGGGCAGTGGGACAGTAACAGTTCTTTTGCCTGTTTGGTCAGCCGGTATCCTCGGAGCTGGTTCCGGTAATGAGTACGTATCAATTTCTCTGACTTTAGCTCAGTGATTATTTTTTCTGCATAGGAAGAACTGGGGATCAGCCTGTTTAGCTGGTCAGAAGGAAACTCCCCGCATATCCCTATCATCTCCAGCAGCCTGTCTTTCGTGTTGTCGGTCTTTTGCAATAAGCAGCACCTCTATTCTGTTCGATTATTACCTATGTCAGCCTATACTTCGGTATTTTTGCCGCTGCAAAGGCATAGAAAAAGCAAGGATTTTAAAGCCCTTGCTGGATTTTTTACCTATGTCGGATTTTCCGTCTGGATTATCAGGAAATTTCCGATATGGTTTTTATCTGGTTTTTCCGCGCTTTTACCCAGGAAGGGAAAGCTGCTTTTTCCATGATATAGACATCGGTGCAGTCACACCCGCCCAATTCCGTAGTGTGGTACAGGTCACAGAACAGCCCGGTATCGTCTGCTAATATATAAGCAGCTATCGTGTCCAGAATTTGTTTAAACTCCAGATTGTCGTAATCCCGAATCCTTTCCAGTGTCAGCGCCTTATCGTAAATCTGGCTGAAACAAACCACGCAGTCCCGGTATAGTGCAAGTGGATGTTCCTTTAAGTATTCCTGCAGGGCGAAACTCAACGGTTCACTCAAAAAAGCAGTGTTGATCCGGAGTTTACGCTTGGGCAGGAGTCCGGGGAGGCGGATGGAAAGGATATTTTCATTCAGATTAATCTGGATTCCATGTGCCAGAGCGGCCTGCTTCATATAATTAGCCACGGATTGTACATTGGCAACGTACACCAGATTCCGCATCCGGCAGGCAATCCGTTCTGCCCGAAGTGCAGCATTGACACTCAGCTCTTCATAATTTGTCCGGTATTGTCGGATATCTGTAGATTTAAGTGCATAAATTGCGTTATTCAGCTTTAGGAGTTCATCTTCAATTCCCTGTAGCCGTTGGTATATAATTTTAGTGTTTGCCTCCATAAAAACCTCATTTCTTTTGGTAATAGCTGACAGCACCATTCCGGTCCACGATGCAGAAGGCAACAACGCCGTCAATGGACAGCTTGGAAGCCTGGCTTTCCGACTCTAAGATCACTAGGCGGCTGGCATCCTGGCAGGGGATGCTCTCCATCACATGATTTAACAGGGGTTCCTGGTTCAGCCCGGCATAGATGACCTCATAGCTCTCATCGTTGGAGAAAAAATGAAGTTTGATGGGGAAGTCCCCGCTGGTGTGGTAGACAAGTGCTTCCTTAAAATCCAGCAGAACCCAAAAGGCTGCTATCATGCCATAATCTGGCGACACAGCCGATTCCTGTGTGTCAGATAAAAGCTCCCGTTCTTTGTCGTGATAGATCCGCCCCTGTTTGGTCAGACTGGTAATCAACGATTTTATGGAATCTTCTTTACTTCGGGAAAAAAAGCGGATGACCTGTTCATAGCGCAGCACATGATAGGTGGTGATAAGTCGTAAAAGTTCAGTGCCTTCCCCGTTGTAAATCTGTTCTCTTGTTTTCATGGTATGCTCCCTTCCTGTAAGTGTAAGTTTTTGTACATATGCTGTACGTATGGATTATTTGCCTTCATACGTATGCTGTAAGTACAAAGTTAAGCATGGCCTGCTGTCAGCGTTGGTCTGTGAGTACAAAAAAGCACCGTTATCGGTGCCTGAAAATTTGAAAACTATAAGCAATACTAATTGTAGCATGGGTAATTTTACGCTTCAATCGCAAGAGCAGGCCAATACAGTGCCAAAGATGTGGCATCTGTTATTCTGGGAAAAATTGATCTAGGATGTTCAGTGTTTCCTTGGCTGTGAATCCCCAAAGTATTGTGCTTAAAGCTTCAATAGCTGCCCGGCGTTTTCGGTAATAAGTCCGATAAGAGATATTACTGATATGCAATTCTAACTTTTCCAAAATCTCATCGGTATTGCGGAGTTCCTGGGGCGATAAAAAGGCATAGTACAGAATCCAATAATACTGTTCCCCATGCTTGTGGTTATTTCGGAGCAGATCAACCGAAGAATCCAACAACTTCAGCATTTGGTTGCTGCGCTCTATACTTTTTGCTCGCTGTTCAATATCCCCGCCTGTCAGATCCGCTCCTGCCGCATAGATAGAATCCAGGAAATCATCAATGCCGGTGCCATATTCTATCCGGAACTGTGTTTCCATCTGCCGGACTACGACCATGAGGCTGTATTTCGCATCCCGGTAGCGGCGTAAGAATTGATAGGTGTCGTGGAATCTTGGATCCTCTTCTGGTGCGGGGAATCCCTGTTTTTCCTTTCCAGCCATCCTATTCACCCCCTTTCGATTTCAGGCTAACTGCATCCATCTGTTCCGGCCATATGGGTGAAGTGTCTCCGGGACTAAGGGATAGTTCAAAGCAATACTTTACATTACCAAAGTGGCAGATAATATCTAATGTAAAGGTAGTATATAGTTCCTTGCAGGCTGATAAAGGAGATAATATATACTGTGTTTCCTGACAGTGGCAGCAAGGAATCCCTTGTGTATTCAGTAGTTCAGCCACTTTTTTGATAATAAATTTCATATGCGATTCTGGAACGCAGGAATCATTTTTTGAAACGGTGATCTGCTCATCGGTAACGTTTTCCGGAACGCAGGATGATTCCTCTTCTTCCGGAATGTGAATGGGTAACTGCATCTTCATGGCGATTTCCTCCTTGTCAATCATCACATCGCTGATATCGAACATGACAGACAGATAATTCTTCAGATAGATCATGCTGCCATACTTTCCCTTAAACGAGATGAGTGTAATTAATCCCTTTTCCTCCAGTTTCTTCAGCAGTCTGGAAACGGATGCTTTTGACTGACCCCAGCGATCCGCCAGCGTTTGGAAACTTGTCAGCGGATTACCGGTATTGTTGCGGAAATAGACGACCGGCCCTGAATCGGAACCCATAACAGACGTATCATTATAAACTGCATGAATCCATAGATCCAACAGTACATCCATTTCTGAACATTTGCCCATGCCGATCAGTTCATGTACTCGGACAATAGGGAAAAAGAAAAACCCTGCATCTTTTTTGCAGGGATAATTGTACTCCAGTATGGTATTGTCACTGTTCCAGTCTAATATCCGGAACTTTACAATCTTATCTTTTTCCATGATGGTGTAGGAGATATAATGCTGCTCTTCAAAATTCTGCAGAATAGAAATCACCTGATGCTGGAATTTACAGCGGAACCAGGACTGCAGTTCTTTCAGCGGGCAGATCCATTCTCCGGGTCCTACAGTATAGACAAGATGTTCCAGCCGCCGGTAGGAAGTCCGATAGTTAGCGTAGGAACAAAGTACAAGGTAATAAAAGAGAAAAGAGCGTCCGTTTGTTCGGATGCTCTTGTCAGATATCAGTGTCTGTATGAAGTCGCGGTAAATGCGGCAGCGTGGAAATTCCACAATTTGTTTAAGTTCTAATTGATAATTCATAAGGTTCTCCTTTGATTTACATGAATGGTTATATGTGATAAAATAAAGAAAAATTAGACTGCTACTGAGCTAATTTTTTGGTAAGCGTTCCTAGTTCGATTCGGAGAGCAGCTAATAATCTGCTAATTACAAACCAGAATATAAGAGGAAACGAGATGGAACTTGAGGATATTCCATCCCGTTTCAGAAGTTAAAATACCCAGGAAATTTAAGGGGTTTCAGGGTATTTGAAGGTCTTAGGTTATACGACGGGTGATTGGGTTATTTCTACTCCTAAGCGCTAGTTGTGAGTTCGATTCTCGCAGGGAACGCTGGAAACTGCCGAAAACTTTGTAAAATCAACGTTTTCGGCAGTTTGTAATTTACGAAAGAATTTAAACTCATGACAACCTTCGTAAGCAGAAGCGATTCCTGCTGGAGAAACACCACCTTATAAACCGGACATATCTGCGTCAGCACAAAATCTAAGACAACTTTAATTTACCAGTCCGGATATGATCATTAACAGATTTATCTATTGTCCCCATATAGCGTATATAGTCATTCATGTTAGATTCTATAGTCTTATTTGTATCATACATTTTATTAAACGGCTCAGCATCTGCCATAGCAGGAGGCCCAATGATGAGATTTTTACAAATGACATTTTTATCAGCCGGTGACTTATCAAGAAGAGTCTGAAAATGGTCCTGGTAACTGAGCCCGTAAAGCTGCGGGGTTTCCTGAGAGATTCCCGCTATAATAAAGGAACAGTTATCCGTTGTAGTTTCGCTGGTAGCCTGCAGTATATGCTGAAGGGCCAGGGCAATCTGCCGGATATCTTTTATGTTGTCTTCCTCTAATTGTTTTTTTAAAGCTATTATTAACATATCACATACTATTTTATCTCCTGCATATCCCACAAAACATTGTTCTGATAACTGTGTAAACCAGTTTTGATCTTCGCTTAGGATTGCACCATATTCACTTTTTTCTCTTCCGTCACTTTTTATGACTACTCTACTTTGATTGGCACAAGCTATGACAATACTCATTTTATATCCCTCCGTAATTCTCTGTTTTATTTATTGTACCAAATTTAAGGCATCATGGCGACATATTTGCAGGATACACTGATATCATTTCCGCTCCAAAAAATAGGAAAGCAGTATATGCGAGCGGATGTCAGGATTTTCGAAATCAATATCGAGTATTTCGTATATTTTTAAAATTCTGTGGACAAGAGTATTTCGGTGAATATGCAGCAGTTTGGCAGTACGGATCTGATTTCGCTCTTCCAAAAGAAAATGATACAGGGTATTGTAATAATCAGTGTGGTATTTTTTGTCATATTGCTTCAGACGCTGAAGAGCAGGATGGAGGATATCCAGCGTAATATTTTTTTTCAGCGTTTCGTGAACATAATCCATAATAAAATCCTGACAGAAAGCTATGGTACCGGAGGACTTAGCACTGTAAGAAAGAGCAATGCCTGCCTGTTCGTAATAGTTTTTGAGATTGGAAAGATCTTGAAAGATATAGCTTGCGCCGCCGCAGGCATTCATAGCTTTTAAGGTTCTGGAGAGCTGTGCGGTCAATTCCTGCTGGGTTGTTCCTTTCAGGTTAAATATATACACAAGCTGTTCCTCATAGAGAAAGCCGTACCCGTCATTTATTTTACGGGATATCAGGTGATAAAGTGTATCCAGACTGCCAGGGGCAGTGCTGCATGGTGCCATACGGATCAAAAATTTCGGGTCTTCCAGGCTCCATCCGATAGAATTCATAGAAAGCCGCAGAGAAATGGTTTCTTTCTCCGTACCTGTGAGGTAACGTTTGAATATCATGCCTATGGATGAAAGTTCTTCCTGTGTCTGATTTCTGGAAAACCATTGTTCCAGGACAGTACCCAGGTAATCACAGAGCTGGACTGCACCCTGGGTGATGGGAGAACGGGTTTCCCAGATCATGAGCCAGCCAATATGTACTGCGCCAAAGTAGAGATTTCTCAGAAGCTGAGGATAGGGGATGGCATCGGAGGTGAAGAAAAAAGGCACGCGCATGTTTTCTGTTCCTGCCAAGTCTTTGTGTATAACAGCAAGGGCATTCATAGGCAGGAATTTATGTTCCAGCAGGAAATGCTGGCCTTCCTCCCAGCCATCTACTTTTTCATCCAATGAAAGGCCGGCAAGAATCCGGTGGCCGGAATCTGTAACAGCAAGGGGATTACGGAAAATACCGCTGCTCAACTGAATTAGGGCTTCTATTGAAACATTGTTTAGAATGGCATCCTGCATGGCATATTCCCAATCATTATAAAAATCAAAAGCCTCTAAAATCTGATTATAAACTTCATCTACATTTTCCGTTTTTAACAGCAAAAAATCCTTCTGGTTTACACATATCACACCATTTCCCAGGGTAGGAATATAATCCTGGCTTTGGCAGAGCAGAACGGAAGATTCATGCAAGCCTTTTTTATCTGTGTCCGTCAGAAGACGCACATGTCTCAGTATCTGTTCGCCGGTTTGTATATTACATACCGGATGGTAACTGCTTAGCCAGTCAGCAAGAATCCACATACTTAATCTCATTATAACCTCCAGGATATTGCACGGACAATTTATTTGTATTGTATAAATTATACGAAGGTAATAATAGAATTGCAAGAAGAAATGTATATAAGATGTATTGGAAATCAGTCAGATTACGCTTATGATAATGACAACAGATAAGCAGTGAGCCTGAAAGGAGGCATTTATTATGACGAATGAAGAAAAATATAATGAACGTCTGAAGAGGGTAGAGGATGCTATTGCCATGAAGAAAACAGACAGGGTACCCTGTATGCCTTTTATACAAACCTATCCGTTTATTCACAATGGGCACTCTATGGCAGAAGTGATGTACGATGCAGATAAAGCGGCAGAGGACTTAAAGAAATATCTGGTTGAGTATGAACCTGACATGGCCATACATTTCGGCAGTATGTTCTGCGGTCAGGGGGCCATGCTGGAGAAGCTTGGAATCAACTGGCTGCAGTGGGCAGGACGGCCTGGATGTAATGTAGATAAAAATTCCATCCACCAGTTTATTGAAAAGCCGTATCTGGAAGATGGAGAGTACCCGGAACTGTTGTCTGATTTATCAGGATGGATCATGCGCAAATGGCTTCCCAGATGCTTTACTTCCATGGAAAGCCTGAGGAATATCAATATTCCTTCCATGCTGGCTTATCAAAGTATCTCTGCCACACTTCAGTTTACAGACCCGAAAATCGTAAAAACATTCCAAAACCTGGCGGAAGTGGGGAATATGGCCCTTGAATATTATGGGAAAATAGCCGCATATGAGCAGGATGTTACGAATATGGGCTTCCCGCCCCAGATTGGGGCTACCACGATTACTGCATTTGATATATTGAGCGATACACTGCGGGGTACCCTGGAATCCATGGCAGATTTGTATGAGGAGCCGGATAGTGTTCACCGGGCAGTGGAAATGTTCTATCCCAGCAGTCTCTACGGAGCAGTATCACAAATGCAGAATTCCAAAGGAAAATTTGTCTTTATTCCCCTTCATAAAGGTCTGGATGGGTTTATGGGACCGCAACAATATGAAGAATTTTACTGGCCAACCTTAAAACGTCTGGTAGAAGATTTGATCAATATGGGATATACTCCCTGGATTTATACAGAAGGAAAATACGATACAAGGCTGGAAACAATAACTGATGTTCCGGCAGGAAAAGTTCTCTTCCATTTTGAAAATGTAGATATGAAGGAGGCAAAACGGATCGTAGGAAAAGAGCACTGCATATCAGGAGGCTTTAATTCCCGGATACTGAAAACAGAAAATCCCGATGGAGTCAGGGAACAGGTGAAACGGCTGCTGGATGTTACAGCTGTAGATGGAGGATATATTTTCGACCTCTCAGACACATTGGACGAAGTGCCGCACGAGAATGTAGAAGCAATGTTTGATGCAGTGAAAACTTACGGAAGATACTAAGGGAAATGACCTGAAGCATACGGCAGCACGCCGGGCTTTCAGGTCATTTTCAATTGCAGATGATTTCCTTTTGGTATGGAGCTGAGAAATATACGGGGTGAGAAGGGAATCTTGAAAGGCCAGACTGGCGGAGTATTTAATGTGTACCTGTATTCCTTAAATCCGTCCGATTTTGGATTCTAACAATAGTAATCATCAATATAGTGAAATAATTAAGAACCAAGTCCCTCATTTCGGTAGTCAAGAAAAAGTTATGTTATGTAGGAGTGAACCTGACATCAATTTAAAAAGAATGAATGATTTATTATACATATGCAAGATATATTTGACATTTAAAATATAAGAGTATATAATAAGGGTATAAAAGATGTGAGGTTACGGAGTATGAAAAATCTTAGGATGAAGGTTGCACGTATGGAGAAGGATATTTCACAAATAGAACTGGCCGGACGGGTAGGTGTGACAAGGCAGACAATAGGAATGATAGAAGCCGGAGACTATAATCCTACTCTGAACCTCTGCATAGCCATTTGTAAAGAGCTTGATAAAACCTTAAATGATTTATTCTGGGAGGAGGAGTCAAAATGAAAAAAAGGGGACTTGATGAGAGACAGGAGCAGGTTGCAGCTAAAATAGGAGCCTTAAGCTTTTATGTAATGTTTGGTGTATGTTTGCTGGTTATATTAGGTGAACTTATCTGGAAAGGAAATCTGGAGAGTGTCATAGGTGAAACAATTGTATTTGTAGCCGGAGGAATTACTTGTCTGATTGGTTGTATAAGAAACGGGATTTGGAATAATACAGGAAAGGATATGACAATAGGCCAGAATTTGTTAGAAAGTGTTATTTGTTCAGGTATATTTTCTGTTCTTTATGCCTTGATACTCAGCAGAAAAGTGGGGGACAGTGTTAATGTAGGTAAATATGCCGTGTTCTTTTTTATAGGTATTTTCATCCTGTGCTTCATTTGCCTTATGGTTTTGGGAAAACTGGCCCGCAGCCGTAAAGAAAAACAGGAAGAGAAATACTCAGATTAGGGGTGATTTCATGGATGAAAGCAGACTGATAAAGATTACAGAAGTTACAAGTATGGCTGAAGCAGAACAGCTGATCCAAATTTTGGAAGAAAACGGAATCCCTGCATTCAGACAAGGCGGGATTATGGACGTGTATACGGCGAATTCTATTGGCGGAGAAGATATCATGGTGTCCGAAAAAGACCGGGACAGATCAGTAGAAATACTGAAAGATTTCCGCCCTGTGAAGGTTAATGCAAGGATGAAGGACTATGCTTTGCCAAAAGGGCAGAAGACGATAAGCTGGTTACTTTTAGGTATGATCCTTATAATCCTTATATTCTGTATATATCTTGTTATCAATTAAAAATATGTAATAACCCCGGGGTCAAGTATCTTTTGCTCCTAACGACATTTAATGATCAAGCTAAAATAAAGGAAGTATAATAAAAAGGTGTGAATGGATGCGCTGTCTGTTCACACCTTTCCTAATATATAGCCGGGGAGGTATCTTCATTTAACTGCCGGTTACAGAGTCTGCATTATCTTTACTTACCATAAAATATTTGCAAAACTGATTATTCATATTGAAATAATAGGTTAAAAGAAGTATAATCTGTCTATACGGAGGTGTTGTGTATTATGAGGATATCCACGAAAGGCAGATATGCTGTCAGGCTTATGCTTGATCTGGCAATAAATAATTCCGGCACGCCTGTACGCCTGAAGGATGTGGCGAAGAGACAGGATATTTCGGAGAAATACTTGGAGCAGATAGTTTCTGTTTTAAATAAAGCAGGATATGTGCGGAGTGTGCGCGGTCCCCAGGGGGGATATATACTTCATAAGGCACCGCAGGATTATACCGTTGGAATGATACTGCGCCTTACAGAAGGAAGCCTGGCCCCGGTAGAATGTGTGGAAGATGATGCTCCTGCGTGCAGCAGGGAGAATGAATGTGTCACAAGAATCTTATGGAAAAAGCTTAATGACGCTGTCAATGATGTGGTAGATAATGTGACGTTGGAAGATTTGGTAAGCTGGCAGGCTTCGAAAGCAGATGAGTATGTAATATAGAATGTAAAGGATATATTTGTATTCCGTCCAGTCTGCGGCAAAAGGCTTCAGATATGAATAAAAACAAGGGGAATTTGGCCTTCGGGTAAGTGTTTGTGCTCATCCGGAGGATTTTTTTGCCGGAGAAAACTGCTTCCCAGGGGTATCTTGGCATAAAGAGAAATCATTTTTAAAATAGAGTGGATTTAACAAATTGAACACAATTTTCCCACAAAGTAAACACAATTTCTTTTTATACTATGAATCATCAAAAGGAAACAGAGATTCTTTCAAGGAGGGATTTATAATGAACAATATAAATGAAAAAAACCAAAAGATTAAAAAAATGATAAAAAAAGGAGCCAGCTTCAGTTTATGTGCAGTATTGGCAGGGGGATTGGCAGCAGGTGCTTTCGAAGGTGTTAATTACCTTACCGGCTGGAATGGAACTCAGCAGGAAGTAGAAGCGGCAGTAAACCAGAATGATGCACTTACACTTATGAAATCCACTTCTGAATCAAAGTCAGCCGGAAAGGGAAGCCTTGATGTATCCGACATTGTAAAAGAGGCAATGCCATCGGTGGTTTCAATTACGACAAAATCCATTCAGGAGGTCCAGAATTATTATGGTATGTTCGGCTACGGCGGATATGCACCGCAGCAGCAGGAGGTACAAGGCAGCGGTTCTGGTATTGTAGTAGGAAAGAATGACGACATGTTATTTATCGCTACAAATTATCATGTTGTAGAGGATGCACAGACCTTATCTGTATGCTTTGTGGACGGTGAGGCATATGAAGGAACCGTGAGAGGATACGATGAGGGCAGAGATCTTGCAGTAGTTTCCGTAGCGCTGGATGATATATCAGACGATACCATGGATCAGATAGCTGTTGCTACAATCGGAAGCTCTGATGATCTGGCAGTAGGTGAACAGGTAGTGGCGATCGGCAATGCGCTTGGATATGGCCAGTCTGTTACAACCGGTATTGTCAGTGCCAAGAACCGCAGACTGGATTCCTCTTCAGGTGCGGTGAAGTCAGAGGAAGACAACCGCAGAGGTGTAAACCTTATTCAGACAGATGCTGCTATCAATCCAGGTAACAGCGGCGGTGCATTACTTAATATGAACGGTGAGGTAATCGGCATTAACTCAGCTAAACTTGCATCCACAGAGGTGGAAGGAATGGGATATGCAATTGCAATTTCTGATGTTTCAGATATTCTTGAGCAGATGATGAATGAGGAACCCAGAGAAAAGCTGGAGGATAATGAGCATGGTATCCTTGGTATTACCGGTTCTACAGTAAGTGATGAGGGAGTTCAGGTTTACGGAATTCCGGAAGGTGTATTTGTGTCAGAGGTGACAGAAGACGGACCCGCAGATGAAGCCGGCATTAAAAAGAATTACGTCATCACCGATTTTGACGGAAGATCGGTGTCATCAATCCAGGAACTGGTGGAGAGACTTGAATACTATGAGCCTGATGAAGAAGTAGAAGTAACTGTACAGATTCCGGATGGGAACGGATATAAAGAGAAAACTGTGACTGTAACTCTTGGAGAGAATACAAATGATTCAAAAAGCAGCAAGGATGACAGCCAGGACGAAGACACCCAGGAAGACGACCGTGACAGTATCCTCAGAGATTGGGCGGATGAAATGGAACGAGGCGGATATACTTATCAGCAGCAGTGGTAATATAAAATAAAGGCAGAACAGAAATACTGTTTTACATTAAGTAAGGCGCAGCCATAAGCAGGCTGCGCCTTATTGCAGTTATTCTTCGTCCCTGTCGTTTGTAAGCTTCAGCTTATCCAATACATAAAACAGCAGACCCATAAGCATTCCCACGATACATGCAAGTACCATTCCTGTAAGTTCAATACTGCCGAACTTTACGGAAATACCGGACAATCCTGTCACAAAGATAATAGATGTAAGTGCCAGGTTTCTTGATTTTCCATAATCCACCTGTGCCTCAACCAGGATTCTGATACCGGAAGCTCCGATCATACCATAGAGCAGGAAGGAAATACCTCCGATAACAGGTCCCGGAATAGTGCTGATGAGTGTGGAAAGCTTACCCACAAAGGAACAGAGGATTGACAGAACAGCAGCCCCTCCTATTACATAGACACTGTATACCTTAGTGACAGCCATGACACCGATATTTTCGCCGTAGGTTGTGGTTGGCACAGAACCGATAAACCCTGAAATCATAGTAGAAAAGTTATCTGCAAACAGAGAACGGTGGAGTCCCGGATCTTTCAGTAAATCTCTGCCCACAATTTTGCTTGTCACAATCTGATGACCGATATGTTCTGAAGCGATAACAAGGAGCACAGGCAGTATTATCACAATGGCTTCCCATTTGAATTTTGGTGCTGAAAAGTTGGGTAATGCCAGGATATCTGCTGCCGCCACTTCTGAAAAATCAATGATCCCGCACAGGAGTGCTGCCACATACCCTACAATTATTGCAATAAGGATAGGGATTACGGATAAAAATTTCTTGAAGACAACAGAACCTATGACAGCAGTACCTAAAGTAGCTAAAAATACGATCACATTTTTGGGGTCCAGAACCTCATCTGTAAGTCCTGCATTAGAGGCAGCAGTTCCGGCCAGCTCTAAACCGATCAATGCAACCACAGGTCCCATGGCAGCAGGGGGCAGAACAATATCAATCCAGTCAGCCCCGAACTTATAAATGATAAGAGCCAGGATACAGCCGAAGAAGCCCACTACCACGAAGCCTCCAAGGGCATATTCGTACCCCCATTTGCTGATAACGATTCCTGCAGGCGCCAGGAATGCAAAGCTGGAACCTAAGTACGCAGGAGCCTTGCCTTTTGTGATAAAGATAAATAATAAGGTTCCGCAGCCGTTCATGAATAATACGACAGCGGGGTTTATGCCGAAAATAAACGGCACAAGAACTGAAGCACCGAACATTGCAAACATATGCTGGATGCTTAGAGGAACAAGCATTTTAAATGGTACTTTTTCCTCTACTTGGATAATTCTTTTACTCTCCACAATTTCCACCCTCCGTTTTTCTTTTGTACAGTCCTTTAAGTGTTGACTGTCACAACTTCAAGTTTACAATAATTAAAGCCTAAAAACAATAAAATTTTAAGAGGGTGAAGTTGTTTCCTGCAGAAAACAGCAACAGCTCAGGAAGGCCTGAGCTGTTACGGGAAATATGCAGATGAGGTTTACAGGTTATCCAGTACAGACTGCATTTCTTCAATTTCTTCTTTCTGGGTTGCTATGATATTGTTCGCGAGATTGATCACATCTTCTTCATCTGTATATTCCAGAATATTTTCTGCCATTTCTACTGCCATCCGATGATGCTCGATCATGCCTTCAGCAAAAGCGGCATCCACGCTATCTGCGGAAGTGCTGTGTCCCATATGGTGTGATGCGAACATTTCTTTATATTTTTCCATATGCGCATCAGCAGTATCAGGATCTTCCTTTTGAGCAGCATGATATTCCTGCATTAAGCTGTTCATGTCTTCTATCTCTTTTGTCTGAGTTTCGATTATAGAATTAGCCAGTTTAGTAAGCTGTTCGTTTTCGCCGCCATATTTAAGATAGCTTTCTGCCATGGCTACAGCAGCTTCGTGATGAGGAACCATTCCTGCAAGGAAATCTGTGGCTGCATGATCAGACTTCGGAATATTTTCCATATCTATCATCATCTGGTTCATCATACGGTCCTGGTCTTCCATATACGCTGTAAGGTTGTCATCAGCTGACTGAGAATTGGAATTATCGGTAGTGTTGCTGTGGGAATCATGGTTGTTCCCGGAGTTATTGCCGGAGCCGGTATTGTCTGTATTTTCTGCTGAGTCCTGTCCGTTTTCTGCTGGTGTTACAGTTGCAGGATCAGCAGAGTCCTGATTTTGTGCTGCAGTATTATTTTTAGTATCCTTTGAAGTGTTGGAATTTCTTGGCAGCAGCCAAATGACTGCGATAATTACAATTGCGGCAATAATGCCGATAGTCCAATAGGTGGATTTTTTGCTCATAGTAGCCTCCGTTTAATGTATTTTTATCTCAGTATTAGGATTTTCAGAATACTTAAATTTATACATAGGGCAGTCTTTATAAAATCCTTATAATTGTTTTCTATACTGTTAAAAACAAAAATTACGGAGGCGGTTATATGTGTAATATATTACAGACAGAAAATCTCACAAAGGTTTACAAAAATCAAAAAGCCAATGACAATATCAACCTGACAGTGAGAAGGAATTCTATTTACGGACTTCTGGGACCAAACGGAGCGGGAAAGTCTACACTGCTTAAGATGCTTACCGGGATGGCAGATCCTACATCAGGAAAGATTTTATTCCAGGGACAGGAGCTGCGGCGAAAGGATCTTATGTACATCGGTGCATTGATAGAAAGTGCGCCTGTTTATGAAAATCTTACGGCAAAAGAAAATCTGAAAGTCCGTACATTGTTATATGGGGTGGAAGACAAAAGAATAGATGAGGTGCTGGAAATTGTTGATCTCAAAAATACAGGGAAGAAACGTGCCGGAAAATTTTCTATGGGAATGAAACAAAGGCTTGGTATTGCAATGGCACTTTTGAACCGTCCAACGCTGCTCATACTGGATGAACCTACAAACGGTCTGGACCCAATCGGCATAAATGAACTTCGAGAGCTTATCAGAGAGTTTCCGGGCCAAGGGATCACGGTTATTGTCTCCAGCCATATCCTGTCGGAAATACAGCAGATTGCAGATGATATCGGAATTATAGTAAATGGAAAACTCTTATATCAGGAGGCGCTGGGGCATACACAGGATTTGGAGGCGCTTTTTATGGATATTGTGAGAAAAGAGGGACGGATGCATGAGTAAATATTTAAAGAGTGAGATTCTTAAGCAGAAAAGGTCTTTTAACGGTAAGGTGTTCTGGGCTGTTCCTGTTATATGTGTTGCAACGGCATTTCTTATCATGGCAGGAAATTTCATTTTACCTTCAGCCTATAACTGGTGGTATGTTTTGTTTTTACCATTTACATTTACGTATATAAGCGCATCTTTGGTGAGCAAAGAAAAGAAACATAATTATCATGGTTTGTTTGCTGTCAGCGCTGATAAAAAACAACTATGGTATGCAAAAATTATTGCAGCTACTTTGTATTTAATGCTTGCCTGTCTTTGCTTCTGCGCTTTGTGCCTCATATGCGGAGGTTTTTACGGCATGATAATCCCGGCAGGCAGGATTATAACAGCAAGCCTTCTTCTGGCAGTTACCTTTGCATGGCAGATTCCGTTTTTTATGTTTCTGGCGTTAAAGTTAAATATGTATGTATGCATACTTGTAAGTATTATTTGTAACTTTGTAATTGCATGTGATTTTGCAGTGAAATCCAGTTGGTGGATACCTTTTTGTATACCGGCCAGAATTATGTGCCCTGTCATAAATGTACTGCCTAACGGCCTGCCCATGGAAGAAGGAAATCCGCTGGGAAACCCCCATGTTATTTGGATCGGTCTTATTATAACAATTATACTGTATGGGGTGTTTTCTGTTATTTCTGCGAGAATATATGAAAGGCAGGAAGTGTGATATGAAATGTTTTATAAACGATATAAGGGGAAATATGTATAAAATCCTACATACAAGGATACTCCTTATCCATATTTTAGTTCCGATGGCAGGAATACTTGTTTTTAGTGCCTATTATTCTTACTCCCCCATTAATGAGCAGGAAAAAGTAATGTTGTATATACAGGCTGTAGCAATGGCATTTCCTCTTATGGCATCCATTGTAGTGACACAATTATATGAGCTGGATTTAAAGGCTGGAGGATTTTTTAACCTGCTGTCTGTACCTTGTTCGAAAACAGGTGCACATATGGGGAATTTTATATCTTTGATCGTTCTTGGTTTTTTAGCAGATATAACGGCGATTGCCGGGTTTGGGGCAGTTTTCCGTAGGATGGGCTTTACAGAGCTTCCGTTCAGTGCTTTTATGAACCTGGGATTTATTGTTTTTGGAGCTAATATTGCTGTTTATGTGATTCAGTACATTGTATGTTTTACGCTGGGCAAAGGGGTATCTTTGGGGCTGGGGATTTTAGGGACACTGCTTGCACCGCTGATGTATCTGGGATTAGGAGAGGCGCTGTGGCGGTTTTTGCCTCCTGCTTATGGAATCCGTTTGTCTATGTATTATTTTAAATTAAAATATGGTATGCTCATGGGAGATACTTCGGGCTATGCTTTGGAGAATTATAATAAAGGCATACGGACGGTTATCACAGTAACTTTATTAACTGTTGTGGCTTTTGTAATCTGGAGTTATAAGTGGCAGAACACAAGACAGGATGAGGAAGGATAAATACAGAAAATAAGAGGAGGCGGGAAATGGCGGATATTCTTGCAGTTGACGATGATTCGGAAATTCTGAAGGTTATAAAGAAAGCATTGGAAAAAGAAGGACATCTGGTGACCTGCTGCAGTGACATAGCAGAATTAAACAAGGAAAAGCTTACAGTCTACGACTTACTTTTACTGGACGTTATGATGCCTAAGGTGGATGGATTTACTTTCTGCAGGGAAATACGCCAAATGGTAGACTGCCCCATAATATTTATAACCGGAAAGACCATGGACAGGGATTTAGAGATGGGATTTGCTTCCGGCGGTGACGATTACCTGAAAAAGCCATTTAGTATTGTGGAGCTTAGGGCAAGAGTGGCAGCCCATCTGAGGCGCCAGGTACGGGAATATCACGCAAAAATCATCAGCGGAAGTTTATATTTTGATTTATCCGGCAAAACATTGTTTATGGATGGAGAGCCCGTAAAGCTTACGAAAAGTGAGTATGAAATATGCGAATTTCTGGTTCAAAATAAAGGACAGGTATTTTCCCTGGAACAGATAGTGGAGAAGGTTTTTGGATATGATTCGGAAAGTGACAGCAGCGTAATCCGGGAACATATTAAAAATATCAGGGCAAAGCTGAAAAAATGCGGGGAAAGTCCTATAGAGACAGTCTGGGGGATTGGATATAAATGGAAATAAAGAAGAAAAAGCAGACACTGTTCCGTTTGTTCATAAGGCAGATAATCATTCTCGCGGCAGCATTTTTCCTTGAAGTAAGTGTTCTTCTAGTGCTCTTTAACACCGGGGTGAGCTCGGGACTGATTATGCGGGCTGATTATACTCAGAATTATATCAGGGATAATCAGAAGGAAATTTCAGAAAGCGATCCTTTTGATCCGTCCCTTCTGCCTTTTACCTGTAAGTATGGTATTTTTGATGAAGAAGGAAAGCTTCAGGATGGTACATTAAGGGGAAAAGACCTGGAAACAGCTGAGAAGCTGGCTGTAAACCGTGACGATTCCCAATGGGGATTTACAGTCATCCCTAGGGAAAAAGGGATTTGTATTGTCCATTATGACATCCTGGCACAGTTTTCCAGTCCGCTGTTGTACAGGTTCCTCCCAAATCCTGAAATCCTGTTATTAATTTTGTTTGTGGTGCTGATGATCCTCATAGTGATCATCAATGCATTATCTTTCGGGAAGAAGCTTCGAAAGGAACTGGCTCCCCTGGCAGATGAAATACAGCAGGTAAAAGGAAAGGAACTTGAGCTTGACTGCCGCAGCTCAGACATTAAGGAGTTTAACGATATTCTTTTGGCATTAAACGATATGAAGCAGGAATTGTCCCGGTCACTGAAAGCACAGTGGGAAACTGAGCAGAGGAGAAAGGATAATATTTCTGCCCTGGCCCATGATATAAAAGCGCCTTTAACAATTATCAAGGGCAATGCAGAGCTTATGAAGGAAGAAACCGACCTGGAGGAATTATATATGCAGGCAGACGCTGTGGATGCCAATGCAGACAGGATTGAAGAATACATTAAGCTATTGATCGAAGAGACAAAGACCGATACGGAAACAACGGAATCCCGGGATAAAAGTTTCTCCATTGGTGAGTTTATGGAAAACACTGAGATGGAATGCAGAAATCTATGCCGGGTCCATCACATTCCCGTTACTGTTGAAAGGCATTCACAAAAAGGTGTGGTATGTGCTGACAGCGAGCAGATCAGGCGTGCTTTAATGAATCTTATACTAAACGGAATTGAGCATACAAAAGAAAGTGAGGGACTTAAAGTAAGTCTGGATTATAGGGAGGGTATCTTCCGTGCTGAATTGGAAGATTTCGGTGAGGGGTTCACCCGTGAAGCTCTCAAGCATTGCAAAGAACAGTTTTATACTGAGAATGCAGAACGGAGCGGATCCCACTACGGCATGGGAATGTACTTTGCGGACAGCGTGGCAGGAAAGTACGGGGGGAAGCTGGAATATTATAACAAAAACGGCGGCGATGGAGCGGTTGTTGTTTTTTCTGTAAGATTGGGATAGAAACTTCCTGCCTATATGAAATTAATAATGAAAGTCATCCGGTTTATATTGAAGATAAACCGGATGGCTTTTTTATGTACGAAAAGATTGTACAGAGATTTGAAATTTAATCCGATTGAAGTTGTCTCTGAAAGATTCTATGATGAATTTAAAATCAAGTACGGAGGCAAACTTAAATGACAAAAAAGAAAAAAACAGCAAAAAAGATCACCACGGGAATCCTGGCGGCTATTTTGGCATCTTCAATGCCGGTACAAGGCATTATGGTGAGGGCAGCAGAGGCGGAAGGTGCAGCCCAGGAAACAATCCTCTCCTCTTATCTGAACGGAAAATCAGCCACTGGTCTTATGGCGAGATACTGGTTCCCGGATGCAGGTGCAGGGTATGACGCAGACGGTGACGGAATCGGCGATGGAATTACACAGGTCCGGGACATGATCTTGGATATGATTGAAGCCGGTTTTGGCGGATGTGAGCTGACCATGTTATTGGACAGTGCGGATTACGGGATGCTGAGCGATGAGAAATATCAGGAGCTTGGATTTACGGATGCGGAAGATGCCATTGCGAAGATTGGATGGGGTTCAGAGGCCTGGGCGAATATAATTGCTTGTGCAACTGATACTGCAAACCAGTATAACGAGGAGCATGGAACTGAGTTTAAGGTGGATGTGACCATTACGGCCCATTGGCCCATGATCATTAATAATATTGCGCCAAACGACGATGAACAGCAGCAGGCTCTTGTGTACACTACCCAGAAGCTCACGGCAGCAGAGTTGGAAAATGGTGTTGATCTGGCCCTTCCGGAGATGAAAACCACAGATACAGCAAACTCTTCTTCCATGACCTCTACGTATATTTTTAAAGATACGCTGGTAAGCTCCACAATTGTAAAATACTCTGGGGAAGAGTCTGAGACCACCACAAATTTCTTTACCGGGCAGGATGAGACCACTACTTACCCTCTGGCAGATTTTGCATCCTTTACGGATGTGACAAATGTAGTTTCTACAGAGGATGGGTATGAGGCAGGGGTGCCGAAAGCTGATGCAAAATATATGAAGCTTGTAAAAGATGAATCAGGGGAAAGTTATCATTGGAATTATTACGCTTCTGCAGAGGAGATTAATCCTGATTACAGTGATGCAGAGGACTACATAGTCTTGGAAAAGGGTACTGATAAACTCTATGGAGGAAACTTAAAGGTAGAAACAGCCACCTCCATGGCAGGGGTTGTATACACAGTGACGGATCAGGATACCGGAGAGACAGTTCCGGAAGAAAATTATGACGTTATTGATAAAGGAAGCATTGTGTCCTTATATGAGGATGAGGAAGGAAACAGCTGTGCAAAGGCAGTCACCCCGGAGACCGCGGAGGATGTGCAGGGATTGATCACAGTAAGTAACCGGCATTTTCTGGGAGACAGGGAAGAAATGGCGGATACGCAGCAGCTTTACAGTGTTTCATCGGAACAACTTGAAGGGCTGGTACCGGACGAAGCGAAATCTGCCATTGAAGCAGCAGAGGGTGAGGAATTAAAAGAGGGAGATTACATTCTGATCAATGTTTACAGAAGAGGAACAGGACAGGTAGCTTCCGGCGGCGGAAATATTCCTATGACAAATAAAACCTATGCGGTGGATTATTTCAGTGAAGCAGGTGCAAAAAAAGTTATTGAATACTGGGAAGAAAAATTATTCCCCCATGTGTATACCAGAGAAGACGGAACAACTGCAACACTACAGGAAATCATGGAGAAAAATAATGCCACTATTTTTGAGGATTCCATTGAGCTGAGTCATTCAGACGGAAATCTGTGGAGTGCAGACCTTTTAGAAAGCATACAGGCAGAGACTGGACTGGATGCACTTCCTTATATGCCGGTGATCGCAGGATGGAGAGTAACAAATGATGAGACAGGGGAAGCGGGGCGGATTACAGAGGATTATAAGGAAACCTTGAATCAGACCTATACAAAGTATCATCTGGGAACCATCAGTGACTGGACAAATACATTCGGATATGGATTCCGTACACAGTGCCATGGAATTGATGCAGTGGATGCGGGTACGGCTGCTTTATCCACGGATATTGCAGAATCGGACAATGCAACAGACGGATTCGGGACCCGTGTTTATGCAGGTGCAAAGAATGTAAATCCAGACAACAATGTGATTTCCAATGAATCTTTGACATTTGGAACTGGTTTCGGCGAATTTCCATCCTGGTATTATTCTATTAATACTTTGAACCGCTATTTCTCGGAGGGGGTAAACCGCGTAATCCTTCACGGAACTCCATTTAAGACAAGCTATACCAAGACAAGTACTGCAGATTCATCCTGGCCGGGCTGGGATTTTATGAGCTTTATGGCTTGGAACTCCAGACAGACCTGGTGGGACGAGGTAGAGGTATTCAGTGATTATATTGACCGTGTCCAGTCGATCCTTCAGGACGGAGAAAGCAAAATTCCTGTGGCAGTGCTGGAAGACCCGTCTATCTCCAATGTGACACAGATAAACACGGGTGTAGGTCTTTCAAAGGCAGTGCTCCAGGAGATGATCGGAAATGGATACAATTACAATATTATTACCAGAGGACTGCTGGAAAGTGATAATGCATCCCTTAATATAACACAGGATTCCCTTTCCGGAAATACAGTTCTCTCTGAACTGGCTGAATATCAGGTTCTGGTATTGGATCATATTACGTCCATGAGTGTGGAGGCTATGGAGAAGCTGGTAGGATACGGCCAGGCAGGATTAAAGATTGTCAATATCGGAAGTGACATCACAAAGGTTTACGGAACAGATGAAGACGGAACCCAGGATGCAAAAATCCAGGAATTATTTAAGACTTTAAAGGACTGTGACACTTATTATGAGATTACTTCTGACGATGAGGCAGCAACAGCAGACGACGGAATCACCCAGGCAGAAACAGATATGCTGGCTTATATCAGTGAAAATGTGGACTCAGGTGTGTCCTATTCAGCTTCTTCCAGCACAGCAGTAAATGACAAAGGAAGTAAATGGCTTGAGACTACCAGAATTTATGACGAGACAGACGGAACAAATTATTATCTCATGTATAACGAGTCCGGAGTGTCTGTGGGAGCAGAACAGGATGCCTCCTTTGGTCCGGCAAGCTGGGAAGAAAACGGCGACATAACTACCACGGTGACATTGGCAGGAGACGGAGTACCTTATATCTTGGATCCGGCAGACGGAAGTGTCACTGCAATTAAAGATTACAAAGAGGATGAAGGCAAGCTTACCTTTGATCTGCAGATACAAGAAGGGGATTTGCTCTTTGTGGCTGTAGGAGACAACGAAAAACTGGCAGAAAATGCAGCGGAGCAGCAGGCAGATAAGACAGAACAGGAAACCATAGAGCTTGGTAAAGAGCAGAGCTGGATGCTGGCACTAAACAGCTACAGCCCCGATGACTCCCAGGAAAATACTTCAGAAGACGGAAACCTGATTGACCCGACAAAGTCAAAAATCACAACAATTTCTCTGGAAACCCCGCTTAAGGTATGGGGGGAACTGGAACTTACAAAAGAGGATTTAGATACACTTGGTGTAGAATCAGCGGATTCTGTTTCTGGAACCGGTGATTATAGTGTTGAAGTTGAGGTTGGAGATTATGGAACGGAGTCCATCGGTGCCGTATTGAACTACGATTACGATGTACAGTATAACAATATTACCCGAATCACTGTGACGAACAGTGAGGGTACCACTACAGAGTTTGATGGTATTAATCCCAACCATAAATATATGGATTTGGGAACCGTATTAACACCGGGTAAGAATACCATTACCATAAGAGTCTGCGGCGACCTGAGTAATCGTGCAAATGATGGGCAGCCGGCAGCAGCTTCCCCATTCCCTTCAACAGGAGACGGACAGGGATCTGCTAACGGACTGACAGACGCAAGTCTGGAACTTTATACAACAGGGGAATAAAAGGAGGACTTTAGAGTATGAAATTAAAGAAAATCATGGCACTTTTGTTGGTGACAGCAGTTCTTGCATCCAATGCCGGCACAGTATTGGCGGCCGGAGACACAGGTATTTTGAATACATTCCAGGATTGCGATCTTGACACAAAGCCAATGGCTCGTATGTGGTTTATAGATGCAATGGCTGGTTCCGATGAAAACGATGTCATCGAAGAAATGATTCAGGGTATGGCAGAAGGAGGCATGGGCGGTGTAGAACTGGCCTTTCTTTCGGACAATCCTTCCATTTCAGATGTGGAATTTGCAAAGGAATACGGATGGGGAAGCGAAAACTGGATAAAGGTTCTGAAAAAGGTGTTTCAGGCGGCATTGAAGGTGGAAGATGGTTTTAAAGTTGATATGACAATTACTTCCCACTGGCCGCCGGCACTGAATACCATAGATCCCAACGATACGGCTGCATCCCAGGAAATGTCTTCTTCAATTACTTATATCACCCAGGAAGACCTTGACAGAGGAAGTGTGACATTAAACCTTCCGGAAACAAAAACTGAAGACGGGGGAGGGAACCCATTTGTTTTCACGGACACATTGGTAAGTGCTGTGGCAGCAGGCTCCTGTGGGGAAAAGGAAGTCTCCTATACAACTGTTCATCCCATGATGGGGGAAAGTACTACCACAGCCACAGTTGCAGCACTGTCTTATGATAATATGCAGGATGTAACCGGTGCTGTTACAGCATCGGAAGCATACAAGGCTGGTGTGCCGGATGAAGAAGCCTTACAGACCTGGTATGATGGAAAATATAGTGTGGAGGATGTTTCTGCTGCTTTTGGTGAGGCTCCCCAAAGTGATGCAGAGCTTGCAGACGGAAAGAGAACTCAAGAAGGTCTTCGTGCCAGGATGGCAGACACCCAGTACTCTTATACACTTGATCTGACAGGATTAGATTTGCAGGAAGGCGATGCTGTTGCAGGTGTATTCTATCGGGGAACCGGACAAATCAGATCCGGCGGCGGTTCTTACACAATGCCATATATCACCTATGCCACAAATTATTTTGCCCAGGAGGGCATACAGACAGTAATTGATTACTGGAACAATCATATTCTGAGTGATTCAGAGCTTGTGGAATTAATGGCTGCCAATGCAGAAAAAACCGGAGGTTTAAGCATTTTTGAGGACTCTATTGAGGCAAGCCACAGTACACCATTTTGGTCAAACAATATGCTTTCCGATGGGACGCAGTACCTTGGATATGATTTTACTTCCAGTGTGCCTTTGATATTGTCCTCTGATTCTTCAACCCCATTTGTATTCGTAAATGAAGAGGGGGAGCAGATTGATACAACTCGTGTTGTTGAGGATTATGACAGTGTATTGACAGAGCTTTTTAATTCCAAACATATGAAGCCGGTTAAGGAGTGGATGGACAGTCTTGATTTTGATGTGGATTACAGGATCCAGGCATATGGAATTGAATCAATGGGTTACGTGGCAGGAGCACTTACAGCCGGAATTCCGGAAGGTGATAATGCAACAGCCGGAGATGATGACAGGATGCTTTCCACAGCAGTAAATCTGAATGCAGAGAATAATCTTTTATCCCAGGAAGCATTGACTACCATTAAACAGCAGCTCACATGGAAAATTGCTGCTTCAGATGTGAATAATCATTCTTCTTCAGGTATCAATCGTGTTATTTTCCATGGTTCTTCCTATCCGGTATGCTTTGATGAGGGCTATAATTCATGGCCGGGATGGAACTGGGGTGGTATGAAGAACTATTATGAAGGCTTTAACTCCTGGAACAGCCGTACAGCATGGTGGAATGATGCTGAAACTATCACTGATTACGTTTCCAGACTTCAGGCAGTTTCACAAAACGGCACTGCGAAATGTGATCTGGCCATTATGACCAACCGGGACGGAAGCGACAGCACCTATGAAGCACTTTTGAATTCAGGGTATAGCTATAATATTATGGATGAAGAAGTTTTCAAAGAGGAGCTTGTAGATCCCCAGCTTTTCAGTGTGACAGACGGTGTATTATGTGCTGATACGGCAGGATACCGGGCAATGCTTATTTCTGACCTGGAGGCTATTTCTGTTGAAAATCTCACTAAGATTGTGGGATTTGCAGAAAATGGTCTGCCCATCATTGTACAGGGAACAATCCCTGCCCGTACTTATGGAACGGCATCTGAAGATGAGGATGCTCAAATCACTGATTTAATGAACCAGCTCACTGCAATGGAAAATGTGAGCACCGCAGAAACAGTGGAGGAGGCTTTGTCTGCTCTTGACGCAATGAATGTTACTCCTGCTGCATCTTATTCTTGTGAAGGGATTGAGACAACTTTACGCCGGGAGGAAAGCGGAAACTATTATAAGCTTTATAACAATTCTGGAGAAAAGGCGGAATTTACAGTTACTCTTAGCGGAGATGGTATTCCTTATAAGATGAATACCTGGGATGGAAGTATTGAGCCTATCGCTGCTTATACGAAGACAGATACCGGCGTGGCTTTGGATGTGAGCATTGAAAAAGATGAAATGCTTGTCATTGCTGTTGCACCATCAGAAGGAGAAGTTGCAAAGGCTGCCGGTTTTGCAGGGGGCAATAATGTGTCATTGATTGAAGAAGTGAAGGAGGAAACTGCAGATAACGGAATGGGAGGCTTTAGCTTTGGAGGAAGTGAAGAGGAATCACTGGTAAAAGAAGCTGATGCCAAATATGTAGATGGGCAGTTGGTTTTGCGCTCCACTGCAGCGAAAGATTATAATCTGACCACGGAAAACGGCGAGATTAAAGTGAGCACTCCGGAGACAAAAAGTGCTCCAGAGCTCTATGATTGGACACTGACCCTGAACAGCTATGGTCCGGATGAGGAAGCAAACAAAGTTGACCCCACAGTTGCTAAGATTACTACAGTAGAAATCGATCATGTAGCAGCCGGTACTGCATGGGCTTATCTTCCAACTACATATGCGGAAGAATTTGGTGTTGACAATATGAATGCAATATCAGGAACCGGTATTTATAAGACAACGATTACTATGCCGGAGGACTGGAACAGTACAGTTGACGGAGCTTACCTGGCTTTGACTTATTGTGAAAATGATATGCTGGCCTCAGTGACCGTCAATGGACAGGAAATTTCTGACTTAAATGCTCTCAGAGATTATGTGGATCTTGGACACCTTCTTCAGGCGGGAGAGAATGAGATTACGATTCAGATTGATACAACATTGGTGAACCGCGGACAATACGAAGGCGGACAGGCGAGGAATCCTATGGATCAGCGGGTTGATGACGGACTGATGAGTGCTGAGATTATTACTTACACGGATACAGTTATTGAATAAGTATTTGTAACAGACTGGCTATTAAAATAATATACATTCCAGCAGACGCATATAGATTCCTTGTGCGTCTGCTAATGGTTTATAGAGGAATGTTAACTGCCTGCTGAAATATTTTTATTGTTTTTATGATACGTTAGTAACAACATGATTATGGCGGCTTGTATTCCATAGACTATAAGTGTTTTTATGTTCAGATTATTGTTTAATGATGTCAGCGTATACATCCCTCCTAACACGGTATTTCCCCACGCGTGAATCAGAATAGTTACCCAAATACACTTTGTCAGCCGATAGGCTGCAGCGAGGGTTAATCCCAGGATAATAGTATACAAGGTAAAGGAAGTAAAGTTCATATCTCGTTGTGTAGAGTTCGGCAAGAACCATAGCGGGAGATGCCACACACTCCAAATAATGCCCTCGATCAAAACCGCTGCTAAAAAGGGGAAACGCTTTTCAAGCAAAGGCTGAAAAACACCCCGCCAACCAATTTCCTCTAGACCGCCGCCAAAGATCATCATCGGCATAAAGAGGATAAACAGATACCACGGATTTCCCAAATAGCTTTCCTGCACCACGCAGGCCACAAACTGAATTATCGCAAATACAAAGAGGTATCCAATACTTCTGCGGACATATGGAGTATGAAAAATCTGCCTGCAAAACACCTTAAATGTAATGCCGTTGTGCGACCTTTGTACGAAGAATGCGGCATAAGCGGGTGCCATGCCGGCACCAAAGCCTATTACTGTAAAATAGAGGATAAGTTCTATACTCTCGCTTAACAGATTAAAGTTAAATATTGCTATCAGCAAAAGTTCTGTTCCCCAGGCTATGCCGAAGGTATAAATCAGATAACTCCAAAGCATATGCGAATCCTGTTGTGTGATTTTGTTGTGTAATTGCTTTTTTTTATTCATAATCATAAATTCTCCTTTGCGTTATATTTCTGTGAGGCAATTATTGTCACTCTTTAATTTAGACAGGACTTTTTTTGAGTATATGGCAATGACCAGGGACAGCAGGCTTGCGCCGATGATAATAACAGATTCATTTGCTAAGTGTTCAAACAGGTAACCGTATAACAACTGTCCCATTGGCTGGACACACATTATAATAGTCATAATACAGGCAATGACTTTCCCAATGAGATTCTCCGGTGTTTGTGCCTGTACAACAGCTAACATTTGTATACTGAACATGGTTGAAAAGATGGTGATCGTCAGCCCCATAACTGATAAGATGATGTACTTTGTCATGGGTGCTGCACCTGCTGCCATTCCAATACCCAGGAGACAGCTGCAGGCAGTACAAAGGTAAAGTGTAATATGTGCTTTATACGGCAGCAGTCTTTTATCCAAAAGAACCGTGAGCAGACCTCCGATGATACCGCCAACCGCAAGAAGCCCTTGGGTAATTCCTAGCAGACTATCTGTCAGACACAGTTTGTCAACGATAATGACGGGTAGCCCTATGGTTATCATGGATGATAAAAACAAGTTTAGTCCCGCTGTCACAAAACAGATTTGAACAAATATGGGCTTTTCAAATCTTAAAAAGCATAAACTGTCCCGCAAGTCTTTTGTTATAATTTGAAGTATCTTATTTTGTGCTGGGTGTCTTTGAAACGGTATCTGAATAAAAATCTCCATTATGGCAGAAAGAATGAAGCATACAATACTTACCCTTAGAATAAGGGTAATTCCGAATGTCCCATACAGCATACCGCCTATAATGGGACCGATAAAGTTTGCCAATGCTCCAACTTGATTTACAACCGCATTTGCAAATAATATCTTTTCTTTTGGAACAAGTACCGGAATACTTGCCTGTACTGCTGGCTGATAGGTGCCGGAAATACCGTACAGCAGCATAAGCGCAGTGATAAACAGGGGTATCATTGGGGCAGTTCCCAGGAGAAATGAAAAAAGTGTAATGATACCCGCTGTTAAAAAATCCAGGCAGACCATAATATTTCGTTTGTTCACCCGGTCAGCGAGTACCCCGCCCAAAAGTGAAAGTACGATCATGGGCAGGAAAGAACAGGCGCCCACGATTCCAAACAAAGTGGGTGAGCCGGTTTTGCGAAGTAAATATAAAGGCAAGGAAAAACGCAGAATTGCATTGCCAAATAGTGAAATTATCTGGCCTGCAACTACAAGCGTAAAATCCTTGCCTGTTTTTTTGATTTTGCAGTTATCCATTTTTGTCACCTCCCTTGTGCAAATCAGTATAAGGTTGGTGGCGGCCCCCAAGTCAATGGGTGAGTTTAATTATTTCAGAGGAATAAACACTTCATAAAAATTATGTTCTGTGTGCTCTGATAACTCCACGAAACGGACAAAAATATAAACAACTCCTTTGAAGCTTTCTCCGTGTTCCTTTGCCCACTGAAAGCTTGAAAAGAACATTTCTTCCATAAGTGAATCATCGTGACTGTCCGCTTTCAATACAGTGTGCATACATTTTCCGCTTTCAAGATATGTATTTTCTCCGGCCAGTTCCTTTTTAGCTGCCTGTCTGACAAAGCACATCTTTGTTCCTTTATAACCGGATCGGTCAAACGTGACTGCACGGACAAGATTGGACAAAATATCTTCCTCCTGCAAATCCATAAATGCCAGCACCCGTTCTCTGTATTCTTTTAGAGAAGATACGGCGTCAAAAGTCTCTGCTACATAGTATAAAGGCAGTTCTTTGACTGAAAACACTTTTTCAGATTGAGCCGCATCTTCACGGAAGGCCGCTGTTTCGGAAAGCCGTTTCACAATACGCTGCTGTTTGTAAATATTGTTTTCAATTTCCTTTATTTTTCTGCGCAGAGGCTCTGCGCCGTCATGTTTGCTGTTTCTCATAAGTTTCTTGATTTCTAATGGTGTAAAACCACGTTTTTTATAGAAGTCAATCGTCATTAAGCGTGAAACATCATCAAAGCTGAACTCCCGATATTGGCTGATTCGGTTCCGTTCCGGAGAAATTAAACCGATTTCCTCATAATAACGCAGGGTTTCCCTTGTAAGACCAAGATTTTTATACACATCGTTTGTAAAATAGATATCGTTATTATCAGAATCCATACTGTTGATTTTTTGTAAGGCTCCCTGTAATTGGGGATTGTCCTCAATTACCATTTTGTTTTTTGAAAACCGATGGTCGTGTGGTTTTTCAGCGTGGGCGGGTAGCAGCCATGTTTTCCCCTTCTTCAATGCCCCTTCAATTTTATTTGCTTTGCAGTAATATGCAACCATACGGCTTGAAACATTCCATTTCTGTGCCATTTCATTTGAGGTTAAGTATTCCATTTTATTTCCTCCCACATTTATTATACTTCGCATATCTGAAATATACAAGTAACGGGGAAAACAGGATTCACAAATTATTCACAAAATAATTAGCACTCACCTCTTGACAGTGCTAACAATAAGTGTTATATTACATCTAGAACAAGGGAGCAGACAATAAATACTTCCCAAGTCAGTTTAATAACAACACTATTGAGATAGATAATAAACAGGAGGAATGAGTTATGTTAATGCCTAGTATTTTTGGAGAAAATTTATTTGATGAGATGATGAGATTTCCAAGTGAGAGAGATTTCTTCCAGAGAAACAGCTTCCCAGAGATGAGGAAGGATTTAATGAAAACAGATATCCGTGAAGTAAACGGTAACTATGAGCTGGATATTGACCTTCCGGGATTCAAGAAAGAAGATATGAAGCTGCAGCTTAAGGATGGCAATCTCACAATTCAGGCATCAAGAACAGACAACAAGGATGAGAAGGATGATAAAGGCAGATATATTCGCAGAGAACGCTACACAGGCCACTGTTCAAGAAGCTTCTATATCGGTAAGAGTATCCGTCAGGAGGATGTTCACGCTAAATACGAAGATGGAATCTTGAAACTCACCTTCCCTAAAGAAGAGACGAAGAAAGAAATCGAAGATAAGAAGTATATCGCCATTGAAGGCTGATTTGATTTTACTCCCCCCCTATTCTCCCTGCCGGGTTTTCCGGCAGGGTTTTTTGTATGCAGAGAAAGTACCTCGTTTTGTTCCGGTCATTCTGTTTTACCGAAGAATTCAACTGCTTTACAGCCATAAGAGTGTCTGGTATACTGGAGGAAGTGATAATGTACGGAAGCAGAGGTATAATATATATGGAAAAGATAAAAATTATTATAGACTGTGATCCAGGTGTGGATGATGCGCTGGCATTGGCGTACGCGGCGGCAAATCAGGAGATTTTTGATATTCTGGCGGTCACTACCGTTGGAGGTAATCAGACGATAGAGAAGGTTACCAGAAATGCCCTGGATTTAACAGAGTTTTATGGTCTTGATGTTCCTGTGGTAAAAGGTATGGACGGTCCGATCACCAGAGAACCTTTATATGCACCGGAGTCCCATGGTGCATCAGGTTTGGGCTACTGTGTTCTTCCTGAATCGTCCCGGACGCTGGCGGGAGATAATGCTGTTCTTTATATGCGGGAACTTCTTCTTGGGCTTGGTGAAGAGGAAAAGGTTGTTTTGATCCCTACGGGACCGCTGACAAATATTGGTCTGCTGCTGAAACTTTTCCCTGAGGTAAAGAGCAGGATTAAGGAAATATTATTTATGGGCGGAGCAGCCTGCGGCGGTAATGTAACTCCTGCAGCAGAGTTTAATATTTATGAAGACCCGGAGGCGGCTAAAATTGTATTTCATGCTGGCATTCCTATGGTCATGTGTGGTTTGGATGCCACAATGAAATGTACTTTGACCCGGAACCAGGTGGCAAAGCTCAGCCAGTCAGGACGCAAGATCGGTAAGGCGTGCGGGGATATGGTTGGATATTATCTGGAGAATTCCACAAATAAATACAGGGGCGTTGCCAGTATTCATGATGTGGTGCCGTTAATGTATTTGATTCACCCGGAAGTATTCACTCCCAAGAGGGCGATTCTGGATGTGGATTGCTCCGAAGGTGTTTCCAGGGGGACTACAATATGTGATTTCCGCTGGTGGAAGCATGATGAGGAAGAGATGAATGGTCTTGTCCTGATGGATGCAGACAGTAATCTGTTTCAGGAATATTTAATCACAGCTTTATATGAACTTGAAGAATCCTTAAGCGGAGAATAGTCAAATACAGCTGCTGCATCCTGGATAGAGAAACAGAGCTTTGGTATCTGTTTTACGCAGTAAATTTAGAAGGAAATTGGTATGAACTATATTGTCTTTGATTTGGAATGGAACCAGAGCCCTGATGGGAAAAAATATGAAAACAGCAGGCTGCCTTTTGAAATAATTGAAATAGGGGCAGTGAAACTAAATGAAAAAAAAGAAATTACGGACAGTTTCCATCGTCTGATCAAGCCGCAGGTATACAACTGGATCCATGACAGTATTCACGAGGTTATCCATGTGGACTACAAGGATCTGGCCGGAGGATTGTTGTTCCAGCAGGCGGCAAAGGAATTCATTGAATGGTGCGGACCTGAATGGTACTTCTTCACTTGGGGCAGTCAGGATGTTATGGAATTACAGCGGAATATGAAATATTACGATATTCTGCCGCTGCTTCCCGGACCGGTAACTTATTATGATGTTCAGAAGCTGTTCAGTATATGTTATGAAGACCATAAATCCAGGAGAGCCCTGGAGTATGCTATTGACAAAATAGGAATCAGCAAAAATCATGGATTTCACAGGGCATTGGCGGATGCATACTATACTGCAGAGGTTTTAAGGAATATAGATGATTCCTATATCCTGCCTAATTCTTCTTTAGATGTATATCAGAACCCTACAAAGAAAAAGGATGAAATATATATTTCTTATCCGAATTATGACAAATATGTTTCCCGGGAGTTTTATACCAGGGAAAAAGCTATGAAGGACAGAGAGGTGACCAGCACCAGGTGCCCGGTCTGCCACACTGCAGCCAAGCGGAAAATCCGTTGGTTTATGAATAATTCCAAGATTTACTACAGTTTGTCCGTATGTCCCGAACATGGAGATGTGAGAGGTAAAATAAGGATACGGAAAGCAGACAGCGGCAGATATTATGTGGTGAAGACATTGAAGGTGGCTGATACAGAAGAGGCGGAGGAAATCCGTATGAAACGGGAGGCCCTCCGCCGTAAGAGACAGTTAAAAAGAAAGCTAGAGAAGGAGGTCTGAAAGGATCTCCTTTTCATATTGCATACCCCATCCTACCATATGCTTGTTAAAGTAATATTTGCTTTTCATCCTGGGACGTCCGACCGTATCATTTAGTATGGCCTGGCGTTTTGTCAGAACACTTACATCGGCGCCCTTGGGCAGGGTCACATAAACTCTGCGGATATAGTAAAATGGGTAGGTATCGCCGTTGTTTTTCAATATATATTGCTCACAGGGAAGCATTTTCAAGGGGACAGGAGTTTTGTCTATATTCAGGTCTGTTTTCTCGAAATTATTAAATCCGTAGTCAAGGAGTGCGGCTGTGTCAGAATACGCACCATTGACAGAATTCAGGACAACACTCATAAGAATGGTATCGCCGCGTTTGGCAAAGGTTACAAGTGTATTTCCGGCTGCGTCGGTGTAACCTGTTTTTCCTCCTAAGACACCGTCATATGCGTAATCTCTCCCGGCCATCATCTTATGATGGTTAAGCAGATACCTTGTCTCAGGCTGCTTGTTGGTAGGCGGTATCTCAAAGATATCTTTGGTGGCAAATTTGCGGAACAAAGGATTGAACCATGCAGCTTTTGCAATTTTGGCCATATCATTTGCAGTGGTGTAATGGTTCTCATCTGTAAGGCCGTTAGGATTGTTAAAATGTGTTCCCGTGCAGCCTAACTGATCTGCCCGCTGGTTCATCATTTCCACAAACTTTTTCACAGAACCGCAAGTTTTCTCTGCCACGGCCAGTGCCATTTCGTTGGCAGATTCCAGCATTACAGCCATTAAAGACTGCTGTACAGTAAATTCTTCATCTGTTTCAGCGTAGATAGATGAGCTCATAGGTTCAATTCCATAGGCGGCATTTTCCGAGACAACAAGGCTGTCATTTAAATCTAGATTTTCACATGCCAGCAATGTTGTCATAATCTTTGTGATACTGGCTGGATATAATTTTTGGTCTGCATTTTTAGAATAAAGGATGGACTCTGTATAGACATCCATCAGAACTGCCGACTGCGCCTCAATTTTAGGACCTTCCGGCCAGCCTTGGATAGAATCTGTGTCTGCTGCCTGATAGTAGGCTTCTGTGTGCGGGTCCGGCGTCGGAGTTGCTGCAGAGGTTCCGTTTTCCCCTGTGGATTCATTAGCACCGAATACCATACCAGGCTGGACAAACAGCATGCCAGTACACAGAATACAGCAGAAAGCCCTTTTTAAAATATGATTCTTTTTTCTTACCATATACATTACCCTTCATTTGTATTAGTATTATTCTATTTTTCCACAATCGCCCCCATTATATCACCTTTTTTTTGTGAAGACTACTCTTTAAGTATTAAATTTCTATATACTAATACAGCCCAGAAACTATAGAAGGGGCTTATTACGTGATCATCAGTCATAGTCTCAGCTAAGTAACTACCTATTATATGGGGTGATTTTCCGGGAGTGCAGCCAATTGATTTATGATGCATCAGGTGTTGATTTACGAAAAGAACGCCCTATTATCGAAAAAACACTTGACATATGGAATTTGGAACCATTATAATATATCAGCATACAAAGAATAAAATAAACACACATAAAGACAATGATGGAGACAGTATGTTGCCACAGAAAGCAGCAGCGAGCCGGAGACAGTGTAAGCCCGGTGCGAGTAAGTGCATCAGAAAATCACTCCGGAGTTTCATTTCTGAAGAATATCCGCAGTCCAAAGAGGACAAGGTATGAGTAAGAACTGACGGTGATTCCCCCGTTAAAGGGAACATGTATCGGCAGAATGATGCCCGTACAATGTAACAGGTGGTTTAGCGAATGTAAAGATCTTTCGTCCTTTTACAAGGGCGAAGTTTTTTTATATACCGGAAAATTTCTATATTTCAGATTTATCCGGAAAAATAAAGTACATCAGGCAGACTAAGTAATAAGCTGTTCCGGATGTACACAATATAAAATATAGGAGGGAAAATGCTGTGTACCAGAAAGTAGACACGAACTTGAATTTTGTGGACCGTGAAAAAAAAGTTGAAGAATTCTGGAAAGAAAACCATATCTTTGAGAAGAGCATGGAGAACCGCAAAGAGGGTGAAACCTATACCTTCTATGACGGCCCGCCGACTGCAAACGGCAAACCTCATATCGGCCATGTGCTTACCCGTGTTATTAAAGATATGATTCCCAGATACCGTACTATGAAGGGCTATATGGTTCCTCGTAAAGCGGGCTGGGATACTCACGGACTTCCGGTGGAACTGGAAGTGGAGAAAATGCTTGGTCTGGACGGTAAGGAACAGATTGAGGAATATGGTCTGGAACCGTTTATCAAACATTGCAAAGAAAGTGTCTGGAAATACAAAGGTATGTGGGAAGATTTTTCAGGTACTGTAGGTTTCTGGGCTGATATGGATCATCCGTATGTAACCTATCACAATGATTATATTGAATCAGAATGGTGGGCATTAAAGCAGATTTGGGAAAAAGGACTGTTATATAAAGGCTACAAGATTGTTCCGTATTGTCCCCGCTGCGGTACGCCTCTGTCAAGCCATGAGGTAGCTCAGGGGTACAAGGACGTGAAGGAACGTTCCGCTATTGCCCGTTTTAAGGCTGTTGGGGAGGATGCCTATTTCCTGGCATGGACTACAACCCCATGGACATTGCCGTCCAATGTGGCGTTATGTGTGAATCCTCAGGAGGAATACGTAAAAGTTAAGAACAATAAGGAAGACAAAGTGTATTACATGGCCGGTGCTCTGGTTGAGAAAGTTCTGGGCGAGGACGTGGAGATTCTTGAGACATACACAGGTAAGGATCTGGAATACAAAGAGTATGAACCATTATTCAAATTTGTCAGCCCTGCCAAGAAGTCTTATTATGTAACCTGTGCTGATTATGTTACCTTGACAGACGGTACTGGTATTGTACACATTGCACCGGCTTTCGGTGAGGACGATGCCCAGGTAGGACGCCGTTATGATCTTCCGTTTGTACAGCTTGTTGATGAGAAAGGTGAGATGACGGAAGAGACCGACTGGGCAGGAACCTTCTGCAAAAAAGCTGACAAATTCATCCTGAAGGATCTGGAAGAGCGGGGGCTTTTATATGACGCTCCAAAATTTGAGCATAGCTATCCTCATTGCTGGAGATGCGATACCCCGTTGATTTATTATGCAAGAGAATCCTGGTTCATCAAGATGACTGATGTGAAGGATGATCTGATCCGCAACAACAATACGATCAACTGGATTCCTGAAAGCATTGGCAAAGGGCGGTTTGGTGACTGGCTGGAGAATGTCCAGGACTGGGGTATCAGCCGTAACCGTTACTGGGGGACTCCGCTGAATATTTGGGAATGTGAATGCGGACATATGCATTCCATAGGGAGCAGGGAAGAACTGAAATCCATGTCGGATAATTGTCCGGATGACATTGAGCTTCACCGCCCATATATTGACGGAGTGACGATCAAGTGTCCGAAATGCGGAAAAGAGATGCACCGCGTACCGGAAGTGATCGACTGCTGGTTTGACTCCGGGGCAATGCCTTTTGCACAGCATCATTATCCATTTGAAAATAAAGAATTATTTGAGCAGCAGTTCCCGGCTGATTTTATTTCAGAAGCTGTGGACCAGACTCGTGGATGGTTCTATTCTCTCCTTGCGATTTCTACACTGATCTTCAATAAAGCACCATATAAGAACGTTATAGTTCTGGGACATGTTCAGGATGAAAACGGACAGAAGATGAGCAAATCCAAAGGGAATGCAGTAGACCCCTTCGATGCGCTGGATCAGTACGGGGCTGACGCGATCCGCTGGTATTTCTATATTAACAGTGCGCCATGGCTGCCTAACCGTTTCCATGGAAAAGCAGTAGTAGAAGGACAGCGTAAGTTCATGAGTACATTGTGGAACACATATGCGTTCTTTGTGCTCTATGCGAACATTGACAATTTTGATGCCACAAAGTATTCCCTGGAATACCATAAGCTTCCTGTTATGGATAAGTGGCTTTTAAGCAAGCTCAATACACTTATCAAGACAGTAGATGATAACCTGGCAAACTACAGAATACCGGAAAGTGCCAGAGCACTTCAGGAATTTGTAGATGAAATGAGTAACTGGTATGTAAGAAGAAGCCGTGAGCGCTTCTGGGCAAAGGGCATGGAGCAGGATAAGATCAACGCTTATATGACACTGTACACTGCCCTGGTAACTGTTGCTGAGGTGGCAGCGCCCATGATTCCGTTCATGACAGAAGATATTTACCAGAATCTTGTAAGAAGTATTGACAAGGAAGCTCCGGAAAGCGTCCATCTCTGTGAATTTCCGACTGCCAATGACAGCTGGATAGATAAAGAACTGGAAGCAAATATGGAGATTCTCCTTAAGATAGTCGTTCTTGGGCGTGCCTGCAGAAATGCGGCTAATATCAAGAACCGCCAGCCGATCGGCACCATGTTTGTAAAAGCCGAGAAGAAGATGGATAAATTCTTTACTGATATTATTGCAGACGAGCTGAATGTGAAAGAAGTTAAATTTGCAGATGATGTGGAATCCTTCATCTCCTACAGCTTCAAACCCCAGCTTCGCACTGTAGGGCCGAAATACGGCAAGCTTCTTAATGGTATCCGTAACGCACTTACAGATATCGACGGCAGCAAGGCAATGAATGAATTAAAAACTACTGGTGTCCTCACATTGGATATCAATGGTAATAAAGTGGAACTGACGGAGGAAGACTTATTAATCGAGACTGCTCAGACAGAGGGATATGTTTCAGAGACAGAAGGGGAAACTTCTGTTGTCCTGGATACCAACCTCACTCCGGAATTAATTGAAGAAGGCTTTGTAAGAGAAATCATCAGTAAAATACAGACTATGCGTAAGGAAGCCGGATTCGAAGTCATGGACAAAATTTGTGTCTATGCAAAAGACAATGAAAAAATCATGGATATCATAAGCACCCATCAGGAAGAAATCAAAGCAGAAGTTCTTGCAGAGAATATCATTATGGGTGAAGCCGATGGTTATGTGAAGGACTGGAATATTAATAAGGAACAGGTAACTATGGGCGTATCCAGATTATAGGAGGTAAAGAATGATTGATAAGCAGTTCAAAAAAGAGGCATTCAAGGAAAGTGTAAAAGACAATGTGAAATTCCTCTACCGCAAAAAATTAGAGGAAGCTACACAGGAGCAGATTTTCCAGGCAGTAAGCTACACTGTGAAGGATGTAATTATCGACAACTGGCTGGAAACTCAGAATGCTTACGAGGAGCAGGATCCAAAGGTTCTGTATTATATGTCAATGGAATTCCTCATGGGCCGTGCATTGGGTAATAACTTGATTAACCTTGGAGCTTACGGGGAAGTAAAAGAGGCGTTAGAGGAGCTGGGATTAGATATCAACTGTATCGAAGACCAGGAACCGGACCCTGCATTAGGAAACGGCGGTTTGGGAAGACTGGCTGCCTGCTTCCTGGATTCCCTTGCAACTTTGGGATACTGTGCATATGGATGCGGAATCCGTTACCGTTATGGTATGTTCAAACAGGAAATCAAAGATGGTTTCCAGATTGAGGTACCTGACAACTGGCTGAAGAATGGATATCCTTTTGAGTTACGCCGTCCGGAATATGCAAAAGAAGTGCATTTCGGAGGATACGTAAGAGTAGAATATGACCATGCAAAAGGCGAGAACAAATTTGTCCATGAAGGATACCAGGCAGTAAAAGCAATTCCTTATGATATGCCGATCGTTGGTTATAATAACAAAATTGTCAATACCCTTCGTATCTGGGATGCAGAGCCTATTGTAGATTTCGGCCTTGACTCTTTCGATAAAGGCGATTATAAAACAGCAGTTGAGCAGGAAAACCTGGCCCGTAATATCGTGGAAGTTTTATATCCCAATGATAACCATTATGCAGGAAAAGAACTGAGACTGAAACAGCAGTATTTCTTTGTTTCCGCTAGTATTCAGGCTGCTGTGGAAAAATATAAAAAGAATCATGACGATATTACCAAACTGTATGAAAAGGTAACATTCCAGATGAATGATACTCATCCTACAGTAGCTGTTGCAGAGCTTATGAGAATCCTTCTGGATGAGGAAGGTCTTGGATGGGATAAGGCTTGGGAGATCACTTCTAAATGCTGTGCCTATACCAACCACACCATTATGTCAGAGGCCCTTGAAAAATGGCCCATCGAGCTGTTTTCCAGACTTCTTCCCCGTATCTACCAGATCGTGGAAGAGATCAACCGCCGTTTCATAATTGAAGTACAGGCCAAATATCCTGGAAACTACGAGAAAATTAAAAAGATGGCTATCATCTATGACGGACAGGTCAAAATGGCACATCTTGCTATTGTAGCCGGTTTCTCCGTAAATGGTGTTGCAAGACTTCATACGGAAATTCTGAAAAACCAGGAACTGAAGGATTTCTACGAAATGATGCCGGAGAAATTCAACAACAAAACAAACGGTATCACACAGAGACGATTCCTGCTCCACGGCAATCAGCTTCTGGCTGACTGGGTGACAAAGCACATAGGCCCGGATTGGGCGACAGATCTTTCACAGCTAAAGAAACTGTCCCTTTATACGGACGATGAAAAAGCTTTGCAGGAGTTCATGAACATCAAATATCAGAACAAAGTCCGCCTGGCAAAATATATCCTGGAGCATAACGGAGTGGAAGTAGATCCGCGTTCCATCTTTGATGTCCAGGTTAAGAGACTTCATGAATACAAACGCCAGTTATTGAATATCCTGCACGTGATCTATCTTTATAATCAGATCAAGAGCCACCCGGAGATGGATTTCTATCCAAGAACCTTTATCTTCGGTGCAAAAGCCTCCGCAGGCTATCACCGAGCAAAGAAGATCATCAAGCTTATCAATGCAGTGGCAGAAGTGGTAAACAACGATGCCTCCATTGGAGGAAAGCTGAAGGTAGTCTTCATTGAAAACTACCGCGTATCCAATGCTGAGATGATTTTTGCAGCAGCAGATGTGTCCGAACAGATTTCCACTGCCAGCAAAGAAGCATCAGGAACAGGTAACATGAAATTCATGCTTAACGGCGCAGTGACACTGGGAACCATGGACGGAGCCAATGTGGAGATTGTAGAGGAAGTAGGAGCAGAAAACGCATTCATCTTCGGATTAAGTTCTGATGAAGTCATCAACTACGAAAACAACGGCGGCTACGATCCAAATGTGATCTATAATACAGACGGAGATATCCGCCAGGTATTGGTACAGCTGATCAACGGGACCTTCTCCAATGATACAGAACTGTTCCGCGACCTGTACGACTCCCTGTTAAATACAAAGAACAGCGACAGACCGGACCAGTATTTCATCCTGGCAGACTTCCGTTCCTATGTAGATGCACAGAAGCGGGTAGAAAATGCTTACCGTGACGAAAAGGCATGGGCAAAGATGGCTCTCATGAACACCGCCTGCAGCGGCAAGTTCACTTCAGACAGAACCATCCAGGAATATGTGGATGACATCTGGCATCTGGACAAAGTGACGATCAAGCAGTAATATATCCCCGTATGTCACCTGTACAGCCAATGGTTCTAATACCGGAGCTGCTGATGACAGGCAAGTAACATATACGGATGCTGATTGTAATCTATTAGTAACAAATTGCAGCCGGAAGAAGCGGCTGACAAGAAGAGATACACGCGGGACGGGCTTCGGCCCGGCCTGCACATAAAACAGGCAATAACCACCTCTTTAAGGCGGTTTTGCACATAAATTATGAAGCAATATAGTGCAGAATACACGATATAGTAGCTATATCAGAATCTTACAGTAACTACTACAAAATGTTGATTTTGGACCATAAAAGCCCGGAAAGTACATATTTTCCACCTATGGGAAATTTAAGAAAATTGTAAAATTTTCAATCAATTCACTTGACAAACCGGGGGGAAAGCACTATATTATTCATAACGGACAGATTATGTCTAGGAATCTTTACCCAAAAAGAAATAGTTATATTAAGGAAAGGGGAACTATAACATGACGAAACTAAAAAACACAAAGAAGGGCATGGCAAAAAAAGCGCTGAGCATCTCACTCGTCGCAGCAATGCTGGCTACTTCTAATGTTCCGGTTTGGGCTGCGGAGGATTTGTTCTCTGATGGCAGCGCAGTAGAAGCTGAAGTAGATACACCGTTTACAGAGGAAACTCCTGATACTGCTTTATTTAGTTCAGAAGCTCCGGCTGAAGAGGCACCGGTGACAGAAGAAGCTCCAGTAGAAGATGTTGTGTCAGATGCAGCTGTTGTCGCTGCTGCTGATACTACAGAGGATGTCAATCTCTTAGACTATGAAGTAAAAGATTTAAAACTGAACAACATTGGAGAATGGGGGACAGATACGGTTTCTGTAGCAGGATCCATCCAATCAAATGGTAATGATGTCCAAAATTTACAGTATGTTTGGCTTGCTGATGGATTACAGGCTGACGGAGCTGATGCAGCAGATACTGCTAGTGGGAATATAAGTACGATTACATACACTCCTACTAAAGCGGATTATAATAAGACCTTATCATTGAGAATTTATCAGACTGCTCCTAATGGTATGGTATTGTTCAGTAAAACAATTGCCGGCAGCATTGTTCAGGCACAGGATATCAGCACAGATTTTAACGCTGCACTTACTCTTGCTTCCACTGCGCCCTCTTACAATGGAACCGAGCAGAAGCCAACACCTAGCAATACCTATAGTGTGACAAAAGACGGACTGAGCCTTGATGGATCAATGATCGATTGGCATTATGAAACAGAAGGTAATGATTTTACTAACGTGACAGAGAAGGATATTACAGTTTACGGTACACTTACCGGAACAAATGATTCAGCTTCTAATGCGTATGGTTATACTGCCAGAACTGCCGAAGCTACTTATCAGATTGCTCCGTTAGAGCTTTCTTCATCTAATTTGAAACCATCCATGGTAACTACTTCCGTAGAATATACCGGAGATGTTCAGACCTTTGGGAAAAAAGATGTGAAGCTAGAAGTTCTGGTCAATGCCAATACTAATATGAAGACTGACATTACTGCCGCTCTTAAGGCTGACGCTACATTCAGTGGTGCAGCGGCGGATAAATCTGTTGGTACAGACTACAAACTTGATTCGTCTACTGACTGGGCAGGTGCTTTTGACACCTCTGATGCTGCAAATGAAATCCTTAAGAACTTTGAGGTTCCAAGCTCGCTTGTAGTTAATGTAGAGAACACATATGCCATTACTAAACGGAATTTGAGCAACTGTACAGGTACAATTACAGAGCAGCTTCTCAGTACTTTTAGAGGTAATCCTGACGCCACAGTTAGTGCAGCAGATATTACATTAACAGATAAAAGCGGCAGAACATTTACTCTTGCCGCATTAGATACAGCAGGCCAGATTACCATCCAGGTTAACAATGCTGTTTTTGCTGCCGCAAATGCAAACAAAACAGGGGTTGTACAGAATGCTGTTACTGTCAGCTATGCAGCAGATTCTGATAATGTGACCGGAAGCCTTAATCTGCCCATGACATTGGTTACAAGGTCTTTAGGTACTGTTACCGTTACAAAGGATGGTAGTGCCAACACCGTCGTGCCTACATCAAAAGCTGATGCAGGTAACCTGACTGTTCCTTATATCGGCAAGGCATATTCCTTAACCGGAACAACCGGAACTTTAAATAGTTTGAATATTGCTGGCGCAGATCCTTCAGAATATGATGTTGCCTATAATGACAATGTAAATGCTGGTATTGTAGAAGTTACCATTACTGGTAAAAGCAGCCTTGCAGGCAGCACAAAGAAAGTATACTTTACCATTGCACAGCATGAAGTTAACAGTGGTTTCACTGTAAAGAACGGGGTGACCGTAAATCCGGCCAACAACAGCAACGCTGCCTTATATAAAGACGCGCTGGGTATGGAATTTAAAACACGTTTAACCGGCGCTACTTCTGACACTACTCTTAAAGAAGGTACAGATTATACAGTTAAGTATTATTACACCAATGGTAATACTTATGCAGATGAAGCTGCAGTAAAAGCTGATTTGGCTACAAATGTTGCCGGAAAATATGTTACTGCAATAGCAACTCCAGTTAAAAATGGAAACTTTAAGCTTGCTACCGTTGCATTTATTTATGACAGTGCTGTAATCGCCAAGAAATCCATTAGTAATGTCACTATTACTGTTGAAAAAGATTCCTATACCTTTACAGGCAAAGAAATTGTTCCAAACATTGTTGTAAAAGACGGAACAGTTACACTGGACAAGGGTGTGGATTATAATCTGAAATTAAAGGACAACATTGATGTGGGCACTGCAACAATAACTGTTGTACCTACAGCTGGCAGCGACTATGCTGGTGACACAGCCGCAACAACTACCTTCAAAATCGAAGCTGCAAAAGCAGAAGATGTAAAAGCCACTTTAAGTGCAACCGCAAGTGCTGTGGCTACAACAGGAAAAGATAATACCTTTAATTACACAGGCAGACAGGTGAAACCATCTGTATCTAAAGTTGAGTTAAATGGTGTAGATGTTACAAAATATTTCGATATCACCTACATTACCTATGGTGAGAACGTAAACGCCGGAAAAGAAATGGGAAGTGTTGTGATCTCCCCGAAAGCAGATGTAAAGAACTTCACAGGAACTAAAACCCACCTTTTCAACATCCAGGGTAAAGAATTAGACGGTGTGCTGAAACTTTACAAAAACGATAAGACACAGGTTGTAACAACGGATCACGTTGCTTTGACAAAAACCGGCGGCGATATCTATAACTTCTACTATGACGGCAGCGAGCAGACCTTTGCAGATGCGAAGTTTACACCGGCAGCTGCTACCAATGCTAAAGAAGGCACAGATTATGAAATTAAATATATCAACAACAAAGACGCAGGCATTGCTTTTGCAGCTGTTGTAGCCAAAGGAAATTATGAAGCGAACATTTTTAACTCTCCATCAACACCTAGCAAGTGGGATGATTTCGGCTATAAAGTAGTAGACGGAACGTTGATGACAACAGCTGGTAAGATTATTGAGAAAAATATTGTGGACATTTATGCCTTTAATATTACCCCGTCCATATTTACAGCCAAAAATATCACTGTTGCCAATGGCAGCTACGCAGGTGGTATGCCTGTAAAACCATCAGTAACTATCAGCGTAAACGGAAAGACTTTGGAAGAAGGTACTGATTACGCGCTGAAACTTACAGCTATAGACGGTACTTCCACACCGGACACATACGTAAATGTTACAACCGATAAACCTTATATAGTTAGGGTAATCCCGATGGGCGGCTATGGCTTTGATGCAGTCAACGGACCAGATAGCTACACATGGGGCATCGACAAGAAAAACCTGGAAGACTGCTTCGTTAAAGTGACCAGGAACAAAGACGAGCTTGATCTTGTTGTCATGAACGGCAATGTTACTGAAACAAAAGAAGTATTTGACGTAAAAGACAATGGCGATGGCACCGCTACCGTATCTGTAGTAAATGACGGTAAGAACTATACAGGTTCCACTTCTGTCACCATTATCGACCCGACCGAAGAGGGAACTGTAGGACCGGCAATGATTGATAAAGTCGTTGTTAATGGAAACAAAGCAACAGTAGTACTTTCCGGAGAAGCAGAAAATGCAGACGGGTATGACTATGTTATTGCAACACAGGAAGATTACAAAAATGGCCGTGTAGCCATTAACAAAAACCTGCTTACTACAACAACGGACTTCCGTTATGTAGACAGAGGTGTATATTATGCATACTGCCACGCATGGAAACGTGACGAAAACGGCAAGAAGGTATTTGGAGATTGGTCAAACCTGTACAGATTCGAAGTAAGTGCAGTTACTCCGGATCAGCCGGTCATTACCAGCGTTAAGGTTACCGGCAAAACTGTAAAGGTTACCTATACAAAATCTGACGATGCAACAGGCTATGATTTAGTACTGGGCACTGCAGTTAAGAAAGTATACGGTGAAAATCGTCCGGTTAATTATGGTAAACTTGTTAAGAAGGTAACCAAGGGTGATACTGTAACTGCTACCTTCACCAATGTACCAAAGGGAACCTATTATGCAGGACTTCACGCTTACAATAGAACAAGCATGAACAACACCAAAGTCTTCAGTGTATGGTCCAATACAAAGAAAGTAACAGTTAAATAATTTGCTTTTGGGTAAGCAATAAAAGATTCCTACAAAAAGAATCCCGGCTTAGGTCGGGATTCTTTACAAATAAACTGTTAGAGAATGGAGGGGGATCTATTATGGCAGTTGCAGCATTGGTTTTAGGCATCGTTTCCATTGTGTTTGCAGTGATGGGACTTGGACTTCCACTTGGATTTATCTGTGGTGTCGTAGGAATTGTTATGGGAATCATGGGAAAAAAAGATATTCGCAATGCCGGAATGGCAAAGGCCGGATTTATCTGTTCTATCGTTGGGACAGTGCTGTCGGTTTTTGCTTTTGTTGCATGTTCAGCTTGTGTGGGAACGTTCGGTCTTGCTGGAAGTTTATTATAAAATGGCAAGGGGCTGCTGCACAATGTGTAGTGCCCTTTTTGTTTTCCTTCGGAGATCTGAACAGAAAAGAACGGATGGCTGAACATGTACATTGGAAGAAATGATATTGCTGTACCGGTTTATGGGCTTATGGTGTTGACTGGAATAGTGGCAGGAGTAATTGTAGGTATCCGGCTGGTGAAAAAGGACGGCCTGTCAGTGGATGATTTCACCCTGCTGGCTGCCTATACCGTTTTAGGGGGATTTACAGGTGCAAAGTTTCTATACCTGTGGGTCAGCAGGGACGCCATTCAATGGGAACAGATGTTAAATTTGTCCTATTTCCGGGCTGTAATGTCCGGCGGTTTTGTTTTTTACGGGGGACTGTTCGGCGGTTTCCTGGGATTGGCTTCAGGGGCGTGGATTCATGGAATCCAGGCACGTAGATATCTGTATGTGTGTATTCCAATCCTGCCCCTTGCTCATGCTTTTGGGCGGCTCGGCTGCGGTGCAGCAGGGTGCTGTTACGGAATCCCCTACCAGGGGCCTTTTCAGATTGTATACCGGCACGCGGCCGCTGCCCCAGTGGGTATACCGCTGTTTCCGGTCCAATATCTGGAAGCGTTTATAGAATTTTTGCTGGCAGCAGTTATTTTTCGGATGGTTTCCCAAAAAGGGGGGACCTGCCGGGGAGTTGAACTTTATCTGCTAGTGTATAGTATGACAAGGTTTTTATTAGAATTTTTGCGTTACGACAGGGTAGAACGGGGGTCTTGGAAAAATCTTTCCACCTCACAGTGGATTAGCCTAGGTATATTTATAGCTGCCGCGCTTTACATACTTTATATAGAAGTAAAAAGTTCTGCAGGGGAAAGGGGAAAAAGGTATGGTTGACCCCGACAGAATCTGCATGGGATGCATGAGGGAATTAAAAAAAGGAGAAACTTGCCCTTATTGCGGCTTTTCCATAAAGAAATATGCACAATGCAGAAGCAGCCGTGCTTTACCCGCCAGGACAATTCTGGGCGGACTATATCTGATAGGAAAAGTGCTGGGAGAAGGCGGTTTTGGCATCACGTATATTGCTCTGGACCTAAACCGGCAAATCCCCGTGGCTGTCAAAGAATATTTTCCCTCAGGACTGTCCTCAAGGGACACTTCAGGAGAAGGAACGGGAGTTGTATCCCTGCCAGGGGGCGATAAGAAACAATTTTACAAATCTGGCCTGAAAGGATTTCAAAAAGAGGCTGAAAGTCTTGTGAAACTTCGCAGTCTAACGGGCATCGTTTCTGTAGAAAATTTCTTTTACGAAAACAATACCGCCTACCTTGTGATGGAATATATCAACGGGAAAACGCTGAAGCAGTATCTTCAGGAAAGGAGAACCCCTATGGGGGAAAAAGAGACTCTTGCTCTGATGCGTCCCATACTGAATGCCCTTGAAGAAATCCACAAAATCGGAGTCATACACCGGGATATCAGCCCTGAAAACATTATGCTTGTAGGTGACGGAAGGGTCTATCTGGTGGATTTTGGAGCGGCAAGGTTTTCAGCAGGTGAAGAATCCCAAAATTTGACAGTACTTTTAAAACACGGATATGCTCCTGTGGAACAATATCAGGGGAATAGCAGGCAGGGTCCTTGGACTGATATCTATGCCGTATGCGCCACCATGTACAGGATGCTTTCCGGCAGAATTCCGGATGAAGCCATTGACCGCATGGTCGGCGACAAAATGGATTCTCTGGAAAGTTTGGCACAGTTGGAGCGGGCGATTCAGGTCAGCCGTCAAACGTCACAGGTAATCCGAAAGGGGCTTTCTGTAAACAGGTCCGATCGTTATCAGACAGTGAAGCAGTTGAAAGATGACCTATATAAGGGGGATGAACAGCACGAAGCAGGTGAATCAGGACAAAATGCTTCATCTCCCCTCTCCATAAAAGCTTCCAGTATAGGAGAAAACGGAACTATGGAACAGACAAGGATGGCAGGCGCCCTGATCCTTGTAATCCTTTTCCTTATAATGCTTGTGTTAAGCTTCCTATCAGAGGATAGTAATACCATATCCGAGACGGAAATCCATCCCACAGAGTATTCCATCCTCAGTCCGGCAAAGCCAGAAACTGAAAGGGCACAACCGGAAGCGGCGGACTCCGTAGCAGCAGACAGCTCTTCCCCCATCCCTGAACCGCTGAATTCCAGTTCTGAGCCGGTGGCCCCCGTCCTGGACCTCATTTCCCCAGCAGACATAGTTCCCGGTAAAAAAATACCAGTATCCTCTGTGAATGCAGCCGTGACCAAAGGAACCTTTGAGGAACTCCCCTCCCCCGACCAGGCTTTTGACGGGGACAAAGATACAAGCTGGACAGGGCTTGCCGGGGAGGGCGGTGCCCTTTTATGGGTGGGGTTCGACAAGGCCTATGATGTAAAATATTTGTCCTTGTGTCTGGGCGGCAGGGACAACGGCGGCCTTTATTCTGACTATAGCCGTCCCCGAAAACTAGAAATAACGCTGGGAAGCAGTTTTTTTCCGGTGGAGTTACCGGACTCTGACCAGGATATCTGGATGGAAATCACACCGCCGGTCCGCTGCTCTGTATTATGTATAGAGATTCTGGAAACCTACAAAGGTGAACAGTGGGATAACATCTGCATTTCCGAGATTAGTGTTTTTGGAAGCTGACAGCCCGGTACTCTGCACAATATCAGAAAAGATTGTTCAAAATCCATAGAAGAGGAGAAGTAATATGAATGAGAAAAAGAAATATCACCTGCCCCTAGAATACCGAATTGGAATGATCAGCGCATTTTCTTTAATGCTTTTGTCTGTTATCCTTCCGTTATTCTCGGTTAAGGCAGCAAAACAATCCATGAGTGTGTCTCTGTTAAGCTTTTTTAGCAAAAGCAAACTTGAGCAGCTGGACTTATTATCTCTGGATCAAGCCACAGCAGTAATCCTGAATACTATCCGGTGTTTTATCATAATTTTTGCCCTGTTGGCGATCCTGGGGATTGTCTGCTACACCCTGGAGTTTACAACCCGGTGGAAAGAGGGAATCATTATCACTTTGATACTGACACCTTGGTCTATTTTTTCAGGTATCGGGATTACCGTGCTTATGGCCAGGATTGCCACATCAGCAACTCCCGGAGGCACGATTTCCCTGGGAGTCGGTACCATCTTTGGCTGGCTGGCTTGTGGATACGCCTTCTTCCGACCTTTGGTTTACCTTTGCATGTACAAGCCGGAGAAAGAATCTGAGGAAAGATCAGGTGCCGTAAAGGGACAGTTGAGAGGTGTATCCGGGATTTATGCCGGGCAGGTGATTCCTCTTGAAGATGGAGAAAAGCTTGTACTTGGCAGGGGAGCAGAGGAATGCAACCTGATTGTTGACGCACCCAAGATCAGCCGAAGACATTGTGAGATTACATATCATGGGCAGAGTGGCAGCTTTACATTGAAAGATTTTTCATCAAACGGGACTTATAAAAGTAACGGAGAAAAATACCGGCCTGAGGAAGAATTGACACCAGGGTCAACCTTTTTCCTGGGAAATAAAGAAAATGGCTTTATGGTAAAATAGCTGGACGGCGGAGAGGCAGATAGCACATGGAAATCACGTATGCCAGTATCAATGAAATCGGGAAACGTCCCTGCCAGGAGGATACCGTAGGCAGTTGTATCTATGGAAAAGAGGCATTGTTTGCAGTGGCGGACGGCTTGGGCGGACATATGTCAGGTGACCTTGCTTCCAGGAAAATGATAGAACAGGTTCTGGCCGGATTCCATGAGAAATGCGACCCTGAGGTTTTCTTCCCCGAAGTTTTTGCTGAAGGGAACAGACAGCTTTGTCTGCTTCAGGATGCACACCATACACCAAATGGGATGAAAACCACCCTGGCCTGTGCGGTAATAAAAGAAGACACCATTTACGGAGCATATGCAGGAGATTCCCGGATATATATTTTTGAGAAAAATAAAATGGTATTTCGAACCCTTGACCATAGTGTCCCACAGATGCTTGTCAATGCAGGCGAGCTGGATGAGAAGAAAATCCGCAGGCATCCCGACCGAAACCGGCTTCTAAGGGTCCTGGGAGATCGTGACAGGGAAAGTTCTCCCCAAGAGATACCGCCGTACTATATGAGAAAAAGTGCAGCTATTTTGCTCTGCACAGATGGGTTTTGGGAGAATATTCTTGAGAAGGAAATGGAAAAGACACTGAAAACTGCAAAAGACCCGGAGGAATGGTTATCAAGGATGAAGAAAATCGTAAAGCGGAGAGGAAAAATGAAAAAACAGGACAACTACTCTGCAGTGTGTATTTGGGTTTTCCTAAAGTAAGGGAGGCGTTTATTTATGAACCCTAATCGTCTGTGCCCGGGGTGCATGAAAGAGGTTCAGCAGCCGGACAAAACCTGCCCTAACTGCGGATATCTGGACAGGGCATACCAACAGACCAGAAACTGCCGGGTTCTCCCGCCATATACGATTCTTGCCGGGAGATACATGCTTGGTAAGACTCTGGGTGAAGGTGGTTTCGGCATTACTTATCTTGCCATGGATCTCAAACAGCAGGAAACGGTGGCAATTAAGGAGTACTTCCCCGTAGGCCTTGCAGCAAGGGATACTATGGACGGAAATTCGGAACTATCCTGTGTTACAGGAAATGAAAAGAGACAGTATTATAAACATGGGCTGGAAAACTTTGCAAAGGAAGCGAATAACCTGATGAAATTCCGTTCCCTTCCCGGGGTGGTTTCTGTGAAAAACTTTTTTTACCAGAATAAAACGGCCTATCTGGTTATGGAATACATTGACGGAATCAGCCTTAAACAATATCTGAATAAGAGGAATAAACCCATTGCTGAAAAAAATGTACTGAATGTGATGCGCCCTGTTATATGTGCTCTTGCTAAAATACATAGAGCCGGGATGATCCACCGTGACATCAGCCCCGAAAACATCATGCTGGCACGTGACGGCAGGGTGCTTCTCATCGATTTTGGGGCTGCCCGCAGCATAACCGGAGTGGAAACACAATGTTTGACCATTATCCTGAAACATGGTTACGCTCCCATAGAACAATACCAGACAAAGGGAAGACAGGGGCCATGGACAGATGTATATGCCCTATGTGCAACTATGTATTCGGCACTTTCCGGACTTTCACCGGAAGAGGCTGTGGAACGTATGGATCATGACCGGATGGTGCCGTTGAAACATGTGCGGTTTGCTGCTCCGCTGCCGCAAATCTCTCCAAAGACTTCCGACATTATAGAAAAAGGATTGTCCATACAGGCTCAGGACAGGTATCAGGATGCAGAGGAGTTACGGAAAGCCCTCTTTCGGGAAACCGCAGCGCCGATTTCGGAAAAGGAAAAAGAGATTCCCCCGGCTGCTGTGCTGTCTCAGGAGCCACCGCTGAAATCAGGCGGGAATTACACAGCGAATGAAAAAATCTTTTTGGTGGTATTTCTGGTAATTGGGATTGCTACTGCCTTTGTACTGACAGCGTATCTGTTTGGTCAGCTGTTAGCTCTTCTATAACGATTGGAACCGTTTGCCGCTGTTCACAGTTATAGGCTGTGTATAATGGCAACTGATTAGAATATAAACAGATAAAAGTGGGATGATTATGGCAATTATAAAATGTGAGCAGGGACATTTTTACGATAGCATCAAATATAAAAAATGTCCTTTCTGTAATAAGGCAGAGATGGATATTCCGGAGACTGTCTGGCAGGTATCTGATCCATCCGGCAAAATCCAGAAGGTGTCTGTAGTGAACAGCAGCAGAGCTGTGGACGAGGAGATTACGATAGGGGTATTTTCTCCCAAAAAGGGTAATGACTATGTAGTCGGATGGCTGGTGTGCATAAAGGGGCCGGACAAAGGCAGAGACTACCGGCTCCACCAGGGATTCAACCGAGTGGGAAGAGATTATGGGAATGATGTTGTTCTGGAAAATGACAGGATGGTATCACGCAACTCCCACTGCAGTGTTATTTATGAGGATAAAACAAATTATTTTTATATCTGCCCGGAAGAAGGCACCATTACCTATCTTAAAGGGGAATTTCTGCAGGAACCAGTCAGGCTGTACTCTCACGATGTTATTGAGCTTGGAGGCAGCTTGCTGGAGTTTGTTGCATTTTGTGAAGGGAGCAGAACGTGGGAAAGATAAAAAAGAAGCATTATATGATTGTGGCTGTTTTATTTGTACTCCTTGTAATTTGTCCGTCTTTTACAGTGGAGGCAGATGTTGCCGCAGATCTGAGGGTAGAACAGATTGTTTCAAAAATGCCCGATTTGAAGGCATATCTTGCAGGAACTGATGTGGCAGCTCTGGATTTAAACAAAATAGAAGCATCCCTGGACGGGGAAGCGCTGGAGGTAAAAAACTTACAGAGATTCGTGGAGTCGGGAGAAGGGATACGGTATTTTTTACTTCTTGATATCTCATCGTCCATTAGCGAATCTGATTTTCAAGGTTTAAAAGAAGCGGTTCTGGATTTTGCGGAGCGCCTGAGGGAGAAAGATGAAGCATACCTCCTGACCTTTGGGGACAGTGTAAATATTTTGTGGACCCATGAAGAAGGGAGTGCGTGTCTGAAAGAGCGGCTTGATTTCCTCGTAAACGACAACCAAAATACGCAGCTTTATGAGGCACTGATTCAGGCGTCTGACCTGTGTGCCCAATATGGGGATATGATGCGTAAAAGTGCAGTCGTCCTCACTGACGGCCTGGATGATATTAAGGGAAAGTCAACAAAGGAAGAAGCTATGTCCAAAATCCTGAAAAACGGACTTCCTGTTTATGGAATTGCCATTGGAGACGGAGATAAGGAAGGGATTGACCGGTTCGGGGAACTGATACGAGGCAGCAGCGGCAGGCTGTATCTGACTCAAAAGGAAAATGTCGTAAAAACTTTGCGGAAGCTGGATAAGAACGTGAAAAACGCCTGGATTTTATCTATGAAAGGAAACACAAATCTGGTCGCCAAGGGTGAACAGGAGATTACCCTTCAGTTCAGTCAGTACAATTTAACGAAAAATATTCAGTCAGGCTTTTATCAATGGTATCCTGACAACTTGGCCCCGTGGATTAAAGAGGCCCGGCAGACCGAAAAGAATCAGCTCCGGATTATTTTTTCTGAGTCTGTGGAGGGGATTGACAATGCGGGAAACTTTCAGTTAAAAAATGCAGAAGGAAAATCTTTTGTGCCCAAGTGGGCATCCCCCACAGGCGATACCGAAGTAGAGCTTACATTTGAAGACGATTTTTACCAGGGTGAGTATTCTCTGGAATGCAGTAATATCCATGATATTTCTATGGAAAAAAATGAAGTCCGTGAACCCTGTTCCCTCACACTGGAGGGAGAAAAGGAATCCAAAATAAAAGACTTCCTGCGTGCCTGGGGATGGCTGATGGCATTAATTGGAGTCATTTTAGCCGCTGCGCTTCTGCTTTTTATTTATCTAAGGATACGGAAGCACAAAGGGATTGTTTTGGTAGACGATAAATTTACTCTTGCATCTAACCTGCAGAAGGATGTACGGCAAGTTGTGGAGTTGGAAGAAAAGGAAGGCATCCATCTGCGTCTCTATATTTCCACCGGAAAATCCCAGGCTATTGAGCTGGAGCGGGATTTATACGACAGTGCAATTGTAGGACGTTCCGATATCTGTGAAGTATGTGTGAAGGATACAAAAATGTCCAAACAACATTTCGCCCTGGAATACCAGGAAGGTTATGTTTATCTGTCAGACCTGGAAAGCACAAACGGAACAATGCTTAACGGGATTGCCGTCACTGGCCGTCACCGGCTTGCAAAAGGAGATAAAATAACTGCCGGGAATACAACAGTATGTGTGAAATGGGAGGATACATAAAGGCATGAAAACAACACGCATCTTTTCGGAGATGGAAATCCCAAGTGTATACGTCTGTGGGGCATCCATGCAGGGCGACAGGGAATATCAGCAGGATGCCATGATGTACAAAAGAAGCGGAAACGGCGTATTGGCCGTTGTCTGCGATGGCATGGGAGGTCTTGAGGCTGGTGAACGTGCCAGTATGGAGGCCGTCCGGATCATGGAAGAAAAATTTGACCAGCTTGCCCCTGAGGCAGACCTTCCGGAATTTTTCAAACAATCTGCTGTTGCAATGGACAGTGTAATTGCCGGGCTGTCAGACAAGGATGGACGGCAAATCCAGGCAGGAACAACAATCACCGCTGTATACACAAGAAAAAACGAATTATACTGGATGTCCGTGGGGGATAGTAAGCTATACTTGTTCCGGGACGGTGAGTTGGAGCAGGTGACAAAGCCGCATAATTACAGGACATGGATGAACCACCAGGCTTTATCCCGGGAAAGAGACACTATCATCAGTGGAGCCAGGCAGGAGGCCTTAGTCAGTTACCTGGGAATGGACGGTATACGCCTGTTGGATTACAATGAGAAGCCTTTTCTGCTGCGCAAGGGTGACATCGCATTACTTTGTACGGACGGCCTTTATAAAGCAATCCCGGAGGAGGGTATCCGGCAGATACTGGACGCCTGCCGGGAGGAATTTGACATTACAGCAGAGACACTGATAGACACGGTACAGGAATATGGCATAAAGCCTTTGGATAATTGTACTGCGGTCTTGTTAAAATATCTTGAGGAGGATTAAGGGAATGAAATTAAGGAAATGTGAAAATGGACATTTTTATGACGAAGAAAAATATGCATTCTGTCCACACTGCCGTAAGGCAGGCTCTGGGGCGCAGGAGGATTTTACCATATCCATGCCGTCCGGTATCCAGATAGATGATGATGCGAAGACCGAGCCACTTACAGATGAAATTATCCCCTCTCTGAAAAAAGAGGTACAAGAAATCCAAAAAGAAGAAACAAATTTGACATTAGGCTTTTACGCCCAGAAAATGGGGATGGAGCCAGTGGTAGGCTGGCTCGTATGTGTGGAAGGGGAACAAAAGGGAAGAAGCTTTGAACTTCATGCGGGAAGGAATTTTATCGGAAGAAGTCCTGAGATGGACATCGTGCTGGCAGGAGATATCGCGGTATCAAGGAATAAACATGCGATCATCATCTATGAGGCAAGAAATAAAATGTTCCTGGCACAGGCCGGTGAATCAAGGGAATTATTTTATGTAAATGACGAAGTTGTACTTTCTAATGTAAAAATAAATCCTTATGATGCAGTATTGATCGGAAGCACCAAGCTGCTGTTTATACCCTTCTGCAGTGATAAGTTTACATGGGATGCATAAGATGTCAGCTTCCCATAGGCCAGTTTCAAAAAAATGTATAAAGGTGCTTTTGATAAGTCTGAGTGGAAAGGAGGATTCCAGCCATGAAATTATGTTTAGGCTGCATGGAAGAAATACAGGATAACGTAACCATCTGCCCATACTGCGGATATAAAGAAGATACCCCTGTGGATGAGGCCTATTACCTGTCAGGCGGCACACTCCTGGCCCAGCGGTACATTGTAGGAAAGGTGCTGGGATATGGTGGCTTTGGAATCACCTATATCGGATGGGATGTGTTGCTTAAAAGAAAAGTAGCAATTAAAGAATATTTCCCCAGCGATTTTGTCACCAGGGGCGTGGAAAGTACAAAAATCACTATTTATTCAGGCGATGCGTATACCCAGTTCCAGGCTGGCCTGACCAGATTTATCTCAGAAGCAAAAAGTCTGGCACAGTTTAACCATACAGATGGAATCGTGCATATTTACGACTGTATCCAGGAAAACGGTACAGGTTATATTATTATGGAATTTCTCAATGGGCAGACTATTAAGGAAATTCTTAAATTCAAAAACAAATATTCTTATGAGGAAGCGGAAGCAGTTATTCTTCATGTCCTGGATGCACTTGAAGAAGTACATAAAACAGGAATTATTCACCGTGACATAGCCCCTGATAATCTTTTCATTACCAAAGATGGTGAAATAAAGCTTATCGATTTTGGCGCGGCCAGGTATGCTGCATCCTCGAAATCAAAAAGTCTTTCTGTGATTTTAAAGCCGGGATACGCACCTGAAGAACAGTACAGAGCCCACGGAGAACAGGGTCCATGGACGGATGTTTATGGCGTTGGTGCCACCTTTTACAGGATGATAACAGGGGTGCGCCCGGAGGAAGCGATTGAGAGACTCATTGACGGTCATATCCAGAGCCCTTCCAGTCTGGGGATTGATATTCCGCTGCAGAAAGAAACTGCCCTGATGAAAAGCCTCAGTGTAAAAAAAGAGGGCCGGTTTCAGACAGTAGCAGAGTTTAAAGAGGCTCTATTGGGAACTGCAGATGAGAATTCTTCAGCTACGGGTATCGAAAAACCAGGCCCTCCGGCATATCCCTCCGGAAAATGGCTCGTCCTCGGGGCGAGCGTCTTTCTGGCTGTGACGGTTTTTGCCTTTTTGCTCGGAAGGAATGCACCTGTACAGGAAACCTCATTGCCTGGAAACCAGGATAACAAATCTGTTGTGGAATCTACTCCGATGCTGAATATACAGGAACCATCCGGCTCGGCCAGAATCCCCGTGGCCACTCCTTCGGAGACAGCCCGCACATCGGAAGTTTTTCCCACTTCGGATCTTGTGCAAATACCGGAGACGTCCCCGACACCCGAGCCGACCCCAATGCCAGCAATATCTTCCGCACCTGAACCAACCATAATACCGGAGATATCTCTCACACCCGCACCAACCCCAACACCAGAGGCATCTCCTGCACCAGAGCCGACCCCAACACCGGAGGCATCTTCCACACCCGCACCAACAACAAATCCGAAGGAATATCCTACGCCAGAGCCGACCACAAAA
>JAUNHC010000051.1 GCA_030524175.1 Eubacteriales bacterium
TTGGGGTTCTCCCCAAAGTGCGTTTGGATATCCAAACGCTATGCTTGCAAAACCAGTCGCAGTCTCTGCTTTGGCCGCTTTTGTAGAACAAGTATCTCTAATTGCTCCGTATCCTCTGATAGAAGCCTACCCATTCCATTCTGTTTCCTTTATCTTAATCAATCCATCTAATGTTGTGCAGATGATGTGAAGCCTGTCCGCCATGCTGATCTCTGCATTCATAGTCCCGGACACCTCTTTTCCACACACCACCACCATCCGGCACCTTTTCAAAATCAGGTGGGACATCTTCGTCTGGTCCTGCTGTTCTTCTGCTACACTGTCATCCAAAAATGGCGCAAACGCATACTGCGGGCAGACCGGGACATACCCCAGTTCATAAATCTTCCGGCAGTATTTCTGCATCTTTGCCCGGTTCTCGTCCGTAGGGCAGCATACATATGCCAATGCCTGTTCCATCCGGCACCTCCTTTCCTGCATCCACCTGGATGCATCCGTTTCTGATCTCCTGATCGCAAAGCATCCATGAGGATGCCTTGCTTCACACCGTCGGCTCTGGCTGCTCCCTGGCAGCCGCCTCTAAAGCAAACGTTACCCGATCCGTACCCAACTTATAATACACATCGGTCACCTCGATCCCTACTGCCTCGTACCCTTCCTCCACTGCGGCAAGAATCGTTGTCCCCGCCCCGGCAAACGGATCCAGGATCCTGCCGCCTGGTTCGCAGATCTGGATCACATCTTTCATCAGCTGGAGGGGCTTTTCTGTCACATGGATCCGGTTCTGGGGATTCCCATAGCGGAACACTCCGGGCAGGCAGGATACCGGTCGGCTCACCGGCATCGGGCCGTTGCTCCCCCATACGATATATTCCGCCTGCTGGCGAAAACGGCCTTTCTGCGGGCGGGAATTCCCTTTATCCCACACAGCCGTCCCACGCCAGATCCATCCTGCCCACTGCAGGGCATCTGTAATCGATGGGTACTGCCTCCAGTCAATAAACAGGCAGATCGGCGCACCCTTTTTGCAAGCTTTCCTGGCATCATACAGCCATTCTGCCATCCAATGGGTCCAGGAACGCTGATCCTTGTTGTCTCCGTCAAAGTCCGGCAGTGCATTCTCCGCTTTCATGCTGCTGTACTTCTGATTTGTGGTCCGGTTGCGTTCATTCTGCTTAGTGCCTCCAGAAGCATACGGCGGATCTGTGACCAGGGCGTCAAAAATCCCCGGTCGGAATGCCTGCACAAGCTGCAGCGTATCTCCATGCAGGATACGCCAGCGCTCGCCGCCGACCGCTTCCACCGGGGCTGTTCCCTCCCTCAGTAAGTTTTCCAGTTGCAGGGTGTTCTCCATAGGCATCATCCTTTCCTTCATCGTTCTTTGTCATTCTTCTTGTTGCCTCTTGCGATATTCCGCTTCGGCGGTTCCAAGTCCCGCTGTTTTACCAAAATCCCCCGTTTTCCACTCTCAATAAGGATCATGTCCTGCGTTGGATTTACCAAGGTTTCTCCCGGCAGAATATGGTCATTGATCACAAACCAACCGCAGACAGTTCCATAGATATGGCTGCTTCTCCCTATCACAGGCGCTTCCCCAGTCTCTGCTTTCTGGACCACTGCCTCTCCAGCCGCACGTGCATTTTCCTTTAATTCCCCACTTAATATGCAGCTATGCCCTTCTGCCTTTGCATACTCAAACAGCCTGGCGTCACCCCCAACCAATGCAGAATCCCTGGCCACCGTTCTGTCATACATTCTTCCATCTTTTGTGACCACCGCTTCTTCACAGCTGATTGCTTCATCGTAGATCCATGAGGTTCCTTCCTGGGACAGATTTTCTTCTGACTGCACATATCCTCCCAGCATCCCCGGTTCTACCTGCTCATTTACCTTGCAAAGCGCCCGGATCCGATGCAGCCATGGGTATTTCGGATGGGAAATGTCGGTAATCTCATATTTTTTCTGGTTCATCTGCATGGGGTTCCTTTCTCTGATTTTCTTCCCGTTTTCTTTTTCTCCTGTTTTGGCGTACTGAATTCTGTTTCCACATACTCGCTAATGATCCCCAGTGCCTTATAATACTGGTCGGATTTTTCCACCCGCCTGACCATCTCGTCTGCTTCTTTTTTCTGCCCATGCCTCAAAAGCAGCTTCCTGGCGTCTCCCATAATGGAAAAAATATTTCCATCATGCCCTGCCAGATTCAGTTTCGGACGAAAGACCGCTTTTTCATCCTGTTCCATCCTAATCGCCTACCTCTCCGGTGCTTTCTGCACCCTGTTCTTTTCTTCCTTCTTCCGTTTTGCGAGATCTGCATAGTCGGCCCCTTCTATTTGCGGCAGATTTGCAATCACCCGGTACTTCTTTTCATAGAATTTCTGGATATTGGAACACGCCCACCGACCGGCGAAATCGTTATCTGTACAGATTTCGATCTCCTCAATCTCCGGATGGCGGGAAAGAAACGCTTCCAGCGCAGGCGGCTGTTTCATTTCCCGGCGGGCTTCCCCTTCCTTCGGTGCGCTGATCCCGCCCAGTTCCAGCCGGTACCGGTCCGGCCTTCCGCCCTCCAAAGACATATGAGCCAGGGCGTCAATACACGCTTCGTAAACCGTCACCCGCCTGCTGACGGTCTGAGGCGGCACACAAAACGCATAGGCTTTTTCACTTCCCGCCTGTTCGATCTTGAAAGCTCTCCCTCCATTGTCATAGATCCCACGAAGAAAAGCGTATCGGGCTTTCCCACTTTCATCCCGGCCCACAAACACCGCATTATGGTAAGGGCTACTCTCATAAAGAATCCCCTGCCGCAGACAGTACCGGATAACACTTTCACTGATCCCACGCCCGGATAGATACTGCAAGATCCTCCGGTTATTTCCATTGGGCTTCGGCAGCACAAACGGTTTCTTTTCCGGCATGGGCAACTCCTGGGTAAAAGAAACAAACGCCCTCTCTTTAAGAAGGTTCACCGCTTCCATAAACCGGTATCCGTCCACCTCTATCAGGAAACGCAAGGCGCTGACCCCTCCAATATCCCTGGATTTCCAATGCCATTTGCTGTTCCTTTCATTAATCTTGAAGCTGTCATGGTCTGCCAGTTCCCATTCCCCAGCCGTCCTGGTTTTCTTCAGGCGGTCCGGCTGGCATTCCCTTAAATAATCATAAGCCCGGATCTGTTTGATCTCCCGGATCTGTTCTTCTGTGACCCAGGGCATCAAAGAATGGTATTCCGCAGGGCTTCCACTTGATCAGTCCGCTCCCACGGGAATTCCTTTCTTCCAAAATGCCCGTAAACAGCGGTCTGCTTAAAGATCGGCCGCTTCAGGCGCAGCGTTTCCATGATCTGGCCCGGCGTTAAGCCAAACACCAGCGGGATCGCTGCCGCAAGGCAGTCATCCGCACAGGCCGTCCCCGTCCCAAAGGTATCCACCTGTACCATGACAGGCTGCGCCACGCCGATGGCATAAGCAAGGGACACCTGGCAACGGCTGGCAAGACCGGCAGCTACCATGTTCTTTGCAATATACCGGGCCATATAAGCGCCGGAACGGTCTACCTTGGAACAGTCCTTTCCAGAAAAAGCGCCTCCCCCATGCGGTACCATGCTGCCATAGGTATCCACCATCAGCTTGCGTCCGGTCACCCCGGTATCTGCATCCATCCCTCCGCAGACAAACCGCCCTGACGGATTGATATAGACTGCCGTCTCATCATCTGGAGGAAGCAGGCGCAGCGCTGGCGACAACACCTTATTTTTGATCTCCTGCTCCAGCTTCTTCCTATTTTTGTCTGCCATATGCTGGCAGGATACCACCACGCTGTCCAGACGGACAGGGTATCCATCTTCATATTCTACGGTCACCTGTGCTTTCCCGTCCGGCAAGATCCCCTCAATGAAATGGCTCCGCCTGCTTGCTGTCAGTTCCCGGACAATCCGGTGTGCCAATACGACAGGCATCGGAAGCAGCTGGGGTGTTTCATTGCAGGCATACCCGATCATGATCCCTTGGTCTCCAGCCCCTTTTTCCCAGCCTTCCTGATTGGAGGGAAGCCCGCTTCTCTTTTCCCTAGAACAGTCCACTGCCTTTGCGATATCCGGACTCTGTTTATGGATCAGGGCGTCCATCTGGATGTGTTCCGTAGAATATCCCACATCGGAAAGCACCTTTTCCATAATCGCAAGGACAGACGGCTCATAAACACTGGTGATCTCCCCAGCCGCCAGAAGCGTTCCTTTTGTCGCCAGCACCTCGCAGGCCACCCTGGCTTCCGGGTCAAATTTCAGACAAGCGTCCAGAATGCTGTCTGCGATCAGATCACAGAGCTTATCCGGATGTCCTTCCGTTACAGATTCTGCTGTATAAAATCGTTTCATAAATACCTGCCTTTCTCGAACAAAAAAGCAGGATACATCCTTTTTGGACATATCCTGCCTAAGTTTTCATCTACTCTATTCAATTTTTCAAATCATCCTGTCTGGTAATCCAGAACTATATGCATCGCCTGGTTTTCATCCTATCGGTTATGTTGGATAGGTATAGTTTTTTGTTTTTCCCAGTATTTTCCTCCAGTTCCGCTGTTCCCGCAATACCCGAAGAACATGGACTTCTCTTTGCTCCTCCAGCATAATGTAAAAAATAACAGAGGGCGGGAATGGCTTTTTATGGATCTCATAATTCCGGTACAGGATTCTGGTTTTGGGAAATCCTCCGCCTATGTAACCAAGCTGCTCCATTTCCTTTTTGATATCCTCCTGGAAACGGTCAGCCCGGTTTTTTCCAAATTCGGCCTCGATGTAATCAGAAATATCGGTCACATCATAGATGGCTTCCCATGTTAAGATCACCTTATACTCTTGCATTCCTTCTGGCATCCCGCAATTCTGTGATTTTTTTGAAGGCTTCCTCTAAGGGTAATTCCCGTCCGGCCTCCATGTCATCGATTCCTCTATCCAGCATATGCAGGAAAGATTCTTTTTTGTGCGTTTTTTCTGCCTGTCTGCCTTTTGTCAGTTCCATATCATCCCTCCATCCATAGGACTTCATCACTGTCTACAAGCTCCGCAATTCTTACTCCTAGTCTACCACAGAACCGCAGTTTCTACAAGAATAGTATTCGCAGCTGATTTTTTTAAGACTTCATTCCCGAACAGCGATCACCAGATTTCTTGCCCCACTCCATTCATACGAACAGGTCACCAAAGTCAAAACCTGATCCGCCTCATCGATATCGAAAGTTTCCCCATTGTCAAACAGTTCCAATCTTTTTGCCTGCCGCACATACTCTGCCAGGCCATCTGGCTCCGGAAAGAATGCCTGCTGGAACGGGAACACAGACACATCTGTTTTTAGGACTGCCGTCACCCGGTAAACCGCCACCCCATCTAAGGTCTGGAAATAGACCAATGGATGTGCCTGGCAGTATTCTTTCTCTGCATACCGGTCCAGGTTCCCGAACATCACACCGCTGTTCATATTATGACCATAAACGACAAGGTTCTCTCCTTCCCGAACATCACAGTCCCATTGTAAGAAGAGGCTTCCGTTCACGTCCGGTTCCCCTTGGTAATTCCGATGGATATAATACTCCGGTTCCTCTGCACTGCTCTGAAGGACAGGGTAATCGATCCCCGTTTCCGGGATCATCAGCCAGCCCTGGATGTCTGGATACTGTTCCTGTAAAGACACAAGATCAACAAGCGGGGAAAGAGAGCCTTTTTTCCCAGCTGGTTTTTCTTTCCGTGCTAAAGGATCCGGGAGATCCTCTCCCGGAAAATCCTCTTTGATTTTCTCCACCATCTTCCGGTTTGCTTCCGGCACAGCTACCAGATGATCATATAGGATTCCTGCACTGATTCCCAAAATCAGCAAAAGACCAAGCACAGACAACCGGTACATCCAAGACCCTTTATCGCTCCTTCCCTTCTTTTTTCTTTCCCGCATTCCTTGCTTTCACTTCCTTTTGCGTCTGATAAACGGCTTCCATGACAGGCGTTATAGAAAGGTTATTCTGTTCACAGCCTTCCAAAATCCCATTCAGATAAAATCCGGATGGGATTGCCGGAAAATCCTTATAAGGTTCCTTCATCACATAAACCATAACCGCATAACTCTTTCCATCCTTTCCGGTGACATCATGCAGCTCTTTTCCATATAAATGGGGATATCCCTCATACCGGTCCAGGCGTCTCTCACAGTCCCCAGTGATCAGCCACATCACCCCATCCACATGGCTTCCTTTCTCCGGCAGAATCGTTGCTACCCCGCTGTTGGGATTCCGGCCGCCAAATGCCAGCCGGTAATTTTCCAACCGGACATTCTGGACAACCTTGGCATCCGGACACCGGAATTCCATTTGTCCTAAGTTCATGTTGCTGCCATAAGCAAAATACAGCATTTCCATCTACCACTCACCTCCTTCCCATGGAAAGGGCGGAACCTGCGTTACGGCAGGCTCCCCCTTCCATATGGTTCTCAGCTATTTTTATGCTTCTTTCTTCTCCTATTGACTGTCAAACCAGCCAAGCCAGCTGCGGACAGTAAAAGTAAAGCCGCAGGCAGCCAGAGATTGGTGTCATCCCCGGTTTTAGGCACATCCGTTGCTTCTACTTCATCCTTCATGACAACTTTCTGGATCTCCGGCGTATCCTTTACTTCAAACGTGAGATCTTCCGCTACCAAATACCCCTCCGGGGCCTGTTCCTCACGCAGAGTATAGGTTCCTATGGGAAGTTTTTCAATATAGTGCGGTTCTTCTTCGGATACCCAGCTTTCTACCACCTTGCCCTCTTGATCCAAGATGGTCAGTTTTGCTCCAGGAAGCTCTTTCTTTCCTGTGATATCGGTTTTGCTGATCTCCACCTTCGTTACATCATCCTTCATTTCCACTTTCTGGATCTCGGCGGTTTTTTCCACCGTAAATACCACGCTTTCTGCAGTCACATATCCATCTGCTGGCGTAGTCTCTACCAGCGTGTACTCTTTTCCGGCTGTCAGCTCTTTGATCACATGGGGTTCCTTCTCCGATACCCATTCGTCTACCGTATTCCCGGCTTCATCCAGCACCTGGAGTTTTGCCCCCGGCAGTCCCTCCCCGGTTGTCAGGTCAGATTTTGTAAACTCTACCGTAGTCGGTTCGTTCTCAAAGGTAAATGCATAGCTTGCCTCTGCCTGTTCTTCTCCCTGATAGGTAAAGGTGAATTCCTGTTCTTCTCCTGTGGCCACAAAACCATCCGGAGCGTAAAGCTCTTTGATATAGTACGTTCCATCCACCGGAAGATCCGCCACGAACGTAATCTTACCGTCCTGGTCTGTTGTTTTTAATTCGATCAGGGTATCTGCTTCCATCAGGACCTTGCCGGATGCGGACAAAATATCCTCCCTGGTGTAAAGTCCGAAAACAGCGCCCGCTAGTACCCTATCGCCGTCTTTTTCTTTCTTCAGGACGGACACCGTTGCCTTCTGGCGGTCATTCTGCCAATCCTCATCGTAGACAACCACCGGCGTATCCTGGTCACGATAGGTCAGGTCCACATATCTCGGTTCCTCATCCAGCACATGGCCATAGGCGGTACCAACCTCCACCACATAATACTTTCCAACCGGAAGATTCTCCACTTTTGCGATTCCCGCCTCATCCGTTATCACGGTAGCGACCAGTTCATCTGCCTGATAATAATCGGCGCTGACGCCATCTGCCGCCTTAATATCCTCCGCTGCATAAATCTCAAACGTAACATCCTTAAGGCTTCCAGTGATATAGTGGAAGATATGCTCCACAACTCCTTTGATCTGGCTAACCAGGGTAACACGGTCAAGGAATTCTCCTTTTTTATTGACAATCAGTGTTGCCGTTGGCACCTCATCCTTCATTCTCACTTTTTGCACCTCTGCCGTATCCTCTACGGTAAAAGTGACATCCGTCGCTTTCAAGTATCCAAACGGTGCGAAGGATTCCCGCAGAATGTAGGTTTCCCCTGCGGTAAGGTGTTTTATGATATGCGGTTCGTCTTTTACAGACACCCAGCTGTCCACAACCGTTCCGTCCTGGTCCAGCACAGACATCTCTGCACCAGAAAGCTCCACCCCAGTGGTAAGGTCTGCTTTTGTCACTTCCACGGTAGTCGGTTCATTTTTCTTTACCGCTTCCAGCTTGATTACCGGAACCTCCTGTCCTTGATAGGAAGCGTCAAACGACAGGATCTCATCCGAAGAAACAAAGCCGTCCGGGGCCTTTTGTTCTTTTACATAGTATTCGCCAAGAGGCAGATCCAAGGTAAAGGCTGCCTGGCCTTTTTCATCACTCTCTACGGTTTCCAGCAGAGTATCTGCAGCTACAAGAACCTTTTCACCAATGGCAATATCCTTGGCATTATAAAGCCCAAACACAGCCCCCGCCACAACGGCCTCTGTTTCTGCATCCTGCTTTTCTACCACAAGGCTCACTTTCTGACGCTCATTTGTAAACGTCACATCCTCTGTGATCACCGGCGTATCCTGCCCGTCATAGACAAATTCTACCTCTTTTGAAGATGCGTTTAAGACATACCCTTCCGGCGCAGTCACTTCTTTGATCTGGTACTTGCCAAGAGGCAGGTCCTCGATTACTGCTTTCCCCTCAGAGTCTGTGGTTACAGTAGCTACCAGTGTACCGGCGACATATTCCAGGTTCCGGTTCCCGGATGCATCTGCCTGATGGTCTGCCGTATAGATATCTTCTGCGGCGTATACTTCAAACACCGCTCCCTCAAGGTCCGCAGGCTCATAGCGGAAAACGCCGTCAAATCCGGACAGCACTTCCCCGTCTTTATGGATGACCAGCTCGCCTTTTGCCGGATGGTTCTCATATACCACTTCGATCAGGATGTCTTTACTTACAGGATCGATCTGATATGCGGTATTGGAATCCACTTTGATCTCTACGGAAACCGGATTCTTCGTATATCCCTCCGGTGCGGTCACTTCCTCGATCCGGTAATTTCCCGGCCGCAGATTTTCCGGCAGGATCAGGTATCCCTCTCCATTGGTAAAATAAGAGGAATGCACCGTTGTCGTCGGATACGTGGTCACCTGCTCCACATATTTCTGGTTGTCCAGATCAAAGACCTTAAATTCTGTATCTGGAAGAAGCACCGGCTGTTTTGTCTCGTCATCCTTTTTGATAATCTTCAGTTTTGCCTCGAACTCATCATCCAGCAGCACACGCCATACCTGCGGTTCCGGATCATCTTCCGTCACCGTTACCAGGAAATCATCCACCGGCGCAAAGTTATGGGGCGTCGTTGTCTCCCGGACAATATAAACCCCATACGGGATCGCAATCGAGCAGGCATATCCCTTTTCATCAGTGAACATCTCCGTCTTGCCATCCTCTGTCAGCACAATCGGCTCTGCGGAGGCGAAGTCATAGGTTCCGTCTGCTTTCTTTTCAAGGCTGCTCACCAGATAGGCAGAAAATCCCACGCCGGATAATAAATCGGCATCCGTCTTTCCATTATCCGCTGCCTTGATCACCTGGAAAGGCTGCTTTTTCACCTTTTCTTCGGAGGTACAGGTGCGCTCTACCGTTTTTACCGTATCTCCTTCATAGCTGGCTTCTATATCGTGTTCTTCCGGGTCCAGAAGATAGCCAGCCGGAGGCGTCAGCTCTTTGATATAATAGTTTCCAAGATAAAGACCGGTAACCTGGGCGTTTCCTTTTGCATCCACCGTCAGTGTTGCCACCTGAGTGCCAGCGGGATAAAGGACGCCAGTTTTTCCATCCGGATGCACAATATCCTCACGGGCAAACAATCCGTAAACAGCCCCTTCAAAGACCGCATCCCCCTGTGGGGTGCTTCCCGTCTCCTGGTCTTTCTTTACCAGGGAAATGGTTGCGTCCACACGCTCATTGGTGAAGGTATGAGTAAAGGCAATGGAAGCTTCCCGGTCATTCGTATAGAGAAAGGAAAACGAGTATACTTCCCCGCTATTGAGATAGTATCCCTCCGGCGCCTGCAGTTCTTTCACATAGTATTGGTTCCCTACCGGCAGGTCAGACTGGTAAACCGCACGCCCATCCTCTCCGGTAGTCACGGTTTCGATCAAGGTATCTTTCTTGACGATCACGTTCCCTGCCTGGTTCTTGATGTCGCTGCCTGCATACAGCCCATAGATTCCCCCGTCCAACGGGTTCTTTGTTTCATTGTCCTGCTTCACAACCGAAACAGCCGCTTTCTGTCTGGCATTGGTAAAGCTTACCGTTCCTACCGCAGCCGTTACATTGCTTCCGGCATAGCTCAATGTGACATTTTGGGATTCCCCGGTGCATACCAGGTTTTCCGGTGCTTTCATTTCTGTTACGGTATAAGTCCCAAGATGAAGCTTATCCAAAGTGGCGCTTCCATCTTCTCCAGTAGTCAGCCCTTCTTTTACCAGGGCTCCTTTCCGATATACCGTTCGTCCATCTGCCGCCACAATATCCGAAGCAGCGTAGACATTATAAACCGCACCTTTCTGCCTCTGCTCCGTATAGGTAAAGACCACGCCATCATCTGTCACCTCGGCTCCGGTCAAGACCTCTCCGTTTTTATAAACAGTCAGGCTTGCCAGCTGTTCTGCATCGGTAACGGTTTTAGAAGTGGTCCCTCCCACCACGAGGTTGATGTTATAAGCAGCTGCGTCCAGCACATACCCAGCCGGTACAGAAATCTCTTTTAAATATACCGTATCCTGTGTTTTCGTCAGGGTGACGCTGGATTTCCCCTTGGCATCTGTGGCGGGCATTTTCACAATTAACTTCGTGCAGGCGTTGTCACTGTAAATTCCATAAACCGCTCCAGCAATTGCCGCATTGCTTCCTTTGTCCTTTTTCGTGATCTCAACCGTTGCCATTTTTACCCAGTTTACTTTGAAATCCACATATTTCTCATCATCTACGCCTTCCCCGAACACCAGGGCAAGATCCTGTGTGTCCGATCCGGTGGTGATCTTATAGGCGCTAAAGTCTTTGGTAATGCTTCCCTTCAGCGTCACAGACCATGCCCCCTGCACATCTTCCGCCTGTGTCAGCGGTGCCGAAAGATAAAACTTGGTCCCTCCGCTTACTTCTACCGCAGCTCCGGCCGCACTGGTCTTTCCGGTTGTCACGTTATGGAAGCGGACACCCTTCGGCAGCTTCATCGTAATGGTCTGCAGTTCGTCTGCCCGAAATGTGATCTCTTTGGTACGCTGGGAATTCCCATCTACATAAGCGGCCACATCCGGATCCGAAAAAGACATGGATACATCCGGGATATCCGGCTGGCTTACACAGTACTCATAAAGCTCCATAGCCAGTGATTGGCCAGTAGAGTTGGTTCCGGAAAACGCATCGCTGCTTCCATTGGCATAAGCAGCTGCCAGATGGGTGATGATGAACCGTTTCCCCGCTGAAAAATCCGGGTGCTTGTCTGTAAAGAAGCCGTTTTCCCCGCTGGCCTTCGTGCCATAGTAGCACACTTTCGCCAGATTTTTTCCATCGGAAAGCTTCTGGATGGTATATACGCCATCCCCTGGTCCAGGTTTGGACGGCTGTACACAATAGGCAGTCGCCGTCACGCTTCCAAATCTGACGGTATAAGGATAGGTCACATAGGAGCCCAGCCCATAATCTGCATAATAATAGGCGCTTCCCCTTGTCACATCCACGCTTTGGTTCCCGGCTCTTGTCTCTGCCATAAACGTCATGGTTTCCCCTGCCTCAAGGGAGAAAAGGCTCTTTTCTTCCTCCGCAGCCTGTTCCATTACCTCCGACAGAGACAGCCCGCTTTCCTCATCCATCGTATCCTGATCCTGTGTTTCCTCAAGCGCTGCATCCAGGTCATCCTCGGTCAATTCTTCCGATGGTGCAGGCTCCTCATCAGTCTGGGAAGTCGTCTGCCCCTCTTTCGCTGGCAGCTGTTCTGTCTCTAACTGCTCATCCTTTAAGCCCTCTGTGCGTTCTGTTTCACGCTCCCCTTCGTCCATAGTTTCTTCCGTCTGTCCATCCTCCTGGCTTTCCAGATCCGTTTCCACTGTTTGTGTAACCGTCTCCAGAGTTTTTACCACCAGGTTCCTGCTGATTTGATAAGTCGGATGGTCTGTTGTTTTGGGGTCTACATAATAGACAGCCTGATAAGTATCCTCATGGTCTGTAGTGAATGCTTCCCCTTCTGCATTTTTCGCTTCCTGGAAGGTGACCTTGACTTTCTCATTGTTTATAATATCAATGCCTGAAAAATCACAGGTTACATCAAAATCACTGCCCACTTCAATGGTATGGTCATGGGCAATCACCACTTCATCATCGTCCAGCTGATCCTTGATCGCCTTATAAAGCGGAGGCTTTTGCTCTCCCGGATCTGTCTCCGCCGCTGATACAGTAAGCGGCGATACTACGGCAGAAAAAACCGTAACCGCAGCCAGAACCCCGGAGAGGATCTGTTTGATCGTTCGTTTCATTTTCATGGTTTTCTTCATCCTTTCAAAAATTAAGCCGGACAGAGATTTTTCCCGTCCGGCTGACCTGATTTCTTTCCTATTTTGTTTTATCACCGGGAAGTTTCTTCCTGGTTCCGTTGCTGCAGGGATGGATATTGGCTCCTATCATAACGCCATGCCCGGTCCCCCTCCAGATTTTTCAGAAGATGTTCCCGCACATTTTTATATTCCGGGCCAATTAATCCAAGCCTTAACAAAAAGGTCCGGAAGGTGAACGCTGGATTTTCAGATATTTCTGTTTTCCGCATCTGCGTACACTTCTGGTTGATCGCCTGTGCGGAAATCGCCAGCGCCAGCGTAATGTTCGCCCGTACCTTCCCTGCATGGAGCGTGCTTTCAAAACATCTCCATTCCAAGGTTCCCTTGGAGAACACTGCATGGAGGTTTAAGGCATAGTACCGGCTCCAATCATAATGCTGATGGCTCCTGTCCCGCCCTTCATACCATGCTAGTTTCAGTTTATCCATAGAGAGCGTGCTATTGGGCATTTTCCGGATCTTTTCCAACACTGCTGGACGTACTTTTTGACAATAATTGACCTCCCTGGATGTCCGTACCTTCAATGCCTTGAACAGGATATCTTCTTTGGAATACATGATCGTCATAGCGTTCTTTAGGCTCCGGGCAGTATGGTTCGAGGCATCCACATGGACGTGCTGGCCGCAGGAAGAATTGACAAAGGCTCCATGGCGACGCAGACAGCGCACCACTGCCTGCAGCTTTCCCATTTCAGAATACTCCAGCTTTGGGCTGACCATTTCTGTGCGGTATGCGCTATCGCAGATATCCACTTTGATCCCCCTCACCTTCCTCTGGGTACGGATACTGGAATCGTTGGAAAATTTCCATTCTTTTCCCTGTGGGTCCCTTACACACCAGGAGTCATACGGATCCCTGTGATAGTGGCCTGTCTGGAACAGTTCCCCGACCGCCTCCGCTGCACCTCTCCTGGTGATCCCCGTCATCTCAATCTCTGTACCAAAGTATTGATTCCGAAGGTCAAGTGACATATCCCAGATCCTCCTGCTTCAGTTCTGCATCTGCCAAGGCACCGGAACACTCCCCCTTATGCTTATGGATACTGGAATCCTGCCTGGTATCCTCAAATCCCCCAGCTCTTAAAAGTCCTTCCCGGACTCCGTCAAGCCCGCTGAATAGATCAAAAAATCGAATCGTTCCGGCTATCTACCTCCCTTCCAAGACAAGAAACGGCACAGCCTGCGCCGTGCCATTCCTGGTTCCTTATCTTTTCTATCTTTCTGTTCCTTCTCTATACCATCTTGATCATTCCATTTCCCCGCCGGTATCTTCCGGCTGTACTGGCTCTGTGCTTTCCTCAATCTCTTCTCCTGATTCTATTTCTTCTTCCGCTACAGTCTCTTCACCTTCTTCCATTTCTCCCGCCTGTGGCTCTGCCCTTTCCGTTTCTGCTTCCTGCTGTCTATACCGCTGTTCTTCCTCGACCTTTGCAATGCCGGCCTCGATGATCTCAAGCAGGAAATCCTTCTGCTTGCATCCCTTCCATGCCACTGCGGCCTTCAGCCTTCCGAATAATTCCTCTGTTACCTGTACCGCTATCGTTCTTGCTGCCATTTGTTCCACTCCTTTTTTCATAAAATGTTCTTCAATCACCTGTTGCAGGAATTCCTGCGTGCTGATCTCCCGCTGCTCAAGCTCTGCTCTGACTTTGGCGTGCAGCTCTAAAGGGATCTTTCCGCATAAGTTTTTCATTTCCATCTGCGTCTGCTCCTTTCTTTTTGCTACCACAACCATACTCCAACGATGCATGGAAAGCTATTCACAATACCCAACAAAGATTGGCTTTGAGATCATAGCACAACCAACAATGCATGTATCCATTCAAAACAGCACCACCTCCTTTCCAGCCTCCCCCAAAAGGCCCATTTTTTTCTTAATGTATGCTTCTAAAATCCCCCATCTTTTTCCATCCCGGAAAGGAAATTCAGCATCTGGTCTGGAATAACATCGTCCGCCTCCCCTTTCTGTTCCTTCGGAAACAAAGACACTTCCTGAAGTTCTTCCCGGATAATCTGCCGAATGGAAGCTTCCAGTTTTTCCCTGTCCTCCAGCTGTAAGATTGCCTGGACAAGAAAGGCATTCTTCTGCCTTCCCGGAACATTTTTCAGGATCTCCCAAGCCCGCTTATGCGCTGGATCCTCCAGTGTCGGACGGAAAGAAAAAACGGGCCGGCTCACCTGGCGCACATCTGCCCTACAATCCGTTCATACCCGGCAGCGTTGGCCTTTACGTCTGTCAGGTAGAACGCCCGGCAAACCCCGTCCTGGGGCGCCACATGGCGTTTCATAATGGCAGCTCCCCCTCCGATAAAAATCGTGGGAATAGCCCGCAGGTCAAACCCAGCCTCCATGATGGCAGACAAAATCCGTTCCGTATAACTGCGTCCATTTCCCTGGATGATTTCCTTCGCTTTCGCATCCAGGCTGCAGTTGTTCCCATTCAGGATCCGCTCAATCTGGATGTCCGTTACAGACAGCCCGGTACTCCTGCGCACCTGTTCCATCGTCTCATCAATGCAGCGGATCACGCCAAGCTCTAAGCTTCTGCAGGTAGCCGCATTGGGAACCGCATTATCTAAACGCATCAGGTCTACCGTCCAGCCTCCAATGTCCACCAGAAGAACGGACGGCTCATCCCGGACATACTCCGGATGGAGAGCCAGGGCTGAGTATCCCTGCGGGAACAGTTTGACATCCTCAATGGTAAGCTCATACGCTTCCTTCTCATACCGGAAACACAAGGGCTGCTCTTTCCGGAACAGATACTGTCGAAAAACTGTTTTTTCCCTGCCGAATCCAGCAAGTGGAAGCCCTGCCGCAAGAATGATTTTTTCTTTTTGCCCGGCTTTGCGGTACTTCAATTCCTGTGCCAGAGCCGCCATCGTCAAAAGATAGTAATTATCATTAGCGGTCTTATCCTTCATAAGCGTCTGCCGTCCGGTACCGCAGACATAAAACACCCCCTCATACTCCAGCACATTCTGCATAGTATAGGGTTCATACTCATATCTGGAGAGTCCCGTTGGGAAACAGATATGTGCGGTTTTCATGGCATAATAACCATGGTCGATTCCAATGATCATAGATTCCACCTCCTTATAAGATTTTTAAAGATGCCCTTCTAAAACAGCAAGGGCATGGCTCCTCCTGGCGCCGGGAGAGTTCGCCCTAGGGCGCAATGTTTTTTCCCAGCTGGTTTCCTGTTCCAAAAAGAACAGGCAGGATCCTGCTGTTCCCAGAACCCTGCCTGCCAAAATAGAAACCATTCCATCTACAAATGGTTTTTCAGTACATTTCCCCCTTCTTCTTTTCATCCAGATACATTCCCTCTTTCCACAGTTCCCCTAAGTTCAGGATATTTCCCATAGTCCTCCTTCTTTCTTATCAACGCTCCGGCTGTTTTTTACTTTTTAATTCTGTTTCTATCCTCTTTTTTACTTCCGCTGGATTCACAAGGCGTTGTCCTCTGGATACCGAAGTATCCTGTACCAAAAAGGCGCCATGAATCTGCCCCCGCACACGGCTTTTTCCTGCAATCACCGGAAATACGGTAACTCTTTCCAACGATTCCACAACCGCCTCTCCACATATGATGGACCTGTCTTTGATCTGTGCATCTCTTACATAGGCATATCCCCTGATCTGGCTGTAATCCGCCACTTCTGATTTTCCTGTGACAAATGATTTTCCACTTGCCCTTGCATGATGCCGCAAGCTTGCCTTTTCCTGCACCCTGGCAAAGTCCTCGCAGATCGCATCCTCGTAAATCCAGCTTGTACCACTTTGGGAAAGATTCCATTTCCGCTGTACATAGCCTCCCAAATCTCCTTCCTTTACGGTTTCATTGACATCCCGTAATGCCTGGATTCTATGGAGTTTTGGATCGGCAGGATGCACAATATCCGTAATCTTATACTTTTGTAACTCTGGCGGCTTTTCTCTATCCATCCAAAACTCAGATGTATAAGGATTCCAAAGTTCTAACTGCATCTTCCCTGCCGTAGTTTCTATGCTTTCGGAAAGCAGATATCCACCTTTTGCTTTGTCAAACTGTAAATCCACATATCGGGACAACTGCTCTCTCTCAGAATAAGAAAGCCCCTGGCTGCATTGAAAACGCATCACGCCATATAAGCTGTCCCCTTCTGTCTCTGTTTTCACTTCCATGCTTGCAATTTTTTCTTGAATTCCCGCATCTCCCTCAAATGCTTTCAAAAACGCTTTTGGATCTTGCATGTAGGAAAATACTTGAGAAGTCGCTAGAATATGGTTCACCTGTTCCTCATAAGTAGACAATTTTCTTTCATTTAAAACCAAACCATTCGCTTCCAACATCCTCCCTTGAAGTGGCATAAATACTTCTAGCTTCATCGGCATTCCTCCTTTCTCTGCACTCAGGCTGATTTCCTCTTATCTCTCAATTAAAAATTCCAGGATATCCCTCAGCGCATACTGGTAAATCAGTTCCCCATAGCGGCTCCAGTGATCATGGATGCTTCCAGCCACTTTATCTATCTGCGCCATCACTTCTTCCGATACCTTCATGTTCTTCAGGATACGCTCTTGGCGCAGGGATTCCTGCCGTTTTTTCTGATATTCGGGATCTGTTTTCAAAAAATCCAATTCCGCATCTGACGTCCGATTCTCTGTCAGCAGATCCACCAACCGCTGCTTCATTGCTACCTGATCCACCTGATTGATCTCCTTTTGAAGCTGCTTTAGGATATGTCCATAAGAAAATACATGGGATTGCCCGTAATAATAGTGATATTCTTTTTCCAGACGATCCAGATCTGCCTGCTCATTCAAAAATACTTTGATTGCTCTGTGTTCCGCCTCATTTAAGGTCACACAACCGTCTCCTTCTAACAATTCCAGAAGCATCGGATACTGCTCAACCAGTTTCTTTTGGCGTTCCGAAATCTCCTGGTATTCTTTGTGATGGTTCCTCAGATAAGTAACAACCTGTCCATCTGCTTTTAGTTCTATTGCATCCATCCATAATTCTTCCAGTTCCCTATGCATTCTAATTCGCTCCCTTCTACAAATGTGTGTACTGTCAAGTACCACACTATATCACGTTTATTGAAGAAAGCTATTCACACATACTACCAAAATAAACCCTATAAACTTAACTATTATAAACAACAAAAACCTGGTATGGGAATCACTTTCCACATATCAGGTATCAATACATTCTTCCTACTACATACACATATTTTCATATTCCTTGTGTATCATGTACCTATATTGCCATGTTATCCTACTGAATACACGCTATAGACAGGGAGTACTTGGGGTTCAGTTTACGGCATCCAGGCTCAAAGGTAACATTGCCAACGCCAACCCCTTGGGTTGTCAGCATTTTCAAGTAGCTCTGCCCTGTGAAATATTTTGCAAAATCCTCATTCTTTTCTCCGATTTCAAAGACAGCGCCTGCACCTAATTCTTTTTTTATCTGTTCTATATCCATAATAAATCTCTCCTTTTATTTAATAAAATTTTTATTTCTTACTAATCTTAACAAAATCTCTTTCCTATTAGAAGTTCTGTTTTGTTATTGCAATATAAATGTTTAGTTCATACTATATTTCACTTACCTAATCGAATACAATCAAATACCTAAGAAGTATATCCTAGATATTCATTTAACAAATAACCAGATAACGTCTCTATGATAAAGAAAGACTGGCCGACATGTTTCCACATGCCCTTCTGTTACGGTCTCCGCTGTATAAACTCGTTTTAAATACCTTCTCTTACCATAAAAAATAGCAGGACATATCCTTTTACGGAATATATCCTGCATTCTATGATTTTTCTTTTTATAAACAGTAACTTTCACCGCCCCCTGTTCTGGGGAGATATTACATTCTACTGGGCATTGTTCAAACAATATTCTGCTTTCCTGTCATCCCCTATGATAAATGGCAGCACATCCCTACCGTTTCATTTTATATTTGCGGTCAAGGGCTTTTTTCACTTCCTCCATAGAAATCTCACCCTTTTTCTCCTTCTCGATCAGTTCCTTCATTTCCGGAGTAGGCTCAAGTCCATCTACCTTGATCATGCCAAGTCCATAATCCCATTTTTTATCTGCTTTTACTAACATTGAGGCTCATCTCCTTTGCAATATCTTTTTTTAAGTATACCACAAAGCCCTGGTCTATCCACTCAAAGTGCACAAAGTTCCGCTTCAAAATTTGGGCATCCATCCCGATGTCGAGCAGCTACAGTGCTTTTGCCTGCACCTAATTCCTTTTTATCTGTTCCATATCCATAAAATCATCTACTTCTGAACCGCCTCATCCACACATCTCAAAGCATTCAGACTCCTTGGATATCCAATATAAGGAAGACACTGGGAAATAATTTTAATTAAAAATTCCTTAGTGTTTCCAATTCGCATATTTGCCTCAGCATGACTGGTGAGCTGAGGCTCACATCCCCCCTGGGCCATCAGGAAGCAGAATGTTATCATTTCCCGCTCCCTAAGATCAAGACCTGATCTTGTGTAATAATCCCCAAAGCAGTTATCTGCCAGCCATTTATTAATATGTCTGCTCTCCTCAGGACCTGACTTCCAGAAATCCCTCATACCTTCTCCGAAGATATCAACCTGAGCCTGTGTCCCCGCTTCTCTGCGGTTCTCTCCATCTGCAGCCGCCTGTCCCTCAAGGGGCAGGGCAATCCCCTTTTCTTTCAAAACCTCATTCGTAATCCTTAAGAACGGAAACACTTTTCCCATTCCTAAATATGCTGTAGCCTGGTACACAATTTCCTTGACTTCAACAGGTGTAACTCCCATGTTCATTGCCGCAGGCAGCATTACTTTAAATGTATCTGCCCCCTGGCATCCCAGCAATGCCGCCAGAATTGCCATAAATCTAACCCTGTCGTCCAGATGAACCTCACGGATCACCTCATCAAAGGCAAAATTATAAAACCGTTCAGCAAATTCCGGGTCCGTGTTAAATAACTCCGGCTCTTCCCCCGGAAACATCTTGTCATAATATTCCCTGGAAAAATTTGTAATTCCCATAATGCGTCCTCTCTTTCTGTCCTCATGAAATACACCCTGAATACAAGCCGCATCCATTCCATTTATTTATAAAACCGCACTACTTAAGCAATAACTGAAATATCGTATTGCCTGCTGCCAAGTCCTAACCTGCTTGCTGCTTCAACAGTATGAATACCATTTCTGGAATCCATGCGTTCGATCAATGCAGCTTTTCCCGGGTCTGGTGAATTCACAACCGCATCATAACAGGCCTGGTCAAGTGCTACAGGATCCAATGACGCAAAAATCCCGATATCTCCCATCTCAGGATCATGAGGGTGTGCATCACAGTCACAGTCCACCGACAGGTTATTTGCAATATTTATATAAATGATATTGTCTTTTCCCATATAATCAACAACACTCTTGCAGGCATCTGCCATAGATTCTAAAAAATAATCCTGGGGCGGAAGTTTTTGAAACAATTCATCCGGCTCACATGTGGCGGATGCTGTATGAATGTTTGCTTTTCCCCGGCTGGAAGCAATCCCTATGCTCATATTCTTCAGTGCACCGCCGAAACCGCCCATAGCATGACCTTTAAAGTGGGAAAGAACCAGCATAGAGTTATAGTTTTCAAGATGCTTTCCCACAATATTCTTCTTTAAATGAAAACCGCCGTCTACAGGGATTTCCATCTCACCAAATTCATCCATAATGTCACAGGGTGCAATCGCCTTAAAGCCATGGTCCTGGATTGCCTGCCAGTGATCCTTGGGGTTCATACGTTTCCCACTATATGCGGTACAGCATTCCACAATAGTACCCTCCAGTTTCTTTGTCAATCCTGCAATAAGCTCCGGCTGGAGAAAATTATGTCCGCCCGGTTCACCGGTAGAAATTTTAACCGCAGTATTCCCCTCCGGTTCTTTCCCCAATGCCTCGTAAATTCGAATCAGACTTTCGGATGTGATTTCCGTTGTAAAATATACTATTGATTTAACCATTTTGATATCCTCCATATTACCGTCTGCTATCGGGCATATTAGTATGCCGCTGCAACTTCCAACTTTGTAAAATAATTACTGATTTCCTTCATCCGTTTACTTTGATTGACACTGAAAGGACATCGTTTGTCACAGTGCCCGCAGGATATGCAGGCATCCGCTTTCACAGAGAGCTTATCATAGTGATTTGCTGCCATCTCGTCCCCTGCCAAAGCCAGATCATAGTATTTATTTACCAGTCCCACGTCAATCCCGGCCGGACATGGCTGGCAGTGATTACAGTAAACACAATGTCCCACCGCATCTGCAGGTGTGAACTCTCCGATCAAAGAATAGTCTCTTTCCTGCGGTGACGCATCCAAATATGGAAGGAGACTTTCCAAATCTGCCTTATTCCTCACACCCGGCAATACGGTAAGTACCCCAGGCCGGTCCGCTGCATACTGAAGGCATTGGACCTTTGTGAGCGCTATAGAAAATGGGGATGTTTTGGCATCCAGAAGCTGTCCCCCGTGGAACGCTTTCATGACAGATATGCCGATTCCCTCTGCCTCACAGCGCTTGAACAAATCCATGCGCTCCACAGCGCTGCCGATTCCATAAGCATCTCCTTTTTCCAGGTCATAGGCAGGATTAATACTAAACATCATCATATCTGCCAGTCCTGTATCCAGTATTCTGTTCGCCACAGAAGGGGTATGTGAAGAAAAACCAATATGCCGTACACTGCCCTTTTCTTTGCACTCCTTGATATAATCAAACACCCCGTTATTAACTAAATCTTCATAGTCCTTATCCTCATCCACACAATGCAGGAATCCCATATCTGTATAGTCTGTCCCCAGAGCTTTAAGCTCCCAGGCAAAGGTTTCTTTGATTTCCTTCAGATTTCTGGACCAGGCATACGCCCCCTCCTGGTTATACACTGCCCCAAAGTGCATTTGGAGGAACACTTGGTCTCTCCGGCCTTTTATCGCCCGGCCGAAAGGTTCATATACATTCTTAGCTCCTGCGCACAAATCAAAAAAATTAATGCCATACCGGATTGCCATTTGTATTGTTTCCTCTATCTCCGTATCACAACTGTTCTGAATCCCTCCCATGCCCAGTCCAAGAACACTGAAGCTTTCTCTCTCAGTTCCATGGGGAAGCTTTCTATATTCCATTTGTAATCCTCCTGATATAAGAATCCCTCACAGAAAACACTATCTTCCGTGAGGGTATTTTAAAGCTGCATCTATAAACCTGTCTAAATCCATTCCTTTATCTCTCTTTCTGACCTCTGGACTCTTCCCCCATATATAGGAAGGCCAGTTTCCACCAGGGCATCCGGGCATAGCCCCTTAATATCCTCCACACTCCGTCCCATCCCGCTGCCCTCGTGAGTACAGAATGGTCTGATTGTCTTTCCTGCAAAATCAAAATGCTCTAAGAACGTAAAAACTGCCATAGGCATCGTTCCCCAGTAATTAGGATATCCCAGATAAATTGTGTCATAGCCTGCGATACTCACAGGATACTTCTTAAGCTCCGGTCTTGCATTCCTTCTCTGGTCTGCCTGGGCCTCAGCAATACATTCATTATAACCCTTGGAATATTCCTGTATGGGCTCAATTTTAAACATATCAGCTCCTGTCAGCTTCTGGAGTATTCCTGCTGCCACCTCTGTATTTCCGATCTTGAGACTGCGGATCGTTCCATTCACATAGTTTTCATCTCCCCTGGAGAAAAATACGATCAATTCTGCCATCTTCTTACCTCACCTTCTACTCTGTTTCCAAATGATATGTGCTCCTTAATCTGTCACTCTGCGCCCAGTAACACTTTTGTACTCTTATCATACACAAATATTCCTTGACCTGGAATCTCCCTTTTGTTATAGTTGTATTAACTAATAGTTTATACTATTTCAAAATCTATAAGGAGGCTGTTCATGTACAATCCTTTACTGAATACATTCATAGCTGTTGCTGACTACGGCAGCTTCACCAAAGCTGCAGACCATCTGTACATTTCCCCTACTGCTGTCATGAAACAGATCAATACACTGGAAAATCATCTTGAAGTGAAACTGGTAGAACGCACTCCCTCCGGCATCAAGCTGACAACGGCAGGCACTATTATTTACCAGGATGCTAAATTTATGATCAATTATTCTGCAAAATCCCTGGCAGAAGCCAAAGCAGCCATGAAACAGGCTGAAGAAACATTCTGCGTAGGCACCTCTCTTTTAAATCCGGCCAAGCCCTTCATGGATTTATGGTACCAGGTAAACAGTATCTTTCCCAATTATAAGCTGCATCTTGTCCCCTTTGAAGACAACCATGAAGGAATTATTTCAGAGATCTCACAGTTGGGTATAAAATTCGACTTTCTAATAGGTGTATGTGATTCCAAAATGTGGCTGGACCACTGTAATATGCTTCCCCTGGGCAGATACAGAAAAATGGCTGCCGTGTCCAGGGAACACCCCCTTGCGGGAAAAAAACTGCTGGAAATAGAAGATTTGTTTGGACAAACCTTGATGATGGTAGAAAAAGGAGATTCCGAAACCAATGATCTGATCAGAAATGATATAGAAAAAAACTACCCTCCCATTCACATTGAGGATACTCCACACTTTTATGATATTTCTGTGTTTAACCGCTGTGCGGAAACCTCTAATGTACTGCTGACGCTGGAATGCTGGAAAGACGTTCATCCAGGGCTTGTGACAATCCCGGTGAAGTGGGATTACAGTATTCCTTATGGATTGATGTACAGTCTTGATCCTATTGAGGATGTAATAAAATTTGTGAATGCAGTGAAAAAACTTATAGAATAACTTTCTCTAAACAGACTGATGAGGTTAATTACTGGATTTATCCTATGATAAAAGCCGGCAGAATTTTCTCCATAAGCTAAAGGATTAAAGATATTATCCAAAGTCAATAAAACTGACTATATACAGTCCTGGCTAAATTGTATTTTTTCCACTATGATGTATTTAAACCAAAGAGAGCAAGTTCAACTAAATATGGAGGAAATCAAAATGAATGCTTATAGAAAATATAACAATAATGATCAGAGTTACGAAGAACGTGTAAATTACGAAGATATCTATTCAATAATGGGCAGCATGATGACACAAGCTTTTTCCGTAAATCGCCAAAAAGACAAGACTAAGAAGCCGGCGGCAAAAAGGAAAGCTGTAACTTACACATCCCAATAGCATACATCCAATCTATACCGGATAGGAACACGCCCCTTTACCAATCATAAAGGGGCGTGTCGGTTACTTTTATGAATCCCGCCATCTATCATACTGCCTCTGATTCTCTCCGATCACTCTGTCAATCCCCGCCTCTTTCAGTTCATCAAGAAACATAGGCAGTTCTATATCCGGATCCACCACTCCCGTCTCAATGATGCCAATATACTTTTTTATCACCTCATTGACCTGTGATATTTCCAGTGCAGTAGGTTCCTGGTCAAATACATACCCCCAGGCGGGGGAGGTCCGGGATATACTGCGGCTGAATTCCTTGATCATCTTGTTTCTGTCAATCCTTCCAGGCTCCCATGTATATGCATCAAGCCTGTTTCCGTAAATTCCCAGAGATGCATAATATGGCAGTGTTTCAATTGTACTTCCTTCGGGCAGAGCTATAAGTTTCCCATCCTCATTCTCTTCCTTCACAACATAGGAAACACCTTCAATCCCTCTCTGTAAAAGATTACACACTCTTTTGTCCGTATACAAAAGCTCAAGAAACTCCATGACCTTTTCCGGATTCTCACAGGTGATGGGGATGCTCCAGAGAACTGTCTGGTAGGTATCCGTTGTTCTCGTTGCTTCCATTGTGGGGATAAAGGTAACATCCCAGCCGCTGTCTGAGGCGTTTTCCTTTTCCTCCCCCGGTACATTATGGAAAAACCATCCAAGGGTCTTTCCCTGTCTCATCAAAAGATTGGGACTGTCCTCTGATATGGCCGTGTCAGGCAGAAAAAAGCCGCTGTTCTGCCATCTGTACATCCTCCGGGCAAATTCCTCAAACTCCTCTGTCTCATAAAAATTCACTATTTTCCCCTCATTGTCATCCGCGTCAAGCATAAGGACACCTGTATCCACACCAGCTCCCATCACATCAAATGAGTAAGCAGACCTTTCCAGCAGATTAGATTTACAAATAAGATTTCCCCCCAGGATATAGAAATCTTCTCCTTCACCTTCTTTTACTCTTCTAAAAAAATCTTCCAGTTCATCAAAGGAGTAATATTTCCCTTCCTCCGGTTCAAAACCGTACTTCTCCATGATATCAGTCCTGCCGATAAAACCATAACGCCACCCCTCAGAGTAAACAGCAGGAATCCCATAAATATGGCCCTGATAATATCCGCCCTCCAGCTGCACACCGCAGACATCCTTTAATTTTCTGCCTTTTGTCTCCATAAGGCTATCCATCTGCATGAGATAGCCATTATTTATCAGCTGCGGCATACTGCCAAACAGAGACACACACAGGTCAAGCTTGTCTCCCGCCGCGATCATGAGATTTGCCTCAAAAACAGGGGACTCACACGCCTTCAGGCGAACTTTGACACCGATTTCTTCCTCTGTGACAGCATTTATGGCCTGCTCCACATCTGCCAGTCCCTCAGGGACTTTACCGGAGGACGGCCATTGCATGACCAGCTCATATACCGATTCTTCCCCGCTCTCTTTCTCCGCGGACCATGTATTCCTTGTTTTCCAGAAAACAGCGGTGAACATGATCACACACAGCATTAGGATATTCCATTTTTTCCTGTTCATTTTCTGTTATCCCGCCTTTCTGCATAGTGCTGAGGGGAGCAGCCGTAAAATTTCTTAAAGGCAGTAGAAAAATAGGAGTAATTCATGTATCCCGTCTTTTCCGCCACAGTCTGGGCAGATATAGAAGCATCGCTGAGGAGCTTTGCGGCCAAAGTCATCCTTTCACGTATAATGTACTGTCCTATACTGATACTTTTTTCCTTTCGGAATATACGGTTAAGATAAATGGGGTTCAAATGGCAGTAATCAGCCACCTGATTCACAGACAGCTTATTGCTCTTTAAATTCTGGTGTATATATTGCTCACAGTCCCGGATAATGTCCTCGTTGCTCTTTCTCCCCTGGACTTCATAAGCCTCCTCTTTCTGGCTTTCCACCCATCTGGCTCCATACTGCTCAAGCTGCCGGTTGTCTCTTTTCTTTTGGATACCCTGCACCACTTTACACAGGACCTCCTGAATTTCCTCGGTTCTGGCCGGCATAAGGATATAGTCAAGACAATTGAGTTTTACCGCCTCCTGGGCATAAATAAAGTTTGCATGACAGGTGAGGAAAATACACTCTGCATCATACTCTTTTTCCCTCACCCAGCGGAGCAGCTCTATCCCATTCTCCCCGGGCATCTCAATATCACAGAGCAGAATATCGACCTGCCCTTCCATAAGCTGCTTCCTTGCCCCGTCAGCATCATAAGCTGTTTTAACCTGATCGATCCCGCAGCCCTCCCAGTCAACCTCCTCCTTCATCATATCTGCTGTCCATACTTCATCATTTACAATAAGAACTGTCACTCTTCCTCCACCTCCAGTTCATAAGGAAACGCAATAGTAAACGTGGTTCCTTCTCCCGGCTCCGAGCTTACCCTTACCTTGGCAGCCGGGCCGTACAGGTATTCAATCCTGCGGATGGCATTACGTATGCCCATATGCTCCGTCTCCTTTTCCTCCCATAAGTGTTCATTGATCTTTTTCACCTGCTCCCCGGACATTCCGTTTCCGTCATCGCTTATTTCAAATTGTACCAGGCCATTTTCATAGTGAGCGGCAAGCAGGATGTGAACACATTTCCCCACTGATAAGGCATGTTTCACAACGTTTTCCACAAAGTTGTGGATTAAAAGAGGGGGAACACGTATCAGCCTTACCTCCGGGTCGATTTCATAGGCGATCTCCAGGCCGTTTGGATAGCGTATTTTTGCCACCTCCACATAGCCTTCGATCAGCGTAAGTTCCTTGTCAAACAGCTCTGTATCCCGGTCGCTGCGGAAAAGATAACGGAAATAATCTGATAAGTACAGAATCAGTTTTCTCACCTCCCCGGTACCTCCGGGCGAACGCAACAGATAGTACATAAGGTTAAAGGTGTTTAACAAAAAATGGGGACGTATCTGAAGCTTCAGGTTGTCCAGCTCCAATTTCTTTTTTTCTAACTCTTTCTCAATATTGTCAAGACGCAGGCTCTCCATGCTCCCTACCATCCGGTTAAAGGAATCATAGGCATCCTGGAACTCCAGGGTATCTGCAGTATCTGTCACTGTATAATGGCGGTTCCCTGCCTCAATCTGGCAGAACCCCTCATTCAGACGGTTCAGCGGACGTACAATAAGTTTTTTCATGTACAGATATATGACAGGCACAGCAAGCACAAAAATAAAAGTAACTGCAATGAGAAGGCGGTTCCAGAAGGAAATGCCCTTGTAGCATTCACTGCGGCTCACATCCAGACTCAGCACAAGATTCATTCTTCTGGACTTTGAATATGCCCGGATACGTCCTTTTTCCGCCTGGGGCATGCCTTCTGAAAAGCACACATTCTGGCTGGAATAGTTTCCAAGCTCTTCAATCCCTTTCTGCTGATCACTGAGATTGATCAGGGCTCCATAGTAAAAGTTTTTTTCAGATGCAGTCCGCATCAATGTGGATCGATCCCCCATCTGCACCACATGCCACCTGTTATCGCATTTTTCTATGTTTGTTATGTATTCCCTGATTTCCGGAACATTTACAAGAGACCCATCCAGTGTCATAATACAGTCGCCTGTTCTCTTTGGTATGAGAAAATATCCCGAGATCACTTCCTCCTGCTCCATCTGCCCAGCCAGAATATTATAGCATTGATATTTGGCATTTTCATATTCATAGCTCTGACTGTCCTGCCGCTCCAGTATTGTACACTCCTGACTGTTATTGAGCATTTCATACAAATATAGATCCGCTCTCTCCGTGTGATAATCCAGAGTATTCATGTATACATCTGTAATATTTTTCAATCCGGTTTCAACCTGGGATGCATAATATTTGAAAAACTCCAGGGAAGAGAGGATTGATATGATATTCAGCGGCACTACAAGAAGCAGCATAAGCATCAGGATTTTTACCGTAATATGGGGCTTGGATATGAAAGCTTTTAATGATCTATAAGGACTGGTCATGCTGAATATGCACTCCTTCCATGCAGTCTAAGAATCTGAGATGGATTGATAAATTCTTGGGGCAGTTTAAGGCCGGTATTTGGGGAATATCTGCTGAAGTTGTTCAGTTGCTGACGATGTTGATTTGATTCAGCGCTGTTAATAAGAAAATTTTAGCATTAAACCCACATTCTTACAACACAAAGACTGCCCTGGCTGGCAAAATGGTATGTAACATTGTCTGTGTACATCGCGAAGTGCGTTACGGGGTAATCCAGCATTTGCAAAAGGGGCTGGCGCACCTATGATTAAAAAATCATAAGTGCGCCAGCCCGGTATATACAGATACTCCTGATCAACCGGCAATTGCGAAGCTGTAGGAACCGGAAACCAGTTCATACTGTGCGCATGTCTGGCCGTTATGCTCAGTCATTCCCACAAAGGATGCTCCCTCGGGAACCGCAAGGCCCTCTGCCTGCTCCTCACTGATGGGAAGATATAAGGTCGCTTCCGTATTGGCGGGTACAGAAGCCTCATAAGAGGTGATTGCTCCCTCTTCCTCTTCCGCCTCCCATCCGCTGTAGATGGTGCCGTATGCCGACTCAAAGCTGCCGTTTGCATAAGTAAAGGTTCCGCCTGCTGTGGGCTGGAGGATAAAATGTTTATATCCCGGATTCTCTTCCTCATACTTAATACCCAGCTGGGTATCCATCATCCAGGAGGTGACTGCGCCGAGAGAATAATGGTTAAAGGAGTTCATGCCATTGTTTCCGCCGAAGCCATCCTCCACGGTATAAGAATTCCATCTTTCCCAGATGCTTGTGGCGCCCTGCACTACAGGATACAGCCAGGAAGCGTAGTCTGTGCATTCAAGCATTTTATAGGCTACATCAGCCCTTCCGTTATCGCTTAAAGCGTTCAGCAGATTAGGTGTTGCATTGAAGCCTGTAGTAAGAGTATAGGGAGTCAGGTCAGAACCGTCATCTGCTTTTGGATTTTCTACAGTGTCAATATAATTTTCAACAAAACGCTCTTTGTTTTCATCTGAAACAACGCCATAATTCAAAGGTGAGGCATAGGAAGCCTGTGTATGGATGATCGTACCGTCTGCCATACGGGATTTTCCTGTTTCCCCGTCAATATAAATGGAGTTCCATGCTGTTTTCGCAGCCTCATACATAGCGCTGTACTTCTCAGCCTTCTCCGTCTGTCCTAAAGCTTTCGCCATGCGGGAAACCACATCAAGGCAGTAGGTGTACATTGCATTTCCCAGCATTGCGCCGTCCGTGGACACTACGGAAAGATGGTCGCAGAGGAAGCCTGTCTGTGAGGTAAGCGCCGGCTCGGTGATCTGTCCGTCTTCAGGCCCGTAAGTCAGAGGATTGGCCTCAAGATTTTCCATGTATTTGTAAATGGCGTCCATATTTTCGTCAATGATAGTGGTGTCGCCATACTGTTGATACAGGAAATACGGAATAAACACGATGGCACTGTTCCATGTAATTCCGAAAGACATTCCTCCTACATTCACAACACCTGTTTCTCCATCGTAAGACGGATAATTCGGAGAAGTATGGCTGGTCATTCCGTCCTCGCCCTGGCTCGCGCGCACACAATCCATCCACTGGCGGAGGAATTGATAGGTATCGGCATTATAGCTTCCCGCAAGGGCATATACATTGGCATCCCCCATCCAGCCCATACGCTCATTTCTTTGTGGACAGTCTGTAGGCAGAGTGATGTAGTTGCTTGCTTCAGAGTTCTGCCCGTTCAGGAACAGTCTGTTCACCAATTCATTTGAGCTGTCGTAGGCTGCGGTATTGTCGATGGAAGAAAGCACCAGAGACTTCAGGTTTTCCGCAGGAATCGCCTGGTCCAGCCCAGTGATTTCAATATATCGGTAACCATGGAAGGTCAAATCCGGGACAAAGGTCTGCTCTCCTGCCTTCATCGTATAGAAATCCGTTGTCAAAGCCGCACGGTAATTTTCCTGAAGAAGATTTCCGGAAAGCTCTCCGTATTCTTCCAGATCCGGATAGAGTATCTCTGCCACACGGACAGTAAGTGTCTCTCCCTCCTTGGCATATTCCGCCGGGATCGTGATCTGGGGAACTGCTGCCACGTTTTCACCGAAATCATAGATAAAGCTTCCGCTTCCCTCCTTCGTCTCACCTACCAGCTCTGCATCCAGCTCGCGGATAACATGAACCTCTTCATCCTCACGCACTGTCAGCTTCTGATCTGCAAAAGCAGCCCTTGTCTCAACAGCCTGGGCCTTTCTCCAGCCTGCTGCTTCCTCGTCATATTCTGCTGTTGAAAACCCTTCCACTGCAGCTTCCTTTGTGGCATCATAACGCTCGCCCTCAAAAATAGATGCAAGTCTTACAGGGCCATCTCCGTAATACTGCCATGTATCCTCATGGGAGACGATCACATCTGTGGAACCATCTGCATAGGTAACGACAAGGTTAGCAAGAAGTGCCTCTTTATCTCCGTAATAATTGTAGATCGTATCATCGAAGGTCTGTGCATGTCCGGTCCACCAGCCTTCTCCCATAACAGCACCCATTGCATTGTCACCTGATTCAACATAGTCTGTGACATCATATACGTTATAGCCGATCTCCTCACGGAATTCCATGGAACCTTGCTTGAACCACTCATCCGGTGCAATCTCATCTCCATTAATATAGAAATCACCGATTCCCTGGAATGCCAGGTACAGCCTTGCAGACTGGATATCATCCTTCAGCGAAAATTCTGTCCGTACATAAGGTTCTGCACCATAAGAAGGGTCTGCATATGCAAGAACACCGTTGTCACCGCCGTTTACAGTAATCTTGTTTCCCTCAACGGTAATACCCTCTTTTCCATCCCAAATACCATAGGCGGCACCTGTGTTTTCACCAAATAAAGTCCCTGTCCCATAACCCGGATTCTGAAGTTCAAAATCCGTAAATACTGCACTCTCACCGGCATCTGCCCCAAAACCAATACTGTTCAGATTGGGTACAGACATTACATCTGAAGCACCCCAGTCAGCCAGGCCTATATCCGTTGTAGGCGCTGACTCTCCGGTAAAATCATTTGTGGTTTCCCCGGTGATCACAGCTGTTCCGTCAATGGTAACTGTCAGAGTACAGGTCTGCATACTAAGCTCCAGTTCGTGCTCTGCATTTTTATTTTCCCCGGTTATCAGCTCGTTAAGGTTAGTATTGGGGTTATTTGCCAGATTGATCGTCATATACGGCGCATCCGGTGTATCATTCTCAAAAAATCCTACCCGGTAAACATTAATGGCCGCCCCTTCCTCTGTGCCTGCGTTTGTCACATCAAGCTCCACACGGAAGTAGTTCTCCCCTTCCTTCTGGTACAGGTTGAACAGCTCATTATTATAACGGAAATCATCTGCCCCGAACACAACAGATGCCTTGTTGCTTCCTTCCGGGATCTGAACCTTTGTGGTGATATCAAACAAGGTGGACGCCGCTGCATCCAGTGATAGTTCATCTGCCCCAATCCATTGTGCACCTTCCCATGCATCCAATCCCGTACTGAGCTTGGAAGTTTCGAACGAAGATGTGCCTGTGAGAATATTTCCTGAATTATCTTCAACGGTCACAGTCCACTGATAAGCTGTACACGCTTCCAATGCCTCTCCTTCATAGGTGATATCCACAGATTTCCCTGATTCTGTTTTACTTGAATCCCAGACCACGGTACCATCGGATACCTTTTCCACCACGATCTGGTAATTCACCTGGGATGCTCCTGTTACATCAGAAACCATCTGCCAGGCAAATACCGGTGCAGCAGTGTCCACACCCATAGGTTCGGATTTTCCCTCCACCTTCAGATTGACTAACGCTGTTCCCTGGGTCTCAGACACATCAGCAGCCAGCACCGGCAGCACAGAACCAGCTGACATGGAAACTGTCATAGCCGCGGCTACCGCACAGGCAATTCTTCTTTTTACTGTCTCTCGTTTCATTGTATCCTCCTCTTTGTTTCAACTGTTATGATATTTTTGTAACTGTTCAAAACCATGAACAGTTACGCCGCAAGCCCATGAAAATCGCCTTTGGCGATGGGGCTTGCTTTTGGCTGTTCAACGTTTTCGCACGGACTGTGCAGTAAATGCACAGTCCTGTACTAAACAGTTACGATATTTTTAACATATCCGATAGCTTTTCACCATTAACAAAACAAACTGGAGGTTTGGGTTTTGAAACTTTAATTATGATTCTAATGAAATTTCTATACCTTCCCTAAGATATTCCCTTTCTCCTGCATGAAGGACCTCTTCCACAGAGCTTAATTCCGGCTGCTCTTTCAGTATTAACTCAAGATACAGCATCACCGACTTTTCATCGGCAGAAGAAAGTTTTTCCCAGAATTCCCATTGGTTATCCTTATTTTCGTCTACATCCCCGTCATAGTAGCTGAAAGGCATACTGTGCAGAAATGTACCATCTTTTTCTTTAAAAACAGGAGATAAAATCCTGTATTCCTCCTTTTCATATGCTTCCTGCTGTTCTCTTGTCCTCTCGACCACAACCTTTCCCCAAAACGAAGTAACTGATTTTTTTAAGTCTGTCACCTTCACTGTATAGTCATCAAAAATAAATTCCTGTTCAGGCAAAGCTGTCACTTCAGCCTCTGTCTCCACAGTAAAAGTAAAGTCCTGATTCTCTGATCTTTTTTCACCATTAATAAATACCGACAGCGGCAAAGTCACCTCAAAAGGACATTCAAGCCCCAGATTATGGATATCTGCCGTAAACACATAATTGTCCCCGCTGCCTTCGTCATCCCAGGTATCAATGGGCTGGCTCAAAGTCTGTCCATTAATAATTAAACGGTGAGTATATAATTGATACCTTTTACCTGCTTTAGTAGGGACTCCGTAAATACACAGCTGCCCTCCATCATACATCACTTCTCTGATATCCAGCAAAGGCGAATCATCCTCTCTCTTTTCCCAGGTCTTCACCCACTCTTTATCAATAAATTCCGGCAATGTGGGTTCCTTCTCAACTATGGCATTTATGTCAGACTGGAAAATTTCCGGGATATTCTGGCTATCATCCAGACTTAAGTATTCTGCAAAATTAAATTCTTTTTTGGCGGTAGCGGTAAAGCTTCCCAGCAATAACACCACCGCAATCCCCAGGAGATACCATCTCTTTCTATATGGTTTCCTGCGTGTTCTTTCTGTACCCTGAGTGTATAAATCTTTTTCTATATTCTGTTTTACTGTCTCTTCCAACGCCAGGTGAAAGGCTTCCGGCATTTTGGGATACTCCTGGTTCCATTTTTTTCTATCCATTATGCATCCTCCTCTGATAACAACGTGCGCATTTTATCCCTGCCCCTGTAAAGACGGCTTTTCACTGTTCCTTCAGGAATTTCCAGCATTCTGGAAATCTCCTGGATTTGATATCCTTCAAGGTAATGAAGCACAAGCACGATCCTGAATTCCGGTTCCAGATCGGATAATGCCTTATAAAGGCTGCTGTAATCCTGTTTCTCTGATGTCTCATCACGCCACCCGAATTCTATGGGAATTAACCTTTTCCTCTCCTTGGCAAGGGTGCAGCATTCATGAATCAGAATACGTATGAGCCATGTCTTTGCAAATGCATCATTCCTTAAAGTATCAAGCCTCTCAAAAGCCTTGGTTACCGCCTCTTGGGCCGCATCCATACAGTCCTCATCCTTTCTCAGGATTGCTTTTGCAATCCTGTACAACTGTACTTCGTTTTCCATGACTAAATTTCCAAAAGCTGTCTTATCCATACGTTTTCCCCTTGTTGACCGCCAACAGTTCCGGCAGGTCTGAACTGTTACATTAACTGTTCCTTCGTGGTCTTTTACTTATTAGACATTGTAGCCTGCCGGAAAGTTCCCTGTGTATGGTTTATTTTTTAATTTTACTCGGCACAATTGTGTGTTTACCAAAGGTTTTCTCGGCACCGACAAATCAGAATGAACAACTAATATATTAAAAAGAATTATCGTTGGCTGTTTCCTTTATTTCGGTCTCAAATTACTTATAACATTATATCGGGTTATCACTTTTATAGGTACCTAAAGGCGATTATCTTGATTATATCCCGGGAGGAGTTTGAAAGTACCTATAAAATTTTCCATTCTGCCACTTTTATAGGTATTTGAAGGCAATTTCCCGGATTATTTACTGGGAGTTAGCTTGAAAGTACCTATAAAATTTGCCACATTGTCACTTTTATAGGTACTTGGAGACGATTTCCCGGATTATTTCCTGAGGGGTAGCTTGAAAGTACCTATAAAATTTTCCATTCTGCCACTTTTATAGGTATTTAGAGGCGATTTCCTGGATTATTTCCTGGGGGTTAGCCTGAAAGTACCTATAAAATTTTCCATTCTGCCACTTTTATAGGTATTTAGAGGCGATTTCCTGGATTATTTCCTGGGGGTTAGCCTGAAAGTACCTATAAAACTTCCCACATTGCCACTTTTATAGGTATTTGGAGACGATTTCCTGAATTTATTCCTGGATTTTAGCTTAAAAGTACCTATAAAATTTGCCACATTGCCACTTTTATAGGTATTTGGAGGCCATTTCCTCGGTGTCTTACTTCGTTTCAGCCTGAAATCACCTATAAGATTCACCGGATTGCCAATTTTATAGGTATTTGGAGGTGATTTCCTTAGCAACTTCCTCCATAGCGCTTTCTGAACTATAGGTATGTTAATTAAAACACATTAATAAAAGAAATTAATAGAAAGTTTCCCGCATATCTGCATTTACAATTTTTTTCACTGAATTCGGCATATAAAAAGAGCAGCCCGGGTCATAACACCTGCCCGGGCCACTCCTATTTTTGTGAATACCTATTCATTACTGTAAGGCTGACCATCGCCGCAACTCTGACCATCACCGTATCTCTGATCATCACC
>JAUNHC010000108.1 GCA_030524175.1 Eubacteriales bacterium
CAGTTCTTTTCGCATGATATAAACCAGATTCGAGAATGTGAGCACGGAAACGTAGCCTTCAAGCCGTTCCGTTTCGCAAAGCTTCCAAATGGTTGCAGAGTCCTTGACAAAGGGTTCTCGATTTTGCAAAACATCCAACAAAATATTTGCGTCAATGAACACTCTCATATTTTTCAGTCAGCCCTTCTGATTTTTCATGTTTCAAATCATAATCACCTTTCAATAGTCCCGTGAGAGAATCAGTCAAATACGAAACGGAGGCATCTTTTGGAACAAAGCGCCCCACCTCTTTGTTATTCCTTGTGACGATAACCTCAGTGCCATCCATGACAAAATGCAGATATTTTCCAAAATTGTTTTGCATTTCTGTGGCCGTTACTGTAATGATGCTCATGAAATCACCTCCTATTAGCTAATATTATTATATTTCAAATTAGCTAATTTTGCAAGGTAAAAACAATAAACAGTTGAAAACACCAACTCTCTTCTCAGCTCTGTCGCATGGCAGGGCTGATTTTTATTGGAAAAAGAGCATTCAAGATTTTTCCCTGTCCGTTTCCAAAGAAAAAGAGCGGAAAAACGGGAAGGATTTGCTCCCTCCCGTGTTAAATTTGTTTAAATTTGATATATGCCGCCGAAAATGATTACTTAACCGTTACATGAAGAACGGTACGAGCAATCGCCTTGTTATCCTTTGTGTACTGAACGGTGATATCTGCACTTCCAGCCTTTACAGCTGTTACAGTTCCGTCCTCAGCTACAGTTGCAACAGCCTCATTGCCGGACTCGTAAACGAATTTAGCGCCTTCAATCGGAGTTACCTTGTCCCCATGCTTACCGGCAACCGTTGCTGTTTCTCCAGCCTTGATTTCAGTCTTATCAATGGAAGCCGTCATAGCTACAGTACCAAGATCTCTGTCATTGCTTGTAGCCGCATCCTTAACTGTTACATTCTCACCGTTCTGATTAAAGTAAATATCATATACGCTTCCAAGAGAAACTGCGTCGAGCTTGGTAAGATCTACACCAACGATGTTGTCAGCCTGTGTATATTTCAGATAAACTGACCATCACTCACGCTCAATCTGATCATCCTTCACGGAGATTTAGATCACTGATCACGGAGAGGTATAGGCGGTGCTCAAAGTCTTTTTTATAATGATGGTGGCACACTTTCGTGTGACTATCATTATGAGGAGGACGATGATCATGGTAGATTATCGCGAAATCCTGAGGCTCCAGAGCCTTGGACACAACATCACACAGATTGCCGGATCGCTGCACAGTTCCCGCAACACCGTAAGAGAAGTAGAACGGCTTGCGGATGAGAAAGGGATTCGCTGGCCACTTGGAGAGGAGGTGACAAATCCACAGCTTTATGTTCTGCTTTATCCGGAACGACAGGAAAAAGCAAATGTTTATCTGGAACCGGACTGTGCCTGGATCCATCGTGAACTGGCGAAAAAAGGAGTGAACCTGACACTGCTTTGGAAAGAATATCAGGTCAATTGCTCCAATGCAGGCCGTGTCCCATATCAGTACACACAGTTTTGTGACACTTATCGATCATGGGCAAAAAAATCCAAAGCTACGATGAGGATCCATCACAAACCCGGAGATGCCATGGAAGCAGATTGGGCAGGTGGAACACTGCCGATCAAAGATCCCATTACCGGAGAAACAGTTCCTGCATATTTGTTTATCGGAGTTCTTCCCTGCAGCTGCTATGTTTATGCAGAACTCTGCAATGACATGAAATCCGAAAACTGGCTGCTATGCCATGTACATGCTTATGAATATTTCGGTGGAGTACCCAGGCTGACGATTCCGGACAATCTCCGCACCGGTGTGCTGAGAAACACCCGTATGGAAACAGTTCTTAACCGTAGTTATGCAGAACTTGCCGACCACTATGGCACTGCAGTTGTTCCAGCGCGCGTCCGCCGTCCACAGGATAAGAGCCATGCTGAGGGGAGCGTCTCCTATGCATCCACTTGGATCCTGGCTGCATTAAGAAATGAAACCTTCTTTTCACTGGCAGATGCAAAAGAGGCTGTTGCCGAAAAGCTGGAAGAACTCAACAACTATCCCTTTAAAAAACGGGAAGGGAACCGCAGGGACGCTTATACCTATGAAGAAAAAGAATTCATGCAGCCGCTTCCGGTCAATCCATATGAGCCATCTTTCTGGTCGGATCAGACAGTCCTTCTTGATTATACCGTCACAGACGGATTAAACAAATATTCTGTCCCCTATGACCTGATCGGCGAATCTGTCAGTGTCCGTATAACACGCGATACAGTAGAAGTATTCTTCCATGGAAACCGGGTGGCTATCCACCCGAAAGAGGTTGCCCGCAAGCGGGATCCGGTTATGATAACATCACATATGCCGGAAAACCACAGGCAATATCTTACCTACACAGAGAATGATTTTAAGTCCTGGGCTTCCACAATTGGCCCCAACACAGAAAAAATCATCTGCTTTTTCCTGGAATCCGGAAAAGCTCCTGAGCAGGGATTTAAATCTTGTGTCAGCCTGAAAAAATATGCGGATCGCTACAAAGCCGAGCGGATCGAGGAAGCATGCCGTCAGATTCTTCTGTTCAGTGGTGACCCTTCCATCCGTGGAATCCAGGCATTGCTGAAATCCCCGGTAAAGAAAGATGAGAAAGCAGCTCACCCCTCCACCCTAAGGGCGAGCCATCACCGGAGCCGCGGCTTTACCCGTGGCGCAGAACAGTTCCGGGAAGGAGGCGATGAGAAATGATCGACCTCACAACCGTCAAAGAGCTGCGCACCCTGCGACTTCCCGGTATGGCCCAGGAACTGGAGTCGCAGCTGGAAGATCCCCAGCGTTATAAGGCACTCACCTTTGAAGAACGTTTGGCACTTCTCGTAGACGCAGAAAGCGTTTCCCGCAGAAAGAACACGATCCAGCGCCGGATCCAGGAAGCCAAACTCAGTGAAAGCCAAGCATGTGTGGAAGCGATTGAATACCATGAAGACCGCGAGCTGAATAAGACACTGATCACGAAGCTTGCGACTTGTGCGTATATCCGTGATAATCACCATATAGTCCTGAAGGGAGCAACCGGTGCGGGAAAATCTTATATCGCAAATGCGCTTGGTGTCGCCGCATGCAGGCAGCTCTATAAAGTCCGTTACGTCCGTATGCCTGATCTGCTGAATGAATACGCAGTTGCCAAAAGTCTGAATACACAAAACAAGGTTAAAAAGGCTTATGCCAGATTTGACCTGCTGATCATTGACGAATGGCTGCTTCGGCCACTTCCCGAGTCGGAAGCCTATGATCTTCTGGAACTTGTCGATGCCTGCAGCCGGAAAGGAGCTCTGATCCTCTGTACTCAGTATGATGTAGATGACTGGTATTACCGCATTGACTGTGACCGGGCTGAAGACGAAGGCAGTGCCGTTGCCGAAGGTATTCTGGATCGCATTATTAACAATAAGTACAGCATCGAGGTCAAAGGCCGCATTTCCATGAGAAAACGCCACGCATTTTCAAATGAAGAAAGCGGGGTGAATGGCAATGGCTGATAACACGATCTATGACCTGCTGGATGAGATCAACTGTGCTGATTCATGTAAAGCAGTTACTGCACTCTGTGAGTTAATTGATGAATTGCTAAAGGATATCCAGCACCTTGAACTGGAATGTATCAGCACAAGGTATTTGCTAAGCCTGCATATGGATGAAGAGCAGGGAAGTCTTCTGCGCAGCGACATCCTGGAAAACCTGGGACGCCGATACGATAGCAGCCCGGCATATCAATTATATAAAGCCCTTCTGTATGATGGCGGAGATCCCATGGCATTCCGCGACTATCTTATCAAGGTACAAAAAGCCAGGAAAGGCAACTGGCCGTGCTGGCACTAACATATCATTGAAGCGGAGACCGTTCTGGGGAATGTTAAAATCATTCTCCAGGCGGCATTGCCGCAGATGATATCGTAAAACTATATCAGTTGATTTTAGACAAACCCGGAAGTGAGAATCAGTAATCTCGTCTCCGAGATCACTGATCTAAATCTCCGTGACAAGTGGTCTATTTTTCCGTGAACAATGATCTACTCACGCGTAATATACAGAACGCATTCCCGGCGAGAAAGTCTATATCGACTGGATCGGCGATCAGCCGGAA
>JAUNHC010000016.1 GCA_030524175.1 Eubacteriales bacterium
GAGTACGATCCCGGAAACGGAGTCGGTGTAGATTATGATCCTGGATACGGAGGCGGTGACGACGGCGGAGGAGATGTCGGCGGCGGAGATACCGGCGGAGGCGGAGAAGACACAGGAGATTTCGGAGACGGAAGTAATATGGAAAGTCCGGGAGATGTTCCTGTTGCTGAGCCCGCAGTAGAATAAATAATTAGGAAGAAGGCCATCCACAGTCAGGGATGGCCTTCTCTGTACACAGAGAGGCAGGATATGGAAAGAGTAAAAGTTGACGTGGTGGTTCCTACGTACCGTCCGGGAAAGGAATTTTCCCTGTTGTTAAAACGGCTGGAAGAACAGGACTATCCAATTGAAAAAATCCTGGTAATGAATACGGAGGAAGAGTTCTGGGACAAAGCCTGGGAGGTACAGTTCCCTCTTGTGGAGGTCCGCCATATAAAAAAAGCAGATTTTGACCACGGTGGCACCCGGAGAAGGGCGGCAGAAATATCAGAGGCTGAGATTATGGTTTTTATGACCCAGGATGCCTTGCCGAGAAACAGAGAATTGATCAGCAGTCTTGTGCGCCCTATACTGGAAGGGGAAAAAACAGGGGCAGTTTATGCACGGCAGCTTCCCAAAGAGGACTGTGGCTTTCTTGAGCGTTACACGCGTTCCTTCAATTATCCCAGGGAATCCGCACTGAAGGTGGATGAGGATGTTTCTGTTTATGGCATAAAAACTTATTTCTGTTCTAATGTATGTGCGGCTTATGATAAAAAGGTATATAATGAGGTTGGAGGCTTTACTGAAAGGGCCATATTTAATGAAGATATGATATATGTGGGAAATATGGTGAAAAAAGGATATGCTGTGGCCTATGCAGCAGACGCCCAGGTGTTTCATTCTCACAATTATACCTGCGTACAGCAGTTCCATAGGAATTTTGATTTAGGAGTGTCCCAGGCAGAGCATCCTGAGATATTCGCCAATATATCTTCCGAGGGAGAAGGATTGCGTCTTGTAAAAAAAAGTCTCGTCTATTTGTGCCGGAAAGGGCGTATCTGGCTGATCCCTCAGCTTGTCTTCCAAAGCGGATTTAAATTTATGGGGTATTTTCTGGGAAAGCGTTATAAAAAGCTTCCGGGAAGAGTTATTCTTGCCTGTACTATGAATCCTTCTTATTGGAGTAAGGAAATCCATGATCAGGGATTGCTGGATTAGACCAGACACTCTTTTTTTAAATATCCATCACATTTTAAACACAATTGACTGATAAACTAATCTCATAAAAGAAAGATACCCTCTGAAACGGACATGTCTGCTAACACAGACATTACCAATCATGAAATATAGAAGGGAGCCAAAGAACATGAGTGATGAAATGAAATGGGGCCGGACGCCTTCGGAGCCGGAGATATCCGGGGAGGAAAGCGTAAACACCGGCAGCACTGATAAACCTGCTGTACCTCAAGGCAGCGCAGCAGGACAGAATGAAAAACAAGGCGGACAAGAGAACCCAAAGCCTGTTGGTACCTATATAAATAACCACCCTTACAGCCAGAGGAGAACCAGTCCTTACGGTACGGGCCAAAGCCGGCCGGGCGGAGGAGAACATTCAGGATATACAGGAAACAGTACAGGAGATTCTCAGGGAAGACAGCCTTATACCCAGGATCGTATCGGCCAGAGCACCCAAGGGGCATCACAGGGAGATGGACAAATCCCTCCAAGGTATGCTCACTACCAGACTCAGCAGGAGCAGCGGATGCAGCAGCCTTCCCAGGGCGGACAGCCGCCCAGGAAACCCGGCAGGAAGAAAGACAGTTTCGGCAGAAAGGCAGGGTCAGTCATTGCGTTGGCGGTGATTTTCGGTCTGGTGGCCGGTGTTGTATTTCAGGGTGTGAACATAGCCTCTGACAAATATCTGAGAACCAGTAAAACTCAGCAGCAGGTAAGTTTGACCGAGACAGTGCCCGGCGCTTCCGCAGAGGGTACTTCCACGGCAGACGGCGGCAATATGGAAAGTCTGGTGGCGGAGAGCGGCACAGTGGCAGGGGTTGCCAAGGCTGCAATGCCTAGTGTTGTGGCTATTACATCCGTGAGTATCCAGGAGATTTCCAGCTTTTTCGGATATGGTTTCCGCGGATATCAGTATCCCACCACAGGCAGCGGATCCGGTATTATTGTGGGCGAAAATGATGATGAACTTTTAATAGCCACCAACAATCATGTAGTGGAAGGTGCAACAACCTTGAGCGTATGCTTTATCGGCAATGACGTGGTGAAGGCGGAGGAAGAAACTCAGAATCTTGCCAGCGGCGACGGCGATATCAATGTAAAGGATGCGGTGACTGCCAAGATTAAAGGTACGGATGCCGACAATGATCTGGCTGTCGTAGCGGTAAAGAAGGAAGATATTCCCGAAGAAACTATGAACGAGATTAAAATAGCCCAGTTAGGAAGTTCAGATGACCTTGCGGTAGGTGAGCAGGTGGTGGCTATCGGCAACGCTCTCGGCTACGGACAGTCTGTGACCTCAGGATGGGTGAGCGCCCTGAACAGAAGCGTTTCTCTGGAAAATGGAAACAGTGCGGATTTAATCCAGACAGACGCTGCCATCAATCCGGGAAACAGCGGCGGTGCCCTTTTGAATCTGCGGGGAGAGCTTATCGGGATCAATTCAGCCAAATATGCCAGCAACACTGTTGAAGGCATGGGCTACGCCATTCCTATTTCCAAGGCAAAGCCAATCCTGGAGGAACTGATGAACCGCCAGACAAGAGAGAAAGTTGCAGAGTCAAAAGCTGCATTTCTCGGGGTAAATGTCCAGGATCTCACAGCAGAGGCAATACAGATGTATAATATGCCTGCAGGAGCCTTTGTGATCGAGGTGATTTCCGGACAAGCTGCAGAAAATGCAGGGATGAAAAAAGGCGATATAGTGGTGAAGCTGGACGGTCAGAAAGTAAGCGGCAAGCAGGATCTGGTAGATAAGCTTACGTATTATGAAGCCGGGGAAGTGGTGAATGTGGAAGTAGCAAGAGCCAATAACGGAGAATATGTAGAGCAGACGCTGGAAGTGACACTGGGAGCCCAGCAGTCCGCAGAGGATTGACATTTCAGATGGGGTATCGTGAGTTGGCGGTACCTCATTTTGTTGTATATTAGGGAAATACTCCATTTTGTTCTTATCAGCCGATGGCCGTCAATAATAAACATTTTCTTTTATAACTTTATAAAAACTTTATTTTGATACTGCTCTGTAATGTGGTATAATTATTAGATAAAATCAGCCTTAAATGGTTGGAAGTCCAGGTGGGATCCCTGAAGGGATAAGGACATACCCTGGAGTATGGAAAGGAGTCACTATGACAGACCGATTTGACAACGATGATGAACTGATAGAGGATAAAACTGTGGAGGAAGACACAGATGATGAGGATGACGGATATGAGAAATTCTGTTTCCTCTGCCGCCGTCCTGAGAGCCAGGCGGGGAAGATGATCGAACTCCCCAATAATATACATATATGTACACAGTGTATGCAGAAGAGTTTTGACACTATGAACCAGCACATGAGCGACGGCAAGATTAATTATTCTGATTTGTTCAACATGCCTAATGTAAGCATGATCGACCTGAGCAATCTGCAGAATACCACGCCCCAGCCCAAGAAGATAAAAAAGAAAAAGAAGAAGAGAAAAAGCCTGTCCTGGACCTGCGCAGAATGCCGGCACCCCATAAGATCAAAGCCAGCCTGGACGAGTATGTGATCGGACAGGAGTACGCGAAGAAGGTTATGTCAGTGGCAGTTTACAACCACTATAAGAGAGTGGCCACAGACACCATGGATGAGATCGAGATAGAGAAATCCAATATGCTGATGATCGGGCCGACCGGATGCGGTAAGACATATCTGGTGAAGACTCTGGCGCGGCTTCTGGATGTGCCTCTGGCAATTGCAGATGCAACCTCCCTCACTGAGGCCGGTTATATCGGAGATGATATTGAGAGTGTTGTGTCCAAGCTGTTAGCCGCAGCAGACAATGATGTGGAGAAAGCAGAACACGGAATCATATTTATTGATGAGATTGATAAAATTGCCAAGAAGAAGAATACTAATCAGAGAGATGTGAGCGGAGAGGCAGTACAGCAGGGAATGCTGAAGCTTCTGGAAGGCAGTGAGGTGGAAGTTCCTGTAGGGGCCAACAGCAAAAATGCCATGGTTCCTCTCACAACCGTGAATACAAGAAATATTCTTTTCATCTGCGGGGGAGCATTCCCGGATCTGGAGAATATCATCAAGGAAAGACTGAATAAGCAGGCATCCATTGGATTTTATGCTGACCTTAAAGATAAATATGACGATGATCCTCATATTCTTGAGAAGGTTACAGTGGATGATATCCGTGCTTTTGGAATGATTCCGGAGTTTATCGGACGTCTGCCCATCGTCTTCACACTGGACGGCCTCAGCGAAGATATGCTGGTGAAGATACTCCAAGAGCCGAAAAATGCAATCCTTAAGCAATACCAGAAGCTTCTGGCCCTTGACGAGGTTAAGCTGGAATTTGAAGAAGGGGCGCTTCACGCCATTGCAGCCAAAGCCATGGAGAAGAAGACCGGAGCCAGGGCGCTGCGTGCCATTCTTGAGCAGTACATGCTTGATATTATGTACGAGATTCCCAAGGATGACAGTATCGGAGAGGTGATCATCACCAGAGAATATATAGAGGGCACAGGCGGGCCGAGGATTCTTCTTCGGGGGCAGGAGATACCGCTGCTTGGCAGTGCACAGTAATATGGCAGCAAGAGGATGACGCATATGTATGCGCACCTTATAACCGTACGCGTCAGCGTATGACAATTAAAGTAAAGGAGAAAGTGTATGGGAACTGAATTTTTTGATGAATTAGGGGAGACAATAACAAGGACAGCAAAAGAATTGGGAGAACGTGCGGAGATGCTTTATGAGTCACAGCGGATCCGCAATAAGCTTGCCGGTGAGGAGAGGATCATTGATAAGGTTATGGCGGATTTAGGCAACCTTATTTATAAGAGATATTCTGACGGGGAAACAGTGGATGAGGAATTATGTGTTCTCTGTGAAGAGATTGACCAGCATATGCAGAAAATCGCAGAATATAAAGAAGCCATGGCCGGAATGAGAGGACAGAAGATCTGCCCGTCCTGCCAGAAAGCAGTAGATAAGGATGTATCCTTCTGCCCGTACTGCGGAGCAGCATGCCCTACACCAGAACCGGAAGAAGCTTCAGAGGATGAAGCGAAGTCAGAAGATGACGGGGAGGATGCCTGCTGCGGGAGTGCAGACGCTCCACAAGGAGCGGACACAGAGCAGGAACCGTCAGAGAACGAGAGCATGGAGCAGGACATCAGCGAACCAGTGGAAGAAAAGGAAACCGACAGTCAGGAAGCCGGGGACCAGAAATAAAAGAGGATGAAAAATGTTTTTTATCTTATTGATCGCGGGAATATTCCTTCTTGACTATACCTTGAAGGAACATACGGACAGCACACGCCTGAAGGGCACGAAACAGGAGATTCTGGGTGGTAAGCTTATTCTGCGCAACTGCCATAACGAGGGAACAGCCTTCGGACTGTACAAGGCAGGCAAGAAGGAATGTCTTACAGCATCTGCTTTTGCCCTCGGTGGTGTGACATGGGAATTTGTGCGCCATCTTATCAGCGGCGGTTCCAAGATTGCTAAATTGGGATTATCATTTATTCTCGGAGGCGGCCTGAGCAATTATTTTGACCGGCACACCAAGGGATATGTGACAGATTATGTAAGCTTCGGGGTAAAGAACCCCAAAATACGGAATCTTGTTTTTAATGTGTCCGATTTCTTTATTCTTGCAGGAACAGTGATATGGGCTGTATCATCCATTCTTCCTTCATCTGGAAAGAAGAAATAGGGAATCTGATATTTAGGGGACTTTCTATACTAAGGAAGTCCCTTTTAACATTTCTGAAGAAGCAAAAAGTTATTTTTACTTCTGTGTGCAGAAACTAAGTATTACAGGTTGAACCACACAATATGGTAAAATATTACAGAATCATAATGACCACAAGAGAAAACGCAATAGAAAAGTAAAGTTTTAGAGATTGTTTTTTCATAAAATCAGGAATGTGGGTTGCGTTTCTTGGAGAAATGGGTTAGAATGACGCAGTAGGAATCTTTTAACACGGTTTTTTATGGAAAAATTAGGAGTGAAACGATGAAAAACAAAAAACTTTTTCATGCTTGTATGGCAGGTATGCTCAGCGCAGCAATGCTCATGACAAGTGTACCGGTAATGGCGGCAGAATTTGATGACGACCCCTCTTCCCAGGGAGTTACCGTTGCAGCCGAGGTACAGACAGAAGAACAGAAAGAAGAAGTATTTGATGCAGGGGTGGAGGAAGTGGAAGACTTTTCTTCAGAATCTGCCAGAGCCGCATCTGAAATTGCCATTGACAGCAAAAATTTCCCGGACAGTAATTTCCGTACTTTCGTTCAGACCCTGGACAAAGACGGAAGCAAAGGCTTATCCACTGCCGAGATTAAAGCAGTCACAAAGATGGATGTATCAGGAAAAGGTATTGCCAAGCTCAATGGTATTGAGAGATTTACTTCCCTGAAAGAACTGAATGCGTCCAATAACAAGATCGCCAGTGTAAACCTTACTAAGAATACAGCACTTACTGAGATTTATCTTTCCGGCAATAAGCTGACAAGTATTGACCTTACGAAAAATACAAAGCTTACATATATCAATTTAAGCAAGAACAGTTTAAAGGGCACTTTAAATTTGAGCAAATGTACGGCTATGGTTACACTTGTGTGCTCAAACAATGCACTGACAAAAATCACCATGCCAAGCAAAACATACCTGAAAAAACTGGATTACATTGATGTCAGCCATAACAAGTTTACCACACAGGCCAACGCAGGACTGGCAACAATATCCAAATCATCACTAAAGGCACTCTCTGATGTAAACGTAAGTTACAACAGTATTACTTCCTTTAACTGCTCCGGTTTTGAAGGGATTCTTGATGTGAGCAATAACAAGATCACCACTTTTACCGGCGGAAGTGAGGGGTATCAGGCTGCTGCAATTTATCTGGAAGGCAGCGGAAATACTTTAAGCAAGACATCTACAGTTGATTTTGCCAGCCTTGGCAACCGTGTACCCCAGCGTTTTAGCTGCAACAGCGCAGTAAAGAAGAAAATCGTCATGGTCAGCCCGAGACTGACTGCCAAGGCGAAGACAACTCTGGACGAAATCAGTGTATCTTTCGGCTCCACTTCTGACTATGCTTCTTATAAGCTTGAAAGAAAGACAGGAAGCGGTGCTTACAAGACACTGAAAACCTGGAGCGAAGGTGAAGTAGATGATCCGGAATTCGGAGATGACGGCTATGTGGATAAGAGCGTGGCTGCCAATACAACTTACACCTACAGATTGACGGCAACTGTTAAGGTACAGGACAGAAACCAGAAGGATGTTTCCTGGTCCAAAGCGAAAGAGGTCACTGTTAAGACGATTCCCGGAACAATGGCGCTTACAGTGAAATCCAGCGCGAAGAAAGTTGCTGCCATCAGTTGGAAAGCTGTCTCCGGTGCAAGCGGATATGATGTATATTACGGTACAAGCAAAAGTAAAGTCACATCTAAAGTAGTGACAGGAACAACAAAGCTTACTGTAAATAAGACAAAGCTTACAAGCGGTAAGACCTACTATTTCAGAGCACGAGCTTACAGAGTAGTAAACGGTAAGAAGGTTTACGGTGCATACAGCGCAGTAAAGAGTGTAAAAGTAAAATAATAACTCTTGTTAAATACAGGACAATAAAAAACAGCTGCCCGGCGGATCCTTCCGTTGGACAGCTGTTTTTACGCTGACAGAGCTTTTGCTCACTGAATTTACTGCTTTTTATGGGGAAAAGGGCGTTTAACATTTGTGAGGCCGCAGATATAATTCATATCTACATTATAAACCCTGGCCAGGTCTATAAGAATATCCAAAGGAATACGTCTCTTGCCGCATTCATATCCGGAGTAAGTACGCTGTCCGATATGTAAAAGCTTTGCAAGATATTCCTGAGTATAATCATGGTCCTCCCGCAGGTCACGGATACGCGTTAAGGTATCCACCTCAGGAATCGCCTGGCTTTTTATCATTTCCACACCTGTTTTTGCGGAAAATTTCCATGGTTTGTATCAGGACAGCAATTTCTTCTTCTCTTAAATCACTCACATCCAAAACCTGCGTTGTGCTAATCCCCAATAAATAATCTGTAGAAACATGAAGAATCCGTGCCAGACTGATTAAAATGTCATAAGAAGGGTACCTGGTTCCGTTCTCATAACTTGAAATAGTATTTTCTGATACACCAACCTGTAATGCTAAGGACTTTTGAGTCAAATTACGTGCTTTTCTCTTTGCAGATAGCTTATCCCCGATATTTACCACCAATACCACCAACTTTCATAGACAGTGTACTAAATATGACACTACAGATGGTGTGCAAAACTGCACCAGTAGAGATGTTTTTAAAATTTTATATCAGGATACAAAATAGAATACAGCATTTATCAAGTCTGCTTCAAAGGCTGGTCATGATCAGAAGGCACATATCTGGCAATATCCTGAATTTCACAGTTTAAGATCCTGCACAAATCATTTACTGTTTTCATAGAAATACATTTATTATGTTTCAAACGATGCAGCGTACTGCTGGAAAGCCCATACCTGATCGTAAGCGTATAAGAATTTTCACTGGATTTTTTAAGCGTATTCCAAAAAGGAGTGTAATCTATCATATGTCCACCTCATTAAGTCTGATTATTATTACAACTAAAATATATTAACAGATTTAAATAAAAATGTCTTGTATATTTGGAAAATTTTACCTATGGTAAATAATGGAAGAAATCAAAAATCCCTTTCTCCACAGTCATCCCAGTAAATCAACACCTCCCTGAACAATAACGAGGTTTCAACACATTTTTTATTTTTTTTCAATTTTTGTATTGACATATTTTTAAGATTGCGGTATTATAATCAAGCAGTCGCGAGAACGGCTGAGATAGAAATGCAGGAGTGGCGGAATTGGCAGACGCGCAGGCTTCAGGTGCCTGTGGTCGCAAGATCGTGTGGGTTCAAGTCCCATCTCCTGCACTTTTCTTTTATATAAACAAAAACTCAAATCATAACAAAGATACAAATCCAGCGCACGTCAACAAATTGATGTGCGCCTTTTTTAACGCTCCCCATCCCTCTAATCCTTCCAATCCCCACCCGCCCAACCCAACAATCCCCCTCATACCATCCCCTAAGGCCCAAGCCCCCTGTCCACCCATTACAACTCTAGACACCCAAGGCGGCTTCAAAAAGCGCGAAGGGAGTGCAGAGGGTCCGGCGCCCGGACCCTTTGCAAATTCCGCCGCCCGGACCCTCTGCAATTTCCAACAACCCTGCTGAATCTTTTTAAGTAAAACAGAATTATTTTTAGCATCGATTTAGTTGAAAAAGAGCGCCCGTTGTGATACAATTTTGAAGATTTAGGATAAAATAAGAAGAAAACGACAGAAAGGGAGATTGTATGAAAGCATTTCTGATATTAGAAGATGGCCATGTATTTAAAGGAACCAGCATTGGCTCCACAAGAGAAGTCATCAGTGAAATCGTCTTTAATACTTCCATGACCGGTTATCTGGAAGTGATGACAGACCCCTCCTATGCAGGACAAGCGGTCTGCATGACATATCCATTGATAGGAAATTACGGAATCTGCTATGATGACCAGGAATCCAGAAAGCCCTGGATCGATGGTTTTATCGTTCGTGAATTGTCCCGCATTCCCAGCAACTTCAGAAGCGTGGATACCATCCAGCATTTCTTAAGCAAACATGACATTCCAGGGATTGCCGGAATTGATACCAGAGCATTGACGAAAATTCTTCGTGAAAAGGGTACCATGAACGGAATGATCACCGTCGACGAAAATTACGATTTAGATGCAATCATCCCCCGATTAAAAGCGTATACAACAGGAAAAGTAGTAGAGAAAGTAACCTGCCGTGAAAAAGAAGTATTAAAAGGCAGCGGACCTAAAGTGGCTCTCATGGATTTCGGTGCAAAGCGCAATATTGCCCGTTCCTTAAATGAGAGAGGATGCCAGGTGACAATTTATCCGGCCCTTACTTCCGCGGAAGAGATTTTAAAGGATGATCCCGATGGTATCATGCTCAGCAACGGACCGGGGGACCCAAAGGAATGTACTTCTATAATTAAGGAAATAAAAAAACTTTATGATTCCCAGGTGCCCATATTTGCCATCTGCTTAGGGCACCAGCTTATGGCCTTGGCTGCAGGGGGAGATACCCATAAGATGAAATACGGCCACAGAGGCGGGAATCATCCTGTTAAGGATCTGGCAACAGGGAGAGTGTATATTTCATCCCAGAACCACGGCTACGTGGTTGATGCCAAGGACCTGGAGGAGAAGAATATTGCACATCCTGCATTTGTCAATGTAAATGACGGGACAAACGAAGGTATGGCTTACGAAGGTAAGAACATCTTTACCGTACAGTTCCATCCGGAAGCGTGTCCGGGACCGCAGGATTCCAGCTATTTATTTGAAAGATTTATGGAAATGATGGGAGGGAACAAATAATGCCAAGAAATAAAGACATTAAAAAGGTACTTGTGTTAGGTTCCGGTCCGATCATCATCGGCCAGGCAGCAGAGTTTGATTATGCAGGCACCCAGGCATGCCGTTCCCTGAAGGAAGAAGGACTGGAGGTAGTCCTTTTAAACTCTAATCCTGCCACTATCATGACGGATAAGGATATTGCAGACAAAGTATATATTGAACCGCTTACAGTAGAAGTGGTAGAACAGCTTATTTTGAAAGAGAACCCTGACAGCGTGCTTCCTACCCTGGGAGGACAGGCAGGACTTAATCTTGCCATGGAGCTGGAAGAAAACGGTTTTCTCAAGGAACATAATGTACGCCTCATCGGAACTACTGCCGAGACTATCAAAAAAGCTGAAGACCGCCAGGAATTTAAGGATACTATGGAGAAGATCGGTGAGCCGGTGGCAGCATCCAAGGTGGTGACAACAGTGGAAGATGGCCTGGAATTTACCAATACCATCGGATATCCTGTGGTTCTACGTCCTGCTTACACCTTAGGCGGAAGCGGCGGCGGCATTGCCAACAATGAGCATGAGCTTCGTGAAATCCTGGAGAACGGACTCCGTCTTTCCCGTGTTGGGGAGGTTCTGGTAGAGCGCTGTATCGCAGGATGGAAGGAAATCGAATATGAGGTGATGCGTGACAGTGCAGGAAACTGCATCACTGTATGTAATATGGAGAACATTGACCCGGTGGGTGTACACACAGGTGACTCCATCGTTGTTGCACCCTCACAGACTTTGGGGGACAAAGAATACCAGATGCTGAGAACCTCTGCCCTGAATATCATCACAGAGCTTGGGATCACAGGCGGCTGTAACGTACAGTATGCTCTTCATCCGGAGAGCTTTGAATACTGTGTGATCGAGGTAAACCCCCGTGTAAGCCGTTCCTCCGCACTGGCCAGCAAAGCCACAGGATACCCCATTGCCAAGGTTGCAGCCAAGATCGCACTGGGATATACTCTGGATGAGATCCCCAACGCCATCACAGGCAAAACCTATGCAAGCTTTGAACCAATGCTGGATTACTGCGTTGTAAAAATCCCCCGCCTGCCCTTTGACAAATTCATCACTGCCAAGAGAACACTTACTACCCAGATGAAGGCCACCGGAGAGGTTATGAGTATCTGTTACAACTTTGAAGGTGCGCTTATGAAGGCGATCCGTTCCCTGGAACAGCATGTTGACAGCCTTATGTCCTATGATTTCGGAGGGCTTTCGGAAGATGAGCTTCTGGAAGAACTGCGCGTTGTGGATGACCGCAGAATATGGAAAATCGCAGAAGCACTCCGCAGAGGACTTCCTCAGGATCTGCTGCATAAAATTACAAAAATCGACCTTTGGTTTATTGACAAAATAGCAATCCTTGTAGAAATGGAGCAGGCTCTTAAGAATGAGGAGCTTACAGAAGAACTTCTTCTGGAAGCCAAACGCCTGGAGTTCCCGGACTACATGATCGCCCGCTTAAACGGAAAAACAGAGGAAGAGGTGAAGGCACTCCGCAAGGAGTATGGGATCACAGCCGCTTATAAGATGGTTGATACCTGCGCTGCAGAGTTTGCAGCCGCCACTCCGTATTATTATTCTGTTTACGGTGACAAGGATACAGAGAACGAAGCCATTGCAACAGAAGGCAAAAAGAAAGTCCTTGTACTCGGTTCCGGTCCGATCCGTATCGGGCAGGGAATAGAGTTTGACTTCTGCTCTGTGCACTGTACCTGGGCATTTTCAAAAGAAGGCTATGAGACGATCATCGTAAATAATAACCCGGAAACAGTGAGTACAGACTTTGACATAGCAGACAAACTGTATTTCGAGCCTCTCACACCAGAGGATGTGGAGAATATTGTAAATATAGAAAAACCTGACGGAGCAGTGGTACAGTTCGGCGGACAGACGGCCATCAAGCTGACAGAAGCTCTGATCAAAATGGGTGTAAAAATCCTGGGAACCTCTGCAGAGAACGTTGATGCTGCCGAGGACCGTGAGCTTTTCGACGGAATTCTGGAACAGTGCCAGATTCCACGTCCCAAGGGACAAACCGTATTTACAGCAGACGAGGCTAAGAAAGCAGCCGCAGAGCTTGGCTATCCGGTGCTTGTACGTCCTTCGTATGTACTTGGAGGACAGGGGATGCGTATCGCTGTCAGTGATGAGGATGTGGAGGAATATATTGGTATCATCAACCAGATTGCACAGGAACATCCTATTCTGGTAGATAAATATCTGGTGGGAAAAGAAATCGAGGTAGACGCTGTCTGTGACGGTGAAGAAATACTCATCCCGGGAATTATGGAGCATATTGAACGGGCAGGTATCCACTCCGGTGACAGTATCTCTGTATACCCCGCCCAGACCATAAGTGAAAAGGCAAAAGAGACCATTGCCGAGTACACCCGCCGTCTGGCAAAGGCATTGCAGGTGATCGGAATGATCAACATCCAGTTCATTGTCTGCGATGAGGAAGTATATGTCATTGAGGTCAATCCCCGTTCCAGCCGTACAGTTCCATATATCAGCAAGGTTACAGGAATCCCCATCGTGCCTCTGGCAACAAAGGTGATCCTGGGCTATAAGCTTAAGGACCTTGGATATGAACCCGGACTGCAGCCTGAGGCAAAGCATATAGCTATCAAGATGCCTGTTTTCTCCTTTGAGAAAATCCGCGGCGCTGATATCAGCCTGGGACCGGAGATGAAGTCCACCGGTGAATGTCTGGGTATAGCTGAGACCTTTAACGAGGCCCTCTATAAAGCATTCCTGGGAGCTGGGATCAGGCTCCCGAAATATAAAAACATGATCATCACTGTGAAGGATGAGGATAAAGAGGATATTATCCCTATTGCCAGAAGATTCGAAAGCCAGGGATACCGTATCTATGCAACCCGCGGGACAGCAAGGGTGTTAAAGGAAAACGGCATCAAGGTCATCCGCACCAACAAGCTTGAGCAGCCTGCGCCCAACCTTATGGACCTGATCCTTGGCCACAAAATTGATGTGGTCATCGATACACCACCTCAGGGCGTGGAGCATCAGAAAGATGGTTTCGTCATCCGCCGGAACGCCATAGAGACAGGTGTGAATGTACTCACCTCTCTGGATACGGCAGAAGCACTTGTAACCAGCCTGGAGAATACGGATCTTCACAACTTGACGTTAATTGATATTGCGACCATTGATAACCGCTGATTTACAGCAAAGCATGGATGAAGAGGCAATGTTTTTTCATACCACAAAAATTAAAAGTTTACGAACCGCATAATGTGTAATATACTTAAGAGGACGGAGATTTTGAAGTCATAAAATCTCCGTCCTCGTTATTAATTTCAGGGGCGTGTGCCGTGGCCTTTGAAATATAGGGAGTATATAAACAGAAAGGGGAATCTATGGAAATTTTAGAATTACTGAAAGCAATCTTGCTTGGAATTGTTGAGGGCATAACGGAGTGGCTGCCCATAAGCAGTACGGGGCATATGATACTTGTGGATGAATTTATCAATCTGAATGTGAGCGCGGAGTTTAAGGAGTTTTTTCTGGTGGTCATACAGTTGGGGGCGATCCTGGCCGTAGTGGTTTTGTACTGGGGAAAACTGTGGCCCTTTTATAACAGGCAGCTCTCCAGGAGTACGCGGGCGGCGCTGAATAAACAGCCTGTGGCTTCACGCTGGGTGATGACATTTGTGGAGAGATTCTGTGACAAGGAGAAATGGGTGCTGTGGTTTAAGATTTTGGTGGCCTGTATTCCTACTATCATTATTGCTCTGCCCTTCAACGATTTTATAGAAGAGAAGTTCAATAATTATGTGGTGGTTGCCATTGCGCTGATTGTGTACGGCGTACTGTTTATCGTTATCGAAAATTACAATAAGACGAGAAGGCCGACCTGCACGAACCTTAAGGATTTGTCCTTCAAGACAGCCTTTCTCATCGGCATTTTCCAGGTGCTGTCCGTGGTGCCGGGAACCTCTCGCTCCGGTTCTACCATTATCGGCGGTATTCTTGTGGGAACCTCACGTACGCTGGCGGCGGAATTCACCTTCTTCCTGGCGATTCCGGTGATGTTTGGGGCCAGTCTGCTAAAGCTTGTGAAATTTGGGTTTCATTTCACAGGAGCAGAGATTATGATTTTGATCGTTGGGGTTATTGTGGCCTTTGTGGTGTCCATCGTGGCAATTAAATTCCTTATGGGATATATCAAGAAACATGATTTCAAAGCATTCGGCTGGTACCGGATTGTACTGGGTATTTTGGTGCTGGGATACTTTATCGGCAAAACTTTGTTGGGATGATCTTTTCCGGATAAGATTTTATCAGGACAATATATTATGGGGAACACATTGAGAAGGAGGTACATATTATGGGGAAATATGTGATGGCGCTGGATCAGGGAACAACAAGCTCCCGTTGTATCCTTTTTGACAAAAAGGGAAAAATGTGCAGTGTGGCTCAGAAGGAATTTACACAGTATTATCCGAAACCGGGCTGGGTGGAGCACGACCCTCATGAAATCTGGTCGTCACAGATGGCGGTTGCCACAGAAGCAATGGGGAAAATCGGCGCGGATGCAGGAGATATTCACGCTATTGGGATTACCAATCAAAGGGAGACGACTATTGTCTGGGACAAAATGACAGGAAATCCTATTTACCCTGCCATTGTGTGGCAGTGCCGCAGAACTGCAGACATGATCGAAGAACTGGAAAAAGAAGGGTTTACGGAGACGATCCGCAGGAAAACAGGGCTGATCCCCGATGCTTATTTTTCCGGCACTAAAATCAAATGGATACTGGACTACGTACATGGGGCAAGAGAAGCTGCTGAAAAAGGAGAACTCCTTTTCGGTACAGTGGATTCCTGGCTCATCTGGAAACTGACAAAGGGAGAAGTCCATGTGACTGATTATACCAATGCTTCCAGGACCATGCTTTTCGATATACATAAAATGCAATGGGATGACGAAATTTTAAATCGCCTTGAGATTCCCAAATGTATGCTGCCGGAGGTAAAACCCAGCAGCTGCATTTACGGCTACACAAATGAAAATTTGATCGGCGGCAGGATTCCCATTTCAGGGGCGGCAGGGGATCAGCAGTCTGCTCTGTTCGGGCAGTGCTGCTTCGATTCCGGTGATGTGAAGAATACTTACGGAACCGGCTGTTTCCTTCTGATGCATACAGGGAATAAGGCTGTGGAATCTGAGCATGGCCTTTTGACAACAATAGCTGTAAATGCTGACGGTACACCCGGCTATGCACTGGAGGGCAGTGTATTCGTGGCCGGGGCTGCGATCCAGTGGCTCAGGGATGAGGTCCAGATACTTGAAAACGCACCTGCATCAGAGGAGTATTGTTTGTCTGTACGGGATACTAACGGGGTATATGTTGTCCCGGCTTTCACCGGGCTGGGTGCGCCTTATTGGGACCAATATGCAAGGGGTGCTGTCCTGGGGCTGACCAGAGGTGCGGGAAAAGCCCATTTGATCCGTGCTACAGTGGAATCTTTGGCCTATCAGGTAAACGATGTGATCAAAGCAATGGAGAAAGATGCAGGAGTAGAATTAAACTCCCTGCGGGTGGACGGCGGTGCCAGCGCCAATAATTTTCTCATGCAGTTCCAGGCTGATATTCTGGATGCAGAGGTGGTACGTCCAAGCTGTATTGAGACCACTGCTCTTGGGGCCGCTTACCTGGCCGGCCTTGCAACCGGCTTCTGGAATAATGCCCGGGAGGTAAAGCAGAATTGGGAGATGGAGCGTATATTCCGTCCGGAAATCACCCCAGAAAAGCGTAATAAACTGCTGAAAGGCTGGAAAAAAGCAGTGCAGTGTACTTTTGCCTGGGCCAGAGAAGAATAACCCCTGTTCCGGCTTAAGAGTGCCCCTTATAACACAAGTTTACAAGAGGTAAAAACAGGATTTCCCAGGTCATTAGATTCACGAAATGACAGGGGAAATCCTTTGTTTTTTTGTAGAAAAAAACCATAGGAATTTGAACCAGAAATGTTATAATGTAGGTTGGCTGTGAGCCGTACTTGAACATATTACAGGGAGGATATTTATATTATGGAGTCCTATGGGTTTTTACTGGATTTGGCCTTAATTTTGTTATCAACAAAAATCTTCGGGCTTGTTACAAAAAGGATACACATGCCTCAGGTGGTTGGGGCGCTGGTTGCAGGAGTGTTGATGGGGCCTGCAGTGTTCAATATTATTCATGAAACAGAGTTTATCCATCAGATGTCGGAAATCGGTGTTATCGTACTGATGTTCTGCGCCGGTCTGGAAACGGACATTGATGAACTGAAAAAGTGCGGGAAAGCGTCTTTTATCATTGCCATGCTGGGAGTGATCGTTCCTCTTGCAGGCGGCTTCGGCGTAGCATGGTTTTTCAACCGTCCTGGAGTGATAGATTCCACAGCAGACAGCAGTCTGCTTCTGCAGAATATTTTTATTGGGGTTATTCTTACGGCAACCTCTGTAAGTATTTCCGTAGAGACACTGAAAGAGATGGGAAAGCTGAATACAAAGGCCGGAAATGCAATCCTCGGCGCAGCGATCATTGATGATATTCTGGGGATCATTGCCTTGACTTTGATCACAAGTATGGCAGATACTAATGTGAATATAGCAGTGGTCCTTCTTAAGATTGTCGGCTTTCTGGTTATGGTCCTTGTGGCCGGAGTCCTGCTTCACAGGCTGTATAAATACTGGGTACAGTGTTACGAGGGAAATCTCAGAAGATTCGTAATTGCCGCTTTTGTTATATGCCTTCTCATGGCATATTTTGCGGAAGTGATTTTCGGAGTTGCAGATATTACCGGGGCGTTCTTTGCCGGACTAATGGTGACTAAGACTACGAAAACAAATTATGTGGCAAGACGTTTCGACACGTTATCCTATATATTGCTGTCGCCCATCTTCTTTGCCAGTATCGGAATCCAGGTGGAACTGCCTTCCATGTCGGCAAATATCGTCTGGTTTGCAGTTGCCCTGACGGTGGTGGCAATTCTGACAAAGATAATAGGATGCGGCGCAGGCGCAAAAATATGTCACTATAAAAATAAAGACTGTGTGCGTATCGGCGCAGGTATGATTTCCCGTGGTGAGGTTGCCTTGATCGTGGCTGCCAAAGGAAATTCAGTGGGGCTGATGTCTGCCGCACTTCTGGGGCCGGTGGTTATTGTTGTGGTCATCACTACGATCGTGGCGCCTATTTTCCTGAAAATGGCCTTTGCACATAAGAAAACCACAGGCGGAAGCGGTAAGGCAGAGGAAGCAGAGATTACATATGAGTCTGACTTGATGAAGAATTACAACCAGCAGGAGAACTGGGACGTGCCTGCCCGGGCACAGGAGCTTGCGGTCAAGCTGCAGCAGCAGTAAAGACCCTTGGAATGATAAGGAGAGGGCATATATCCCTCTGCTTTAGCCATCTAAAATCTGTCAGGAGGAGTTGAGTTCTATGAGGAATAAAAAAATATTAACAGTAATCTGTATGGTTGCAGCCCTGACGGCGGCCGGCTGCGGAAAAGATAACAATACAAAGGAAATCACACCAACCCCGGTACCGACGGCTGCGCCCACTCCGGCACCGGCTACGGCAACACCTTTGCCAACCTCTACCCCGGCACCGCGCCTTATCGGCAGCAAAACCTCAACAGCTAAGTTCGTCTATCTCACAAACAGTACGGGAAAAGTTCTGCGCGAGATATATGTAAAGGTTTCCGGCGGAGAAGAATGGGGCAGAAACTTAATTCCTTCAGAAGCATCTGTAAAAGCTTCTGAACAGGTACAAATGTATTATGCGCCTGGAGAGCAGGAAGAAAAAGCATTGTATGATATGAAGATCATTACAGATAATGCTGATATCTATGAAATTTACAATGTGGATCTGGAAGATATGAAAAGCGCCAGCCTCCGTGCAGAGGAAGATTCAGCCTACATCCGCTATATGAGCCTCAGTGCGAAGAAGGAAATGGATACAAAAGGCTCTTCTTCAGATTCTGAAATGGATGAGGATGACAGCAGCGGTGATTATGATAACTCATACAATGATTATCAGGACAGCAGCAATGATTATAATGAAAATTACGGCGGGAATGACGATGACGGCTATGATGGTGATTACGGCGGCGACGGCAGTACTGACGACGGAAATGATGACGGCACTAATCCTCCTTCAGGAGACGGCAGTTCATCAGGAGATGACGGCGGTACAGACGATGGTTCATCAGGAGATGACGACACATCAGACGGCGGAGATGACGGAAGTTCAGGCGGAGATATTGTGTGGGATGAAAACGGCGGCTGGACTGAGAACTAGAAGCAAAAGAACAAAATATTTAACAAAATAATTAGCAAGATAAACAGCCAGGAAATCCCGGTACTCAGAAATATTCTGAGGCCGGGATTTTTTGTATCTTTAATTGTATGGCACTAATGAAGATGGAAAAAATACCAATGAAATCAGGATATATATGGTTTACTATATACTGCATAAATGCTTAACTTTCATTTTGAATATCATCATGATACTTCATAAACATGATAGTTCACAGTAAATAAAATATGGATATACTACATGATATTACATATGTCTTCCAGTAAAAACATGAAAATTCATAAGAAAATGCATGAAATAAGTAAATAGAGTCATGTTTAAGAAGAATACATGATAAAGTCCATAGAAAACATCATGATATGCAATAATAACATCATAGACTTACGATAAAAGATAATATATATTGAATATAACGATAAAAAACAGATATTTTAAGAAATATCAGTAAATTAAACTGGAAATATAGGAGGACATGAAAATGAAAGAAGTAACATTTGATGAGAAAACCTTTCCAAAAGTAAGTCTGGAGGGACTTGATTCTGCTAAGATTGCAAAGATGGTGGACCATTCTCTATTGCATCCTTCGATGACAGACCAAGAGTTCGAAGCTGAATGTGAGACGGCACGGAAATATAATGTAGGGGCCGTTTGCGTGAAGCCATACCATGTGAAACGGGCAGCAGAGCTGATGGCCGGAACTGATATCAAGGTAGCAGCAGTTGTCGCATTTCCTCATGGAAACAGCACAATGGAGATTAAGCTTGCCGAGGCCAGGCAGGTTCTGGAAGATGGTGCAACTGAGGTAGATTTTGTTGTAAATATCGGCAAAGCTGTCAGCGGTGATTGGGCGTATGTTGATGAGGAAATCAGAAGACTGGTTCAGCTCATAAAGAGTTATGGCGCTGATTCAAAGGTTATCTTTGAAAATGATATGCTGACAAGTGATGAACAGAAAATCAAACTGTGCAGAATCTGCAGCAAATACAAAGTCACCTTTGTCAAAACCTCTACCGGTTACTGTTACAAAAAGGATACAGATGGAAAATATTATTACGATGGTGCGACCCATCATGATCTTATGCTAATGCGTACATATTCAGATGCAGAGGTACAGGTTAAGGCGGCAGGTGCGGTAAGTACGCTGGAACCGGTTCTGACAGCATATGAGCTGGGGGCTACCCGTTTTGGACTGAAGGGCGCCGGCAAACTGGTTGAGGATGCAAAGGCAAAATTTGGAAAATGATCAGTCAGATTCCTGCTCATAATTGTTGACAGTGAAGAACATATGGGCAATGAAGCATAACACTGAAGGGTGCGGGGGGATATGGATGACAAATTATATACTTGCAGTTGAGACAGGAGGGACCAAACTCCAGATGGCACTTGGCACTGCGGAAGGTGAAATACACTTTAACTATCGGACTATAATTTATCCGGAAAACGGATGTCAGGGAATTTTAGAGGATGTGATCAAAGCGTTTCCTGTTCTGGAGGAGGAGGCGGAAAAAAGAGATGGTAAAATAACAAAAATCGGAATCGGTTTTGGGGGTCCGGTAGATTCAAACAAAGGTGTGGTCATAGCTTCTGTACAGGTACCTGGATGGAATGGGTTTTCCGTAATGGATTTTTTCAAGGAACGTGTTGGTATCCCCGCCTATATTTATAATGACAGCAATGCGGCGGCGTGGGGGGAGTACTGCAGGGGCACAGGCCGTGGGACAAAAAACTTTTTTTATACAAATCTAGGAAGCGGAGTAGGCGGCGGTTTGATCATTGATGGAAAGCTGTATGACGGACAGGGATACGGAGCAGCGGAGATGGGGCAAACATGGCTGTGTGACTTCGGGCATGGTAAGGGCAGGCCTGAGAAGATAGAAAATATGTGTTCCGGATGGGCCATAGAAAAAAAGCTGCGCAGGGCAAAGATTCCTGCGGATTCTATACTGTGGAAGCTGTGCAAGGGCAGGCAGGGGGAATTGAACTGTGCAATGCTTGGACAGGCAGTAAAAGCAGGGGATTACTACGCAAATGATTTTTTAGATCATATTGCACAGATTTTTTCGGTAGCATTGTCAAACATAATCAGTCTGTTTAGCCCTGAATGTATTGCAGTGGGAGGCGGAGTGTCACTGATAGGAGAACCATTAATTGAGAGATTGCGAAAATATACGGACCCATTTGTATTTATCAGCAGTAGGAACCGATATCATATCGAAAAGAGCAGACTGGACGAATCCATCGTCCTGGTGGGTACACTTCTGCTGACAGGAATGAAATAACCATACAAGATATAGGGGGGATGACATGTACAGTGCAGAAGATGTGATTCTGGAATTTAAAAATGTTTCAAAGACATTTCCGGGAGTTAAGGCGCTGGATGGAATATCCTTTTCTGTAAGAAGAGGACGTGTGCATTGCCTGATGGGAGAGAACGGAGCCGGTAAGTCTACTCTCCTGAAAGTAATAAATGGAATGTACAAGCCGGATGAGGGAGAAATCATCTTTGACGGTAAGAAATGGGCTCCAAATGGAAGTGCCGTGGCCAGGGAGCAGGGAATATCCATGATTCACCAGGAACTTAATATTATTCCTGAGATGACCATAGCTCAAAATATGTTTCTCGGAAAAGAAGTCAGCAAAAAGAATCCGCTGCTGATGGATGATTCCATGATGTGCCGGGAGGCACAGAAGCTTCTGGAAGCTCATGGATTAGGGCAGTATAGTGCAAAAATGAAAATGAAGGAGCTGACGATTGGGGAAGCGCAGATGGTAGAAATCATCAAAGCGGTGTCCAGCAGCTCAAAAATCATCCTGATGGATGAACCTACCTCATCTCTTTCTGAACAGGAAGTAAAGATTCTTTTTGACCATATTTTTAAACTGAGAGAACAGGGAATCACCATTATTTATATCTCCCATAAAATGGATGAAATTTTTCAGGTGGGAGATGATATTTCCATCTTCCGCGACGGCCAGCATATTGAGACAGGCGAAATGAAAAACTATAACAGAGATATCATTATTGAGAAAATGGTAGGAAGAAAGATGAGCGAGGTATATCCTCCAAGAAATCCCAGACTGGGAAGAGTAGCTTTAAGGGTAGAAAACCTGACAAGAAAAGGTTATTTTGAGAATATTTCTTTTGAGGTGAGAGAAGGAGAAATTCTCGGTATGTCAGGGCTTATCGGGGCAGGACGAACAGAGATTGCAAGATGTATCGTGGGTCTGGATAAGTTGGACAGCGGCGATATCTACATATTTGATAAAAAAACAGAGATTCATTCTGTGAACGCTGCAATAGATGAAAAGATAGTGATGGTATCAGAAAACCGAAGAAAATATGGACTGATACTTCTTCGCAGCATAAAGGAAAATATCAGTCTGGCAGCATTGCAGCATGTATTTAAAAGCAGGTTTCTTAATAAAAACAAAGAGAAAAATATGGTGGAAAATCTAATGAACCAGCTGTCGATCAAAGCACCGGGCGCAGAGACAAGAGCAGGTGCGCTCAGCGGTGGTAATCAGCAGAAGGTGGTACTTGCAAAATGGCTGTCCGTTTCGCCAAAAATCCTCATTATGGACGAACCTACACGAGGAATTGATGTGGGTACTAAATATGAAATCTACAAACTGATGAATCAGATGACGGATGAGGGCGCTGCAATTATTATGATCGATTCTGATATGGAGGAACTTTTGGGTATGAGCGACCGTATTGCAGTGGTGAGACATGGGATGTTGTCCGGAGTATTAGCCAGAGAAGAATTCAATGCGGAGGCGGTAATGAATTTGGCTGTTGAAGGGGGAAATACATAATGAAGAAAGATGAGAAAAGCAGTTTTTTATCCTTTTATAACAGATTTGGAATACTGTTTATCCTGATTGGGCTGATTGTCATATGTGCCATTGCATCCCCGGTTTTCCTCAGCAGCGCCAATATTGTAAATCTATTGTCACAAATTGCTGTTGTGACCATTATTTCCTGCGGCATCACACTTTTGATCATTGCCGGGCAGACAGATTTGTCAGGGGGGTCCATTGTAGCTCTTACAGGGTGTGTCTGTGTAGGGACCTTTAAAGATCTGGCAGAGGGCGGTATGGGGGATTTCCCGGCAGGAATCATCGCAGTGCTTGCGGCTATGCTCATTGGTATGATTGTAAACGGTCTGTCCGGATTGATAATTGCAAAGTTCCGCGCACCGGCCTTTATTGTGACACTGGCCATGATGCAGGCGGGAAGAGGTGCATGCTATCTTTACACAGGCGGGCTTCCGATTTATGGGATTGGCAATATTTCCAGACTTGGACAGGGCAGAATAGGCGGAATTCTTCCCATCTCTGTAATCATTATGACAGGAGTCATCATTGCAGCGTATATTGTTCTGAATAAGATGAGACTTGGAAGACATTTATATGCAGTGGGCGGAAATGAAGATGCAGCAAAGGCGTCTGGTGTAAATGTGGGTATGACCTTAATAAAAGCCTTTTTAATTCATGGAGCTATGATCGGGCTGGCCGGAGTTCTGTTTATGACACGGTTGAATTCCGGTCAGCCGGCAGAGGCAAGCGGTCTGGAATTTGATGCTATTACGGCGGCAATTATCGGCGGCGCCAGCCTGGCAGGAGGTGTGGGAACAATTCCGGGAACGATTGTCGGCTCTGTTATCATCGGTATTATCAGCAATATCCTAACATTGAAATCTGTACAGTCTTATTATCAGATGGTGATTACAGGGTTCATTATCGTATTGGCAGTTATTTTAGATATTAAGACAAAGGGAAAGAAAGAATAGGGACACAGGGAACGGGTTCGGAACAGCCCGCATAAAAAAGAACCGTTTTTGGTTGACAAATTCATATAATTTAAGGAGGGTTTTATCATGTACAAAAAAGTAATGGCATTAGGGATGGCAATGGTAATGGCAGCGGCACTTCCGGTTTCAGTGCTTGCAAAAGACACGGCGGATGGAAAGCTGGCTAAAGTGGCATTTATCTGTAAAGGTTACTCGGACAATTTTTGTCTGAAGGTTCAGCAGGAGATGGAAAAAAGTGCAGTTGACTACGAAGATGAATTCAAAGTGGATTATTTTGATGCTGAGACAGACGCAGAAAAAGAAGTAAACCTGATTCAGACTTGCACAGACAGTGGATATGATGTGATCATTTTTCAGGAAACAGATGCAGAGTCTTCTGTTTCTGTGGTAAAAGAAGCAGTGGAAAAGGGGATTCATGTCATTGTTACTACCGGACAGATCAATGATGATGGGGAAAGCCATTATATTAATGCTGATCCATATCAGCAGGGAGAGGTCCTGGTGAATTATGCAATTGATGAGGGCTATTGCGATGATGCTCAGATTGCAATTCTCCGCGGTGTAGGCGGAAATTTCCACGCGGAAAGCAGATATTCTGCATTTACCGATGCATTGGACAAGAAGGAAGATGCAGAAGTGGTTGCGGCAGAGATAGCCAATTGGACCAAGAATGAAGCTATGACTATCACACAGAATTGGATGGTAACTTATCCGGATCTGGACGTAATCTTCGCATCCTGCGATGACATGGCATTTGGTGCTTATGAGGCCGTCCAGATGGCAGGCAAAGAGGAGCAGGTTAAAATATTTGCTATTGATGGGACTGATGAAGGTGTTCAGGCTGTGAAGGATGGCATCTTTCTTGCAGAGGTACAGCAGAATGCAAAGTCATATGCAGACGATGCCCTTGAGATGGCGTCAGCACTTTTAAAAGGGGAAGAAGTGGAAAACATGAATCTTGAAAGTGAGCTTATTACACCGGAGAATGTTGATGACTTCTTAAAGTAAATAAATGCCGGGCTGTCGGAAAGGACAGCCCTGTCATTGTTTCAAAGGAGAAAATTATGGCGGTAAAACAGCAAAAAGAGGTAAAAGAAGTCCACAGTAATCCGTATCAAGTGAAATATGAAGAGTATTTGGACCATTTTGACAAGATCGACATTGAAAAAAAGGTGCTGGACCGTTCTGTGTATATGCACTGGCACGAGTTCTGTGAACTGGAGCTTGTTTTTGACGGGGAAGGGATCCAGAGAAAAAAGAATGTTCCAAAACCCTTCAGCAAGGGCGTTTTGTCCCTGCAGCTTCCCATGGACTTCCATGAGGTAATCGTCAACAATGAAAATCCGCCCGAATTATACAGCGTAAAATTTGTGGAGATGTTTATCTCTCCAAAGATTTATCAGGCGGTCTTTTCAGGAAAAAGAAATCAGCAGATTACATTGACAGATGAGAACTTTGAGAACGTGAAAGCTGACTTTGAACAGTTATACACTGAATTTAACGGAAATGGTGAGTTTCGGGAAATTTTATTGAAAAATATTCTGGAAAAGATTATCATCCAATATCACAGATATCTGGAGGCTATGGAGGTGCCGGAGGAATTGACACCGCACACGGTGACAGGAATGGATTACATGGCATCTTATAACACACTCATTGACTGTATGGATTACATTCAAAATAACTTCAATAAAAATATAACGCTTACTGAGATGGCAGAGAGGGCCAATATGTCCCAAAACTATTTCAGTACATTTTTCAGGCAGAGTACAGGGTGTACGTTCAGAGATTATTTAAAAAATGTTCGTATCCGCTATGCCCTTTCCTTTTTAACGAACTCAGAATTACCTGTCTATAAGGTAAGCGAAATGGCAGGATTTGCATCCTGTGAACATTTTTCCAGACTGTTTACAAAAGAGGTGGGGATTTCTCCCAGTAATTTCCGCAAACAATTAAACGAAAAAAGATTATCATAATATGGAGGAGGCTTATGGTATACGATTCCTATATAAAGGATTATATTGATAAAGAGAGGGAGCTGCTTAATTTGTTGGACTGTACCTCCATCAGCAGCCTGCTGCTGCAAATACTCAATGCATATGAGCAGGAAGCTGCTATCTACATATTTGGAAACGGCGGAAGTGCAGCAACAGCTTCCCATTTTGCCAATGATTTTAACAAAGGTATATCTGAATATACAGATAAAAAATTTCGGTTTTGCTGTCTGAATGACAACATTCCAACTGTGATGGCCATTGCCAATGATATTGGATATGAAAATGTTTTTGAATTTCAGCTGGCAGGTAAGGTGAAGGAAAACGACTTGGTAATAGGTATCAGTGGAAGCGGAAACAGTGACAATGTGGTCCGCGCGGTCAGACTTGCTAATCAGGCAGGCGCTATGACGGCAGGAATCTGCGGCTTCTCCGGAGGCGCACTTGCAAATGAGGCAAAAGTTGTTATGCATGTACCCTGCAATAATATGCAGTTGGTGGAGGATATTCATATGATTCTCTGCCATACCATGATGTCAGCCTGTTATCAGATGTGGAATATCAAGACACACTGACGGAAGGCTGCGGTGTGTAAGTCATATTGTTAAAATTAAGTAAGGCTGGATAGCAGATTTTGCCATCCGGCCTTATTTATGCATGGTTGATTGTAGTTTATAATCAGTTTATGAAGCTGGCAATTTTTATATTTCCGCAGGAACTTTGTCCGGGTTTTTAAAGCAGATCAGGGTATACAGGCGGGCATCCAGAAATATGGCCCGGAAAGTCCGTTGGACGGCGGCGGCAGCGCTTTTCCGGTTACCTTTTCTTAGAGAACTGCACGCAAGGCGGAATTGTTCAAAGCCTTCCTGGGCCAAATCTACGCATTCTTCAATGATCACAAATGGACGGTCAAGATAATGTCCCCATATCAAAGCATCGTCAAACTGCTCAAGAATGTTTTCCAGACATTTTGAAGGCATATGAGCCTTTAGAAATGCCGTAATAATGTGTATGATACCGGAGCTTCGCTGTCTCAGCGGACTTAACTCCCACTCTGAGGCTGTTGCTGCAAGCTCACGGTCATCCAGCAAGGAAAAGGCGGCGAAGGACAAGTTTTTAGAACACACAGCCAAAATTTGCATAACATTCAAAAAAAGAGTGAGGTTGTCCTCAATGATATTTTGTTCTATACGGATAGGTGCCAATTCTTCTGAAGTCCGCAGTACAGAGCCTTTCTTTTCAATGGTGTGGATGAGGCCGATATCACTGAGCAGGGCCATCGCCTTGGAAGCCGTGGATTTGGAAATATTGTAGGTGCGCATAATTTCCGGTTCCGACGGGAAATATACACGGTTGCTGAATTCTCCTAACTGAGCACGCCGATACAGGTTTTGTGCCACTGCCGCATAAAGTGGGGAGCGGTTTTTTCCTCTGAACCATTGGTAGGACACTGTGTTTTCAGGTGTTGGTACAATTTTCTGTAATTCGTTTAGATACTGTTTCGCCTGCTGTCCTGCGTTTTTGTACATTTCTTCAAATTTGGCGGTCAGAGCTTCACGTTCTTTCCGTTGAGCCATATCGGCAATAACAGGAAGATTATGTTTAATAAAATCTGCAGAAGCAGTGAAGGGATTTTCTAACCGGGACTGCATTATATAAGGAAACCGTGCATAGTGCTCCATGTCGGTCTGAAGATCCAGAACAGTCTGGCTGCAGTAGGGCAGAAGCATTTTATTAAAAAAGGCAATTGTTTGCTTACTGTTGATAATCTCATTGCCAGCAGGGACAGCAGCATCCACCAAAGCACTTAAATTGCAGCTGTGCATCGCACCTTCGGCATAAAGGGAAGGCATCATTAATTCCAAACCGCTGTAAATGTCCAGGATACTTTCTCGCCTTTGCATCAATGACTGGACATAGCCCTGTTCGCTTTCGTCAAAGGAAACGATGGCACGTTTGCCGGCAGAGGTACATATCACACCTTCTTGCTCCAGCATACGGATTACTTTTCGCACAGTTGTGATTCCCACCTGATACCGTTGGCAAATCTCCCTTTGACTGGGGAATATGTCCCCCCGGCGGAGAACACCGCTGTATATCTGAGTGAGAACGGACTGATAAAGCACTTTATAAAGCCGACTTTCTTGTTCCATGATACGCCTCCTAATGAATAAGCTGGCTGCTGGTCACAAAGTGAACAGCAACATAAGCTATTTTGAGTATACCACAAATAAAATGAAAACACTTGATAATTCAGTAAAAGGCAGATATAATAAAACCTATAGCCTATTCGGGGAAGGTGTGATAATTACATCGCGTGAACTTCGCAGTACCAGTCCTTAACGCAATACCGGCACTATTGTAAAAAGGAACGGATTAAGGGGCGTACAATTTGCAAAAGGGAGAATTACCAAATGTTGAAAAATATGAAAATCAGGACACGGATGCTGCTATCTTACGCTGTTATCATTGTACTATGTCTTGCGGCAAGTGTGACGGCGCTTTTTATGATGAATCGGATCAGTGAGAATCTGACAAGCTTTTATGACAATAATTATATTGTTACAGTCAAAGCCTGGACAGCCAGGCGAGAGATGCAGTATGCAAGGGCTGACATTCTGAAAGGGATTCTGGAGACAGATGATGCTGATATGCAGACGGCGCTGGATAATGCCTCTGCTGCACTCACCAATATGCGTGCTGCATTTCCTGTGATCCGCGAACGTTTCAAGGGGGACATGGCACTAATGGATGAAATCGATTCTGTATTAGCCAAGGCGGTGGTTTACCGGGATCAGGTGTTTGATCTGGTAGCTGAAAAGAGAAATGAGGAAGCGTTCGCATTGATGAAAGCCAGCTATATACCGTTGCTCAATGATATGGCGGACACACTGAATGAAATTTCAATACAGGCTGAGCGCAGTGCCAAGGAAAAGGTGGATGAAGGGCAGACGCTTCAGGCAACTTTTATGTTAGTTGTTATTGCAATTATTGTGTTGAATATTATTCTGGCTGTTTTACTGGCACTTTATATTTCCGATGGAATCCGAAGACCGGTGGAAGAAATCAGAAATACAGCGGAAAAAATGGCATCGGGAAGCTTAGATGTGTCAATAGATTACCATTCCAAGGATGAGTTGGGGAATTTGTCCGACAGTATACGTTCTTTAATACATATATTCCGGGGGATTATCAGCGACATGGGCTATGGACTTAATGCTTTAGGAAACGGAGACTTCACAGTTGATTCCAAAGCAAAAGAGCTTTATGTAGGCGATTTTCAAAAGCTGAAAGTTTCCATGGACGAGATTATTAAGAAGCTGAGTGTGATGATGGTACAGATCAGTCAAGCCTCAGACCAGATATTTGCCGGCAGCGACCAGGTTTCTTTTGGAGCTCAGACGGTGGCACAAGGTGCAACAGAGCAGGCTTCCGCCGCAGAAGAATTGGCAGCTTCAATAAAAGAGGTATCATCCCAGGTCAGTACAAATGCACAAAATGCACGGTATGGCAGTGAACTGGCTGAAGCTGCCGGAATAAAAATCATAGAAAGTAACCGGGAAATGCAGGAGTTGATCACTGCAATGGAAGATATCAGAGATAAATCCGGTCAAATAGAAAAAGTGCTCAAAACTATTGAAGATATTGCTTTTCAGACCAACATCCTTGCGTTGAATGCTGCTGTGGAAGCAGCCCATGCTGACACAACAGGCAATGGTTTTGGGGTGGTAGCCGATGAGGTACGTAATCTGGCCCAGAAATCCACCGAAGCTTCTAAGAGTACAGCAACCCTGATCGAAGGGACCATTCAGGCTGTAAAACGGGGAACTGCACTGGCAGATGAAACAGCACACACACTTACAGAAGTGGTGGAAAATGCAAAACAAGTTGTGGTCGCGGCTGACAAGATTTCCAAAGCATGCAGTGAGCAGGCGGTATCCATTACCCAGGTAACCCAGAGCGTCAACCAGATATCAGATGTAGTGCAGAACAACTCGGCTACTGCGGAGGAAAGCGCTGCCGCCAGCGAGGAGCTTTCTGCCCAGGCGCATATTTTGACAGGTCTGGTGAGCCAGTTTAAATTCAGATAACCGGGGATATCAAGTATTGTCATTTCAGAGGCGGATGCACTCTCCTGTATGGGAAATATCATAGCCTGTCTGGTTTCTGAGACTTGTTTTGAAATCCTCAGAACACACTATTTCCAGCAAGGCAGAAAAACCGGGTTTTCCCATGGATGAGGTTTCTGCCACCAGATACATGGGCAAGGTTTCCAAAGGCAGGAAAGAAAGGCACTGGGATTGTCTGGCAACATATTCTTCCCCCACTGCAGCATCAGCCTTATGGCCGGCCACAGCAGCAGCTGTTGACAGGTCAGAAACCAGCTCGTTGTGGTAACCGGATATTTCTTCTGGGGAAATTCCTAAGTGCTTTAGTTTTTCATCCAGGAAAATGCGGCGTGTACTTCCCTTTTCACGATTTGCAAGGATCACGTCTGCCCTTGTTAGGTCAGTGAGAGCAGTAATATTTTTAGGATTCCCCTTCTGAACATATAATCCGATAGGGTATTCGTAAAGGCACACTGCTTCCAGGGATATTCCGGGAACCAGTTTTCGGATAGTGTCCCTGTCAAGACTTGCAGAGGCAATATGCGCCTTCTGAAAATAAAGGGCATAGAGTCCGTTATAACTGTTCATATGAGACTGCAGAATGGGAAGTCCGTCAGGATGTACTGCCATCTGGCTCTGAAGAAGCTCAAGGGCCGGTGATGTCTGGCCGCTAAGGATCAAACCGCTGGAATGGAGGAGATAATCTCTCTTGAGCATTGAGCTTTCCGGCTGGGAGTCAGGGAGATGCAATCCGCTTTCCCGGGCTCTTTGCTGAGAACTGTTCAGATATTGTGACAACTGTTCCTCACTGACCCTCAATTGTTTACCTATTTTGGAGGAATTTAATTCTCCCCGTTTGATCAATTCATATACGGTAGTCTTTTTAATTTTTAATTTATCGGCCACCTCCTGGGCAGTGTAAAGTTTATTCATCAATGCCCACCATAACATTCGTGGCCTTGATCACCGCATAGGCATCAGAGCCTACTTCAAGCTTCAATTCCTCCACAGCAGCACAGGAGATTGTAGCCACGATAATATTTCCGCCTCCGATATCTATGGAGACGATAGAATTGACGGCTCCTTTATTAATGTTGATGACTTTTCCTTTTAATTGATTGCGTGCGCTCAGTTTCATATCCATTAACCTCTTTTCTTATTTTTCCTTATTCCGTAAAGTTCTCTATACATTCATCCATAAAAATCCCAGGGGACAACAGATGGACCTGTCTCCGTGTTTTCAGCACAGATTACTTGCTGAATGCATAAAGACCACCGGAACATTTTTGAACAGTTACAATATGATTGCTATGCCCGGATCACAGGCCGGCAACAGTCACACCATGTGTTTAAAAATATGATATCATGCCAACCCTATCTTGACAAGAATGTAATAATTAGATAAAATGAATAAAACATAACAAAACAGAACAAAAATAAACTAAATGGAAAAGGAGAGTCGGGATAATGAAGAAGAAATTTTTAGCAGCAGTGATTGCAGGAACTTTGGCCGCAGGTTTATGCTGCAGTAATGTAATGGCAGTATCCGGAGATACTTCAGAAATTAAGGGAGAGGTATATACCTTCATAGCAGCCAGCCTAAGCAATGCAATGGAAGAGATACAGAAGGATTTTAATGAGATTTATCCCGATGTTGAGATTCTTTATAATGCAGACAGTTCAGGTACCCTCCAGACACAGATAGAAGAAGGGGCACGATGTGATATTTTCTTTTCCGCAGCCCGGAAGCAGATGGATGCTCTGATCCAGGGCGGACAGGCGAAGAAGGATTCAGTTGTGGACCTTTTGGAAAATAAAGTGGTTTTGATCAAGCCAAAGGACGGCCATACTAAGGTGACTGGTTTTGAGAATATTACCCAGGCGGAGAATCTTGCCTTGGCTGGTGACAGTGTACCGGTGGGACAGTATGCAAGGGAGATTTTTGCCAATCTTGGTATCTCTGATGATGTGGATAAGATGGAAATTAACGAAGGTAAAAATGTCACAGAGGTTTTGGCCGCAGTAAGTGAAGGCAGCAATGAGGTGGGAGTAGTCTATGCTACTGACGCTGCGTCTGTGGCAGACAGTGTGGAGATAATCGCAGAAGCTCCGGAAGGAAGCCTGCAGACACCGGTTCTTTATCCGGTGGGACTGATCGAGGATCAGGAGGCAGGAGAGGAAGACACTGAGGCAGCTGATGCTTTCCTTAAATATCTTCAGACAGATGCTGCGTTGAAGGTGTTTGAAGAATATGGTTTTACACCTTATACAGCCAATGAGACAGAAGCAGCGGAGGATGCCGCAGCAGCAGATTCAGAGGCATCAGATAAGGCTGAAACAGAAGAAGCAGCCTGAGGGCCGTCTGTGTTTACTACGATAAAGGCGGATACATACAATGATGGAGTTTTTACAGGAAATTAACTGGAGTCCTTTGTGGATTTCGTTAAAAACAGGAATCGTGGCAACTTTCATAGCCTTTTTTCTGGGCATATTCTGTGCGAGAAAGATTATGAAGATCAATCCTACAGCCAGAGGAATTCTTGACGGTATTCTAACTATGCCTCTTGTTCTGCCGCCTACGGTGGCAGGATTTTTCCTGTTGCTGCTTTTTAGCGTAAAACGGCCCTTGGGTAAGTTCATGCTTGAGAATTTTGACTGGAAAATTGTCCAGACCTGGAAAGGCTGTGTCATTGCTGCGGCGGTGATAGCCTTTCCGCTGATGTACCGCAATGCTCGGGCTGCTTTTGAACAGGTGGATGTGAATCTGATATACGCCGGGCAGACACTGGGAATGAGTGACAGTAAAATTTTCTGGAAAGTAGTTATGCCTACAGCCGCTCCGGGTATTGCATCAGGTACTGTTCTTGCTTTTGCCCGGGCAATCGGCGAGTACGGCGCTACCTCCATGCTGGCAGGGAATATCCTTGGAAAAACAAGAACAGTTTCTGTGGCCATTGCATCGGAGACGGCTGCCGGAAACTATGGAATGGCAGGATTTTGGGTTGTGGTGATCGTATTCATTTCCTTTATTATTGTGGCAGCTATCAATATTGTCTCAGGAAAAGGGATGAAAACAAAAAGATGGATTTAGTTACTCCATCCAGCCAAAAACCATAGTGACAGCACTGAATATGAATGTGTCAGCATGAGAAAGGAATATCTGATGGCAGTGGTTATAGATATTGAAAAGCATTTCCGGGGTTTCAGCCTGGATGTAAAGTGGGAGAGCAGTTCCCGCACAATGGGTATCCTGGGGGCTTCCGGAAGTGGTAAGAGCATGACACTGCGCTGTATCGCCGGAATTGAAAAGCCGGATTCCGGAAAAATTGTGGTTGGGGGAAGAACTGTGTTTGATTCCGGTCAGGGGATCGATCTCAGGCCTCAGGAGCGGAGAATCGGATATTTATTCCAGAATTATGCCCTGTTCCCGTCCATGACTGTGCAGGAGAATATAGGATGCGGTTTTCGGGGGTCCAGACAGGAACTGGAATCAAGGGTAAAGGATTATCTTAGACGTTATCAGCTGGAGGGGCTGGAAAAGCATTATCCATCCCAACTGTCTGGAGGCCAGCAGCAGAGAGTTGCCCTGGCCAGGATGATGATAGGAGAGCCGGAGATGATTCTCCTTGACGAGCCATTTTCTGCGCTTGACGGATATTTAAAAGATGTGATGCAGAGGGATATGCAGGAATTTCTGAAGGAATACACAGGAGATATGATGCTTGTGACCCACAGCAGAGATGAAGCGTATAAGTTTTGTACAGAGCTGATGCTTATGAGGGACGGCAGACCTATAATTTCAGGAGGTACAAAGGATCTTTTTGAACATCCCCGCCTTTTGGATGCCGCAAGACTTACCGGCTGTAAAAATTATTCCAGGATTGAAAAACTGGATGATGACCATGTGTATGCACTAGACTGGGGAATGAAGCTTCGGACAGCGGAAAAAGTGTCAAGAGAGTATACCCATGTGGGAATCAGAGGTCATTGGATGCGCCCGGCAGAGGAGGAAGGGGACAACTGTCTTCCCCTGGAGATCGTAGAATATATAGAGACAACCTTTGAACATCAGTATCTGCTGAGAAATCCAAGATTTGCCCAGTCAGAGAGTCTGTGGTGGATGCGTCCGAAAGCCAGTTTTGAGGAACTGCCTGATGCGGGAGTTCCGCCCTGCCTGTTTCTTCCCCCGGAGCATTTGATGCTGCTAAAGCAATAGAAGGAGAATATATATACAGCCCCATACGAGAGATTTCTTCTGCGGCAGAAGGATATCTCTCATATGGGGCTGCTGTACTTCGCTTTCTTCCTCCGCCTTGCAGACTGACAAAATATGCAGCACTGTTAGGCTAAACATGAATGTGTCAGCACACTAGATGTAAGCTGCATAAAAGATTACTGGCATACAACGTATGTTTACGAACGTTGATTCACACAGTATTTAATATAATCAACCACCATCATTGACAGCTTAAAGGTGAGTGCATCCTCAAAGGTACGGATGTCCAGGCCGAATTTCTTCTGAAGCTTTTCAAAACGGTATACCAGAGTGTTACGGTGCACATATAGCTGCCGGGATGTCTCAGAAAGATTCAGGTTGTTTTCAAAGAAGGTACGGATGGTGATGAGAGTTTCCTCATCCAGGGAATCCAGCGTTTCGTCTTTGAATATTTCATCAATAAACATTTCGCAGATGGACACGGGAAGCTGGTAGATCAGTCTTCCGATACCAAGCTTACTGTAACCGAATACATTTTTTTCTGCATAAAAAATCTTGCCAACCTCAAGAGCTGTTCGGGCTTCCTTGTAGGCATTGGAGAGATGCTTGATGTCATCTGCAATATTACTGTAGGACACCCATGCAGAGGTCATGGCTTCTGTGTTCAGCATATCCACAAGCATGAAAGCGATACTCTGCAGATCTTCATATGTTTCTGTAGACTGAAGTTCCCGGACTATAATGATGCCAGAATCGTCCAGGGCAGTGATGAAATCCTTGGTTCTGGCAGAAAAGATATTCCGGATGGTTGCCAGAGCGTTTTCGTCCTTGGCCTGCTTGGTTTCCACAAGAAAGACAGCCCGGCGCACAGAGGTGGCTACATGGAGCTTCTTGGCCCGGTTAAAGGCATCTACCTCAGAGTATGAGTCCAGCAGCAGGTTCTGCATGAACATGTTCTTATCATTCTTTTCTGCATATGCGGTGAGCAGGCTCTGTATCTGACACACTGCCAATTCTCCGATCGTGGTCATTGCTTCGCCGTTTCCCCATACAATGAGAACGAAGATAAGCTGGCTGCCTTCCAGTATTTTGTACAAACAGCAGGATGTATTTGAAACGCACAGAGCCTGTCCGTCTTTAAATTCTTCAAGCCTGGAGGCCGCCGGGAGATTCTTGTCACAGGTACTTGCATAAATACTGTCATCTGCATTCAGCAGACAAAAATCCAGCCGGCTTATATTTTTCCAATCCTCAAGGCATTTCTGCAATATTTGCTGTGTTTTCATTTTTGTATCCTTTCGGTAGAAATTGTTTTAAAGGAATCTAATCTCGCCTGTCGCCTTCGGCTCGGGCTCGCTAAGTGTTCTCATTATATCACAAAGACCCGGGGATGTGTCCCCCCGGGCCTTAAAAAGATTCCTACAATAATTAGTTTGTGATTACCAGTTCTGTTTCTTTATCGAAGAAATGAGATTTCTCCATATCGAAAGCAAATTTGATCGGGTCACCTGTCTTGGAGGTAGTACGTGGGTCAACACGTGCAGTTACCTGAGTTCCGTTTACATCGAAGTATAGGAATACTTCAGCACCCAGAAGCTCGTAAACCTTAACAACAGAAGTCATAGGTTTGCTTGGAGTAGCCTCGATGAACATTTCGGAATCATGGATATTCTCAGGACGGATACCCATAACAACTGTTTTACCGATGTAACCGCCGTCTTTCAGAGCTTTTGCTTTAGCAGCCGGAACTACAAGGTCATATTCGCCGATAGTAGCGATAACATCGCCGCCCTTCTGAGAGATCACAGCATCCAGGAAGTTCATCTGCGGAGATCCCATGAAGCCTGCTACGAACAGGTTCTGAGGTTTCTGATACAGATTCTGAGGAGTATCTACCTGCTGAACAATACCATCTTTCATAACAACGATTCTGGTACCAAGTGTCATAGCCTCTGTCTGGTCATGTGTTACATAGATGATAGTAGCACCAAGTCTCTGGTGGATCTTGGAAATCTCAATACGCATCTGTACACGAAGTTTTGCATCCAGGTTGGACAGCGGCTCATCCATAAGGAATACCTTAGGATTACGAACGATAGCACGGCCCATGGCAACACGCTGTCTCTGACCACCGGAAAGAGCCTTCGGTTTACGGTCAAGAAGCTTCTCCAGGTCAAGGATCCTTGCTGCTTCACGTACTTCTTTGTCAATCTGGTCTTTCGGAACTTTACGAAGCTTAAGGCCGAATGCCATGTTGTCATAAACTGTCATATGAGGATACAGAGCGTAGTTCTGGAATACCATTGCGATATCACGGTCCTTAGGCTCTACGTCATTCATAACTTTATCGCCGATTTTCAAGGTACCGCTGGAGATTTCTTCCAGACCGGCAATCATACGGAGTGTGGTAGATTTACCGCATCCGGATGGTCCTACGAAAATGATAAATTCTTTGTCATCAATTTCCAGATTGAAGTCTTTAACTGCCTGGAAACCATTAGGATACTGTTTGTTAATGTGCTGTAATGATAAGCTTGCCATGATTCTTCCTCCAAAATAATCTTTTTAATATGTTCGCTGTTACGTTGTAGTTGTTTTTCATCTGTAAACAGTATAGCGAAAAGACCTGAAAAGGGCTAGGGAAGAATCGTACAAACTTTTTTTTGGTTTCTTGTCAATCTGACGAAAAAAACCAAGGTGTTTTTTCGTCATACTGTCAAAAGGATAAGGGATGTGTACAAACCAGGGGCTCTTTGAACAGGAAATACAGAAATCAGCGGTGTACATTCACACGCCGTTCGTTTACGAACATGCCCTGGAGAGGTTCAGCCTGAAACATTCTTACAAACCAGTCACATTTACAGAGAAACAGATAATAAATATTTAATCCGCAGCCATTGAGGGTTTCGAAATTGCCCTGTCCCTTGGAGATGATCACGTCCGCATTGTTTAACAGTGTGAGTGTTTCTTCATTTACATCTTTCAGCCAGGTTCCGCATACACCGCTGCCATTACCCATCACAGGGACAATTTCCGTCAATCCGCACATGACCGCATCCTCTAAGGTGGCATCATTGACCACCGGCTCACCTCTCACAACAGCTGTAATATTAAGGTCAGGGTAGTGTTCCTTTATAATGCTGAGTGCTATTTTGTCCAGAACGATTTCACCACAGTTGTCTGTGAGATAGACAAGATTTTTTGCGGATGCCATCTCAGAGAGGAATTGGGAATATTCCACAGGATCAAGGGGAGACTTGTTTTTCTCTTCGATCATGGACAATACCTGAGACTTGTCCACCTGGGAAAGTGCGGCAAAATCAATATAGTTGCCGATACGGGCATGCTGGAGTGCAGATGCCAGGGGATCGGGGGAGGCACAGATAACCTTTCGGAGCCTGCCTTCCAATTCCATCATCAGGGAATTGTATTCCTTCTTTATATCTGTATAGTCCTCCTGGGGAACGTTCCAGAAGGTGCTGAAATATTCCTGGAATTCCTGGTAAATGCTGGGAGATGATTCCTCCGGGTCAGCCTCTGCCAGACGACGTAAGATTCCCTTCATATAGTTTACTTTTTTCTCTTCATCCTCAAAGTTTCGGATGATTTTTTCCTGCTTATTGATGAGACAGCACATACAATATGGATTTAATTGCATTGGATTCTCCTTCTATTTGTTAATCAGCCATACTGTACTGCATCCATTCATAGTGGAGCACACAGCCTTCGTAGATTTCCTGGGGCAAAAGGGCGCGGGCAACAAGTTTTTCTTCTTCCTCGGGCATGTCAGTGCGCTGAAGATGGGCATAGTCACCGTCAATAGAAATTACTTTGTAATCACAAGTAAGCATTGTGGACCTCCTATTTCTTTAAGATATCTGCAAATTCCGGATGCTTTTCAAACCAGGCCTGTGCGTAGGAACAGGTTGGCACAGCCTTTTTCCCGCTGCGTCTGAGACTTTCCGCGGCAGCCAGCATAAGCTTCCCGGCAACTCCTTGTCCCCGCAGGGAATCGTCAACGAATGTGTGGTCGATATTTACAGTGTCTTTGTCCATTGGTGGAAAGGTGATTTCGGCAATGGTGTCGCCTTTTTCATTTAAGGCGTAAATACGGTTCATTGTATAGTAGAATTCCATGTAGATGCCTCCTTTGATCTGGATGATATGGGTGGTTTAATGTTTTTATTATAGAGCAAGAGTGATGGGGATGCAAGGTGGGGGGATTAATAATTGAGGATTTCCGGAAAGTTGTCGAACGGTGAGGAGAAGGGAAACCGATGCGGGGACATCGCTTGCGGCGGACAACATGCAAAGAAGATAATTATCAGGTTGAGGTGCAGGGTGGCTTTTGGTATGATAGTATTAAAGTATACGATTGTATTGGATGGGGAATATGAAAAAATATAAGAACTGGAAGTTGATTACCAAGGTTGTCATGTCTATGACAGTGATCATTCTGATTTATAGTATCATCTTTATTGTTGTCTCGGTAAGGAATGCTCAGCGGGAGATCAATGCGCAGATAGAGATTTCCAATGAAGAATCTCTGGAGCAGTTTAATAATTATTTAAATACTTTGCAGACTGATCTGCTGAATATATCATCTCTGACTTATACCAATGACACAGTCCTTGATATTGTGAGCGGGGCACAGGATTTCTCGGGAACAAAAAGTAAAACCGTGCTGAATAATTTTCTTTTGGGTATGACCTTGTTTAAGGATGATATAGATTTTACAGGTATCATAAATGAGCAGAGTCTTTCTGACGGATATTATGTGGCAAAGGATAACAGCTTTGGCATGAGAGAGTATACGGAATTAGTGGAGAGTGAGATTTTCAGGGATTTTACAGCCTCGGGGCAGGATTATGCCTGTTATCTCCTTGGCAAGGAAGATACTTCGGTTATTCTTCAGAACAGGATGGACAAGCTCTTGTATATTCGTACATTGCGCAATCCACAGAAGAATTTTGAACTTCAGGGATACCTTCTTCTGGGGGTGAATCTGGAGCATCTCACAGATTTCTGCAGGAGTTTTCTTAAGGATGACAGCAGTTCGCTGGCTGTCTATGATAATAAAGGAAATCAATTGTTCAGCGCCGGAAATGAATTGCCGGAAGCCGTTCTTAAGAATGGAGATAAAGAAAAGATATCCCACCAGTTAATAGACAGCCGCCAGCATCTTGTGTGCTTTACAGACAGAAATTCTCTTGGATGGAAGATATATTATGATATGGATCTGTCGCGGATCATTAAGAAAGATTTTTGGAATTCCTATGCTTATGTGATCCTTATTGCCCTTGCGGCAGTAAGTGTTTTTGGAATTATGGCAGTGCTCCTGACTAAGGCAGTTACTTCCCCTCTTAAAAAGCTGATCGGTTCTATGGAAAAGTTCCAGAAAGGTGATTTTGACCAGTATGTAGAAGTGAAATATGAGGATGAAATAGGCCAGCTTACAAGAGGATATAACCATATGGTATCTCATATTAAGGATTTGATCCACCAGAATTATGCAATAAAAATGAAGGAACAGGAAGCCATGCTCGGGGCACTTCAGGCTCAGATCAATCCTCATTTCCTGTATAATATGCTGGATTTAATTTATTGGAAGGCAAGTGCCTGCGGACAGACAGAAATCGCAGACACAATTTATTCCATGGCTAAGCTTTTCCGGCTTTCGCTGAATAAAGGGGAGATGTGGCTGACAATAAAAGATGAAAAAGAGTTTTTAATGCACTATCTGACACTGCAGAAATCATTAATGTCAGAACAGCTGTCATCTGCTATCAATGTGGAAAAAGGATTGGAAAATGTGCGTATACCACGGTTCCTTCTGCAGCCATTTGTGGAAAACTCAATTGTACATGGATTTTCAAAAAGGGTGGAGAAGCCTGAAATCATAGTTTCTTTTAGCCGTAATGGAAAAAATCTTGTTATAATATTGACGGATAATGGATGCGGAATGACCAGTGAGGAATCAGAACGTATTTTTGATGTGGAAGCTGAGAAGAGCGGAGAGAAAAAAGAGAGCAGCAGCTATGCCATTTCCAATGTAATAAAACGCCTTCGGCTTTATTTTGGAGAGGGATTTTCTCTCAATATTAAATCACAGCCGGGAAATGGAACGGAAATCATACTTATACTTAACAATTTTTTGGATTTTGACAGAGAAGATCAAGTGATGCTCAGGCAGCACAGCGGCCTGCTTCTGTCCGCAGAAGAAGGGGAAGGGAGACAGTAATATGTATGGTGTGGCAGTGGTGGAGGATCAGGTATTTATTGCAAATACCATTGCGGATATGATACGCAAGGAATCAAAGGAATTTGAAATCTGCGGCATCTATCATGACGGCAAGGAGTTTCTGGATAATATAAAAGGCAGTCCGCCTGACATTGTGATCACAGACATAAAAATGCCGCAGATGGACGGCCTGGAGCTGTCAGAGAATTTGGTGAGCCATTATCCGGACATTAAAATCATTATATTATCAGGCTACGAAGATTTTCAGTATGCCAGAGAAGCAATCCGTCTGGGGGTGTGCAATTATCTGTTAAAGCCGTGTTCTGTACAGGAACTTATGGAGACCTTGGAAAAGGTGGCAGAAAAAATCAGCCAGCAGAAAAAGAGAGAGGTTATGCTTCATGAATATGAGGAGTTCTTTATCGACAACCTTCCGACTCTCAGACAGCAGGCCCTCATTTCACTGATGTTTACACAAGATTCTGCAGTACCGGTTCAGAAGCTTCATCTGGAGCACCTGGAAGGCCCATGCCAGTTGTTTCTCATTATTCCCCAACTGGACTGCCGGGATAGTGCAGAAGAGGAACTGCTGCTTTTCTGCTGCATGAATATTCTGGAAGAGCTTCTTGAGCCAATAATACATAAAGAATTGTTTATCTGCAACCATCAATTTGTTTTGATAGCACCTGTAGATAAAGCCCTTTCCGGTAAAAATAAAATATGCCTCCAGAAAGCCTGTGCCACCATTGAAAAAATTATCCATCACAAAGTTTTATTTTATGAGGGAAAAAAGATGACGGGAATTTCTCAGTGCAGAGAGTCCTACCAGAGCGCTCTGGAGCAATCCAGGCAGACTGCTTTTCTGGACAGCAGCGAAGTACGGGAGGATTCAGATAGTATTCTGGATAAGGCAATACAGTATATCCGGGATAATTATGCAAGGGACATCAGTCTTCAGGATGTGGCAGACGCTGCCTATGTATCTTATAATTACCTGTCCACGCTTTTTACACAGAATCTTGGTGTGAATTTTTCAGTATATCTCTCAAAAACGCGGATTGAAAAGGCTTGTACACTTTTAAGGCGGCCGGACAGTAAGGTGGCAGAGGTGGCGGAAACGGTGGGGTACAGTAATTACAGATATTTTAATCATGTGTTTAAAAAATTAACAGGGTATACTCCTTCCGAGTACAGAAGAAACCAGGACAGAAGGCCTGCACTGTAGTCATGCGCAGGCCTTCTGTCCTGGTTATTGTTTTGATTCCAGGCGGAAAATAAGAGATTCTCCTTCTTTAAGTGTGACAGGACATTTTATGGTGTCAGGTTCCGTTTTAACGGCAGCGCCAAAATCTGTTATCACTTGTTTATCTCTGAAAAGTGAACAGCGGAAGGTTTTTATTTGAAGAGTGCCATATAGGACAGTAAGCCTGGCTGTGGTTTCATCTTCCTTATAAAACATACCCCATGCATTTTCCAGGCTCCAGAAAAAACGGAAGGCAGGTGCATTTATGGCGGGGCAGAATCCCAGAAGCCCTTTAGTCATATCGTATTGGAATCCGCTGTATGCCAGCAGCAGTGCATAGCTTGCCATACTTCTGGCATAATTGCTTCCGCATTCGATTTCGTTATATGGATTTCTCTTATAACCATCATATCGGTCCCTGATGGAAACTACAATGTCGTGGGCTTCTTTAAGCATTCCTTCCTGCACCATATGGGCTGCTACTCCATATTCAAATCCAGCCATGGTTTCACTGTTGTATGTGAGTGGGATGGAGGGACGTTTTTCCTCATCCGGCCAAGTGCAGATCATGACCCCTCCTTCATCGTTTAAAGTGTAAAGTCTCCAGGGGTTTACAATGTTTCTGACAGAAGGATGATAATTGTAATGATAGATACTTTCCAGTGCATGTTTAACTTTAGCGGAATCCAGTATCTCGCCCAGGCCGCAGTTGTTGGCGTGCCACTGCCCAATCACCTGATCGATCATACATCCTTCGCCTATCTGGTATTTCATTTCTTTTTTTTCTGCGTTCCAGTATACTTCCATGGTGGAATCTCCGTGAAGGCATGGCTGATCTGCAAAAGGAAGCAGAGTATCCAGGCTGTTGTCCACCGCTGCCTGATGAAAATAGGAGCCGTTATAAAGCTGGGACTCTGTGAAGCTTTTACCTTCGGCAAGCAGTTCCCGGCAAAGTTCAGCCTCTTTGTGTTTGGACAGAGCCTCTGCCATTTCCGCAGCTGCCTTTAAGGCACAGAGATAGAAGCTCTCAAGCCAGGAATTGGCTCCGAACAGTTCCATATCCAGAGTGTGGTGCTGGCGGCCGGTGATTATGCCCTTTTGTCCTAAGTCCCATTGATCCTCATTGGCAGGGGACCAGGCATAGGACAGAGCTTTCCACACAGAGGGCCAAAGCTGTTCCAGCCAATGATTGTTGCCGCAGATTTTCCATTCCCGGTAAGTTTTGATCACAGCGCCCATCTGACCATCCACACAGGCACGGAAGTCATCCGGGGGAGATCCCAGCGGAAGTATAAGCCGAAATCCCATTCGTCCGTCTTCTCTCATACTGTAACGAAATTCCAGTTCTCTCATGGTACGTTCCAGTTTTGGGAATAAGAAGGGGAGTGCATAGGCATAATTCCAAACATGCTGGCAGGAACCTTCGCAGCACCCACAGTCGGAGATCACCCCTTCAAAGCCGTAAAATTCCCCATTAGTCAGCCGCAGTACAGTAGGTGATTTTAAGGTTGAGAGGTTGGAGGCAATGGCATCCAGCTCCTGTGCAGGCAAAGAGGAAGAAAGGAGGGCATTTTGGAAAAGCTCTGTCTTACTTTTTAACCATTGGAATCGCGGCAGGATATAATCTGCACAGTCAAAGGCAGATGAAAACAAGCCGGCATAATAATGCTTCCAAACAGGGGCATCCTCTGCTTTTTTCTCAGGGTGGTACCGGTGTTCCCAATGTTTGGACATATTTGGATAATACCAGGTAAGAAGAAAACGGAAGGTCTTTGTCTCACCAGGCAGAATGGAGTTATGTGCGGCAAGGGTGCCCACATCGTAAACAAGCTGCTGGTTAGAACTGAAATCACTCTCATACCGCCTGTTTTTTAATGGGCCGCCGGCTGTGAAATCCCGCCAGAACATTTCAATGCCGTCACTCCATCCTCCCCGGTACCAGTATTCCTGAAAGCTGACCTGGTCTGAATCTGTTGCAAGACACAGGCTGCCGAAATGAGGGGTGTCTTCAGAGTGCTCGGTACACTCCAGTTTCAGGAATTTTCCATTTTCGTTCTCACAGAAGCGGTTACGTACTCCTTTCAGCCCTGTAGGATTCTGGACACTGAGCGCAATGGTGCAGTCCAGGGTATCTTCTGTTGGGTTCAGAACTTCAAATTCAAAAAAAGCAGCAGGAAGAGAGGAATGGAAATCATCTGAAGGAATAAAAGGGTTAAAGGCTTTCATTTCCATAGGCACAGGAAAAGTCTCATCGTGAAAAGATAGCTGTGCAATGGGAAAATCCCCCTGAAAAACCACATCTTTGAAATGAGGAAATCCTGCCATTGTTATCTGGTCAGGGCCGAAGCCAAAACCGCTGTGAAGCCAATGGGTTTTTGTGCTGCCAATGTAGTGGGGAGGCAGGTCGCCGTTTAAAACTCTGGTATCCAGGACTTTTCCGTCCTTTTCCAGTTTCACAGCGAAGTGGCTGTACCCGTTATAACTTTCTTTATTAGGACGCCCGAAAATCTCCCAGTCAATAAGACGTCCGGTTCCTGACAGCCCGATACATCCGGTACCGATGCCCCCCAAGGGAAATGATATTTGATTGGTATGTGAAGCTGTGTATTTCATAAATGATCCTCCTGTTATCCTTTCACTGAACCTGCCATGATTCCTTCGGTGATTTTTTCACTGAAGGCAAAATATACAATGATTGCGGGAATGGCTACGATTGACATAACCGCAAACTGAGAAGCCAGGTCGGCACCATGCTCAGTGGTGAATTTTGTTATAGAAAGGGGCAGCGTTTTATAAGTGTCTTTACTGAGAAACGTAGAGGCCATGACATATTCATTCCAACAATTCAGGAAGGTTGTGATGCCGATGCTTGAAAGTGCAGGCTTGGTCAACGGTCCTACAATGGAAAAGATCGTCTGGAATGTGCCGCATCCGTCAATTTTTGCCGATTCTATGATACTGTCCGGGATTGTCTTTAAATAACCGGCCATGAGAAATAGTCCGAAGGGAACATTAAAGGCAATATAGGGTATGATCATAGATAAGTAGCTGTCGCGGATTCCAAGAGCCTCATAAAGTCCGTAGTTGGGAATGAGGGTGGTATGAGGCGGAATCATCATTCCAAGGAGCATTATTCCAAAGAGCAGTTTACGTCCATGCCACTGCATTTTAATAAAAGCGTAGGATAAGGTGAGCACAAGGAATAAGGTGACTGCAATAGAAACTGTGCACACAACAACACTGTTAAGGAAAAACCTGGGGACATTTCCGTTGGTCCATGCATTTATGTAGTTGCCCCATTGAGGGGAAGAGGGCCATTTAAAAAGTCCTGATACATAAAAATCGCTTGTCTTTAAAAAGGAAAAATCAATCAGGTAGATAATGGGATAAATTTGAATAGCGGATATTATCACAAAAATGATCATCCAGATCCGGGTATATAAATGTTTCTTTTTCATTTGCAGCCTCCTATTCTGTAATATCGTTCTTTGTGAGCCGGAAAAATAATACTGTTACCAGGATGCAGATCAGGGCGAAGACAATGCTGATAGCGTTTGCATATCCTGTCTGGAAAGTACGGAATCCCCGGAGATACATGTAGTTTGCCACAAATTGTGTGGTGTTTAATGGCCCACCGTCAGTGGAAAGCATGACAACTTCCATTGTTTTAAAAGCGTTAATAATAGCAGTTGCGAAAAATACACTGATCACGGGAAGGATCATTGGCAAAGTGATCCGGAAATGCAGCTGGAATCCATGTGCCCCATCGACTCTGGTAGCCTCGAATACATCCTGGGGGAGACTTTTCACTGCCACATAATCATACAGGAAACTCCAGCTCCAGCCTATCCAGATCGCCATCACGATTACACTTGGTAGAGCTGTTGATAAATCGCTGAGCCAGTTTCTGGTGAGTGAGTCCAGTCCCAGCATACGCAGAAGAGTATTGATGGAGCCGAAATCGGGATTATACATAAAGGCCCAGATTTTGACAAGGACGATCACGTTAATGACAGCAGGTACAAATAGTAGCGTACGGAACAGCTTTTCCATACGGTCCCCAAGTTTGCGGATATTCCAGGCTATCACAACCGCAATGGGATGTGAAATAAAGATATATCCTAACGCCAGTAATGCCGCATTCCGGATAGAAATCCAGAAAATTTTATCCTTCATTAATGTCTGGTAATTCTGTAATCCCACAAAGGTGCCGGAATCCAGTCCGCTTGCACTGTACAGGGACATTTTAAGGCTTCTCATGAGAGGAAACAGGATTCCTCCTACAAAGAAGAGAAGTCCGGGGAGAATAATAATGGTTACTTCCAGATATTTTCTGAATGTTTTTCTTGTTTTTTCTTTCATATAGCCCTCCTTGTGATATATTATGTTTATCTTTATGAAGGAAGCCGGCTCATTGCCGGATGTCTGAGCGGCGGCAGGCATCAGCCATGGTACTTCCTTTACAGCAGCTTAATTTTAACAATCCGGTATGAAAGAGATAAGTTCAAAAAATTATCATATGTCAGTTATTTTCCGAAAATAGTAAATGAGCACCGTATATTATTGATAATTGTAAAATTTATGACATTTCCGTAAAAAATGTACTATTGCTGTGGGGACAAGGATGCTAGAATCAAATCATCAAAACGGAATTCCGAAATGAAAACAAAGACAAATAGTGATTGGAAAATGGAATGGAACAAATTCCAAAGGGAGGGCAAGATATGTTAAAAAAAGCGATCAGTGTAATGCTGGCAGGTTGTATGGCACTATCAGTACCGTTTATCTCACCAAAGGAGGTAAAGGCAGAGGATGATGTGGTGATTACTGTTATGCATGGCACACCAGATACCACAAATCCGCTGAACCAATATTATGAGGAGACAAAGGCGAGATTTGAAGAAGCAAATCCCGGAGTTAAAGTAGAATTTGAAATTTATGACAATGAAACCTATAAGAAAAAACTTCAGATTTACGGTTCTACGAAAACAATGCCTGATGTTTTCTTTGTATGGGCCAATCCGTCAGAATTTCTGCCATATGTAAATGCAGGAGTGGCAGCAGAACTTGACCCTGCTGAATTTGCAGATTTTGATTTCGTTCCCGGTGCGCTGGAAGGGGCCACAGTTGATGGAAAGCTTTTGGGAATCCCCCAGCTGATAGATTACTGGTATCTGTATTATAATGAAAAACTGTTCACAGATAATGATATTAAAGTACCGGAAGCTATAGATGAATTAAAAGAAGCGATCACAAAGTTCAATGAATTAGGGATTGCACCTGTATCCATGAATGGTAAAGATCTGTGGAATCAATCCGTTTTGTTTAATGATATACTTCTCAGATATACCGGCGGCGATCCCCAGCCTATCTGGGATGCAACAGCTATGAAGACTTCTTTTGCAGATACCCCTGAGTTTACAGAGGCTGCAAATACGTATAAAGAACTGGTTGATATGGGAATGTTCCAGAGCAGCTGGACAGCGGATGATGCACCCACAGCAAAAAATCTTTTCCAGCAGGGGAAAGCTGCCATGTATTATACCGGAACATGGGAGAACAGCCTAAGCACAGAGGAAAATACACCGGACGAACTGAAAGAAAATCTTCGCGTTATTTCCTTCCCTTCTGTGGCAGGAAAAGATTCTCATACTTCATTGATGGGCAGAGAAGGAATTGTGATGATGGTGGCTGAAAATTCAGAGCATAAAGAAGAAGCGACGGAATTTGTGAAAACCTTCTTTGATCCGGAATATTACCCCAAGGCTTGTATTGAAAACGGATTGGGGATACCTATGCAGAATTTTGATTCCTATGTGAAGGATACTGATCCGGTGGTGATTCAGGAGGTTGCTAAATCTATCTCAGAATCTACTGCATTTGCCAGCCATCCATTTTCCTTCCGGCTCTCAGCAGTATTTGAGCAGGAATCCAAGGATCTGAACATGCAGTTTTTACTGGGCCAGATTGACGCAGAACAGTTATGGCAGGCAACAGATGAATCTGTAGCTATGAATCAAGTGGAATAATAATTTTTGAAAACTTAATTGAGAAGGCTGTCGCACCTGTATTTACCTATGGTGTGCCGGCCTTTTCCGCTAAAAGGAGAAGCAAATATGGAAAAAATAAGAATAGGAATTGTAGGGGCAGGCGTATGGGGAGAGACTCACGCATCAATTTACCGGGAGCATCCGCTGGCAGAGATCGTAGCTGTCTGTGACAGACAGGAGGAACGGGCCAGAGCACTTGCAGATAAATATAATATTCCGAAAGTATATGAGGATTATCATGATCTGGCAGAGGATAAAATGTGTGATGCTGTTGCTATCGTGACGCCGGATTTTCTACATGCAGATATTGCCGTGGAGATGGCGGAACATCATAAACATATGCTGATAGAAAAACCGTTGGCCACAAGCAGGGAAGATATTGACCGTATTTACAAAGCATCAGAAGAGAATAAGGTCCGGGTCATGGTTGATCTGCATAACAGATGGAATCCTCCGTTTAATACAGCATGGCAGGAAATCCGTCAGGGAAAGCTGGGTGAACCCTATTCAGCGTATATACGCCATAATGATATAAAATGGGTGGCTACCGATATGCTTTCCTGGGCCGGACAATCTTCTATTATGTGGTTCCTTGGAAGTCACAGCCTTGATACTTTAAGATGGATGTTTCAGGATGAGGTGAAGAGGGTATACAGCGTAAAGAAAAGAGGAATCCTGGAAAACCTGGGAGTACCCGCAGATGATTTATTTCTCACAACGATCGAATTTACCAGGGGCGGAGTTGCGCAGATGGAAAACGGCTGGGTCACACCCAACGGAAACATGAATATTAATGATTTCAAATTCAGCATGCTTTGTACAGAGGGCATGGTTTCCATTGATGCGTCCGGCCATAATATGCTTCAGATGGTTACGGAGGAGAAAACTACCACACCGGATATTCTGGTGGCCAACCGGGTATTTGATAAGTGCAAAGGTTTGTCCTATGAAAGTATCAGGGATTTTGTAGACAGGCTTGCAGATGGCAGGGAGTTCCGTGTAAGCCTGGAAGATGCAAGAAACACCGCAATTGCCATATTAGCTGTTTTGGAATCTGCGGAGAAAAGGCAGGCGGTTGAGGTGGTGTATTAAAAGTCACCCGTATGAATTTCCTGGCATATCTTTCACCAACTGTAAGTGTTATCTTATTCTGTTTTTTTGTATAATCAGATTATAAGAAATATGTAATCAGTTTGGGAGGAAGGTGTGTCAGGATGAACGAGAAAATATTGGAAGTACAGTCTCTGCAAAAATATTATGGAAAAAGAAATGCAGTTACCAAGGCCCTGGATGGGATTAGTTTTCATGTTGCACAGGGAGAGTTTATCGGGATAATGGGGAGCAGCGGGTCGGGGAAGACCACGCTGCTTAATTGTATTGCCGCAGCTTCCCGGCCTACGGGAGGGAAAATCCTTATGAAGGGGCAGGAGATAGGCGCTCTGAGAGGAAAAAAGCTTGCAGATTATAGGGGGACCAGTATTGGATATCTTTTCCAGAATTTTGAATTAATTGATAATCTTACTGCAAGAGAGAATATTATGCTTCCTGCAGCGATCCACAATATGATGGGAAAGGGAGGGGAACAGCGTATCCAGGAACTTACAGATTATCTGGAGATAAAGGATATTCTGGACAAGTATCCTTCGGAAATGTCAGGAGGTCAGAAGCAGCGTGTGGCAGCAGCAAGGGCCTTGATCATGAATCCGGAAATTGTGCTGGCCGATGAGCCTACAGGTGCTTTGGACTCTAAAAATGCCAAAGCCTTGATGAACAAACTTTGCGGACTGAACGAGATGCAGAAGTCCACAATCCTGATGGTCACACATGACCCTAACACGGCCAGCTATTGTTCCAGAATCCTGTTTATCCAGGATGGGGTGATCTTCCATGAATTGAGGAGACAGGTCCCAGATGAGGCCAGGGATGATTTTTATGAAAGGATTATCGCAGTGCTTGCACAGCTGGGAGGAGGGAGCGCCAATGTTCTTTAATCTGGTCAGAAAAAACAGCAGTAGGAACAGAAAGGAGAATGGTCTCCTGTTTGTATCCCTTGTGGTGTCTATCATTGCCTTTTATATTATTTTGTCACTGGAGAATCAGGATGTGATGGTGTTTCTCAGGACAATGGAAAGCGATGCGGTGAGCCGCCTGCTTTCTCTTATCCCTGTTATGTATGTGGTTACACTTTTTATACTCTTTTTTCTGGTATATTTTGCGGGGAAATACAACATGGATAAGAGAAGCCATGAACTTGGCATGTATCTTATGATGGGAATGGGCAGGGGCAGGTTATTATTTCTTCTTTTAGCGGAGGAACTATGGAACAGTGTGCTCTCTCTTATAGTAGGTATCCCTGCGGCTGTTTTTCTGTCTGAAATGGTCAGCCTTATCACTGCTAAGGTTGTGGGGCTTGGGATTATCGGGCACCATTTTTCATTTTCGCTCAGTGCAGTCCTATGGACGATTACAGGATATTTTGCGGTGCGTCTGGCTGCCCTGATCATATTAAGCGGCAGTGCGGCGGGGAAAGAGATCACACAGCTTTTGTCCGGTGCTGAGGACAAGATGCATAAGAGATATCATACTTTGCCTGGGGTGATCAAGGCTGTGTGCGGCCTTTTGCTGCTTGGAGCTGCTTATACTATGGCGATCATGGGGGTATCCTGGAGTTCTGTTGGTAAGATGGGAATTACAGTAATTTTTGGAATTGCAGGAACATTTCTTTTTTTTAAGGGGATTGGGGTTCTTTTTTCTATAGTTCTGAAGAGAAAAAAGGATGAAAACGGTCTCGCTGTCTTTACATTCCGCCAGCTTCAGGAAGCGGTATTTCATAAATCAAGTTCTCTGGCAGTCTCTTCTCTGCTGGTTTTGGCTGCCTTGTGCTGTTTTGGGTATGGGGTCTCGGTAAGCCTGAGTTTTCAGGAAAGAAACAATCATGCCACAGACTATACCTTTCAAGGGGAAGGCGCTGAGATAGAGGAACAGCTTGAGAGCTTGGGATTGAAAGATGATATAAAACAATTATTTGAGGTAAGGACCGGGGCGTTTGCTTCAGATGAGGAGGGAACAAGCTTTTCAGTGAAAGGTATCACCGATATTTTGGAGAAACAGGAGGAGAGCAAGGGAAAAGAGGTGCTGCTAAATAATCTGCAGTATTTCACTTATCCCTATCTTATTTCTTTGTCCGGGTATAACCGTGTATTACAGTCCGGAGGAAAAGAGCCTGTGCAGATTGGGGATAAAGAGGCGGTATTTTATTTCGGCAAGGATTTTTCCAGCGCCGATACCGCGGAAGTGTTGAAAACTGTGCTGAAGGAGCACGCATATGTGGAAATCAACGGAGAAAAAATCCAGCTTGCAGAACAATATGTGCAGGAAAATCTTGTGACAGACCGTTCCATTAATATTCAATACGGATTGGTAGTCACAGATTCAGTATTTGACAATCTTCTTAGGGGAAAATACGACTCCTACTGGAATGCATCCCTGAAGGATGAGCTTGTGGAAAAAGACGGTCTCATCAGGGCGATTAGAAGAGTCAACGGTATACTGAACAATTCACCGCTGGTCTATGAGAGCTATCTGCAGAATATAGGAAGACAGATGTTTTATACAGTGGCAGCCAGCTATACCACTATCTATCTGGCAGTGATTTTTCTCATCATATCCAATACGGTTATGGGCGTTCAGTTTTTGCTTCAGCAGCAAAAGAACAAAAAGAGATACCTGACAGTGATCAGGCTTGGCTGTCAGAGCAAAGAATTATGTGCATCCGCCAGAAGACAGGTAAGCTGGTATTTCTTCCTCCCTGTGATCACTGCGCTGGCGGGAAGCGTGTTTGGGGTCAGATCCCTTCTTACAGGAATGGTGAGTACATCTATGGGCACCAGGACAGGAACCATGATAAAAATTGCCATACCTATGATTCTCCTGTTGTTTGTGGTAGAATTTATTTATATATTTGCGGTTAAAAAAATGAGCGACAAGAGAATCCGCAGATTGATGGAAATGAAAAGAGAAGATGACTGAAAAATCGTGAAGAAAGATATATTCCGACGCCGGTCATATAAATGGTGTAAAATATGGGATATAAAAAGTGGTAACTGTTCAACGTTTTCGCACGGACTGTGCAGTAAATGCACAGTCCTGTACTGAACAGTTACAGAAAGTGATCTATAATATACGGCAAGGGGGGAGTTCTGTGAAGAGGATCGTTATTGTTGAGGATGAAGTGTTTATGCGTGAGGAATTAGTATCTATCTTAGAAAAAGAGAACTATGAAATTCACTGTATCACTTGTTTCTCCCATACTGCTTCTGATATTTTAAAGAATTCCCCTGACCTTGTGCTATTGGATCTGAACCTGCCGGGAGCCAGCGGGTTTGAGATATGTAAATTTCTGAGGAAAAAAAGCACAGTTCCCATCCTGGTTCTGACCAGCCGGGATCAGCTTAAGGATGAGCTGCATGCCCTGGGTCTTGGGGCGGATGAATTTCTCACAAAGCCTTGTCATAAAGATCGTCTTCTTGCCAGGATCAGCAATCTGCTGCGCAGATATGAAGACCGGGAATATTTTGTGGAGACACAAGGGGCCAGGCTGGATATACGGACCTATACTTTATATTCTGAAGGAAAATCTATTGTATTGCCGGAGAATCAGGGGAAAATTCTGGAGCTTCTTATGTCCGCACAGGATGAGATCGTGACAAAATCAGCACTTTTCCAGAAACTTTGGGGCACAATGGAATATGTGGACGAGAATGCCCTTCAGGTGAATATGACCAGGCTCAAAAAGACGCTGTCTTCTCTGGATACTGCATTAAAAATTGCCACGGTCAGGGGGAAGGGATACAGTCTGGAGGTGGCTGGCAGTGCATATGATGATTAAAAAACTGATCCGCATTTTCCTGAAATACAAGATATGGCTGGTTTTCATGTTTATTTGGAATATGGTGTTGGGAGCCTTTCTGTGGATTATGGATGCGGAGACATTCCCTTTTATTTTCTCCACAATGCTGCTGGGATGTGCTGTTATCTGGGCTGGGATGGGATTCTGGATTTACAGGCGTGAGGAAGGAAGAGAAGAGTTGTTCCGGGAATTTCTTGAGAATCCTGATATGTACCTGGAGGAACTTATTGCTGTAAGCAGCAGCCACAGTGAGAAGGAGGCAATACGGAACATAGCCGGAATCCTTGGGAAAAAAGATGCGGTGATCCGCACACAGGAGTCTAATATCCGGGAATATGAGGAATATATAGAAAAATGGGCACATGAGATTAAAACTCCGTTGTCTTTGATGACCTTTATCCTTGACAACCGCAGAGAAGAGTTATCTCCTGAAATCTACCGCAGGCTGGAATATGTGAGGACAGAAATCCAGGAAGATATAGAAAAGATGCTCTTCTATGCCCGGCTGAAATCAGCCCATACAGACTATTTTTTTACTCTCTTAAACTTGGATGAAATCTGTAGGGAGGCAGTGGCGGAATACAGGATTCTGATGGAAGAAATGGGGATTTCAGTGATAAACCAAGCGGAAAATATCCTGGTTCTTTCTGACGAAAGGGGGCTGATGTTTATCCTGAGACAAATTTTGAGCAATTGTGTCAAATATATGAGCGGGCAGCATAGCCCGGTTATCCGCATAATGACAACAGTAAACGAAGAGGAGGGGAAGGCGGTACTTACCATAAGAGACAACGGAACAGGGGTAAAGCCCTATGATCTTCCTTTCATTTTTGATAAAGGATTTACCGGAGATAAGGGACGGCAGGAAAAAAGTTCAACAGGGATGGGACTTTATCTTGCCCGCCAGGCCGCAGACAACCTGAAAATCGAGCTGAAGGTCTCCGGAGAATATAAAGATGGATTTGAGATCAGTCTCCTGTTTCCCCAGATATGTGAAAAGGCCCGCTAAGTCCAAAATACAGCGGACTTAAGCGGGCGCCTTATGCATTTCCTATTTACTTACGGCATTCTGTGCGTATTCGGTGGTTACCAAATCTTCATAGGCAACCCTTGTTTCCAGCTCACCGGCGCTGTCCAGAATATCCTGAAGCAGCTCGAAGCTGTCTTTTTCAAATACCAGATTATCTTTCCAGGTATCCTGGTCATAGTAACGTTTGACAATAGTAGTAACTGTGTCAAGGTCCGTCTCTGTAAACTGGGGAGCGATCACCTCTGCAATCTCTTCAGGAGTATGGTTCTGCACGTAATCCATACCCTTCTGCAAAGCATTGGTAAATTTCTGTACAACGTCCGGATGCTCTTCCATAAAGCTGGTTTTTGCACTGTAGGAAGTATAGGGAACATAACCGGAGTCCACACCAAGGGAAGCAACGACGTAGCCGGCGCCTTCTTTTTCCAGGGCTGTGGCTGACGGCTCAAATTCGACGCTGAACTCTCCTAAACCGCCCGAAAATGCGGCAGCGGTAGAACCGAAGTCAATGCTCTGGTCGATTTCCAGATCCTTTTCCGGGTCAATACCGTTCTCTTTAAGGATATATTCAAATACCATTTCGGGCATTCCGCCCTTCCGTCCTCCCAGTACCTTGCTGTCTTTTAGATCATTCCAGGTAAAGGAAGGCATTTCTTCCCGTGCCACCAGAAAGTTTCCGGCCCTCTGGGTGAGCTGTGCAAAGTTTACCACCGGGTCAGTGGCGCCTTCCTGGAAGGCATAGACAGATGCCTCTGCGCCCATAAAGCCGATGTCTGCTTCGCCGGAGAGGACAGCGGTCATAGTTTTATCTGCGCCGAATCCTGTAACCAATGTGAGGTCAAGCCCTTCCTCTGCAAAATATCCTTCCTCAATAGCCACATACTGGGGAGCATAAAAGATTGAATGTGCCACTTCATTTAATGTCACCTCAGTAAGCTCTGCGTCTTTAGCGTCCTTTTTGCCTGCAAAGGCAGTCACAGGCAGGGCGGTTGCCGCTAAAATTACGGCTGCCGCCACTGCGATCCATTTCTTCTTCATATAATACAGCCTCCTTGTTTTGCTGATATATAATATATGGAGAAAAGGAAAGTTGGTGACTGATAGGGGGTGGATTTTTGAATATAAAAATTGTTTGCAGTGAATGCTAAAACGCGTCCTAATACAATGTGTATAAATGATATAATAAAAAGGTAAGTAGCTTGCCTTATGAAAAACGTCCTTCTTATATGAATATTAATATTCCAGCTGTTTCAGCCTGCCATTATCAAGTTCCGCTTTTAGAATATCATAAATATATGCTGCCCCTTCTAAATATAATCCGGTTTCCTCATCCAGTATTTTTTCATAGGTTTCGGATGTATAAAGTATCCGCATTGCTTCTGTATAGTCTAATTTTCTGTCATCTACTAAGAAAGCCACGATATCTTGCGTGATGTATTCCATTAGCTGTTCCTGCTTACTCATATATAACACCTGCCTTTTTAAGATACGCTAAAGCCTTGGTCGTATGGAAGGAGTATTGATTAGTCAGTTTCTTAAATTCCATTTCTTTTACTAACGTATCTACGCTAATCAATTTATTAGAAAACTGGCGGAAAAGCAGTGCTAAATCATCATTTGCAATGGGACCTGTAACAAAATCATACTTTAGATCATGGTTGCATTCTGTGTCAGTATGATCTTTAAAATCTCGATTGCGGTTATTGATCACGAATAATGCCCATTCTTTGCTGGGATTTTGAAAAATACGTGTGCTAAGGTTGGATTGTTTCAATAAAGAATTGTCGAAATCGAACACGGTCGTACAAGGTCTGCCGCCATAGATACGAGAAACCCTGTTTGCCATTTTTACAGCCTGTCCTGGCAAGCTGGTGAGATAGAAGCCTTGTCCAAAATCTTTGTAAGGCCGGCATCTCGATAAATCGATTTCATTTATTTCTATATTTGATCCATGATATAGTTTCATTCCAGCACACCTCCATTATTTTTACAGATTATTTCTAAATCTTCAATGGCATCATCCAGTGATAATGTGTGCTCTACGTCATAATTTTCCTTTAAGAAATCTAGTCCTTTATAATTATAGAGGTATAAAAAAGCGGCACGAGGATGCAGTGCTTTCTTTCGTGCAAATTCATTTACACAGACTACAGTGTAATTAATTTGTTTTTTGATTGCTTCTGACATAAGATCCGCCCTCCTTTTCTTATCTCTATTATAACCGAAATCACACAGTGAACCAAGATGATTTTTTAAATAGTGACCAGTAACCCAATAACACACCCTGGTAAACCGCAGCTGCCTTGTTAATTGGTATGCAGTATAATGTTAACACTGAAGTATTCACTGTCGTGTTTTACCTGCATATGGCCTTTATTTTTCTCTACAACATGTCTCACGGAAAGCAATCCCACACCGGCGCCTTCATGTTTGGTTGAATAGTACACACGATCTTTTACTAGAATTTTATTTCCGTATGTGTTTTTGATCATCAGTACCAAAAGGTCATCTTTCATGGCGGCAGTTATATTGATCAATTTATAAACTCCGTTTTGGCTGATGCAGGCTTCGATGGCATTTTCAGCCAGATTTCCGAAGACAATACATAAATCAATATCTGAAAGGGACAGGGAACGGGGAAGGTCTGCCTTGATAGTTATAGTGATGCCCTCTGCCTTAGCCATTGCTCTGTAGTGCTGAAGAATGATATTTATCACATGGTTCTGACATACAGGGGCATCCTCTTCCGCCAGATATACAGGCATTAAATCGGCTGTATACTTAGTGAGTTCTTCTAATTTCTGTTCTTTTGCCAATCCGTAAATAGTGAGCAGATGGTGCCGCCAATCATGGCGTATACGTGTTGTTTCAGCGATGTTGTCCAATAGCTGCTGATATTGTTCTTCCTGCATTTTTAAGTGGGACAGTACCATTCTGGTCTGTTCCTCAGCTGTTATTTTTTGATAGGTCTGGATTAAAAGCAGCAATGCAATACAGAAAAATACATAAGAGCTGAAAGACCATAAAATAGAGAAGACCAGGTCGCTTGCCGTCACATATATGGGATCCTCCCAGTAATCATTTATGATTTTTACATAAAAGATTAAGTAAGTCAGTGCCGGGATCAGCCAGATGTATTTCCAGGCAGAAAAATCTGTCTGGAATTCAATCACTTTTTTATAAAGCCGGAACATTAAAATCCAGATCAGGGGTATATACAGGATCAGGAGGCATGCTGATGTCACAGTCCGTGCCATATGCAGAGGGAGGTTCCAGTCCTCCAGACTCACTGCCAGCTTGGCGATGGTCATAATATCAGCATATAAATTCAAGGCAACAAGAACGATAAATAGAATCTCGCAAAAACTGGATTTTACTGTTATATAAAATATAAAGACAGTATACAGGATCCAGAAAATAATGGCTGGCGTATTGTATTTCTGATAAGGTGCGCCTGTTGTCAGAAACAGGATTGTCACAAGATCGCTGACAATTATAAGGGATAAGAGCAGCAGCCCCGTTTTAAGGTTGTTAAAACGGAGCCGGCTCTTTAATGGCACAAATATGAAAAAGAGAAAAATTACACAGCAGAAAAAGATTCTCAGGGAAATACTGATAATATCTGCTGTCATTCCACTGCGGCGAGATAGTCACTGTAGGAATATCCCACTTCCTTTGTTTTTTCAAAAGTGAAGCGGTACCAGCCGTTTTCTATTCCGCTGACTTTGACCTTGTCACCGATGGAAAGTGTACCAAGCACAGTACCGTTAAGGGAAGGTTCTGTACGTACATTTACAATATGTGTGGCTGCCATAGTCTGGGGAAAATCCGGTACAAGATAATCATCGTACACATAAACAGTCTCCCCCTTATTTTCACACTGATACCAGCACAGATTATCCAGATTTCCGGTCACATGAATATCAGTTCCTGCCTTCAGTACATCCACAATCGTACCGCCGGGCTGCCTGCGCATATTTACATCTACAGTGGCCTGCATCATAATATCCAGTTTTGTAAACTCATAGTCATCTTCCTGTGAACTCTCGTCTGATGCACCTCCTGTCCGATTGCCAAGATATTCTTCCTCAGGTACAAGGAAGCTTGTGTACACATAGGCGTTAGAGACATACCCCGGAATCTGATACCAGTCACAGTCAGTACGTCTGGCATTGACATAATATTTTTCACCGGGAGTCAGGACATCGATGATATTTCCATTTGGATAATCCCGGACATTTCCTGCACCTGTAGCCACATAATATGTGCCGATATCTTCTAAGAGCGCAGAGTCATCTATCAGATCTCCGTCCTCCTTTAAATCGTGTTCAAGTGCTTCTCTGATATCAGAAGGCATAGCACTTACAGGTGCTGTGAATGCCAGTGAAACAGCAATTACGGCTGCGCCTCCAAGGATGTTTCTGTTTTTCATCTTCATAATGTTTTCTCCTTATTGTTTTCATATATTTTGCCTTTGATTCAATTTGCTTTTAAACAACATGTTTTATATCCTTCATACGGACAGGCAAGTTATATGTTAATAAATACCATTCTATTTTATAATATTTTGTAAAATAATGCATCGGTAATGTGGGGGTATTTTGTCAAAAATTACTTGAGAAGGTAAAATTGGTTGTAAAAAAATAAAGAGGATTGGATGTTGAAACATATAAAAACCACGATTATAATAAAAATTGGTTGCAACCAATTGGAGGGGAATATGAAAATTCAAATTGACAAGTCAAAAAAAGTACCGTTATATAGACAGATTGCAGAGCAAATACAGATGCAGATAGCTTCCGGGGAAATTCCGGAGGGTTTCCAGTTTCCGTCAGAACGCCAGCTGGCAGATGCCCTGGGCGTGAACAGGACAACAGTGCTGAACGCCTACAAGGAACTGAAAGCAGACGGATTGATGGTTTCTCATGTGGGCAGGGGCACCATTGCCGCAAAGGGAGGCGGTGACGGGGTTTATAAGGAGAATTACCAAAAGGAACCTATATGGGAGTATTTGTACAGTGATTATCTGAAAAATCATGATAACTTTGATGTAAATAAATATCTGGAAATCGCCAACCAGAAAAATGTCATATCCTTTGCCGCGGGTATCGCTTCTTTTGAACATCTGCCGTTCCAGGCCTATGAGGGATTAGAACGGGAGTTATTGTCTAAACAGAAAGAACTGCTGGTTTCTCCTGTCACTGGCTTTTCTTCTCTCCGGCAGGCAATATGTTCTTATATGGAAAAAAGATCTTGTTTCTGTAAGCCCTCAGAAATAATGGTATTATCCGGCTCTCAGCAGGGGATTGATCTTATTGCCAGGGCGTTTGTGAATCCGGGGGATGTTGTGATCATTGAAGAGCCTTCCTTCTTTCCTGCTATTCAAAGCTTTCGTATGGCAGGCGCCAAGCTGATGGCTGTGCCTGTGGAAGAAGACGGAATGAATATGGATATCTTAGAGCATCTTATGTCCCGTTATCAGCCCAAACTGATATATACAATGCCTGTGTACCATAATCCCTCCGGTGTTTCCATGAGTATGACAAAGCGTATCCGTCTGCTGGAGCTGTCCGGCCGGTACGGTGTGCCTGTGCTGGAGGATGACCCCTACAGTGAACTCTATTATGAAGGGGAGTCCATAACTCCGCTAAAGTCCATGGACAAGAGTGGTTATGTTATCTATCTCAGCACCTTTTCAAAGACAGTATCTCCGGGACTGCGGCTTGGGTGGATGTGTGCCGGCAAAAAGCTTATTCATGAGCTTGCTAATATCAGGCAGCTGGTGGACCTCCACGCTAATTGTATTTCCCAGCTGATTGCAGAACGTTTTATTGTAAGCGGGCAGATGGAAATATACCTTGAATCGATCAGGAAAGAGTACCGGGACAGACGTGATATCATGACAGACGCTTTGAGGCGGTATGCACCGTCTGGATTATCCTGGAACAGTCCGGCAGGGGGATATTACCTCTGGTGCAGACTTCCCCGGGGGCTGCCGGCGGAGAAGCTGGCGTCTGAAGCAGCAAAAAACGGTGTGGCTGTATTACCGGGGATGCCCTCTTTTCTTGTGAATGCTAAAGGCGAAAACTATATCAGATTAAATTACACATTTCCGCCCAAAAATAAGATTGCTGAAGGGATCAGGATACTGTGTGAGGTTATAAAAAAGCTTATCTCTAAGGAGACGGAGGAAGTTCCGGTCTCCAATGAAATAAATCCCATATTATAAGGAGTATTACCATGGAATATAAGTATGCAAAGAGAATGGAACATATAAAAGCATCCGAAATCAGAGAACTTTTAAAACTTACGGAAAAACCGGAAGTGATTTCTTTTGCCGGAGGACTGCCGGCACCGGAGCTGTTTCCTGTGGAAGAAATAAAGGCAGTGAATGATCATGTATTGGACCATCACGGGGAACAGGCACTGCAGTATGCCACTACAGAAGGTTACAAGCCCCTGCGGGAATGGATCGCGAAGAGGATGAATGCTAATTTAGGTACCTCTTTTAGCGATGACAATATTATGATAACACATGGATCACAGCAAGCCCTCGACCTTTCCGGCAAGGTGTTTCTGGATGAGGGGGATGTTGTGCTGTGTGAAAGCCCTACTTACCTGGCTGCCATCAGCGCCTTTAACGCCTATGGCTGCCGGTTTGTGGAAGTAGAGACTGACGAGGAAGGAATGATAATCACAGAATTGGAAAAAGCACTGAAAGTGAACCCCGGCTCTAAACTCATTTATGTGATCCCTGATTTCCAGAATCCAACAGGCAGGACCTGGAGTCTCAAGCGCCGCCGGGAACTGGCAGATATGGCGGCAAAATACCAGGTTATGGTGTTAGAAGACAATCCATACGGAGAGCTTAGATATGAAGGTGAATTCCTGCCTTCCGTAAAGTCCTTTGACAGGGTGGGCAGCGTGGTTTGCACAGGTACATTTTCCAAAGTTTTCTGCCCCGGCTACAGGATTGGGTGGATTGCAGGTGAGAAAGAAGTTATCCGCAAGTATGTTCTGGTAAAGCAGGGGGTGGATCTGCAGTGTAATACCATAGCACAGATGGTGATCGCCGCTTATCTGGAGAAATATGATATTGATGCCCATATTAACAAAATACGGGAAGTGTACAGAAAGCGGCGGGATGTGGCCTTGGATGCTGTCAGCAGGTATTTCCCTTCTGATATAAAATATACGAAACCGGAAGGAGGACTTTTTCTTTGGATTGAACTGGGGGAATCCGTTAATACGGTTGACCTTCTTGAAAAATGTCTGGAATACGATGTGGCATTTGTTCCTGGAAATTCCTTTTACCCCAACCAGAATAAGTGTAATACACTCAGGATCAACTTTTCAAATATGCAGGAAGATAAAATCACAGAAGGGATCGCACGTATAGGCAGGATCCTCCGGCACAGCTGACTCAATGCAGGGGTTAAGGTTCGTCCAAGAGATGAAGCCGTCGGATTATCTGAATGGCTTCATCCATAGAGCCGGCATCCAGTTTTCTGTAGATCAGCTCTATGTGGGAGCGGACAGTAGAAAACTGAACACCCAGTTCCTCCGCAATTTTGCGGTAGCTGTAGCCCTGGCACATGAGTCTGGCAACTTTCTTTTGCTTCTGGGTAAGCTTTATTTCCGGTTCCTTTCTCTCATTTTTAGTAATGGTGCTGCAGCTATCCTGTTCTGCAGCGCCTATGTACAGCTTTCTGACAAAGGTAGGCGAAAGCGGGCCTGTATAGTCACTGCGCATGGTCCAGTTTTTAAGGCTTGATAAAATATTTTTCAGATTGGCACCGTGGCTGATAAAGGCCTGTTCATACCCTATAGGCTGGGCGGTCAATACTGCTTCCTCCAGACAGGACAGTGCCTGCTTATGGGATCCGCGTTTCTTTTTCCAATAAGAGACTGCAAGGAGAATCTCAGCCTCTATGATATCAGCAGTTCTTTTCATGGCTTTGCACATCTCAAGAAGTTTTTCCAGCAGGATAATGGAATGGCTGTAATCTTCCAGGACAATGTAAGCTTCGGCTGTGGTGAAATGTCCGTACAGCCTGTAGAAATCCAAGGGGCCATACACCTCAGTCCCTCTGGATTCAAGCCATCTGCGGGCAGCTTCGGTGTCGCCGGATCCCATCTGGTTTCTGCACACTGCGGCATCAAAATTGAACTGAAGATAGAGTGCCTTATCCTTGTCGATCATTTTTTGGATATCTTTCTGGATCAAGGCTTCCTGTTCCGGCTGTTTCATGGCGTGAGTCACAGCCAGCAGCAACATCATAGCGCAGAAATTTGATTCCGGCGCAAAGCCGTCCTGCAATTCAGTGACTGCACAGACTGCCAGTTCCTGGGCACGCTGCATATTTCCCTGTTCATAATAAAGCCCTCCGCGGATACAGTCCAGCACCATGGTGCATTCACTTCCCAGAAGAGGCCCGAGTATCTGCCCAAGGCTCATGACGCTTTCATCAATATCCCCTGGCAGCAGTTCTGAAAAATCTCTGTAAGATTTGTGATAGAAGGGAAGATACAGGGTGGCTGAACCGCGCACGCCCTGGAACATGCCGGAGAATTGTGCTTCGGAAGCGGCTTTTGCAATTTCTTTTAAAGTGATACGGAAATCCATGGAGTACAGAAAGAAGATATTGTGTGCCAGTTCAGGATTCCGTTCTGCAATCTTAGGATAATTCCGGTAATAATTGTCCGCATAAATCTTGAAATCTTCAATTTGTCCTTCATTGCGGGCGGTGAAGGCCATCATAAAATACAGATGAGGATATCTTACCAATATGTTTTCGTCAAGGGTACTGCGGACAGCAAGCATGACCTGTTCAGCATCAAATCCGGCCCTGTCCATTTCCTCCAGCAGATCAAAGCAGCGGGCTATATGCTCATAGTCTTTGATATAAGAAAATCTTTCCACTGCATGATAAAAATCTTTATGCGCCAGATACCATTTTCCGGACTTCTGAATCTGGCCTTCACGGTATTCCGGGGGCATATCAAGAAACAGCTTTCTCAGAAATTCCCGGAACAGTCTGTGAAACCTGTAAGTGTGTCCCTCTTGTTTGTATAAAAACGCACCTTTTGTCACCAGTTCTTCAAGAAATCCAAGGCTGTCTTTTTCTCCTGTCAGCGCGCAGCAGATTTCTTCTGACAACTCTTCTTCTATACATGTCCCAAGCATAAATTTCTTAATGCGGTCATCCCATATTTCCCACACCTGGGTTTTCAAAAAACTTTCCAGCCAGTGAGGCGACAGGTTTTTATCCGGCATATGACTGGCGGAAAGGAGCAGGGCGTTAATTCCGATAGGCCAGCCTTCCGTAAGCCGGAGAATCTCATCGGCCTCCGCGGGGGTTATGGCAAGGCTTTTATTTTTGTACAATTCACAGATTTCCCTGTTATCAAAAAGAAGCTGCTCCTGGGGAATAAATTGAATCTGATTTTTCAGAACCAGCCCGCTGAAGGCTTCCGGAAGTGAACTTCTGCTCAGAATGCATATTCTTATCCCTGAGGGAAGGCGAAGGATAAAATCCTTCAGGAGTTTTTGCGCAGAAAGATCTGTCAAATAGTGAAGGTCATCTATGACGAGATTAGCCGTTAAGTTTCCGGGCAGGGTTATGGCAGCCCTCATAAGAAATTCCACGGGGGCTTTGGTGAAGCCGGGATGTCTTGTGTATGCAGTTACGGTTTCCGGGAATTCCTCTGTGCACATAGCCTCCAAGGCTTTTTTCAGCTTGCAGCATATATCTGCCGGTGTATTGTCGTATTCATCTATGGTGATCATCCCGGAGGGCCCTTTTCTGCTGTCCAGCCATTGTGCTGCAAATATTGTCTTGCCGTAACCGGCGGGAGCCTGTACGTACAGGATACGGCATTGGCCCATTGCTTCTGCCAAGTCTGTCAATCTGCTGCGATGAATCATAATATTAGATGATATCACTGTATACCTCCATGGCTTACGAAATTTTGTCTATATCTTCCTCTTCAGGGCACTTATGTGTGATAGGACTGATTGAAACCCTGATGGATTCAGTACAGAATAATTTTATCATTCTTAGAGCGGCCAGTCAAATTTGCCGGAGCTTTTTTGTCAGATTGTGATTGGTGTCACGGATTTTTCAGGGGGTAATAAGGTAGAATCATGGTAACTGTTCAGTACAGGACTGTGCATTTACTGCACAGTCCGTGCGAAAACGTTGAACAGCCAAAAGCAAGCCCCATCGCCAAAGGCGATTTTCATGGGCTTGCGGCGTAACTGTTCATGGTTCTGAACAGTTACGAATCATGATATTACATTCTACCATTTGGAGGTATCACTATGAAGATATTGAATTTTGGCTCTTTAAATATAGACTATGTTTATTCTGTAGATCATATTGTCCGGGGCGGAGAAACCATACTTTCTACAAAGTCAGAAACTTTTTGCGGCGGCAAAGGATTAAACCAATCCATAGCCCTGGCCAGGGCAGGTATACAAGTATACCATGCAGGCCTTATCGGCCGGGAGGGACAGCTTCTCCTGGAGACATGTGCCAGATACGGGGTGGATACTACATATATCAGGGAACTCCCGGAAAAGGGAGGCCATACAATGATCCAGGTAGATTCGGACGGACAGAACAGTATCATACTTTATGGCGGGACGAATCAGATGCAGACACGGGAATATATCGATGAGGTTTTATCCCACTTTGAATCCGATGATTTCCTGATCCTACAGAATGAAATAAATCTGCTTCATTATATCATTGATAAAGCATATGAGAGAGGGATGAAAATCGTATTAAATCCTTCACCTTTTGACAATAAGCTGAAGGCCTGTGATTTATCAAAAATATATTTATTTATGCTGAACGAAATCGAAGGGGAACAGTTTACAGGGTTTTCTGATGCAGAAGAAATTCTGGAAAGCCTTGCAGGTAAATTTCCGGAGGCTAAATTTGTTCTGACTTTGGGAAGCAACGGTTCTGTGTACTATGACGGTAAAGTTAAGTTATATCAGGGGATTTTTCCTGTGGATGCAGTGGATACCACGGCAGCCGGGGATACCTTTACAGGTTTTTTCATGGCCTCTGTGATAGCGGGAAAAAGTGTTGAAGAAGCGTTGTGTACAGCTTCTAAGGCATCCTCAATAGCAGTGTCCAGGCCTGGTGCCTCAGTTTCTATTCCTTCAGCCTCAGAGGTGAGTGAAAGCCTTCAGGAGCAGAGAAGACTAAAAATAACATCATGGTGACAACTATCACAGATAATAGACATGTAAAGAATTATAATGACAATACTTAATGAGTTTGCAGGCGTGGATTTAGAATCTATCCGGTAAACTTGTAATATTAAGACAATTTCAGAATATGAAATTTATGTGAGCAAGGGCGCCGGACTCAGATAGGAAGGTATTTCTGGAACTGTAAAAAACAAAAACCAGGAGGGATATGATGAAGAAGCTATTAGCTATGGCTCTAACAGCCACTATGGTAGCTGCAATGGCAGCACCGGCAGCAGTATATGCGGAAGGAACGTCAGAGGAAACTGCAGCAGAGGCAGCAGCGGACACGGCAGAAGAGACGCCGGCAGTAAAACGTGCAATTCTCGATACAGATATGGGATATTTGAACGATGATGCAATTGTAATGTTTATGCTGGCCCAGGCAGACAGCCTTGGGGAATGTGACTTCCTGGGAGTAAGCACTGTGGGCGGAAATTCCTGGGTGGCAAGCGGAACTACGGCGGCACTTCGCCAGCTTGAACTCATAGGACGGGAGGACATTCCTGTATACAGCGGATGTGATGTTCCTCTGCTGGGGTTCCGTAACATGAAGGCAGAAAGTGAACTTTGGGGTATGCCTGAGTACAGCGGTGCTTATTGGGACTGGGGATCAAGTGACTTCTGTGATGTGAATGAACGACCTACGGATTATAAGAATCTCCCAAGTGAGCCGAAATACGGTTACGCCACGACAGAAGCACAGGATGAACATGCTGTTGATTTTATTATTGAACAGGTACATAAATATCCGGGCGAGGTTACGATTTTTGTAATTGGTGCAGGTACAAATATGGCCCTTGCAGTCCGGAAAGATCCAACAATTGTCGAAGACGCAGCCGGAGTTATTTATATGGGCGGTGCGGTTGATATTCCCGGAAATTCCAGCCCGTCTGCAGAATTTAACTGGTATTATGACCCGGAGGGTATAAGAGTATGTCTGAATTCAGCATGGAAGGATCAGCTGATCGTTCCCAATGATGTGGCAGAAGCTGTTTTCTATACAAAAGATATTTATGACAGGATTTCTGAAAAACAGGGGAATGAAATTTCCAAGCTGATCGTGGAAGGTCAAAAGGACAGGTTTACTGAGAATCCGGAAGCATCCAGTTTCGTCTGGGATGCCATTACCGCAGCTGTATGGCTCCACCCGGAAATTGCAGCCGATATCCAGGAACGTTATGTGACAGTGGATACTAACTACGGCCCGAATTACGGACGAGTTGTAAGCTGGTGGAATTCCCGCAACAGAGATGTACAGGCTGGTGAAGGAATGCCTTACGGTGTACAGAAATGCAACGTACTTTTTGATATTGACAGAGAAGCGTTCTGGAACTTCTATGTGGATATTTTGACAACGACAGTAGAGTAAAAGAAAAGGAGAATGACAGATGAAGAAAAAAGTATTATCACTTGTATTAGCAGCAGGAATGGCAGGAAGTCTTTTATCACCTTTAACAGCATCAGCAGCATTAGAGGACTATGAAATAGCAACCACCGCAGAGTCTAATAAAGTGATTTTAGACTGTGATATGGGGTATCTGGGAGATGATGCGTACTGTTTGTTTATCCTTGCACAGGCAGATAAAGCCGGCTGGCTTGACTTGCTGGGCGTAACCGCGGTAGGAGGAAATGAGATCGTATCCAGCGGTACCAATGCAATTCTTAATCAGCTGGAAGCTATAGAGAGAACAGACATTCCTGTTTATATGGGTACAGACGTGCCGATAATGGGATTCCGTGATCTGGCATTGGATCAGCCTGTAACAGGTGGATTCCAGTGGACCGGCGGATACCGTCAGCTTGATTCCTATGTGGAACCCCAGAAGTATCATGAGCTGGGCGACCTTGTGGATGAGTCCTGGGGATATTCCAAAACAGAAGCTCAGGCAGATATGAATGCAGTGGAATTCATGATCAAGTCTGTAAAAGAGAATCCCGGTGAGGTGACAGTGTTTGCTATCGGTTCTTGTACAAACGTTGCTTTAGCCTGCATGATGGATCCCACTTTTGCTGAAAATACAGCAGGTATCATCTACATGGGCGGTGCAATTGATGTTCCCGGCAATGCAAATGCATGCGGCGAGTTCAACTGGTTTTATGATCCCGAGTCAGTTCAGATTTGTCTGAATAATGATTTTCCGTATCAGATCGTTGTACCTCATGATATCGCATCCAAGGTTCCCCTTGAAAAAGATGTATTTGATATGATGAAAGAAAAGAATAATACACCGATCACACAGCTGTTTATGGACCGTGTATATCCTGATTATGAAGAGAATCCTACACAGTCACATTACTGCTGGGATGCTATCACTGCAGGAATCTTCCTTTGCCCGGACCTTATTACAGAGACTGAGAACAGAGATCTTGCAATTGACTGCAACAGCACCAGCTACAGCTATGCAAATGCTGTGACATGGGAAAGCGGCAATGGACCTTACAACTCAAAGAATGTACAGATCGTGTTCAATATTGACAGAGATGCATTCTGGACATTTGTGACAGATCTTTATGGTACACAGTTCGAATAGAAAACTAAGGGATGGGCTTACTCCCATCCCTGAATAAAGAAACAGTAAACGTGCACAGGAGGTAGAATGCTCTATGAAGAAAAGACTGGTAATTATGCTCACCTTGGCAACGATGCTGGTGGGAACTTGTGTTACCGCAGGTGCAGCGGAAAAAGAGGCTGACAAAGCCGCAGTCCAGGAGACAGAAGCAGCAGATGAGGATGGCGGAAAAGCAGAGGACCGTAACTATGATCCCGAAGCCGGCACAGGATGGCTTGCGGCAGATTTGAATGAGGAGCCTGTAGAATTTGAGTTTGACAGTGCTGCAAAAGGTATGACAGGCACTACATATACATTTAAATCCGAAAACTTCACAATGACTTTCATGCTCAATAAATCATTGGAGGTCGGAACGGAGATGGACAAAAACGCAATCACACAGATTGAGGTTGTAAGCTCAGACAAAGCCTCTGTGGGATACTATTTTGTGAAAAAATCTCCGGGACAGGATGTAGACAGCACAGTTACATTAGAGAAATCAGAGGACGGACTGGTACAGGGAACCTTCACAGTTACAGTACCTACAGCCGAGAGATATGTAGGCGACAACAAGCCCGGCATACTCGAACAACTAGTATTCACCGAAGGCGAATTCTGCTTTCATGAATAAAAAACAGCTGAGCTGAAGAGCGAAGCTGTTTCCAACAAGCCAGCTGAGCCGAAGGTGAAGCTAAAGACTTTATAACAACGAAAATCAGGAGGAAAATGAAATGAAAAAAATGATGGTAGGAACAGCGTTGGCACTTATTGCATCTATGAGTATGAGTATGACTGCATTTGCAGCAGAGGATCTTCCGAGTGCTGATGTAGCAGAGCAGGGTTATGATTTTTATAAGGATGCAGTTTCTTATAATGATCTGAGAGAAAAACTTGGGGTAGTACCTAAAATTGAAGATGAGATCACAATCGGTTTTGCTACAAAGACTTTTGAAAATGAGTTCTGGCGTATGGAAAAAGAAGGCGCTGAGGCAGCTGCAAAAACATTCCAGGATGCAGGCTATAAGCTTACAGTTGACGTGCGCGGTGCACAGACTGAGACAGACGAAGAAGGCCAGCTGACACTTCTTATGGATATGGTTAATAAGAAATATGACGGAATTCTGATTTCCGGTATTTCAGAAGCAAACCTTGTACCAGGCATGGAGGCTGCTATTGAAGCCGGCATCGACATGACAACAGTTATGGATGCATTTACACCTTATGCAACAACAACAGTAGGCGCATGGCATTATCAGGCAGGTGTTCAGGGCGCTGAGTGGATCTACAACAAGATTGGTGAAGAAGGAAAAGTTGCTTGTATCACAGGCCTTTCACAGGCAACAGCAGCTCAGGCACGTACACAGGGCTTCAATGACTTTTACGCTGACAAGGATAAAATTGAAGTGGTAGCAGTACAGAACGGTGACTGGGACCGCCAGAAAGCTTATGACATTACAGAGACACTGCTTCAGCAGTATCCTGACCTTGCCGGAATCTACTGCAACAATGATACTATGGCAATGGGCGCTCTCGAGGCAGTTGTGGCAGCAGACAGTGAGTGTGTGATCGTAGGAACAGACGGAACAAGTGAAGCAACCGAGTCTATCAAAGCCGGCGAACTTGATGCAACTGTAGACTTCTTCCCGAACAAAATGGCAGAAATCGCTGTTGAAATGCAGATCCGTAAACTGGCAGGCGAGGAACTTCCTAAGGTTATTTATGCTCCGCAGAGCATCCGTGACGGCGAAAATGTAGACAAATCCTTTGAAGAAATCTTTGGATATGACTACAGCCCGGTTTTTGAATAATTTTAATCTCATTATCTGGAGATTATGAGCAAGTAGCGAAGGGGATCATAAATATCCGCTTTGGCTGAAAGCAGGGGGCGGTATGGTAGCCGCCCCCAAGTTTTTTCTGAACTTCAAACGGAGGGTGTATCTATGGATAAACACATCGAATTTGAGCATATTGTTAAAACCTTTCCGGGTCAGAAAGCTCTGGACGATGTCAGCTTTTCAATACGCAAGGGAGAGATCCATGCGATCATTGGAGAAAACGGAGCAGGAAAGAGTACGCTGCTGAACATACTGCACGGTGTTTTTCCGGCAACATCAGGAGAAATAAAAATTGCAGGAAAGGCGGTAAAATTTTCAAGTATAGCAGACGCCATCAATTTTGGTATTGTAAAGGTTCATCAGGAGATTGTAAGCATCCCGGAGATGACAGTGGCAGAGAATCTCTTTATGGGTAAAGAGCCGGGACGTTTTGGAATCGTGGACAAACAGAAGATGAACAAAGACACCGAAGAACTCTTAAAGCGTCTTAAATGTGATATCCGTCCTACGGATAAAATGGGCGATCTTTCAACAGGCCAGAAGCAGATGATTTCCATCGCAAAGGCTTTGGAGGTTAATGCCAGTATCATATCTTTTGATGAGCCCACTTCATCGCTGAGCGATAAGGAGGTTGAGACTTTATTCGGAATTATTGAAGATTTAAAGAATAAGGGAATTACTATTTTATACATAAGCCATAAAATGAACGAAATTTTCAGGATGTGTGACCGGTCAACCGTACTTCGGGACGGAAAATTCATTAAGACGATTGAGATGGATAAAACTACCCGCGATGAGGTGATACAGGCAATGGTAGGACGGGATATCTCACTTTTTGCTAAACGTACCATGCCCTGCCAGAAGAAAGGTGACGCACCGGTGCTTCAGGTAGAAGGTTTGTGCGGAGAGCGGTTCCGTGATATCAGCTTTGACTTGTATCCGGGAGAAATCCTTGGATTTTTTGGGTTGGTAGGAGCTGGGCGGACAGAGGTTATGCGTGCTATTTTTGGAGCAGATTCCTATGGCAAAGGAACTGTACGTCTCAAAGGGCAGGAAATTCACTGTAAATCTCCCTATGACGCCATAGAGAGAGGAATAGCGCTGATCTCTGAGAACCGTAAGGAAGAAGGAGTTCTGCCAAACTTTGATAATATGGATAATATAGCTCTGGCCAGCTTGAAAAAATATATGTCCGGAATGGTGATAAACAACGGTAAAAAGATTAAAAACGCCAAAGACAAAGGATCACAGGTAGGATTAAAACCAAATGATCCGTCTTTTATGACGGTAAGTCTTTCCGGAGGTAACGCACAGAAAGTAATTTTGGCAAGATGGATGTCAACAGACGCATATGTAATGATTTTCGATGAACCTACGAAAGGGATTGATATCGGTGCCAAAGCAGATATTTATCTCTTAATGGAAAAAATGGCTGCCGCAGGACTTGGAATTATTATGGTTTCGTCAGAATTGACAGAAGTTATGGGAATGAGTGACCGTATCCTGGTAATGAGCGACGGTGCCATTACCGGAGACCTTTCAAAGAGTGAATTTTCTGAGGAAAATATTCTGAATTATACAGTGGAGGAGAGTGTGTCATGAATGCTATTTACAAAAAATACCGCAGAGAATGGAGTACATTGATCGCGCTGTTCATTACGATCATCCTGTTCAGTGTACTGGAACATTCCTATTTGTCCGCAACAAATATTGCGACAATTGTTACACAGTCTGTCACATATGGTCTGATGGGAATTGGTATGACCTGTGTCATCATCACAGGAGGGATTGACCTTTCCGTTGGTTCGTCACTGGCGCTGCTGGCTTGTGTCGGTGCCCAGCTTGCCAAAGCGGGGATGCCCATACCTGTATGGATCGTTGTTTGTCTTGCTCTCGGATTTCTTATGGGAGTTGTCAATGGAGTTCTTGTAGGTGTCATGGGACTTCAGCCGTTTATTGCAACTATGGGTACCATGCAGGTGTTCAGAGGTATTGCCTACATTATCACCGGAGGTTTCCCGGTACTGAACGTACCCAGGGAATACAGGAATGTATTTAACTTTAAGATAACATCTGTTATTACTTTTTCTGTAGTTGTATTTTTCATTTTCGCAATCATCATTACCTTTGTTCTGAAGAAAATGAGAATCGGTACTTATGCATATGCAATCGGCGGAAATGAGGACGCTGCCAGACTGTCTGGCGTACGTGTGAAAAGGACAAAAGCATTATTGTATGGAATCGGAATGCTGGGAACAACCCTTGCAGCCCTTATTATGATCGGAAGACTGGGTACAGGCGATCCGTCCACTGGTCAGGGATATGAAATGGATGCCATCGCAGCAGCAGCGATCGGCGGTACATCAATGGCCGGCGGCCGTGGTAATATTTTCGGTACTGTTATCGGAGCTGTTCTTTTCTCTGCTTTGAAGGTAGGCCTTGTGGTTATGGGTGTTGATACATTCTATCAGTACATTGTTACCGGTATCGTAATTGTGATAGCAGCTTACATAGAAATTGTCCAGGGAAATATGCTGTCCAAACAGAAAGAGAAGAGTAAATAAAACAGAGCGGCAGGATTGCCGCTGCTGGATATCTTCATTTTGATCAATATATGGGGGCTGTCAGAAATGACAGCCCCTTTTTTCGTCGTGAATCACTCACAAAACAGTTACAGGTCAGCTTTTGGAAGAATCGGGCCTGAGAAGATAAGGCTTGTTTTTGGTGATATAAACTTCAAGGCTGTTATGATCAATGAGTGCGGAGGATACGCCTTGTCTGGAAACGCAGAAGCCAGCGGCGATCATTGCAATCTGGATAGCCTTTTCCAGACTGTAGCCTTCGTACAGATAAGAGGCGAGAGCCGATATGAATGCATCGGCACCTCCGGTAGTGTCAACTGCGCTCCAGTGGGAAGCGGAGAAATACTGCATGGTATCTTTTGTTTTCAGGTAGCAGCCTTCATGTCCCAGAGTTATGATGACTGTGGGAATACCCCGCCTGAAAAAATAATCGGCCTGTTGTTCCACAGAAGCATATTCAGGACAGAGAACAGAGGCTTCTTTTCTGTTGGGGATCAGGATATCAATTGTTTCGTATAATTCTTCCGGCATTTTCTCCAGAACGGTAGGCTTAAAGATGGTGGTAACATTGTTTTCCTTTGCGATCCTTGCAGTAGCGATCACTGTTTCCAGCGGAATTTCGCTTGAAATGAGACAAAAGCAGGCATTTCGGAAAAGATGGCTGCTGTTTTCTATATCTGCCGGTACCAGTTCATCATTTGCCCCTCCGAGAATGGTTATGGCACTTTCACCGTCACTTTTTGTGTAAATAAAAGCTGTACCAGTCTGATTGTTCTTGTTTCGCAAAATACCTTGCGTAGAAACGTTTTCCTTTTCCAGGGCATTAAGTACAAAAGTACCGTCAATATCATTTCCCACTGCACAGATAAGACTTACCGGATGGCCCAGTTTGGCAATGCCGATTGCCTGATTGGCTCCTTTACCTCCAATGGAAGTGGCTGAATTGTGGATTTTTAAGGTATTTCCCAGTTGAGGCATCATACTCACATTAAAGGTATTATCCTTATGGATACTGCCCACGGAAATAAACATTTTCTTCTTCATATATGAGGGCTGGCTGATGCTCTTTTCATGGTTAAGCTCCCAGGAAGGTGAAAATTGATAGGAGGGATCCCCTTCCAGTGCCTTTTCACAAATCTTTATGAACTCACTGCATACGTGGTGCCCGAATTCTTCATACGGTATGGTTACACTGGATACAGGCGGATGTGAGGAAACATCGTAGCACCCGCCCCTCAGGCTGATGATTGAAAAGTCAGAAGGAATAAAGTAACGCTGCTTGTTCAATGTCTCATACAGGGAGAGGGCATTGTCAAAGTGTGTACTTACGGCGCCGGTAATATTATACTGAAGCATTTTAGGAATAAAGGAATCATCGCAGGTATAAAAAATCATATCGTCAGAATAGGGGAGCTGATTGTTGTAGAGACATTTCCGGAGGCCCTTCACAAACGGTATGGAACGGATGCTGCCTTTTTTCAGCAGGCAGGCAATGTTTGTGTGTTTTTTATCTATTAATTTCTGTGTCAGGGTATATCCCAGGCTGGCGTAGTCGATCTCATAGGATGGGTACTGGAGAGGGCTGTTGATGAAACAGAAGGGAATCATATACTTGGTCAAATCCTGGCTTCGTTCATAGCTGTTGTCGGATATGGGTTCCCAGATAACCCCGTCCACGTTATTTTTACAGAAAATTGTGATATTTTTTGCTTCACGCACGCAGTCTCCCTGGCTTTCCAGAAGCAAAACTCCGTAACCATGTTCCTGGGCAGTCTCCAGAATACTGTTTAACAGCAGGCTGGATTTTACAGTGGACCGAAGAAGGACACCCAGAAGAAATTTCTTTGGGCCTAAGGTGTTTTTGACAGCTCCGTATGGTGTGAAATTGTATTCTTTTACCAGTTGGAGGACTCTTGCCCGCGTATTGGGATTAACGTGCTCATCCTTTCCATTGATGATTTTTGATACAGTGGCGATGGATACGCCGGCCATTTTGGCTATATCTGTTATGGTCATATTTCTTTCCTCATTTATTATCAGTTATAGTGCTCATATTTTCCGGTGGGGTGAAGTATTTCCCCCTTTGTCTACTGATATTATCGGATAAACGACTATATTTGTCAACAAAAAAACAGCAGCTTGCTGGTGGGGCGGGCTGCTGTTTTTTACATTATGGGTATTAAATTTATCAGCTTACCATCCATACCAAATCCTTTACATTATCATTATTGTACGCCAGCATTTGAATACTTTTGCGTTTGATTTTAATAATGTTTTCTTCCTCTAATTTTTTGAGAAGTCTGGAAATCACTTCTCTGGATGACGCCAGCTCGTCAGCAAGCTGTTCATGTGTCAATGGTATGATATCGGTTTGATTCAGAAGGCAATATTCGCAAAGTTTCTTTCTGAGCCGTTCCTTCAGGGATAAGAAGCTCAGGTCGTTAATAAGCTCCAGCAGTTTGGAAACTATTTTCATTGAGCACTGAGTCTGCCACTTTCTTACACTGGGGCATTCATTATACATACGGATACTCAACTGTTCAGGAATGTAACACAACTCTGTTTCACCCACGCACCTTGCTTCAATGGTGTAAAACAGTGAATCCAGACATCCTTTCGGAAATATAAAGCCTGAATTGTCTACAGTGATTTTTAAAAAGACAATAGTTTTCCCTTCCATATCCCGCATGATGAAATGAAGCTCTCCCTTCAACAGGGTCCATATCTTGGGGACGCTGAAAAATTCTTCAATATTAATGGTCTCACAGTCATCGAATTTGCAGACAACCATTCTGTCCTTTACCTCTGCTTTTGTTTCCATTTTAAGGTCATTTAAATGGCGGCTTAATTTTCTGCAACTGTCAAAATTTTCTGCATTGATTATATGCTTTTTCATCTATAACCCTCCCAATACTTCAATGAAGCCGTTAAAGCCATCCTAAATACAGTTTATTTGTTTGTTCTGAATTAGGGCATCCCTCCTGCATAAATTTGCATGTTTTTTGTGCATTTTTTGGTTACTGACTTGATCGATTAAAAACTTTCGTAAAACTTTTTCTTAACTTATAATACCATATAAGTTTCGCAATTGTCAATATAAATTAGCTATTTACACAAAGAAATAGTAAGTATTTGCGACTGCAATTGTGAAAAATGTCTGATGGAATGAAGGAAACTCAGAAATGTGATTGTTCAATGTGCGCGAGGGGAAACGAGCGGGATTTTTTTGTATTTTACCTGTTTTTTTATTACAGATTTGGCGCTAATCTTTAGTGCCAAATCTCTTTTTCTATTAATTGAAAATTTTCCTTGCAGAAGGATATAATAGACTCAGGTAGCAGGAGATTGATTGGCCAATCATACCTCTATGGTTAGGACTATATAAAAAGAGGTGTGAAATCAATGAAAGAAAAAGTACAGGTTTTTGGAAGGTTTTTAAGCGGCATGGTTATGCCGAATATCGGTGCATTTATTGCCTGGGGGATCATTACAGCGCTGTTTATGGAAAAAGGCTGGCTGCCAAATGAAAATTTTGCACAGCTTATAACACCTATGTCCACAATGCTTCTTCCTCTCTTAATAGCATATACAGGAGGCAGCGCGGTGGCCGGACAGAGGGGCGGTGTGATCGGCGCCATAGCCACAATGGGAGTGATCGTAGGGTCGGATGTACCTATGTTTATCGGGGCTATGCTTGCAGGTCCGTTGTCCGCATGGGTGATCAAAAAGTTTGATAAATTTATGGAAAACAAGGTGAAGGCCGGTTTCGAAATGCTGGTGAATAATTTTTCCCTTGGTATCATCGGCGCATTGCTGGCATTGTTTGCAATGATAGGAATCACTCCCCTTGTATCTGCTTTGAATGGTGTGATGAGTGCAGGCGTCGGCTTCTTTGTGGACCATGGACTTCTTCCGCTTACAAGTGTGTTTATCGAACCGGCGAAGGTGTTGTTTCTGAATAATGCTGTTAACCATGGCATTTTATCTCCCATGGGAATACAGCAGGTTGAAGAGCTGGGAAAATCTGTTTTCTTCCTGCTGGAAGCAAATCCGGGGCCCGGCCTTGGGATTTTGCTGGCCTACTGTATAGCAGGTAAAGGAAGTGCAAAAAGTTCGGCACCAGGTGCTGCGATCATCCACTTTTTCGGCGGTATCCACGAAATTTATTTCCCGTATATCCTCATGAATCCTTTGCTTATATTGGCAGTTATGGCAGGCGGTGCCGCAGGCATTTTCGTATTTACCATTATGGGCGTAGGGCTTACGGCACCTGCTTCACCGGGAAGTATTTTCGCTGTATTGATGATGTGCGAACGCCACAGTTATCTGGGATTATTGCTGGGGATTGGAGCAGCTGCGGCTGTATCTCTCCTTGTGGCTTTGCCTCTTCTGAAATTTATGGGCAAAGATGCCAGTCTTGAAGAAGCCCGGCAGAAAAAGGATTCCATGAAACGTCAGGCAAAGGGTATTGTCCAGGATTCAGAAAACAAAGCCGTTTCCGCATCAGAGGGGACTGTCAGAAAAATTGCGTTTGCCTGTGATGCAGGCATGGGTTCCAGCGCTATGGGCGCCACTGTCTTAAAGAAGAAAATTGCGGCAGCCGGGCTTGAAGGCATTGAGGTGATACATACCCCTGTGTCTTCCATACCTGCAGACGTACAGATTGTTGTCACCCACAAAGAACTGGGAGAACGTGCAGCCCACAGTAATCCCGGCGCAGAGAGGATTCTTATCACTAATTTCCTGGCAGCTCCGGAATACGATGAACTGGTGGAGGAGCTGAAAAAGAGGAATAACAGATAAAAGATGAAAAAGCAGTGCGGTGAGTATGAAAGGCATACTGGTCACGATGCCTGTAGTTTGGTATAATAAAAGGCAAGAAAAGTCTGCTGGGAAAAGGAAGATTATGAGAAGCTTATTATATAAAACAGGTAAATTTTATACGAGGATGATCATAAGCAATATTGGCATATTTATCTTTGTCGGCCTGCTGTCTGTTTTGTTCGGCAGCTATGGTTGGTTTCCCGATAAAAATATGTATGCCATTTCCCAGCTTGCTTACAGATTCATACTTCCTGTCCTGATCAGCTATGAGGGAGGCAGGCAGATCGGCGGTCAGAACGCAGGTGTTCTGGCTGTTCTTGCCGTGTCGGGAATCTTGGCTGCGGATTTAGAAAATGGACTTTGGGGCGCTATGGTGATGGGACCGGCGGCTGGCTTTTTGTGGAAACATGTTTATGGGCGGGTTTCCGGTGCAGTAAAGGCCGGTCTTCAGATGCTTTTCCGTAATCTGTCTCTGGCGGTGATGGGAGCATGTTTAGGAGCAGCAGGATTTTTCTGCCTTGCACCCCTTCTTGAGATATTTGGGACAGGTCTTGGAGCATGTGTGGAGTTCCTGGTACAGCATGGGCTGACAGGGGTGATCAGTATCATCACAGAGCCTGCAAAAGTATTTTTTCTCAATAACCTGATGAATCATGGGATTTTCATTCCTATCGGAATGGAGCAGGCTGCGGATACGGGCCGCTCTCTTTTCTTTCTTTTGGAGGCAAACCCGGGGCCGGGAATGGGCCTGCTTTTGGCTTTTATATGCTGTAACAAGGAAAGGCGCAGCGAATACGGGGCAGCTTTATTTACACAGGCGGCAGGAGGGCTTCACGAAGTATATTTTCCCTATGTATTGTCGGATCTTAGGCTCTTGCTTCCGCTGACGGCAGGAGGCCTGGCAGGAAATATTGTATTCAGGCTGACAGGGGCAGGGCTTTTTGGGGCTGTGTCGCCGGGAAGTGTGGTCACAATATTCTTGATGGCAGGCAAGGGGGAGATCCTTCCGGTGTCAGCGGGGATCCTGGCTTCCGCGGCAGTTGCTTTTGCAGGAAGTATTCTGGTATTAAAGGGAAGGAGGATGCTTCCCGTGGATGAGAGGAAACAGGGAGTGGATTGTGAGATGGAGAAAGCCGTTAAAGAAAGCTTTGAGAACATAAAAAGAATTGCAGTAGTATGTGACGGCGGAGTGGGAACCAGTGCCATGGGTGCTGCCTTGCTGCGGAGAAGGCTGGCCCAGGAAAAGATTGACGGCATAAAAACAGAAGCCTGGGCAGCAGATCTGGTGCCTGAGGATGCGGATCTGATCGTGTGTCAGAAGGATTTCGGAGAACATATCCCTGAGAAGCTTAAAAGCAGAAATATATTTATGGCGGATAGTCTGCTGAATGCAGAGGCTTATGGAGAATTGGCGAGAAAACTTCAGGAAGGTATAAGGTGAGTGCAATGGATTTTACCCCCAGAATGAAACAGATCCTTCAGATCCTTCTAAAGGAAGAAGGCAGCATTCCCGTGAAAAAGCTGGCGGAAGAGATAGGGATAAGCAAGAGGACTGTGCAGAGAGAGCTTGGTTATATGGAGAAAGCATTGAAGCCATACCGCCTTGATTTCGTCTCAAGGACAGGAGTCGGGGTGCGGATTGAAGGGCAGACAGAGGATAAGCACAGCCTGCTGTCAGAAATCACCAGCGGTGATTTTTATGATGTGGGCAACAAAGAAGAGCGGCGGAAAAGGCTGATACTGGAAATCCTGAAGGAAAAAGGACTGAAAAAACTGTTCTATTACAGCAGCCGTTTTCAGGTAAGCGAGGCCACTATCAGTACAGACCTGGACGCCATTGAGGAATGGCTTAACCAGTACGGCCTTTTTATCAGAAAAAAGCCGGGAAGCGGTATTGAGGTGGAGGGCGGCGAAGCTGATTACCGCCGGGCCATACGGGCATTTATTGATGAAAATATCGATACCAGCCTGATACGCGAGGCTTATGAAACTGATGAGAGTACACAGGGATATGAAGGACTGCAGAAGAGCAATGTGGCCCAAATTTTAAATGATGATATTCTGAAACGGGTGATCAACTGTATTATGGGGATGAATAATGCCCGGGTACTGACCTTGACGGAGAATTCTTATGTAGGACTTGTCATCCATATTTCCATAGCGATCAACCGCATTCTGAAAAACGAAACACTTAAGCCTGAGGAAGGCTGGGAGAAGAAAACAGCGGAGGATGAGGATTACCATTTGTCCCGCCAGATCGTCAGGGAGCTTGAGGAGGAGTTTGAAATAGAAATCCCGGAGGTGGAGGTATCCTACATCTGGCTTCATATAAAAGGTGCAAAACACGAAAAAATCCCATGGGATAAGGGAAAGACCATAGAGATGGGAAGCAGGGAGCTTCAGCAGCTTATCAATGATATGATTGATGTTTTTGACGAGAAAAAAGCCTATTATCTGAAGCAGGATGACGAGTTTATCCAAGGACTTCTGGCACATCTTCAGCCCACACTCATCAGGCTTGTTTATGGAATGAAGATTCAGAACCCTGTTCTTGAGGACATCAAACGCAGTTATCCGGAAATTTATGACCGGTGCCGGAAGGTGTCAGCGGTGTTGGAAAAGAAAATAAATAAACAGGTTCCGGAGGAGGAAACGGGGTTTCTGGCTGTGCATTTCGGCGCTGCCATCGTAAGGATGGACGGCAGAAATGAGAAAATACGTCAGGTCCATGCAGGTGTGGTCTGCTCCAGCGGTGTGGGAATTTCAAGGCTGATGTCCACAAAGCTTGAGAAGATTTTCCGGGACAGAATGACAATTGCCACCTACGGCAAGAATGATATTACACCTTATGTTATCGGAAAGACGGATTTCTTTATTTCCAGTCTTCCTCTTGAGCAGAAGGAAATCCCGGTGATTCCTGTCAATCCTCTGCTCAGTGAGGACGATATTGAGGAAATCCGCCGAATGGTTTACCAGTATGAGAGAATGCCTGAGAAACGTAACTCAGAAAGTGAATTTACACATCAGCTTGATGAGATCAATGTGATGGCAGCCCAGATCAATGCCGTGATCAAGTATATGGAATTTTTCAAGGTTGATAACTGGATCACGCTGGAGGAACTTCTGATCGCCATAGGCGAGAAGATGAGTCCTTATTCTGACAGAAGCCAGATGATACAGGATGACATTATGCGCAGAGAAAAAATAGGGACTCAGGTTTTTGCAGAGTTTGGATTTGCCCTCTTTCATACAAGGACTAAAGGCGTTATCCGGCCAAGCTTTTCCGTGTGTATGACAAGAGATCTGAGTGCCTTTAAAGACCAGTATTTTAAAGGGATATCTGTTATTTTCGTCATGCTTGTCCCTGAGGATGAAAACCTGCGTGTAAACAGTGAGATACTGGGCTATATCAGTACACTCCTCATAGAGGAATATGAATTTATGGAGGTAGTGATGCAAGGAGATAAGGAGGAAATCAGAGGTTGTCTGTCCTCATATCTAAAGAAATTTTTCAATAAATATCTGTCCGGATTATAGGGAATAAATAACTAAAACAGTGCTGCTGTATCTGTGATTTTTCAATCATTGATGCAGCAGTATTTTTTTTGAAATCCAACAAATACGGAGCTGAAATCCAACAAATATGGCACTATCGGATGATGCCAAATCCCATCTTCTTTCAGTTGAATTTTCGTGTTTTCACCCACTATAATTAAGACATAGCAAAGGAACGCAGATAGTCTAAAAGGAGGAAATAGATATGTTTTTTAAGAACAAAAAAAAGGAAAATGAAAAAAAACAGCTTCTGTATAAAGAGAATATTCGTGTGAACTGTGCACCTGATACACAGGAGAATGTGATCCGGAAAGTAGGGCAGATGCTGGTGGATTCAGGTTATGTAGACCAGCCCTATGTGGAGGCAATGGTTGAGAGAGAAGCAAGCCTCTCTACTTATATGGGAAATGGTCTGGCCCTTCCCCACGGAGTTGAGGCGGCAAAGAAAGAAATCCGGTCATCAGGGATTGCGGTGATGGTTTTTCCGGAGGGGACACCCTGGGGAGAGGAAAAGGTAAATATTGTGATCGGGATTGCAGGAGTGGGTGAAGAGCATCTTTCCATCCTGTCAGTCATCGCAGATAAAATGCTTGATGCAGATGCGGCAAGCGAGCTTACCAGCGGGGCAGCAGATGCAGATACGATCTATAAAATCCTGGCAGGAAAGGAGTAAATCACATGATAGTAACAGTGACTATGAATCCGGCTATTGACAAGACTGTTGAAATCGGAGAACTGATCCACGGCGGTTTGAACCGGATTCTTAAGGTGGAATACGATGCAGGAGGGAAAGGCATCAATGTGTCTAAGACTATCCGGGAACTTGGAGGAGAAAGCATTGCCACCGGATTCCTGGGAGGAAATGCAGGCAAGACAATAGAAAATGTGTTAAAGGAACGGGGAATTGCCTGTGATTTCATCTGGGTTCAGGGAGAGACAAGGACAAACACCAAGGTGTTTGAGAAGACAGGAGAAGTGACAGAGTTAAACGAGCCGGGACCGGATATCAATGCATCACAGATGGAGGAACTCTATGCCAGACTGGAGAAGTATGCAGGAGAAGATACCTTGTTTATCCTGGCAGGCAGCATCCCCAACGGCGTGGAAAGTAATGTTTACGAGAAGATGATCCGCCTTCTGCACAAAAAAGGGGCTAAGGTTCTTCTGGACGCAGACGGAAAACTTTTCAGCCAGGCATTGGAAGCAGGTCCGGATATGATCAAGCCTAACCGGGCAGAACTGGAAGGATATATGGGGATAGATTACAGGGCCTCAGATAAAGAATTGTGCTGGACAGCAAAGAAGCTGCTGGATAAAGGAATTGACACGGTGGCTGTATCCATGGGGCGAAGCGGCGCTATGCTGGTCCGCCGGGGCTATGAGGTGAAATGTCCTGCACTTTCCGTGAAAGCCCATTCCACAGTGGGAGCAGGAGATGCCATGGTTGCAGCCCTTGCTTATTCCTGGGATAAGAAATCAGGGGATGAGGAAACAATGCGCCTCTGTATGGCTGCATCGGCGGGAGCTGTTACCACTGTGGGAACAAAACCCCCGTCAAGGGAACTGGTGGAGGAACTGGCAGAACAAGTAATAATAGAGAAGATAGGAGAGTAAAAAATGAAAACAAAAGCAGTGAGAATGTATGGAACAAGGGATTTAAGACTGGAAGAATTCCAATTGCCGCAGATCAAGGATGATGAAATACTGGTAAAGGTAATGAGCGACAGCATATGTATGTCCACCTACAAGCTGGCAGAGCAGGGGAAAAAGCACAAAAGAGCACCTCAGAATATAGATACGAACCCTATTATCATAGGGCATGAATTTGCCGGAGTGATCGTGGAGGTAGGCGATAAGTGGAAGGATCAGTTCAAACCCGGGATGAGATTTGCCCAACAGCCTGCTTTAAACTACAAAGGAAGCCTGGCATCTCCGGGATATTCCTACGAATTTTTCGGAGGAGCCTGCACCTACTGCATTATCCCTCATGAGGTGATGGAGCTTGGAGCACTTATGGAATACAAAGGGGAAAGCTTCTTTGAAGCATCTTTAGGCGAACCTATGAGCTGCATTATCGGCGGTTACAGAGGCAACTACCATACAAATAAGCGCGACCACAGCCACGCCATCGGCACCAAAGAGAACGGAGATATTATCATCCTTGGAGGGTGCGGACCTATGGGGCTTGGGGCTGTAAGCTACGGTATCCAGTTTGAAAATAAGCCAAAAAGGATTGTTGTTACAGATATTGATGATGCAAAAATTGAAAGAGCCAGAGAGGTGATTTCTGAATCAATGGCAGCCCGGGAAGGCGTAGAATTAATATATGTAAATACTGCTAAAATGGCAGATCCGGTAGAGGAGTTGAAAGCTATTACCGGAGGAAAAGGGTATGATGATGTATTTGTATATATTCCAAACAGAGCAGTGGCAGAAATGGGAGATAAGCTTCTTGCATTTGACGGATGCCTGAACTTCTTCGCAGGGCCTACAGACAGTCAGTTTAAATCTGAGATCAATCTCTATAACTGCCATTATACAAGCACTCACATTATGGGAACCACAGGCGGCAACAATGATGACTTGATAGAGGCTCTTGAGCTTTCCGCAAAAGGTGCCATCGAACCTACTGTTATGGTGACTCATGTGGGAGGTATTGACAGTATTGCACAGGCAACCCTGGATCTTCCAAAGATTCCGGGCGGTAAGAAGCTTACCTACACACAATTTGACATGCCTCTGACAGCCATCGAAGATTTCGGCAAGCTGGGTGAGACAGACCCCTTATTTAAAAAACTTGATGAGGTGTGCAGGAAAAACAGAGGCTTATGGAGCGGAGAAGCAGAGAAAATCCTGTTTGAACATTTTGGCGTAGAAGCATAGGAGGAAAAGTTATGGTATCACAGAAAGTTACAATTATAAATTCATCAGGTCTTCACGCAAGACCGGCAGGTGTTCTTGCCAAGACAGCAGGAAAATGCAGATCAGAAGTAAAAATTCTTGCCAGCGGAAAGACTATTCAGGCGAAAAGTATTCTGAATATCATGGCGGCAGCTATCAAAAAAGGTACAGAAGTGGAGATTCAGTGTGAAGGCGACACAGAAGTAGAGGATCTGAAAACGATAGTGGAACTTGTTGAAAGCGGATTAGGGGAATAATAAGAGGATATAGAATAAGAGGATATAGAATAAGAGGTGTTGAAATCCGGGAGGCTGACTCCCGGATTTTTTGGGGGTTAGAGGGACGCTTTTGCGTAAGGCTGCGGCTGGGGCGGGCCGGGGGAGTATGTTCGGTGGTACGTTCGTTTCGCATGGAATCACTAAGCGGGTGAGCCGGCCTGTTTTGTCGGAGCGGTCGCCAACTCGGAAAATTCTCTGATGAGAATTTTCCTCAGACAGGGCTTCCTTGATTTTGTGCTTGTAGCACAAAATCACCTCGGCGCAGGCCGGCTCACCCGCTAAGTGATTCCAAATGCTTACTCAAAGCACCGCCGAACATACTCCCCGGCCCGCCCCAGCCGCAGCCTTACGCAAAAGCTGGCGTTTCAGGGCGGAAGTGTACTTTTTCATTTTCATGGGATATTCTGGATATTGAAGTAAACTTTTTCTTTGGTTGGCTGTATTCATAGAGTTCTGTTATGTTGTTTAGATATGAGATATAATTTAATAAAAAATTATATTTGCGAGAACCATTTGGGTTTGGGGAGTATCTAATTAGTGTAAAAACAATCGGCCGATGGAAATGGAGGTTTTAATGTGACGAGGGATAGGTTTATAGCAGAGGTCCGGGCATCTGAGGCTATGCTTTACCATGTTTCGAAGTCCATTCTGAAAAATGATGCGGACTGTGCGGATGCAGTGCAGGAGGCTTTGCTTAAGGGGTATGAGAAGCTGCATACACTGAAAAATGAAGAGTTTTTCAAAACATGGATGACAAGGATATTGATACATGAAAGTTACAAAATCTTAAAAAAAAATAAGAACATTGTTCCTTTTGAGGAATATATGGAGTCTGCGAAGCTGTGGGAAGAGGGGCGGTACAGCCAGCTTTATCTGGCGGTTCTGAATCTGCCCCAGGAACTGCGTGTCCTGGTAACTCTTTACTATCTGGAAGGGTTCAGCCAAAAGGAGATCAGTGAAATTCTCAATATACGGGAGGGCACTATAAAGAGCAGACTGTCCAGAGCCCGGAAAATGTTAAAGGAAGAATTGTCAGGTGAGGAGGAATTATTATGTTAGATAACAGAGAATGGAAACAGGCAGCGCCGGAGATTCCGGGGGAGTTTCATGACCGCTTTGAAAGAACATTGCGGACCATTGAAATGGCGAAACGCCCCAAAAGAACTGTCAGGTTCCGTGTGCTGGCTGTGGCTGCGGCAATATGTGCATTATGTACGGCATCAGTGGCCGCGGATGCGGTATTTCACTGGAGCGACGCCCTTTTAGAACGTTTCCAGCCGTCACAGGAGCAGCAGCAGAAAATGGCGGACAGCGGGAATATACAGGGTGTGGGCCAGACAGTCACCCAAAACGGGGTTACGGTAACTCTGGAGCAGGCTGTTATGGACAAAGCCCGTCTCTACATGCTGTTTACCGTAGAGACACCTGAGGATATTTCTCTTGATGAGACAGCAGAATTTGAAAACGGTCTGGACGTCACACTTGACGGGAAGGATATTATGGAGGCAGCAGGGGACGTCAGCGGCGGAGGAAACGGATCTTTTGTGGATGAAAAATTGTTGGGCGGCCAGTCACCCCATAAGCGATTTTATGAAATCAGTTATAATATAATGGATGGATTTGACTTTAGCGGTAAAACAGTAGGAGTGACTTTGGAGAACCTTGCTCTGGGAGGCGTTAAAGCTTCGCCGGGGGAGGTAGTGACAGAAGGTAAGTGGGAATTTACCTGGCATACAGGGGAAATTCAAAAAGGAAAAGTATTTGAGATTAATAAGACGTATGATTTGGGCGGATACGACATCCTTGTGAAGAATGTGGAGATCACTCCATTGAGCTATACTATAAGTGCAGATCTGAATGATGCCCTGAAGGTGGAGGAAGATGAGAGAAATACATTTGCCTACAACGGAGATGACCCGGGTATGGAGATAGACCAAAGGATCGGAGTGAGCGCAGTGGAATATGCGGACGGTACAAGGATTGAGACAGGTTATTTCGGCGGGGGCACAAATGTAAAAGAGGAGGAGCAGGAATATGTTGTGACTGAGGGCTTTAACAACGCTGTTGATGCAGAAAAGATAGAAAGCATCTATATTATGCAGGGACAGATAAAGATTCCTGTGAAACCTGCTGACTGATATTTGCGGGTGAAGATTCTTCGGTAACAGTTCAGGCTTGCCTGAACTGTTACATTTTGCAGATAAAATGAAGAGAAAACCATCCTTCTTTTCGTTGACAACTTCTGTTAAATATGCAACTATTATTATATCAAACGGGATAGGGGTCAAGAGGTGTTTTGGCGTTACTGGTCACAGAGTGAACAGTAACGTTTTGACTAACCGGATAGGGTAAAAGGAGAGCGTATGGCAGATCAGAGAAAGTGCGGGGTGCTGCTTCCTGTCAGCAGCCTGCCGTCAAAATATGGGATTGGATGTTTTTCAAAAAGTGCGTATGAATTTGTAGATGCCCTTAAGGAGGCAGGACAGAGTTATTGGCAGATACTGCCTTTGGGGCCTACAAGCTATGGGGATTCCCCTTACCAGTCATTTTCCACATTTGCAGGGAATCCTTATTTTATCAGCCTGGAGGATTTGATAGAGGAAGGTGTCCTGACAAAAGAGGAATGTGACAGTGTGGATTTTGGCAGCAAGGCTGACAGTGTAGACTATGCTAAAATCTATAATGGGCGTTTCGGGCTTTTGCGGAAAGCTTACGAGCGCAGCAATATCAGTCAGAATGAGGCGTTTTGCAGATTTCAGCAGGAGCAGGGGTACTGGCTTAAGGATTATGCCCTTTTTATGGCTGTGAAAGGGCGTTTCGGGGGTGCGCCCTGGAGTGAGTGGGCTGAGGATATCAGACTCAGGTGGCAGAATGCACTTGATTACTATAACCGGGAATTATATTTTGATATTGAATTTCAGGAATATATACAGTTTAAGTTCAGAGAACAGTGGGGGAGACTGAAGGCATACGCCAATGGAAAGGGGATCCGCATTATCGGAGATATCCCTATTTATGTGGCCATGGACAGTGCTGATACATGGGCAAGCCCCTGGCTGTTTAAGCTCGATGAGAGAAATCAGCCTACACAGGTGGCCGGATGTCCGCCGGACGGATTTTCGGCAACAGGACAGTTATGGGGAAATCCCTTATATAACTGGGATGTACATATGGAATCCGGTTTTGACTGGTGGGTGAAGCGTATTGCTCATTCCTTTACCATGTATGATGTGGTAAGAATAGATCATTTCCGGGGATTTGACGAGTATTATGCAATTCCCTTCGGGGACAAAACTGCCGAGAACGGCTGGTGGGAGAAGGGGCCGGGAATGGAACTGTTCTGGGCGCTTTCCCAGCGCCTTGGACAAAAAGATATTATCGCAGAGGATTTAGGGTTTATGACTGACTCTGTGAAATGGCTGGTGGGGGAGAGCGGATACCCCAATATGAAGGTGATCGAGTTTGCCTTTGATGAGCGTGATACAGGAAATGCCAGTGACTATCTTCCCCACAATTATCCGAGGAACTGTGTGGTCTATACAGGAACCCACGACAATGAAACTCTGGCGGGCTGGTTCAAAGATATCAAGGCTTCGGAGAGGCGTATGGTCAGGGAGTATCTTCACAATTTCCATACTCCTGATGACAAAATTTATAAAGACTTGATCAGTCTGGTTATGAGCAGTGTGGCAGATTTGTGCATTATCCCCATGCAGGACTATCTGGGGCTGGATAACCGTGCCAGGATAAACCAACCGTCAACACTTGGGAAGAACTGGAAGTGGCGTTTAAAGGAAGGACAGTTTCCGGGGAAACTCCGCAGGGAGATGGCAGAATTGGCGGTGCGATACGGACGACTGTAAACAGGAGCGTATGAAATAGATATGTGACAGAAATAGGGAAGTCCCCTGCTATAGAGCCTTGACGGAATAGGTACTATAGCAGGGGACTTCTTTCAAATGCGCCCGGCAGCGCGTGTTTCCAAACGGTAAGAGTCTGCCCTTCATTATCACAAGCCGATGGGGGCGGCTGTCACACAGACAGATGAAATATAAGGGTTGCCACATTAAAGTATATGAGTATGGAACAGGTATCAACCAAGGTGGTGATCAGCGGGGCTGCCATGATTGCCGGGTCCAGATGAACTTTTTTTGCCAGCAGCGGAAGGATACAGCCGATGAGCTTGGAGAGCATAATAGTGGCAGCCAGGGAAATACCGATGACAACAGCCAAAGATGGATTTCTGTACATGATAAGGATACGTATTCCATTGGCCAGTGCAAGAGCACTTCCCACTAAAAGGGAGATGCGGAATTCCTTAAACATAACCCGGAAAATGTCCTTGAATTGTATTTCACCAAGTGCAATACCGCGGATTACAAGGGTAGAGCTTTGGGAACCGCAGTTTCCTCCTGTATCCATAAGCATAGGGATGAAAGATACCAGGATAGGAATCACGGCAAAGGCGTTTTCATATCTGGTGATTATGGTCCCTGTTATGGTTGCGGAGAGCATCAGGATCAAAAGCCAGAGAATACGGTTCTTTGCGTGCTGGAAAACCGTGGTGTCGAAATACGGTTTTTCACTGGGGTTGATGGCTGCCATGAGGGTGATATCCTCAGTGGCCTCATCCACAACGACATCCATGGCGTCATCAACAGTCACGATACCCACCATGCGGCCGTCCACATCCAGCACCGGAAGCGCCAGTAAGTCATATTTGGAGAAAAGTTGTCCAACTTCTTCTTTGTCATCATGTGTATTCACACAAATGATTTCCGTTTCCATCAGGTCTTCAATGGTTTCATTATCATCTGCAGTCATTAAGTCTTTGGCAGTGACAATACCGATAAGCCTGCGGGCATCCAGAACATAACAGGTGTAGATGGTTTCCTTGTGGATCCCCACCTCCTTGATATGTGCCATTGCCTGGCTTACTGTCATCCACTTCCGCAGATCCACATATTCAGTGGTCATGATGGTTCCGGCACTGTCTTCAGGATAATGCAGCAGGACATTTATCTGGCTGCGCTTTTCCTGTCCGATGGTTTCCAGAATACGTGTAACCACATTGGCCGGAAGTTCCTCCAGAAGATCTACAGTGTCATCCATAAACATATCGTCCAGGATATCCTTTAATTCTTTTTCTGTAAATATATTGATGAGATAGCCCTGCATGGTATTGCTCATATTGGCAAATACCTCTGCGGCCTTGTCCTTGGGAATGAGGCGGAAGGCCTGAGCCAATTCCTTATCTTTAAGCTCTGACAAAAGTGAGGCTATATCTATGGCGTTCATTACATCCAGAATACTGCGTACTGCCTTGAACTGTCTCTTTGCCAGAAGCTCCATGAAAATATTCTTGTCCATATTTCATGCTCCTTTTCGTTTTGTTATTTTTTGTTATAAGCTGCGAATGATAGCTACTGACACCAGATTCCATAAACCTCACCTGCCTTTCATTACATTAAATATTTTGATGTCGGTATCAAAAGGGAGACAGTGCCTGCCCCGGCTCCCTTTTGACACCGACATATATTTTATATACTAGGAAAGTACTCCATTTTGTTCTGACCAGAAGGTTATGACTTTCCTAGTATATAAAAACCCTCCGGGGGATGCACACAATGTGCAGAGGAAGGCTGCTTCGCAGCTGCACATTGGCGCACAAAGTGTACAAGTCCCTCATGAGTGAGGGATTCAGGGAGTTGAAGTGGACTTGTCCACTTTGTTCTATGATATAAAAAAATCTCCGTCTAAGACGGAGACATGCGCACGTAAATAACTGTTTACAGCCGGCATGGCACAACCAGCGTAAAAGAGAATATCTGCACGATCATCATGATTTCCGTCGTCCAAGCTTTAGCATCACAGGGCATATGAAATTGCATTAGGTTATGCCTTATACCGACATAGCCTGCTGACCAACGATTTGTGTCTCCACAATTTTGCGGCAGCAATCTTAGGTAGAACCCAATCCCTGTGGTAACCTCACCTACCGAAATATTTATTTCATGTTCAAGCCTATTGTATCCGCTGGAAATAACGGTGTCAATAGTTTTTTGAAATAAGAGGAGCTTTACTTCATTCATGGGAAGAACTATAATTTTAGTAAAGGATCCAGAAAGGAGATGTACAGGTATGAAAAAGTCCGAGGACCGTTTTGGAATCAATATCATTACATATTGCCGTGATCATGAGAAATATATAGAAGTCAGGCTTGCAGCCGGGGAGGAACCGGAAAAGCTGCTTGAGTGGCATGAAAAAAAGCTTGGGTGGCTTCAGCATGAAAGACTGATCCATTTGATGGTCACCATACTTACCACCATTGCATTCATATTTTCAGCCGTGCTGGCAGTGTATCTGGAGGGAAATACAGCTGCGCTCTTTTTGGCTCTGATACTTTTTGTCCTGCTGGCTGCATATCTGGCTCATTATTTCAGATTGGAAAACAGAGTCCAGCACTGGTACCGGATTGCAGAGCAGCTCCATGACAGATCAGGTCAAAACAAGAAATTATAGTGTTTCTGAAAAAACAAAAAAACAGAACCCAGTATACAACTAAGGTTCTGCTTTTTTTGCACAATTATTCATCCCATCCGTCAGTAAAACGGATATTTACAGAAATGTTTCGCACAATGTCTCCCTCTTCCAGGGCCAGATCGCTTTCATCTGAAACAGACGGAAGTTCACCGTCAAATTCCATAAGCTCTGCATAAATCCAGTCGTAGGCGGCAGCATTCGCATTTTCAATAGCATCATCCAGAGTGTCGCCCTCTGCATAGCAGCATTCAAGGTTTGGGAAAAAAGCTTTGTATTTACCGGATTCTTCTTTGCGGAAAACGGCCGGATATATAAATTTCATGTGAAAACTCCTTTCATCTAAACATAATGTGCCCGAAAGCACAGATATTTTCAGCTAAGGGAAGTATATAATAATTTAAGACATTAGGCAAGGAGTTCATACATGAGATTATTACCAAACAGAGAGTAAACAGCACGTTATTGTTTACTGTTAATCACCTGTGAGGTGCTTTTACGTATACATGCATAAAAATTCTGAAAATTATTTGTTTGACGACTAAGAAAAATAACTTTTTATTTACAGATAATTGTGGAGGATATATAATAATTTTTATAACAACAGAAACAGGAGGGGAAGGTATGGAGAAGATGAAAAAGTTAATAAGTCTGCTGCTAATGTGTGTGATCATAGGAGCAGGCAGTGCTCAAGTGGTACAAATCATCAGCCCGCTTGAGGTGGAGGCAGCAGTGCAGGTGGCAGCACCTAAACTTATTTCAGTGAAAGAGTCAGGCACTGCCAAAGCAGTGGTGAAGTGGAATTCCGTGAAAGGGGTCAACGGCTACAGAGTTTACCGCAAAACAGACGGACAGAACTGGAAGGCCCTCAAAACGATTGCCGGAGCTGCCAAAGTTTCTTACACAGATTCAGGGCTGAAAACAGGTACAAGATATTACTATACGGTAAAAGCATATAAAAACTCAGGCGGAAAAACTGTTTGGAGCAGCTATGATAAGAAAGGGTTAAACCTTATTGCCGGATTGTCTAAGCTAAAGCTGAATAAGACAGCTTTGACACTTCAAAAGGGAAAAACTTATACATTAAAGCTTTCAGCGGCAACACCCGCACCTAAATGGACATCCAGCAATACGAATGTGGCAGCAGTGAGCAGCAAGGGTAAGGTGACAGCTAAGAACAAAGGCACAGCAACTATCACAGCAGCTCTCGGCGGAAAAAAATTCACATGTAAGGTAACCGTGACGGCAAGCAATACAGCCACTGGAATGACAAAACTCAAAAACTATATTTTGAAAAATGGAATAACAAACAGCGATGGAAACAGATTTATTAAAGGAGAGATTTACGACGATGGAATTTTTTCCTGGGCAATAATATATGAAGCGGCAAAGAAGAGATTTTGTTTTTTATGTATGACAGATCTTAATGATTCAGGCACAGAATCAGCGTTAAACATGTATGTAAATGCTGGAGATATAAACTATCTGAATCCGGAGTTTCTGTTTATTGCCAAGGACTATGTCCTGGGATTTTCTGCAACGGCAAAATTCAAAGCCTCTTCTTATACCGGAAAAAATTCGGTATACTTTAGTGTGACTTCCTCCACCGGAGGGGTAAGCGACCAGAATATACAGAAACTGGCGAATACAAATTTGCAGATAGCCTTCGCAGGCTGGCAGGAACTGCTGCAGATCTATGTGGGGATTTCATTGCGTGATATAGGGTTTACATCATATTATTAAGTGATTTACAGGGGTGTCCGGCAGGTGGTTCTGCCGGATATTTTTGTCCCTTTTATATTGCAGCAATAGATGAATTTCGGAGAGCAGCATGATATACTGGAGGAAGAAACACATAAACCAATGGGTAACTTTCCTTTGGAGGTGCTGTTATGAATATTTTGAGGAGAGCCTGTCTCTATCTTAGCAGGAAAAAAATAAGAAGTGTGTTGCTGTTCTTGATTCTGTTGACTATGGGACTTTTTATGCTGGTGGGCCTTTCTATCCGGTCCAGTGCAGGAAAAGCGGCAGCCGACATGAGAAAGAGTATCTCTACCGGATTAAATTTAGAAATGAATAATATCCCCGGCAATGAAATCTATTTAAGCACTTATAACGAAGATGGAGAATTAGTGCGTACATTAAAGCTTCCTCTTATCACGGAATCTGTTGCTGAAGAGCTTGCATCCATTGAGGGTGTCAGTGGATTTTACAGTGAAATGGGTGCTGAAATGCTGTACACAGGGCTGGATTTACAGCCGGGAGGATATACGCGGGAACTGCAGGAAGCTGAGCGGAATGGAGTAAATGATTCTGAATATATTGCTTCTGCGGAAGCTTGGAGACATTCCAATGATTTCCGTATTGTACAGGAAAGCGAATATTATCCGTATTTTAGTAACGGCGCACTGGAACTCACTGAAGGCCGGCATCTTAACATGGATGATTCTGGGAAGATCATTATTTCAGAAGAACTTGCCCGGAGAAATGATCTTAAAGTTGGTGATCATATAGACGGCCGCAATTTCGATGTTGTGACAGGAGAACAATACGGAGAAACCTATCATGCTGAAATTGTAGGGATTTTCAAAATAAATTTTCAACAGGATCTTTCTCAATGGACTGCAGAACCGAATATCCTGGCAAATACGGTTTTTGCTCCTTTTGAACTTCGATATTGGGGACAGGTGCAATATAATAACTTTTATAAGGGGAAAGTACTGGCTCATGAAGAAGACAGGCTTCTTGGCAGTATCACTCTATTTGTGGAAGACCCTGCTGATTTGGATATTGTTGAACAGCGAATCAGAGAAAATGAGCATGTGGACTGGAGTTATTACCTTATCAGCCGCTATGATAAGGATTACAAAGCTGCTGCAAAGCCGCTTCTTTCCATGGTGATGTTTGCTACATCCCTGGCTGTTATTATGATAGCCGGTGCTTTGATTATATTGTCCCTGATCCTTGCCATGTGGATGCGCAGCAGAAAACAGGAAATTAATATTCTCAAATCCCTTGGTATTGGCACACGGAGTATTCTGGCACAGCTTCTTGTGGAGATAAGTATGATTACCATTGCAGCTTTTTTTGCAGCGGGATTATTGGCTGGCCCTATAACTCATGTTGTAGGAGATGCATTGACAGAATTTACAAATCCCGCTGAAGATTCATCGGCTTTCCGTACAACGTATGAAGTTGAAACGGGCATTACTCAGATAGACAGAGCTCCTTTGCACCAGAAACCGTTGTCTTATACGCTTTTACCGGGTGAAATGATTCTGACATTTCTGTCAATGCTGTTTGTTTCCTGCGGTACTATTGTATTTACTTTTATGCGGATGAAAGGGCAGCATCTGCTGACTTACGCATCATCCGGCATACATCATTGGAAATTCCAAAATGTATGCAGAGAGGGAGAAATGAAAGCTCACCATAGAGCATTTCTATATATTACACGTAAAACTGGTAAAAGTGTGCTGCTTTTATTAACATTATTTGTCATGATGGTGCTGCTCATCTCCGGAATGTCGGTCCGTTTCGCTTCTAAGAGTGCCGCGGCACAGGTGCGGGAGAGGATAGGAGGCTATTTCAAAATATCTTCGGATGACAGCAAAGCTAATACAGAGAACATGGTGAATCAGGTGTTAGTCAATCGTATCTCGGCATTGAATGGAATTAAGGAATCCAATGTTATGGATGCGTGCTACATGGATATATCCGGATTAGGACTGAAACCCGGCAAATTTTCCGGCATAGGAGATGATAAAGCGCATTTGACAAGAATTCTGGGTAATAAGAATACCAGTCTCCACGAATATTTTTCTCTGGGGATTTTTGAACTTACTGAGGGCCGTCATGTGGAAGCTTCGGATGTGGGAAAAGCTCTTATATCTGAGGAACTGGCACAGTTAAATAATCTGGGGCTGGGGGATCACTTTATAATGCAGCCGCCGGGAGATGGTGCTGACTATGGTTCCTCACTGAAAACATATGAGTTGGAAATTGTGGGAATGTTTGCTGAAGTGCAGGAAACACATATTTCACAGGAAACACCAGAGTGTGATATGCCGGCCAACTTCATTTTTACTGATATAGGTACTACCCAGCAGATCATACAAGATGTGAAATCGGGAGAGGATGCTTTTTATTCTGGCGGGGCAGTTTTCTTTGTTAAGGATCCGGAAAATTTAAACCAGTTAGTTAGGGATATAAGAGAATTGGATATCTTTGATTCCAATAATATAAAACTTACGGTGAATAATGCAGGCTATCAGAGCAGTATGGAACCGCTGAAACAACTGAGCAACATTTCATTGCTCATGCTTACATTTATTGCAGTGATTGGTGTGGTTTTGCTTACTCTGATTCTCACACTTTGGGAAAGGGATCGTATTTATGAGGCGGGCATTTTAATATCAGTGGGCATACCCAAGCGGAACCTTCTGTGGCAGCATTTCTTGGAATGCGCGTCTATTTTTCTTGTAGCGTTTTGTATTTCTACGGCAGTTCTGCTGCCTGTTGGTACGCGGATGGGCGATTGGCTTTATGAGAATGCAACAGAAAAGACAGAACAGCCGGATAATGCTTATACGAGCAATGATATTTATGAAGAGGAGACGATGAATGTAAATCTGATTGAAAGTGATATTTCATTTGATGCGGGACTACAGCCAGTCACTATCATATATGCAGGTCTGGCGGGGATTTTTTTAACCGGGTTATCAACAGGAGTAGCTTTTTCGGTCATAGCACGGCATAAACCAAAAGAATTACTTACTATCATGGAATAGGAAGTATGGTAGCTTGCCTTTTTATCTGATGTAAAAGTAAATATAAAGATACAGGAATGAAAGCATAATATTAATGCTCTTTTCCTTGAAATCATTTGTATTCTATGATATATTTAGAACAGAAAAGGAGCAACCGCCCACAAAGTGGTTAACCTCCGGGGATTAATAAACTACCCTGACTGGCTAAAGTTACAGGGTAGTTTTTATTTGCGCTTGTTTTTCCTATCTGTAGGCAAGTAGTGCTATGAATGAACGATAACTAAGAACTTCTGGGAGAAATGCTTATGGACTATCTGACTATTATTAGGAATTTACGTGAGGACAGAGACTATACTCAAGAATATGTAGCAAAGCTCTTAAATGTAGGACAACGCACCTATACAGATTATGAACTGGGTAAAACACGTATTCCTTTTGATTCCATGATTAAGTTGGGGGATTTCTTTGATGGTGCCACAAGGAGATTCTTTAGCATTTTCTGTACATCCTCTGCGGACTGGATCTCGTACTCTTGCAGGAGCTGCTGAATGATGTTTCGCTTTCCATCTGTCATTTCTACTTTGTGTACTGGTTTCTTTTCTCTTGCCATAATAAAAGGCCTCCTATGATTTTAGTTTATCATAGAAGACCTTCATAATCTCTATTTACAGAAAAACTTTCACAGACTCCAGGTTTTGTCAATATGTCTATGCCAATACAAAAGGAATCGTGATAAAAACTTATCTTCAGTCAAATTACTTTATTCATAAAGTTTAATTGCATCAATGCGTACAATGCTGTCTGTACTGTTCGTATTTTTTTCTTCAGAAATTACCAGTTTTAGGGTATGTTTTCCAGGCTCTAATTCCCTGGCAGAATATAGACATTTACTACCAACCCGCTTTTCTGCATAGGTATCAATAACAGAAACCTCCTGTCCATCTAGCTGCACTGACAGCATACCTTGGTCTGCGTCTACACCGCCATAAAGATCAAATCCTACTCCTTCAAAATCCAGTGTCATATACGCACCTGGCTGTCCGGCATAGTTTACCAGCTGATCATTCTTCCATACGCCCCAGGTCTCGCCGTTGGCTCCATAACGCATAATTCTGCCGTTTTTATCTTCAATGCACACAACCTTTTCCTCGTTGGGATTGTTTTTCTTGGCAGAAATCATTATTTCGTTCAACCTTGCTTCCACTTGGGTTACATCTGCTTTGGCTACAAGAAATGCCCGTGCTCCAGTCTTTTCATTTTTTTCAAAGGTGTCTTTTCCATCTTCTAAGACAGAAACATCGCCTCGTTCCATTGACCAATAATCCTGTAGCCCTTCTACGGCGTAGAGCACTGCAGAAAGATCCCAGCTCCACCGTGTTCCAAGGCCTGTATCATCTGAAAGATACAGATCATAGCTTAAACGTACCGGATCATCTTGGGCCATCTCGTACCTGCGTTCACCTGTATCCAGGTTGATCCCAATCTCAGAACCGCTGAACATGATTGGGGCCGGACACTTATTTACCATCAGTTGTGCTGCAGCAGGATCACACATAAAGTTATATTCTGCGGAGTCAAAATCCTGAAAGTTTCCTCCCATGCAGCTTACAAGTTTTACCTTTTGCCGAACTAATTCTATACCATTCAGATCACTGTACTCATCCGGCTGTGAATTTAGGAGTTCCGTCAGGTTGGTAAGAAAGCCTACAGAAACAATTGTCACACTGCCATCAGGCTGAGAGGCCAGTACCTCACGGTATATATCCACAGCATCCCGCGCATCATTGCCATCCCGCAAGGTGGTTTGATATTTCATGGTTACTGGTTTGCAGTAGGTGTAGCCTTCTGGGGCTACTTCGGAATCGCCTTTGTAGGTTCCCACAGGGATGTCCGGACGACCATAATAAGTATTAATTGCCTCCGCACAGGAAACACTATAAAGACATGAACTGTCAGCTACCACTGCAAGCAAATTTGCCTTACCCTGATCTGCATAGGCGTGAAGCATGGCAAGTGCTCCGGCATCATCCACGTCAGCAGCAAGATCTGTATCGTAAATTATATTAGCTACTTCCTGGCCTGGTTCAGGCCATGCATGTTCATACTGTACATATGACGATTGTCCTTGTGCTGAAACTGTTCCTGCAGTCATTCCAAATACTGCAGCCGTTCCGATTACCATCATTACAAAATTTTTTTTCTTCATTTTGTTCCACCAACCCTTTCTTGATGTTGTGACAGATCATCTGGTTAAACGATTTAAATCAAATAAATAATATCCTTTCTTTCCTTTCTTTTCAGTGAGCTTAGTCACACGTCTAGGGAGAGGGAGGGAACATTTCTAGATTGAAAATCCTACAATCAAAGAAGTGTTCTCGGAATGGAACTTCAGATGTCTACAGCATGAAAAGATTTGTAAAGCAACACACCTTCGTAACCAGCAGGTGTTTAACAGGTACTACAAGATTTTGGGGAAAGAAAAACCAAGTAAATGAATCTCAAGACCATCCCAAGAGGTTTCCTGAAGCGTGCAAAATCATGTTTGTTAGAGGAATCAGAATCGGAGAAGTAGTAGCTTTGAAACATGAAGACTTCATAGCCAACGCATTTAATATCCGAAGGACAGAAACCAGATATATTGATGATTCCGGGAAATTTGTGTGTGATGTGGCAGATTTCCCAAAGTCACAAGCAGGACAAAAACAGAAGAAGTATTGACGCGAAAGTGCAGATATTAAGTGATATTCCAGAATTCCAGGCAAAATAAAAATAACCAGAACAATTGTTCTGATTACTTTTTTGCTTACCTTCGATTTACCAAAGTCCCACAACCCCAGTAAAATCAAGCTTTTCAGCAAGCAGATAACGGGAATCGAACCCGCCTCCTCAGCTTGGGAAGCTGATGTTCTACCAATGAACTATATCTGCGTATGCTGTTATTATACCATGTTTTCTCCAGAAATCAATTATTTTTTTAATACTTTTTGTGTGCATTTTGAATATTTTGAATTATATTTTGAATTTTGAATCCGGCTTACAGATGACAGAGCAGGGATTTGATGTTAGAATAGAAAGAAATGGTAAGGAGAGGTTCATGAAGAAACAGGTAAACCATACGATACGTAAGCACTTTAATGAAGTGATTTATCACACTGCCCGTTATACGGAGATTTTCTTGTCGGTACTGATCTTGGTTGTGATCGCCAAGGCGACGATTCCCCTTATCCATCAATTGATAAATACGCCGGTCCTTGATATGGAGATGGAGTATTTCACAGCTTTTCTGGGACAGGCTTTGTCGCTGGTGGTGGGTGTGGAATTTGTGAAGATGCTGTGCAGGCATACGGCAGAGACAATGGTTGAGGTGCTTTTGTTTGCCATTGCAAGGCAGATGGTGGTGGAGCATTTGCAGACATGGCAGACTCTGGTGGGTGTTGTGGCAATTGCAATCCTATTTGCTGTCCGTAAATATCTGCTTCTTAAGGAGGATGAGACAACCCGGCATGTAGACAAACTGTAAGGCACACAAGGGTTGCTGTTCATTTGGTGATATCCCGCCAGGTGTTTTTATCCATATATGCAAGAAAATCCCGGGACATACGAGGTAAAATGCCTGCTTTACTTATGGGGTTGTTTGTACTATACTGAAATCACAGTTTTTTAAGTTTTTTGGTTACTATTCTTAATTATTCACAGTAATTTCTATGATAACTGTGAAATTAGGGAGAGTCATTTATATTTATAAAAAATACTATGACAAGGAGTGATAAGATGTTAAAGGAAACAGTGGCAGGATTATTGAATGCACAGGTTAATAAAGAATTTTATTCAGCATATTTATACCTGGCATTTGCCAATTTCTATGAAGAGGAAGGGTTGAAAGGCTTTGCTAACTGGTATCGTGTGCAGGCTCAGGAGGAGCGTGACCATGCTATGCTCATGATGCAGTATCTGCAGAACAATGACTGCAAGGTGGAGTTAGAGGCAATTGATAAGCCGGATGCTAATCTTGATAAGAAAATAGACCCATTGAGACAGGGATATGCCCATGAGCAGTATGTGACCGGACTGATCAACAATATTTACGATGCTGCTTATAAGGAGAAAGACTTTCGGACCATGCAGTTTCTGGACTGGTTTGTCAAGGAACAGGGGGAAGAAGAGACAAATGCTCTCGATCTGATAAAGAAGATGGAACTGTTCGGGGAAGATGCAAGAAGTCTTTATATGTTGGACAGTGAGCTTAACGGACGTGTTTACAACCCACCTTCACTGGTGCTGTAGTAACTGTTTTTAATAGGAAGCGGGGGCTGCTCCGCAGCTTGGTTTATAATCTGAATGAAGTAGTGGATATGCGAAACCTGAATGCAGGACTGCCGGATAAAATCACCAGGCAGAGATATATGTATGAAATATAGTGAAATTCAGACACAAAGGATTCCGGAGGATAAGTAATGAAAATAGGTTTTATAGGATGCGGAAATATGGCAGCAGCTATGATAGGCGGCATTCTCCGCAAAGGTATATTCAGCAAAGATGAGATCATCGTATCAAATCTTACGAAAGAGGGCAGTGCTCGCAGCAGAGATAAGCTTGGGGTTATGACGACTATGGATAACCGTGAGGTGGTGAAAAGCGCAAGAATAGTTGTTCTTGCCGTGAAGCCTCAATTTTACGAAGAGGTCCTTGGAGAAGTAAGGGATCTGTTCACTCCGGAGCATATGGTTGTGGGGATTGCACCGGGCAAGACTCTGGCGTGGCTGGAAGAGAAGTGCGGGCAGCCTTTAAAGGTGGTACGTCTCATGCCAAATACTCCGGCTCAGGTTGGAGAGGGTATGACTGGTGCCTGCATCAATGACAAGGTAACAGACGAGGATTTAAAACAGGTATGCGAAATTACAGACAGTTTCGGCCGTACGGAGGTGGTTCCGGAACGTCTGATGGATGCGGTAGGTGCTGTGAGCGGCAGCTCCCCGGCTTATGTCTTTATGTTTATCGAAGCTATGGCAGACGCTGCTGTTGCCCAGGGTATGCCAAGAAAACAGGCATATCAGTTTGCCGCCCAGGCAGTTCTGGGCAGTGCCAGGATGGTTCTGGAGACGGGAATGCATCCCGGTGAGCTGAAGGATATGGTATGCTCTCCTGCGGGCACAACGATCGAGGGTGTGCGCACGCTGGAAAAGGCCGGGCTTAGAAGTGCTGTTTTCGAAGCTCTTCAGGCTTGTGCGGAGAAAGGGAAACGTTTATAAAGGATGGCTGCCCCATAATGTGGGGGCAGATATATATAAGGAGTGCCCCGGCAGCAGTTCAGCTGTCTGAGGGCGCTCCTTTGCTTAAGGTGCTGTTGTGGTATTGTGTGGAATAGGTTACATCTTCTCCAAACCATGAAGGGGGCTTGTAGCTGTTGGCTGCCTCTTCCGTGGGAAATTCAACTTCTGCCAGCAGAAGTTTGTCATAGGGAGCCATAAATACGTCAAGCTCAATAGAAAGATTATCTTTTTCCGGAATCACATATCGTTTCTTGGCAATGAGGATGCCGTCAGTTTTGGGCTTTAGATGTTCATAGGCTTCTTTGGTCAGAGGCAGGTTGTATTCTTCTCTTGCCATCATTCCCTTAGATTTATAGGTGAGATAATAGGAGTCGTTCTGGCGGCGGATGCGGACCACCGGTGTGGTGCACAGATATCCCTGCTCTATTTCCAGACAGGGGTAAGAGTCCAGATTTTTTGGAAGATTTTTTGCATCAATAAGAAATTTTCTCTCGATTTCCATGATCATATACCTTTCTGAAAACTTTTGTTTTCACTGTTAAGAACAGCGAGGATGCTGCTCAAATTGTTGTATTTGAATTGAGAATAGTATACCCTTTTTATTGTAAAAAAGAAAGGAAAATGATATAATTAGTCGTTGTAAAAGCGCAGCAGAGTTATTGCAGACAGTTTATAAGATTTTGTATCTATGGTTGTGATATTTGTATAAGGAGGATTTATCATGGGTAAAGTGTATATATTCCTGGCAGACGGATTTGAAGAGGTTGAAGGGCTGACTGTTGTGGATTTGCTGAGACGGGCAGGGATAGAGATTGAGACAGTATCTATTAAGGAAACCAGGGATGTGGTCACCTCTCATGGGATTTCCCTTCTGACAGACAGGATATTTAGAGAAACTGATTTCTCAGATGCAGATATGCTGGTGCTTCCCGGAGGAATGCCCGGTACACGTAATCTGGCAGCGTACAAGCCTCTGACCGATCTGTTGGAAAGCTTCTATAGTAAAGGGGGCAGAGTTGCAGCAATCTGTGCGGCTCCCAGCGTGTTTGGCTCTCTGGGCTTCTTGAAAGGGAGAAAGGCCACCTCGTATCCTTCCTTCATGGATCAATTATATGGCGCTCACACATGTGAGGAAGCAGTGGTGGTGGACGGCAATGTGACAACCAGCCGCGGAATGGGGACGGCCATCCAGTTCGGTCTTTCGCTGATCCAACAGCTGCTGGGCAGAGAAAAAGCCGGGGAAATCGCTGAATCTATCGTATATTCCTGCTAATTCCTGCGAAAAAACACTGGCGTTTTTCAGATTCTTATGTTATACTACCGTAATGACTGTAAATATATAGGAAATCCAGCGGAAATGGTACTGTGCCGCAGACTGCTGGTTTAGTAAGCCACACTGAAAAAGAAAGAGTAAATATAATAAGTATATTTTACCTGAATATTAAGGAGGAACACGAAACATGAGTTTACAGGTGGAGAAAATGGAAAAAAACATGGCGAAGCTTACCATCGAAGTTTCTGCCGAGGATTTAGACAAGGCAATGCAGAGTGCATACCAGAAGGCAAAAGGAAGAATTTCCATTCCTGGATTCCGTAAAGGAAAAGCTCCGAGAAAAATGATTGAGCAGATGTATGGAAAAGGTATTTTCTTAGAAGATGCAGCTAACGCCCTGATTCCTGAGCATTACAGCAAGGCTCTGGAAGAATGTGAGCTGGAGATCGTTTCCCAGCCGCAGATCGACGTTACACAGGCAGAGCCTGGCAAGCCATTCATCTTTACTGCTGAAGTAGCTGTGAAACCAGAAGTGACTTTAGGTGAATATAAAGGCGTGGAAGTAGCCAAGGCTGAAATCGAAGTAACAGAAGAAGAAGTAGAGGCAGAACTTAAGAAAGAGCAGGAGAAAAACTCCAGAACTGTCACAATTGAGGACCGTGCTGCTCAGAACGATGACATTGTAACTATCGACTTCGAGGGATTTGTTGACGATATCGCTTTTGACGGCGGAAAAGGCACAGAATATCCGCTGACTCTTGGTTCCAACACCTTCATTCCGGGATTTGAGGAGCAGCTTGTAGGCGCCAAGACCGGAGACCACGTGGAAGTAAACGTTACATTCCCGGAAGAATACCAGGCACCGGAGCTTGCCGGAAAAGCCGCAGTATTTAAATGCGATGTGAAGAAAATCGAAGCAAAAGAGCTTCCGGAGCTGGATGATGATTTTGCAAAAGATATTTCAGAATTTGACACTCTTACAGAGTACAGAGAGTTCGTAAAGAAAGAACTCCTTGAGAAGAAAGAAAAAGAAGCTGTACGTGCGAAAGAAGACGCAGCAGTAGATAAAGTGATCGAGAATGCGCAGATGGAGATCCCGGAAGCCATGATCCAGACACAGTGCCGTCAGATGGCTGATGATTTCAGCAGAAGAATGCAGTCCCAGGGATTATCCATGGAGCAGTATTTCCAGTTCACAGGACTGACATCTGAGAAAATGATGGAAGACATGAAACCGCAGGCACTTAAGAGAATCCAGACAAGACTTGTTCTGGAGAAGATTGCCGAAGTTGAGAATATCCAGCCAAGTGAAGAAGAAGTAAATGAAGAAATCGCTAAAATGGCTGAAATGTATAAAATGGAAGCTGACAAATTAAAAGGGCTTCTTGGCGAGCGTGAATTAGAGCAGATGAAGAAAGATATGTCTGTTCAGAAGGCAGTTACATTAGTTGCCGACGCAGCAAAGGAAGTTTAATGACGCAGTAAATGCGTACAGGAGGCATGAATATGAGTTTAGTACCTTATGTCATCGAACAGACAAGCAGGGGGGAAAGAAGCTACGATATTTATTCCAGGCTTCTTAAAGACAGGATCATATTTCTGGGAGAAGAAGTGAATGATGTGAGCGCAAGCCTGATGGTGGCTCAGCTTCTCTTTTTGGAAGCAGAGGATCCGGGTAAGGATATACAGCTGTACATCAACAGCCCGGGCGGATCAGTGACAGCCGGCATGGCGATCTATGATACCATGCAGTATATAAAATGCGATGTTTCCACCATTTGTCTCGGAATGGCGGCCAGTATGGGAGCTTTTCTTCTGGCAGGCGGTACAAAGGGTAAGAGATTTGCTCTTCCGAACTCTACAATTATGATTCACCAGCCTTCCGGCGGTGCCCAGGGGCAGGCTACGGAAATCCAGATTGTAGCGGACCATATCGCAAAAACCAAAAGAACTTTAAATGAGATTCTGGCAGAGAACACCGGCCAGCCAATCGAGGTTGTTGAGCGGGATACCGATCGTGACAATTATATGTCATCGGAAGAGGCAAAAGCATACGGCTTGATTGATGGTGTTGTCATGCATAAATGATGCAAAAGAAAGACTCCTGTTAGCAAGCCGCAGGAGTCTTATCTTGCTATATAGGAATAGAAAGGAAAAGTAGAATATCCATGGCAGATAAAATAAGAGATGGAAAAGTCAGATGTTCTTTTTGTCATAAATCAGAGGATCAGGTCAGGAAATTGATCGCAGGTCCTGACGGGGCTTTTATATGTGACCAGTGTATCGGCATCTGTGCGGAAATCATGGAAGAAGAATTCGGCATGTACGATCAGGAGGAGGTTTACGATTCAGATGTAAACCTGCTGAAGCCGGAAGAGATTCATTCTATTCTGGATGACTATGTTATCGGACAGGATGAGGCCAAGAAGACTTTGTCTGTAGCTGTATATAATCACTATAAGAGAGTTGCCGCATCCAGGAATCTAGATGTGGAGCTGCAGAAGAGCAACATTCTCATGCTGGGGCCAACAGGTTCCGGTAAAACTCTCCTTGCCCAGACATTGGCAAGGCTTTTGAATGTGCCTTTTGCCATTGCTGATGCTACCACCCTCACAGAGGCGGGATATGTAGGAGAGGATGTGGAAAACATTCTTCTGAAGATCATCCAGGCAGCAGAATATGATGTTGAGCGTGCACAGTATGGCATTATTTATATTGATGAGATTGATAAAATCACAAGAAAGTCTGAGAATGCGTCTATCACCCGGGATGTATCCGGTGAAGGCGTACAGCAGGCACTTCTGAAAATACTGGAAGGAACGGTAGCCAGTGTACCGCCCCAGGGAGGAAGAAAGCATCCTCATCAGGAGTTTATCCAGATTGATACTACAAATATCCTCTTCATCTGCGGCGGTGCTTTTGATGGACTTGAGAAGATCATTGAGTCCAGAAAAGATACAAAAGCAATCGGCTTCGGCGCTGAAGTTACCGCAAAGGAAGAGCTGAATGTAGGGGAGATCCTGAAGGATGTCATGCCTGAGGACTTTATAAAATACGGTTTGATCCCTGAATTTATAGGAAGGGTTCCGGTGGTTGTGACCCTGGATGCCCTGGATGAAAATGCACTGATCAGAATTTTGAGAGAGCCGAAAAATTCTCTCACAAAACAGTATCATAAATTATTTGAGTTGGATGGAGTGGAGCTTGATTTCCAGGATGAGGCCCTTGAAGTTGTGGCCAGAAAATCACTGGAGCGCAAGACAGGCGCCAGAGGACTGCGTGCTATTATGGAGAATTCACTTATGGATCTGATGTATAAGGCACCATCCGATGATACGATCCGTAAATGTATTATCACAAAAGAAGTTGTGGAAGGTACCGGAGAGCCGGAGATCGTCAGAAGTGAGACGCCGGCCCCTGCACCAGCTCCAGCAGCAGGCAGAAGGAGTTCACACTCCAGAAAAAAAGGAAAGCCTGAAACTGCTTGATGAAGGGACGGAAGACAAATGAAAAATCCGATTAACGTGCTGCCGGCTATCGCACTCAGGGGGACGACTATCCTTCCTGGTATGATCGTCCATTTTGATGTGAGCAGAGAGCGCTCTGTGAGGGCGATTGAAGCCGCTATGCTGCACGACCAGAAGATTTTCCTGATAACCCAGAAGAATCCCGAGGTTGAGACCCCGGGACTTCTGGATTTATATCAGATTGGAACCATTGCATATATTAAACAGGTAGTAAAACTGCCCCAGAACCTCCTTCGTGTACTTGTGGAGGGAACGGAACGGGCGGAGCTTCTTTCATTGGAACAGGAATTTCCCTATCTGAAAGGGGAAGTGGCGCTCTTTAACCACGAGGAAACAGAGAATCTGGCCCCGGCGGTGAAAGAAGCCATGCACAGGAGCCTCAGGGAGCTTTTCCATCAGTATTGTGTGGAAAACGGCAAGGTGAGCAAGGAATTGGTGGCTCAGATCCTGGCTATCGAAGAGGTGGAAGAGCTGGCAGAGCAGATAGCAGTAAATATCCCTCTGTCATACCAGAATAAACAGAAACTGCTTGAGGCAATATCCCTGGAAGAACGTTATGAGCTTCTGGGAGCCATTCTTGGCAATGAAATTGAAGTAATGCAGATCAGCAAAGATCTGCAGAAAAAGGTGAAAGCCCGTATTGATAAGAACCAGAGAGAATATATTCTCCGGGAACAGCTCAAACTTATCAGAGAAGAGCTTGGAGAAGAGAATACTGCTGACGATGCAGAGGAATTCAAAAAGCAGCTCAAGGCTCTCCAGGCCTCAGATGAGGTAAAAGAGAAAATCGGCAAAGAGATAGACCGCTTTAAGGGTATGAACAGCAATGCCGCAGAGAGTACCGTACTGCGGGGATATATCGAGATGCTGCTGTCCCTTCCCTGGGATAAGCACTCCCAGGATTCCGATGATCTGAAGGAAGCCTGGAAGATTCTTCAGGAAGGCCATTATGGGCTTAAGGATGTAAAAGAGCGAATCATGGAATTTCTGTCTGTGCGCAAACTGACAAAGAAAGGGAAAAGCCCCATACTTTGTCTCGTGGGACCTCCCGGAACAGGCAAAACATCTATTGCAAAGTCCGTGGCAGAAGCTATGCATAAGAAATATGTGCGTATCTGCCTTGGCGGTGTGAGGGATGAGGCTGAAATCCGCGGCCACAGAAAAACTTATGTGGGTGCCATGCCGGGCAGGATCACAGTGGCTCTTCAGCAGGCAGGCGTGAATAACCCGCTGATGCTTTTGGACGAAATTGACAAGACAAGCAGCGATTATAAAGGGGACACGGCATCCGCACTTCTGGAGGTACTGGATCCCGAGCAGAATAACCATTTTAACGACCATTATGTGGAGATTTCCCAGGACTTATCCGAGGTGTTGTTTATAGCAACCGCAAATGATGTGCAGGGAATCCCCCGCCCTCTACTGGACCGTATGGAATTAATTGAGATTTCAGGTTATACGGAAAACGAAAAGGAACATATTGCCAAAGATCATCTGATACCCAAGCAGATGGACACTAACGGCATTGAAAAAGGAAGACTGGTGATCCAAAGCAGTGCTTTGAAAAAAATCATCAACAATTATACAAAAGAAGCAGGTGTCCGTAACCTGGAGCGGAGCATCGGACAAATCTGCCGCAAAACAGCCAGGGCAATTATGGAGGATGGCAAGGATAAAGTGACTGTCACCTCCAAAAACCTTTCCGACTATCTGGGAAAAGAAAAATTCAATTATATGATGGCAAATAAAAAGGATGAAGTGGGAATTGCCAGAGGTCTGGCCTGGACACAGGTAGGTGGTGATACGCTTCAGATCGAAGTCAACGTTATGCCTGGAAAGGGAGAACTGATGCTTACCGGTCAGCTGGGAGATGTGATGAAGGAATCTGCCCAGGCGGGGATTTCTTATATCCGGTCTGTAGCCGGCAATTACGGCGTGTCCCAGGAATTTTTCCAGGAAAACGATATCCACGTACATATCCCGGAGGGGGCAGTTCCCAAGGACGGCCCATCCGCGGGTATTACTATGGCCACAGCCATGCTCTCCGCCATTATAGGGAAACCTGTCCGGGCAGATATTGCCATGACAGGAGAGATCACTCTCCGGGGACGTGTTCTGCCGATCGGCGGGCTGAAAGAAAAGCTTCTGGCAGCCAAATATGCCAAGATCAAGCAGGTTCTGGTGCCAAAGGAAAATAAAACAGATATTGAGGATATGGATAAAGAAATTCTGGATGGACTCACCATTTCTTTTGTAGATAATATGAGTGAAGTGGTGGCAGAAGCTCTAAGAAAATAGTGAGGAAATCAATGGTAATAAAAAATGTATCCCTTGACATTGTATGCGGCATCACAAGCAAACTGCCGGAAACCCAGCGGCCGGAGGTGGCCTTTGCCGGAAAATCAAATGTAGGCAAATCGTCCCTCATAAACGGACTGATGAACCGCAAATCCCTGGCCCGTACCAGTGCACAGCCGGGAAAGACGCAGACAATCAATTTCTATAATATCAACGAAACAATCTATCTTGTGGATCTTCCCGGCTACGGCTACGCCAAGGTTGCCCAGTCAGAAAAGGAAAAGTGGGGCAAGATGATAGAGAGATACCTTCATACATCAAAGGATCTGAAAGCTGTATTCCTGCTTATCGATATCCGCCATGACCCGTCGGCTAACGATAAAATGATGTATGACTGGATTCTGCATAATGGTTATGAACCTATCATCATAGCCACCAAACTGGACAAGCTGAAGCGGAGCCAGGTGCAGAAGCATGTGAAGATGATCAAAGAAGGGCTGAAGCTGCGCCCCGGAAGTATCATAATCCCTTTTTCGGCAGAGACGAAGCAGGGGAGAGATGAAATCTGGGAGCTGATTGACGAGTTGACCGGACAGGTTCCGGCAGCTACCGAAGAGGCCTGATAAGAAGCGAGGAAGAAAATGGGAATAATCAAGGCGTTCAAGCTGGGATTTGACTATCTCAAATACGATGAGGACGGCAATGTGCAGGATACACAGCGTGCCGTCAATGATGTAAACCTGGACATTGAAGCAGGGGAATTCGTGGCGATCCTGGGACATAACGGTTCCGGGAAATCCACCCTGGCAAAGCATATGAATGCGCTTCTTCTGCCTACAGAGGGAACTTTGTGGGTAGATGATATGGACACTGCACAGGAGCCGGACCTGTGGAAAATCCGCCAGAAGGCGGGAATGGTTTTCCAGAATCCGGACAATCAGATCATTGGTACCGTAGTGGAAGAGGACGTAGGTTTTGGCCCTGAAAATATGGGCGTTCCCACAGATGATATCTGGAAACGTGTAGATGACAGTCTTAAGAAGGTGGGTATGACGGCATATCGCCATCACTCGCCTAACAAGCTGTCGGGCGGTCAGAAGCAGAGGGTTGCCATTGCGGGGGTGGTTGCCATGCATCCCCAATGTATTGTATTGGACGAGCCTACTGCAATGCTGGATCCCAACGGCCGCAAGGAAGTGCTGGAAGCTGTGCGGGAGCTGAACCAGAGAGAGAAAGTGACAGTCATCCTTATCACCCATTATATGGAAGAGGTGATCCATGCAGACAGGGTGTTTGTGATGGACGGCGGCGATGTGGTGATGCAGGGGACACCCAGGGAAATCTTTTCCCAGGTAAAAACCCTGAAAGAATACAGGCTGGATGTACCTCAGGTTACACTGCTGGCCCATGAGCTCCGGGAGTCCGGTGTGGATATTCCGGAGGGAATACTGACTACGGAGGAATTGGTGAGTGCCTTATGTCAATAGAATTGAAAAATGTAACCTACACTTATAGTCCGGGTACTACTTACGAGATCCATGCCCTGAAGGATATCAGCCTGACCATACCGGACGGTCAGTTCATTGGCGTTATCGGCCACACCGGAAGCGGTAAATCTACACTTATCCAGCATTTTAATGCTTTGATCCAGCCAACTTCAGGCACAATTCTCTATAATGGTGAAGACATTTGGGCTGAGAAATACAACCGCCGTGCCCTTAGAAGCGAGGTAGGCCTTGTATTTCAATATCCTGAACATCAGCTTTTTGAGAGCGATGTGCTTTCAGATGTGTGCTTTGGTCCTGTAAATCAGGGCCTGACCAGGGAAGAAGCAGAAACAGAGGCGAAGAAAGCCCTGGAGCAGGTTGGATTTAAAGAGAAAAATTACAGCAAATCACCTTTCGAACTGTCCGGCGGGCAGAAAAAGAGGGTGGCAATCGCAGGGGTGCTGGCTATGAACCCCAAAATCCTTATTTTGGATGAGCCCACAGCAGGGCTGGACCCAAAAGGCAGAGACGATATTCTGGATCAGATCGCAGAGCTTCATAAAGTGAGAGGGATAACCATTATCCTCGTATCCCACAGTATGGAGGATATAGCAAAGTATGTGGAGCGCCTTATTGTCATGAATAAAGGGGAGGTTGCTTTTGACGATACGCCGAAGGTGGTTTTCTCTCATTATAAGGAACTGGAAGCCATGGGGCTGGCGGCACCTCAGATTACGTATATCATGCACGCACTCACAGAGAAGGGACTTCCTGTGGATGCTGACGCAACTACGGTTGAAGAAGCTAGGGAGAGTATCTTAGAGGCATTAAGGAAGTCAGGTTCTCCTTTGCTGAAGCCAGGGTCCGGGACGACAGAACCCCGGAAGCCAGGGTCCGGGACGGCAGAACCTGTGAGGTCAGAGTCCGGGAAGTCAGGATCCGGAAAGACACAGACAGGAGGACAGGCTCATGATTAGAGATATCACTCTCGGCCAGTATTATCCGGCCGATTCCGTCCTTCATAAGCTGGATCCCAGGACAAAATTCCTTGGAACCTTTGTGTTTATTGTATCCGTGTTTTTATTCCATACCATACCCGGATACGGAGTTGCCACCCTTTTTCTGGCGGCTATGATCTTTTTATCAAAAGTCCCTGTAAAGTTTATGTTCAAGGGATTAAAAGCAATTCTGGTGATCTTGATGGTGACAGTGGTGTTTAATATACTTCTTACCCCCGGAGAAATCCTTTGGAAATGGGGATTTCTTAAGGTCACCAAAGAGGGCCTGGTGCTTGCCGGAAAGATGGCGATCCGCCTTACCTACCTGGTGATCGGTTCCTCCATCATGACACTGACCACCACTCCCAATCAGCTCACAGACGGCCTGGAACGGCTTCTCCGTCCTTTGAACAAAATCCATGTGCCTGTACATGAGATTGCCATGATGATGTCTATTGCCCTCCGTTTTATCCCTATTCTTCTGGAGGAGACAGATAAGATTATGAAAGCCCAGATTGCCAGAGGTGCAGATTTTGAGACAGGAAATCTTATTCAGAAGGCGAAAAATATGGTTCCCCTTCTTGTGCCCCTGTTTATCTCTGCCTTCCGCCGGGCAAATGACCTGGCAATGGCAATGGAAGCGCGCTGTTATCACGGCGGCGACGACAGGACTCAGATGAAACCCTTGAAGTATTCTCCCAGGGATTACATGGCCTATGTGCTATTGGCTGTTTATCTCGCTGTGGCTATTGGTTTCCGTGTGGCGGGAATCTGAATCAGAGAGGCTCCTGCCGTCCTGCGGCGGGGGCTTTTTATATACTATGAAAGTACTCCATTTTGTTAATCGTGTGATGAAGGAGGAATTTATGAAACGAGTAGGACTTGTGGTAGCTTATGACGGGACAAACTACTGCGGCTGGCAGACACAGCCAAACGGAGTGACCATACAAGGCATCCTCAATGAAAAATTATCAGAACTTTTGGGAGAGGAAATTGAGACCATAGGGGCAAGCCGCACGGATGCAGGCGTCCATGCTCTGGGAAATGTGGCTGCGTTCGATACAAACACACGTATTCCCGGTGAGAAAATTTCTTATGCTTTGAATCAGCGGCTGCCTGATGATATCCGTATCCAGCTTTCCGAGGATGTGGAGCCGGATTTTCACCCCCGGTACTGCGACAGTGAGAAAACTTACGAATACCGGATCCTCAACAGGCGTTTTCCCGTGCCCACGGAGAGATTGTACTCCTATTTTTATCACTACAAGCTTGATGTGGATAAAATGCGGGAAGCAACCTCCTATCTGATCGGGCGCCATGACTTCGCCAGCTTCTGCGGAGCCAAAGCCCAGGTAAAAACTACCATCCGTACAGTCACTGGCATAGACGTATGGCGGGACGGTGATATCATCACCATCCGCGTATCCGGGACAGGCTTTCTCTACAATATGGTGCGGATCATCTCAGGAACTCTGATCGAAGTAGGAAACGGCCAGTATCCTCCGGAACGGGTAAAGAAGATCCTCGACGCCTGCAGCCGGGAAGCAGCGGGGCCTACGGCCCCGGCACATGGGCTTACGCTGATGGGGATTGAATTTTTTGATTAGAAAAGAATGTTAAAATAGAACAAATTGTAACAGGGCAGCCTGCCCTGTTACAACGAATTTGATATGACAGAAGGTGTGATTTAGTGGGGGCATTTATTATAGAGTTTGTTGGCAGGTACAGATCAGACAATAAAGAGGCATCAGGCATGGCGCGCTTCAATTCTGCTACTATCCGCGGCATTATTAAAGGCAGGGGTACCAGATAAAAAAATAAAGTGATACAAAGACTGAATAACCTCTGCAGGGGAGAAAACTTGTGGTGAAATACCAAACAAATAAGTAAATAACAAATATAGGAAAGGGTTCCCATTAAACACATAAAAAGTAATGCATTATTCATCATACAGACCTTTCAGGATTTTTTTCTCTTCTTCTGTTAGTTTGCTGTTTCCGGTAAGTGCACAGATGAATGCATTTAGTGAACCATGATAGCTTTTCTCCAAAAAAGACTGTGCCCATTTTTGTTCATAGCCGGTTTCATTTGTGGCCGGTGAATACAGAAGTTTATGCCCGGATTTCTTTGTAGTAAGAGCTTCTTTTTTTACCAGCCGCTGGAGGTATGTCTTGACTGTCCCGATTGAAGGTTTGAAGTTCCGAATCTTCAGTAATTCATCAATCTCTGCCAAAGTCATTTCTTGGTCGTGTTCCCATAAAATCTGCATAATTGTATATTCTTGGGGGGATAGATTGTATTTTGCGTTCAATTATTGTCTCCTTTCTGAATAGATACATTTATGAATCCAATATATTATACATTAAATATCAGTATATATCAAGTCTTGTTATAAAGAATTATTTCATATATAATAAAGATACGAAAATGTATCCATATAGAGTTTTTGAATATGTGGAAAAGCAAGAAATGAAAGGCTTTCAGGCGGCAGAATATTCAGAGAAATGATCAAACGCCGGATAAATTGAATTAAATTTTGTTGCCTGAAGTGTTCTCGAGACTGAATTCATCTGGAGGGAGGCAGGATCTATGGATGACCGTATGCTTAGGTTTACATTAATATTTTTAGCATTATCTATTTTGTGTTTTGCAAAAAAAGTAAAGATTGTAAAGCTTGCTGCAGAGAAGGACGGCAAAGATGTTGACAAGTCATTCTATTTAATGGGATGGATTTTAGCTGGATTCGCGATACTAAGTTTTATTGGTTATATCGGAAAGGATAACTATTTAATAACAATATTGGTTATAGCCGGCGGTGTATTGACTGTTATAGGAGGCATTAGATATAATATGCGGAGTGATTCAGACAGTAAAGGTGAGAAAGAGGATGAAGGTGAAAAAAAGGATTAAAAGAGTGATGACTGCGTCACAAGACATGTCCGTTTTATACAGCACACTAGAGCGTGTTTGAAAATTGCTTTCGAGAAGATGTGCGTCACAATTTGTGGGAGATTTGGCTCCGATGAGGGAGGCGTAGCGGGCTACGCTGACCGAATTGGAGCCAAATATACCGCAAAGTGGGGCGTGCAGATTGTCGGAATGAATTTTCAAACACGCTCTAGGAAAGCACTCCATTTTGTTTTAGTGATACACAGGGATTAGACATTCAGTCCCTGTGTTTATTTTTTTATTTCTTTATGAGACTTTTTCTATGAATCCTACGTCTAATAAGTAAGAACGTTCAACGAAAGTAATAAATCTGTACATGCAGGAAGGAGCACATATGGATGATTTAATTAAGAGGGCTAAAGCACGTGATGCAGATGCATTTACCCAGCTGATGCAGTCGCAGATGCAGACCATGTATAAGACTGCGCGGTCTGTTCTCCGGGATGATGAAGATGTGGCAGATGCTGTGTCAGATACAATTCTTACCTGTTGGGAGAAATTGGGACAGCTTCAGGAGGACAAGTATTTCCGCACATGGATGACAAGGATTTTGGTGAACAAATGCAGAGATATACTGCGGAAGAAGGAATACCTGTTTTATACCGATAAAGTTCCGGAGGTGGAGAGCAGGGAAAGGGGCTTTGAGAATCTGGAATGGGAGCAGGCACTTGCGGCCTTGGCAGAACATTACAGGTCGGTAGTGATACTTTACTATGTAGAAGGATTTAAGACATCCGAGATAGCGCAAATACTTCAGATACCGGAATCCACGGTACGTACAAGACTTGCCCGGGCCAGAGAGAAGCTGGCAGAGGATTATTTTCCTCAGGAGAGAAGGAGGGGCGTTTTATGAAAGAGCGTGATAAAGTGATAAGAAGGCATCCACAGGAATCCAGGCCGGATACAGGAGACATTTTAAGTATTCTTCAGGAAGATATTATAATTCCTGATATTGTGCAGAAAAAGGCAGAGGCTGCCTTTGAGGCTGTCAGGAAGGAGCAGGCGAATGAGGAAAGGCAAGAAAAATCCGGGGAGAAAAGAGCAGTATCCAGACGAAGAAGAATGACGAAAAAGCAAATAGGACTTCTTATGAGCGCGGCTGTGCTGGCGGCCGGAGCGGTGACAGCCGGGGCTGCTGCATATATGAAATGGAGCAAGAGCCTTTCCCAGGGAATGCAGGCAAGTGATGAGATGCAGAGAAAACTGGAAGATGTGAAGATGGTGGTACCGGTGAATAAAACTTCAGTGTGCAATGGGATTACCGTGACAGCAGAGCAGTCCATTGTGGACAACTATTATGCGCAGATCATCTTTCGGGTGGAGGGATATCAGCCGCCGGAAGGAGAACAGCCGGGCTTTGAAAATATGACTGTGACACTGGATGGTTATGAACCTATTAAAAATTGGGGCACATCGGATTATGATGAAAAATCAGATTTTAGCTATATTGGTGGCTTTTATAATGGACTTATAGCAGGAGAAGATGGACGGGCAGTGCGGGCAGACGGATCGATCCCAAAGGACACGGAAAATATTGCGAAGTATGTGCAGGATGATGGAAGCATGGAATATATAGTTACATTGAGTAATCCCAGACAAAAAGGGATCTTTCTTAATAAGGCTGTTCATATTGAACTAAAAAATGTAGGGACACTAGCGAAAGCGGAATATTATCCTGATCTGGAAGGCATCTGGACCTTTGATTGGATACTCACCGGAAGTGAGGAGATGAAAGTATATGATCTGGATGCTCCTGTGGGAGATACCGGGGCCAAGGTTATACATGCGGAAATTTCTCCTATCTCTTTACGTGTTACTTATCTTCTGCCCAGAGAGGTGCTGGAAAAAAGCGCAGGTGAGTTTGCATTCGGGGGATATCCATTCAGTATGCCTGGAGTGAAAATGAAAGACGGTACCCTCTATCCTGATTTATATCTTGGACCTGGAAGCATAGGGTACCTATCTGAGGAATCAGATGAGTATTCCACAGCATTTCCCATTGACAGAATCCTGGATGTGTCTCAGACAGATGCGCTGATTATCAAGAATATAGAGGATGATAATGATTTCTATGTTATTCCTCTGGAAGAATAGAAATGCAGAAACCGGCATAAAGGAAGCCTACCGGGAAGTATTCCGGGGCTGGCCTTTGTGCCGGTTTTTGAGATGATCTTCAGCAATAAGCTTTGTCGATCTGGATTACTGCGAAGTATTTTCCTCCGGGCAGGGCATGGATCTGTTCTTTTAATTTATTGATGACATCATTGTCTGTGTAAATGCTGTCATAGGGCATTACCACATCGAAAATCAGGTTGGTGTGGGTGGGGCCTTCTACCATGCGGAAATCATGTATGGAAAAACGGGAATCTAAATTCTTTGCCATTTTTGAAATAACCCGGTGCATCTCGTTGATTTCTGCATTGTCTGTGACAATGGGGTCCATATGGATGGTGGCAGAGCATTTGAGTTTTTCCTGCAGCTCGTGCTCAATATTGTCAATCTCGTCATGTATGTTCAGGAGATTCCCGTCAGCAGATACTTCTGCGTGCAGGGAAATCATCAGTCTCCCGGGGCCGTAATCATGGACTATAAGATCGTGGATTCCATGGACCATAGGATGCCCCATGACAATTTCATGTATTTGAGTGACAAGCTCTTTCTGGGGAGGCTGTCCCAGAAGAGGATCCATAGTATCCTTCAATGTTTTAAATCCTGTATAAAATATGAACAATCCGACCAAAACCCCGAACCAGCCGTCCAGGAGGATTCCTGTAAGCTGACTGATGATAGTAGCTGCCAGGACAAGGGTGGTGGAGACGGTATCACTTAAGCTGTCCATGGCTGTTGCCTGCATGGCGGCACTTTTAAGCTTCCTGCCCAATGCACTGTTGTAGTAAGCCATATATACCTTTACGAGAATAGAGGCCGCCAGGATTGCCAGGATAAGGGGGCTGCTTTCAATGGGCGCGGGGTGGAGCAATTTTTCCACAGAGGATTTAATAAGTTCAAATCCCATGATCAATATTGCCACTGATACAAAAAGTCCTGAAATATATTCCATTCTGCCGTGCCCGAAAGGATGCTCAGGGTCTGGCTTTTGTCCCGATAATTTGAAGCCTATGAGGGTGATAAGGGAAGAACCTGCATCAGATAAGTTGTTAAAAGCATCTGCCGTGATGGCTATGGAACCGCTTAAGGTTCCTGCCAGCCATTTTCCGAAAAACAGCATAATATTTAATGCTATACCAACAGCACCGCTGAGTATTCCGTATGACTGGCGTACAGCCGGTGATTGATAGTCTTCATAATTTTTGATCAGTATACGTGATAAAAAAGTAATCATTATATAAATCTCCTGAGTTTTTATGTACCAGGAAATGGTATCACAATTCTATAAAAACTGCCAGTAGGATTTTATTTCTTTTTCTATAGGCACAGCGTATGTGATTTTATACAATAATTTGTTGGAGAGTGTTGGACTGAAAGGAATATTTATGTTAAAATAAGGAAAAATAGACGAAATATAGATATAATTTGGAGAAAAGTATATTGATATCGCACAATAAACCTCCCTTATTTGCTCTAGATTTCGCGGTAAATATTCGGAGGTGCACTTTATGAAAAACAAAGAACGGGGTAAAAAAAGCGGTTGGTTTGCAGTTATTTTTGCAGTCATCAATATACTGGCAATAGTGGCGGTATACCGAAGAGAAACAGTATATATAGACTACAGTTTATCTGGACATGCCCAGGAAATTAAAAGAAAAACAGAGGATGTGATGGAAAATTATAAGCATTCCTTCCAACTGTTCACTCAAATGCTTTCCAGGGAAATAGAAAATAATCCTGACCCGGATGATATCTGGGACTACCTGAAAAAAATAGACCCTGTTATGCTTGGAATTGAAGGGGACACCTTTGACGGATTGTATATGTATTATAAGGACCGATATCTGTATAGCTGGGATACCCCGTATTCCCAGTATGAGGATACAGGGTATATTGCCACGGAAAGACCGTGGTATAAGGATGCGGTTGCTGGCAATGGTGATATTGTTTTTACCCCGCCTTACATGAGCTATGCAAATCATTATATACTCTCTACCATATCCCAGCTTCAGCCCGATGGTGAAACAGTTTTTGCCTATGATATCAAGATGGGAGATATTCAGAATCTTGTATCTACTCTCCAGGCTTACGGGGACGAAGAAATGATAATATTTGACTATCAGGGAACCATAGTCGGCAGTACAAATGATAAATATCTGGGAGGGAGTCTTTCCGCTTCAACAGAGGATTCTGCCAAATCACTGTCAGAGGCAAAGGCTGCCCTGGACAATGCAGGAGATATCACTGAAGACGAGAAATCCAAGCTTGAGGATCAGGTTAAATCAGCAGATGCTTTCCATACTTTCAGAAAGAACATAGATGAGGGACTTTCGGACTTGATGGAAGATGAGGGAAAAGCAGGAACACTGAAAATCGGCAATAAGAGTTATTACGGCTTTTTACTTCTTGGGGATGAGTATAGTTTTCTGATCACGGTTCCCTTCTTTACCATGCTGAAAGCTACAGTGCAGATTTGGCTTCTGCCTCTTTTGGTATTGGAACTGCTTCTTATTTATATATTAAGCCGTATAGGAAAATGGCAGAGGAATCGCGAACTGCAGGCTGCTTACGTAGAATTAGGGCAGACTCAGAAACGTCTGGAGATTGCTTTAAGCGCAGCGCAGAAAGCAGCGGCCATTGATGACTTGACAGGAATGATGAACTTCAAATCATTCCGTAAAGGTGTTGCGGATATATTGGAGGAAATGGAACCTGACGAGACAGGTATTCTTATTATGATAGATGGGGATCACTTTAAGCTTGTCAACGACAAATTCGGCCATACTGTCGGTGACGAGGTTATTAAGCTGTCAGCCCAGATGATCATAGGACGTATCAGGACCATTGACCTTGCATCCCGCCTGCACGGAGATGAGTTTGCCATTTTTGTCTCGAACACAGATGACTATTCTGTTGCACAGACAATTATGAAGGATATCAACAGTACTTTGGCAAAAGAAGCGGCCAGAAGGAAGATGCCGTCCATAACCATGTCGGCCGGGGCTGTTATTGCAAAGCATGGAGATATCTACGCGAATCTTGCAAAAGCAGCTGATGCGGCAATGTATAAGGCAAAGGAAACCCATAACGGCGGATTCGCCAGTGTTGACGACTTATAGGGGAACAATCAGGCGTTACTGTTCACTGGCAATGTCAGTTAGTTAAGAAGACGAAATAAGATGTCCTCTGCTAAAAGCTACTTGTGAGGCACGGAAGAAGGGCGTTAGACATAGAAATACAAGTTGGATTGAACATGGTCGTTTTGTTTTGGACATGACAAAAAGACAGATTCACATCTGCTTCAAAATGGGATATACTGATTGTGGTTAGTTTCATATTATGAAAAACGGTAGGTGAAGCTGACTGGTACACGGAATCTGTGCTGACGGGCATAGTTCCGCTCAGGCCTGATAGGCAGTGTATTCTGCCCTATCAGGCTTTCTGTGCGCCTGGCGGCGCACGTTTCTAATAGGTGAAAGTCCTTAATTCGCCC
>JAUNHC010000052.1:0-5166 GCA_030524175.1 Eubacteriales bacterium
GATAGGGTAGCTAACAGTTAGCAATTCATTACGCGACTTCACGTCGCACTTCCGATGCAGGGCCACAGAGGCATCCAACGGTCAGGAATGGGTCAATACAGTAACCGCCCGGGCAGAAAACTTCTTTGACCCTGTGACTGGGGAGGATAAAGTAGTTAAGGATTTGACAGAGGTTTGGATAAATACACCTGAACTGCAGATTGATAAGACAGCCGACAAGTATGAATGGCGTGTGGGAGATGATGTCCAATACAGGGTGGTTGTTACGAACAGTATGCCGGGAACCGTTGCGCGGAATGTGACAGTCAGTGATCTGGAACTTCCTCAGGGACTGATACTGTCCAACGGAACGGGCAGTGTGGAGATTATCGGTGCGCCGCAGCAGGTGGATTACCCTGTTCCTGACCATAAAACAGGACAGATTACAGAGATACGTCAGACAGATACAAGCCTGGAAGGAAATGAACAAGGATTTGCGTTCTATTGTTCTTACCTGCCTTACAGCTATCCTGTCACTATTGTATTCCATTGTACAGCGCTGGAGACATGTAATGGACTTGAGAACGTAAATGTGGCTTCGGTACAAGCAGAAAATGCCCGGGAAAAATCTGATGACGCCGAGGTATACATCAACACAGGGTCCTTCTGGATAGATAAGACTGCAGATCATTATGAATGGCAGTTAGGAGAACTGGTGGAATATCAGGTTGTGGTGGAAAACCAGGCTCCGGGTACGGTTGCAAGAAATGTTACCATTTGGGATACGGATATGCCCCAGGGACTTGCCTTGTACGGAGAGGACTCCGTGAATATTTCGGGAATTCCGGAGGTGATCCATGATCCTGTGGCAGGCACACCCGATATCCCCAGCCAACTTAATCCTGAGGCTTATGGTGAAACCCAGGAAAAACAGGTGTCTTACCAATTTCTTCCGGAAGGGAGCGGGTGGAGGCTGAATATTTCAGACCTTCCGGCAGGGATGCCTGTGACGATTACGTTCCTTTGTTCTGTGACAGAGGAAGTAAATGGAATGGAGAGTATAAACGCAGCCTATGTACAGGCTGAAAATGCGCCGGTTCAGTCAGATGATGCAGAAATTTATGTAAACACCGCGGTCCTGTCCATAGATAAAAGCATAAACAATCGTTATCTTGAAGCCGGAGATGGAAGGGAGGCATACGAATTTCGGATAGGGGAGCAGGTAGAATACCAGGTTACAGTGAATAACCTTCAGAAAGGGTCTATAGCCAGAAATCTGGTGATCAGTGATCTGTCACTGCCACAGGGGCTGGCTGTGGATAACACGGAGGATGCACTTGCAGCATATGGGATTCCTGTGACAATACTGAATCCGGTGGCCGGAACAGATGATCAGGGGAATCAACTGAACCCGGAAAATTATAACGAAGTTGAGGAAAAAGTAGTTGAATATTATCTGTACCGCCAGGAAACAGGGTGGATATTAACAATTTCAGATTTGCCATATAATACTCCCGTTACCATTGTATTCCGCTGTACGGTGCAGGAGGAGTTAAATGGCTGGGAGATCGTAAACACGGCAAAAGCATATGCAGGAAATGCTGCTGAAGTAAAAGATACCTCAAAGATATGGGTGAATTCCCCTGTGTTAAAGGTAGAGAAAAAGGCGGACAAGCCCTTCTATAAATATGGGGATATTGCTACTTACCGTATTAAAATAACGCAGGAGCAGATTGGCTGTGTTGCCAGGAACGTGACAGTGGCAGATATGATAGAAACACCAGGAGTACGTCTTCTGAAGGATTCTATGGTACTTCTGGACCAGGACGGGAATCTTACAGATGCCGGAGTGGAGGCCAATGATGACAACACATTTACTGTTTATACTGGCAGAGCACTTGTAAAAGATGGGGAATACTGGATCTATGACGGAGAACAAGGGGGAGGATTCCAGCAGGTTCTGTATAATCCTCTGGACTGTAAGGCAGAGAAACAGATGATTGTGGAGTACCAGGCAGCGATCATCGATGAAAATCTTGCAGGACTCACTGTGCGTAACATAGCCATTGCAGACAGCCAGGAACATTATCCTGTGGAAGACTCAGAGGAAGTGGAAATCCATAGTCCTATTCTCGACGTGGTGAAGGAATCAGACCAAAAGGAATATTATGTGGGTGAGGAGGGATACTATAAGCTGACAGTGAGACAATTGCGCGAGGATGTGCATGCAGAGAATATTGTGATAGAAGATGCCTTGAATCATCAGGGTGCAGTGATCCAAAAGGGCAGTATCCTGATAAGAAAGAACGGGCAGTTGTTGGAAAATGCAATCCTTGAGGCGTCAGAGGGAGGATTCCGTATTGTGACGGGGACAGACCTGTATGACTATGATAAGATTGAAGTTTTCTATAAAGTCCTGTTTGAAAGTCCTGCTTTGGATGGTGCAGCTGTGATCAATACAGCCAGGGCAAAGGGGGATAATACTCCGGAAGCCATGGGAGAAAATGAGGTGTATGTAGGGGATATCCGCCCAACCCTTGTGATTGATAAAAGTTCAGATAAGGAGATGTATGAGCCGGGAGATACAGGCCATTATCAGGTAAAGATAACCCAGACAGAACGCAATGCCAAGGCCAGAAATGTGGTGATCAGGGATGTTCTGAAGGATAGTCAGGCAGTTTTAATAAAAGACAGTGTGAAGCTTTACGACCAGAAAGGCGTAGAACTGGACAAACCGGAGATAGAGGGTGCTGCAGATGGATATACCATACATACAGGAATGGAATTGGCCTATCAGGAATTTTTGATCGTAAAATATGATGTGAAGTTTCCGGAGAACATTCAGGAAAAAGAGGTCACGAATGTGGCGATGGCTACATCAGATAACATGAAACCGGCAGAGGAAAAAATACCGGAAGGGGTTATGGCAGGTGACGGCATCTATGCCCTTAAGACTGCCCAGCCCCCGTCAGGCTCCATTGTGGAGGAAAATGGACTGATCACTTATTCTGTCATGGTTGAAAACCGTTCCAATGAGATAAGAAAAAATATCATGGTAAAGGATGCGATCCCGGATCATACATCCTTTGAGAAATTCGGGGACAGGGAAGGTGAGCTCATTGAGCTTGACGGCAAGGATTACGCAGCTTTTTGGGTGGATGAGATACAGCCTGGAGAAACGGAGACCTTAACCTTTACAGTAAAGAGAGGGAAAGCCGGGAAGGATGAATGCTTTGTGAATCTGGCACAGGTGAGGGCCACCATTGCCAATAAGGAGGATATCACGGAAGAAACGTGGAAGTCGTCAAGATTTTTTAATACAAATGCAACCGTTCATTACGGGGATACTTTGTGGGTGCGGGATGAGCATATAGTGAAGGTGGCAGAAATCACGCCAAGTACAACACCTGCGCCTACAGAGAAACCCAAGCCCAGCATCACTCCTTCAGTTACTGAAAGTCCGGGCAAAACGCCGGCTCCGACAAAAACACCCACTGCTCAGGCATCTCCCACACCCACAGCAGGCACTTGTCCTCAGAATACTAAAATCCCCACAAAATTCCCTTCAGGCGGTTCGCCGGGAGGCAGTACGGGGGGCGGTAATTATACACCAGGTAATGGCGGTTCTTACGGAAATTATTCAGGAGGCAGCATGGCAAGCAATGCAAAAACAGGAGATACAAGACCATTCCAGGCAATGGCCCGGGCCGGGCTTCTGGGTCTTTTGCTTTTAGTCTGCGGTGTATGGATTTACCATAAGGCAAAAAAAGGAGACAAAAATGAGAAAAAGTAGAAATCTGGCTGTATGCATGATCGGTGCGGCTTGTGGGCTTTTATTTTACTGCGGCAGCTTTTATGCCAGAAGTTTTCTCGAGAACAGGGCGGCACAGCAGAAATACGACAATCTGCGCAAGGAATGTACGGGGGAAAACGATCCCGATGATATGGAGATTGTCCGCTCAGTGACATCAAAAAAGAAAAATTCCGGGGAACAGGTTTTGGGAAAACAAGATAAGACCGGAGATGTCTCCTCCCAGGAAGAAATCCGGGAATCCTTCGGAATTTCCTGGGACAAACTGAGAAAAATCAATGATCAGGTTGTAGGATGGATACAGATTCCGGGAACTGATATTTCTTACCCGGTAGTGCAGGGAGAGGATGATGAATATTATCTTCACCATTCTATTTCAAAAGAAAAGGATGCCTTCGGCACTATTTTCCTTGGAGCCGGCAACAGCAAAGATTTTCGGGATTCTCACAGCTTTCTTTACGGGCATAACATGGAAGGGAATATGATGTTCGCCAATCTGAACCGTTATGAGGAAGAGGAATTTTACCGCCAATGCCCTGTATTTTATATTATTACACCGGAAGAAATGTACTGCTATGAAATATTTTCCGTGGAACAGGCCGGTGAACAAAGCCCCGGGTTCCAATACGGATATGAGCTGGGCAGCCGGGCATATGAAAAGCAGCTTGAGCTGCTGTCAGGAAATTCCATGTATCAAACACATGTGAAAACGGACAGCAGCAAACCCATGGTCACTCTTGTAACCTGCAATTCCAGGCTTGATGAATATATCCGCATGACTGTCCATGGTATTCTCCGGGACACGTGGAACCGGGAGGAAAATACAGTTAATACGTCCGTCTGATAATAAGGATATAAGCCATAGCAGGAAATAGTACAGTGTGACTTAGTCACTGTATATACATGGAAATTGTGCGATGATATAATAAGAAGGAAAGAGGACTAAAAAGGTACAGAAAGAGAGGCGATGATAGTGAAGCATAAAAAAGTCAAGGTGATTCTGCTTTGTATGGCGGCTGCAGGAGTGATGGCAGGCTGCAGTGCCGGCAGCGGAAGTAAGGATACCGGCAAAACATCTGAGAGTCAATCCAGTCCATCATCAGCGCAGGAGAAAACGTCTGTGGATTCGGGAAAAGTAGATAAAGAAGAAAAATCTGCAGATGGAGAAACCGATAAGGGACTGTCAGGGTCTAAGGATGAAAAAGACCAGTCTGAGAAGAACGGTGCTGATGCTGCAGAAAAGGATACCCAGGTATCAAAGGCAAGCAGGCTTATCTGGAAGGAAGCACACTGCCCTTTCATTATCCAACCTGTTAGGATACTCTTCAAAGGTTGGTCTGATTATACCGATACGGCCAGACAGACGTTCCATCAAT
>JAUNHC010000052.1:5176-33366 GCA_030524175.1 Eubacteriales bacterium
ACACAGGACACAGATAAACAGGATACAGACACGCAGGGTACGAAGGAAACCGCAGTTGCCCCGTCATGGGAGTTTACGGCTGCTGATTTAGAGGGAAATGAAGTGACCCAGGATATCCTGAAGGAGAAGAAATTAACAATGGTTAATTACTGGGCTACGTTCTGCGGTCCGTGTCTCAGGGAAATGCCAGAACTTGGAGAACTTAATGAAGAATACGCAGATAAGGGCTTCCAGATCGTAGGAGTGATCACAGATGCTTACAGAGACCAGGAAGGAGATCACAATATAGATGTGGCTCAGGAAGTGGTTGATTCCACTAAGGCTTCTTATGTGCATCTGCCGCTGACCTTAGAGCTTTTGGGAGGACCGGTAGGTTCTGTGCAGGCCGTGCCGACCACGATTTTTGTGGATGAAAACGGAAATCAGGTGGGCGATATTCAGGTAGGATCAAAATCTAAAGAAGACTGGGCGAAACTCATCGACGCCTATCTGGAACTGGTATGAGAAGGGGCGGCCGACTGGCCTTTGTACGGATCGCTCTTCTGACGGGGGCAGTGTGTATGATCGCATATGGTGTCAGCAGGGGTGAGATGGGAACCGTATTTACAAAGGCCGTAAATATTTGTCTGGAGTGTATTGGAATTGGGTAAGCTGAGACACGCCGTACAGATAGCTTTTACCGCCCTCACCAACGGCTATGCTTACGGCTTTATAAAAGGCAAGATATTCACAGGACCGACAAAGAACTTCTGTGTTCCGGGCCTGAACTGTTATTCCTGTCCCGGTGCGTTGGGCGCCTGTCCCATAGGCTCCCTCCAGGCTGTCCTTGGTGACCGGAACTATAAATTTTCCTTTTATGTGATAGGGTTTCTGATTTTTGTGGGGGCTGTCTTTGGACGGTTTGTGTGCGGATGGCTCTGTCCCTTTGGCCTTATTCAGGATTTACTTTACAAGATTCCCTTTGTAAAGAAATTAAAAAAGCTTCCGGGAGATAAATGGCTTAAGTACCTGAAGTATGTCATACTGGCAGGGTTCGTGATCATACTGCCCCTGTTTGCGGTGGATATCATAGGCCAGGGCAGCCCCTGGTTCTGTAAATACATATGTCCAAGCGGGACACTGACTGCCGGGATTCCCCTGGTAGCTGCAAACACGCCGCTTCAGGCAGCAGTGGGATGGCTTTTTACCTGGAAGGTATTCCTTCTGGTGGTGCTTGTCCTTCTTTCAGTGGCGGTTTACCGGCCGTTTTGTCATTACATTTGCCCGTTAGGTGCTATTTATGGACTATTTAATCCTATAGCGTTTTACCGCTATCAGGTGGATGAGAACAAATGTACAAAATGCGGGGCATGTCAGAAGGCCTGCAAACTGGATATTAAAACATGGGAACAACCCAACAGTACAGAGTGTATCCGATGCGGTGACTGTTTGAAAAAATGCCCCCACGGGGCTCTCAAACGTCAGACACCCTTTCGGAAAGATGAAAAGAAAGAAATTGCATAGAAATAAATTTTAACAGGACACCTTACACTGCGGCGGATGAACGTGGTGTGGGGTGTTTTGTTATGTACAGGACCGGGGAGGCTCCGGAACGGAGAGGGCAAAGTGGCGGTTTAGTGAGACATAAAAATAGACAAATTCTTCAACTGTTTTTCGTTAAAAACGCACACAAAAAACAACTTGTACATATGTGCATACAAGTTATACCATGAAATAGAAGCAGGAAAGTTATGGAGTTTTTATTTTCTGCGATAGCTGCCGCAGTGTTTGCGGCAGCGGGAGGGAACAATGACAGAGGCTGGAAAACCTAAATATTTTTCATTGATGGAGCAATTAAAAGAAGATATCCTTTCCGGTAATATCCGGCCGGGGGAGAAACTTCCTTCGGAAAATGAACTGTCTGTAAAGCATTCCCTGAGCAGGCATACCGTGAGGAAAGCCCTGAGTATCCTGGCCCAGGACGGATATGTGGAATCTTATCACGGTAAGGGGACTTTTTGCTCAGAGAATATGCGCCATGTTAAGAAGTCAAAGAATATTGCTGTGGTCACTACTTATATTTCTGATTATATTTTTCCAAGGCTGATTCAGGGGATGGATAATATACTTTCTGAGAGAGGGTACAGTATTATTCTGAAAAATACAGGAAACAGCAGGCAGAAGGAGGCAAAATGCCTGGAGGAACTGCTGCAGAAGGATATTGACGGATTGATCATAGAGCCCAGTAAGAGTCAGATGATATGCAGACACAGTAACTTGTACCAGGCATTGGATAAGTATAAGATTCCGTATATTTTTATTCAGGGGATTTATACGGAGATGACAGACAAGCCCCACATTCTTATGGATGATGTGAGGGGCGGCTATCTTGTGACCAAGTATTTGCTGGAGTTGGGACATAAGAAAATTGCGGGATTTTTTAAGGCAGATGATATTCAGGGGATTGAAAGGCATAAGGGGTATGTTCATGCCTTACAGGAGGCAGGAATCCCTTATGATCCTGACGATGTGGTGTGGTTTCACACTGAAGACCGGAAGTCAAAGCCGGCCATGATGGCGAAAATGCTGGCAGAAAAGGGAACACTGCCGGATGGGATTGTGTGTTACAACGACCAGATCGCTGTCCAGGTGATGGAGGTACTGGAGAGTTTTGGAGTGAGTATTCCGGGAGAGGTATCGGTTACGGGATATGACAATTCTCTGTATGCTCAGCGGGGAAGCGGTATTACCACTATCGCTCACCCACAGGAAAGGCTTGGGGAGATGGCGGCCGAGTTGATTCTGGAGAAGATCAACGGGGTTCCTGAGGAGGAAAGCAAAGTAGAGCGGATGATCCAGCCGGAGCTGATCGTGCGCGGGTCATGCAGGAAGCGGTGACAGCAAGTGGGCGGGTCATGCAGGAAGCGGTGACAGTAAATGAGCGGGTCATGCAGGAAGCGGTGACAGCATATGAGCAGGTCATGCGGGAAACAGTGACGGGAATGACAGCATCCAGGTTGAAACAGTGTGAAAGCGCCGGAATCCGGCTTGATATTAATAGAAAAAGAATTTAAATTATAAGGAGGAATTTTATTATCATGAGAACAGGAAGAGATTACAAATTTTGGTTTTGTACAGGGTCACAGGATTTATATGGAGATGAATGTCTGCGCAAGGTAGAGGAGCATTCCAGGATTATTGTTGAGGAACTTAACAAATCCGGCGCGCTGCCTTTTGAGGTGGTTTGGAAACCAACCTTGATCACCAATGAGCTGATCCGTAAAACCTTTAACGAAGCAAATGCAGATGAGGACTGCGCAGGTGTGATCACATGGATGCATACTTTCTCTCCGGCAAAATCATGGATACTGGGGCTTAAGGAATACAGAAAGCCGCTTTGCCATTTACATACACAGTTTAATCAGGAAATACCCTATGACACTATTGATATGGATTTTATGAACGAGAACCAGTCAGCCCATGGCGGCCGTGAGTACGGACATATTGTGACCCGAATGGGAATTGAAAGAAAGGTTATTGCAGGGCATTGGGCAGATGCTAAGGTGCAGGGCCGCCTTGCTTCCTGGATGCGCACTGCTGTGGGGATTATGGAGAGCAGTCATATCCGCGTTTGCCGTGTGGCAGATAATATGCGCAACGTGGCTGTGACTGAAGGTGACAAGGTTGAGGCTCAGATTAAGTTTGGATGGGAAATTGATGCTTATCCTGTAAATGAAATCGCGGAATATGTGCAGGATGTAAAAAAAGGTGATATTGATGTTTTGGTGGAAGAATATTATAATAGGTATGAGATTCTTTTGGAAGGACGCGATCCGGAAGAATTTAAACGTCATGTAGCAGTCCAGGCAGGAATTGAGATTGGATTTGAGAAATTCCTGGAGGAAAAGAATTACCAGGCAATCGTCACACATTTTGGAGACCTTGGTTCTTTGCAGCAGCTTCCCGGCCTTGCCATCCAGAGATTGATGGAGAAGGGTTACGGCTTCGGCGGAGAAGGAGACTGGAAAACTGCCGCTATGGTACGCCTGATGAAAATTATGGCTGCCGGAGTGAAGGATGCTAAGGGAACCTCTTTCATGGAGGATTATACGTATAATCTGGTGCCTGGCAAAGAAGGGATTCTGCAGTCCCATATGCTTGAGGTATGCCCGTCTGTGGCAGAAGGTAAAATCGGAATTAAAGTATGCCCCCTTTCCATGGGAGACAGGGAAGATCCGGCAAGGCTTGTGTTTACATCAAAGGCAGGCCCTGGAATAGCCGCTTCTCTTGTGGATTTGGGAGACCGTTTCCGTTTGATCATCAACGAGGTAGAGTGCAAGAAGGTGGAGAAGCCTATGCCGAAGCTTCCGGTAGGAACCGCATTCTGGACACCCCAGCCTGACCTGGCTACAGGAGCAGAGGCGTGGATTCTGGCCGGCGGGGCACATCACACTGCATTTTCTTATGATCTGACTGCAGAGCAGATGGGAGACTGGGCAGCGTCTATGGGTATCGAGGCTGTTTACATTGACAAAGACACTACGATCCGCAGCTTTAAGAATGAACTTAGATGGAATGAAATTGCATACCGGAAATAAGCAGTGAAGTATGCGGGGGCATGAACCAGGAAAAAACACGGGAGGATTTACGATGGGCGTTAATGAGGCAAAGACAGCAATTTTAGGCAATAAGACAGCACTTGGCATTGAGTTTGGTTCAACCAGGATCAAGGCTGTGCTGGTGGATGACAAGAATCAGCCGATAGCATCCGGCAGCCATGACTGGGAGAACCGTTATGAAAATGGGGTTTGGACATATAGTCTGGAGGATATATGGGCCGGACTTCAGGACAGCTATCAGGATTTGACAAAAGATGTGAAGGAAAAATATGATGTGGACCTGACCTCTGTGGGGGCCTTGGGGATCAGCGCCATGATGCATGGCTACATGCCCTTCAACAAGGACGGGGAGCTTCTTGTTCCTTTCCGCACATGGAGAAACAATATCACCGGAGAAGCAAGTGAGAAACTGATGGATCTGTTTCACTACAATATTCCCCAGAGATGGAGTATTGCACACCTTTATCAGGCAATCCTGAACAAAGAGGAACATGTGAAGGATATTGACTACATTACAACTCTTGAAGCGTATGTACATTGGAAACTCACAGGGAAAAGAGTGCTGGGCATCGGTGACGCAGCAGGTATGTTCCCTATTGACAGCACGATCATGGATTATAATGAGGAGATGGTACAGAAATTTGACCAGCTTGTGGCTCCTTATGGTTTCCAGTGGAAATTCCGGGATATTATGCCACAGGTAATGGTGGCAGGCCAGGACGCAGGCTGTCTGACCGAAGAAGGCGCAAAACTTCTGGATATCAGCGGAAAGCTGAAAGCCGGTATTCCAATGTGTCCTCCTGAGGGTGATGCGGGAACAGGCATGGTGGCCACTAACAGTGTGGCAGAGCGCACCGGCAATGTTTCAGCAGGAACTTCAGTATTTGCTATGATCGTTTTGGAAAAAGCATTGTCAAAGCCGTACAAGGAGATTGACATGGTGACAACTCCTGCAGGTGCGCCGGTGGCAATGGCTCATTCCAACAACTGTACCTCTGACTTAAATGCCTGGGTTGGGATTTTTAAGGAATTTATGCAGGCTATGGGTATGAAAGTGGATATGAACGAACTGTTCGGAACTTTGTATAATAAGGCTTTGGAGGGTGATGAGGACTGCGGAGGACTTCTGTCCTACTGCTATTTCTCAGGAGAGCATATGACAGGCTTCGAAGAAGGCCGTCCCTTGTTTGTACGTTCCCCGGAGAGCAAATTTAATCTTGCTAACTTTATGAGAACAAACCTTTATACCTGCCTGGGAGCTATGCGTGTGGGATTAAATATTCTCTTTGACAAGGAGAATGTGAAGGTTGACCGTCTGCTGGGACACGGCGGTCTGTTTAAGACAAAAGGGGTAGGACAGCAGATCCTGGCAGACGCTGTAAATGCGCCTGTGTCCGTGATGGCGACAGCAGGAGAAGGCGGTGCATGGGGAATTGCACTTCTTGCTTCTTACCTTGTGAATAAAGGGGAAGGGGAAACCTTGGAGCACTTCCTGGATGAGAAGGTGTTTGCCGGCAACGAGGGAACTTCTCTTGATCCGGATCCAAAAGGTGTGGAAGGTTATAATGCCTTTATGGAAAGGTACCTGAAGGGGATTGCCATTGAGAGAGCAGCAGTAGACTCTGGTATTTGGTAAAGAACACAGAAACGGTGCCGCCTGGATATATTTTGATTTTTAAAAAAAGGTAAAAGAGCAGGGGTTGGTACGACTGCGTGATCCGATGATCGCGCAGGTGTGCCAACCCCTTTTTATGAGCTGTTTTCTCAGCAGCCAGAACCTTTTCCTGTTATCTGTCAGCCAAGTATAACAGTCTGGATGGAAGTGCACTTTTAAGGGACCAGTTGTCTGTGATGATGAGTACTGCAATTCCCCGGTCAGTGAGCAGCTTCAGCATTTGCTCTGTCACCTGGTTTACTGCGGTGTCAACGATGGAGAAGGGGTTGATACACACCAGCAGTTTGGGGGCATATAGGAGCCACCGGCTATACACGATCTTCTGCAGAATACTGGAGGGTAGTTCTTTTATGGGTATTGTATAGCAAATGTCAGGGATAATATCTTTGAGCATGTATGCTACACTCTTCTGGTATTTATTTCTGGTCCAGAAGCCTTTGATTTTGTCCGAAAGGGGAATGCACAGATTATCCATTACAGACAGATTCTTAAATATAGCAGTTTCCCGGGGATTAGCAGGGATATAGCCAATGCCGTCCAGATAAAGTTTGTCCTTGTGCAGCGGCCGGAAGGGTTTCCCATCCAGGAAAATTCCGCCTGTAAGGGGAATGCACTGGCTGTGGAGCAGGCGGATCAGATGCGCGACGCACTCTTCGTTGGGGCAGAGTAACTTTAGTATTTCCCCTTTTCGCAAATCAAAGGATACCTGGTTCAAATAGTGGTCGCACACATTGGAAAAAGACAGAACAATATTTTCCTGGCGGGCCGTGTCTGAGATGGAATCAGGAGAAGCAGATTCCCTATATTGTCCAAGGACTTGCTGGATGGTGTGTTTCGACATATTTTCAGGGGTAAGTATGCGCACTGTCCGCCCGTTTTTTATTACATGGAGATTGTCGGTGAGCTGGAATATGGTATCTTCAAAAGTTTCCGTGAGTATAAAGGTAAATCCCTTTTCCTTCAGTTTGTTGATAGAGAGAAAAAGTCGGCTTAACTGGGAGAAATTTAAAATCCCGGTGACGTTTGACAATATGATCATTTTTTTATTCAGCGCGAAAGCTTTTACCAGTTCCAGGGAAATCCTTTCCAGCGGGGTCAGTTCTTTGATAGGTTTTTGTAGCGGGATATCAAGCTGGAAGAAACGGAGCAGTTCCTGGGCTTTTGTACTGTAAAGAGAGGTATGGATGTAGCATGGGCTGAAATCAGAAAAAAATAAATTTTCTGTAATAGACAGGGCGGACATAAGCCGGTTGTCTTCTGTGATCACGGCCGTATTCTGTTTTAATATTTTGGGATATTGAGAGGGGGTGAGGAGCTCCTCATTATAGTAGAGCCAGCCGAAGTCCATGGTAATATCTCCGTCCATAAGTTTTATAAATGCATCTCGTTCCTCAAAGCTGTTGAATAGGATTCCTGAGGTTTCACCATAGAAAAACTGGAGATAGATGTTTGTGAGTATTTTCTGGTGATTGATAATAACGGAGCCATTGTTTATTCTGAAAAGTTCTTTTTTCATTTTATTTCCCTATTTTTTATTTTTGGAAGGACCAGATGCACATTTGTCCCGATTTCTACAGTGCTGTAAACCTGAAGTCCATATTCGTCGCCGAAAATCAGTTTGATGCGGCGTGAGACATTTTTTAACGCAATATTTCCATGTGAATTTTCAGGTGAACGCACATAAGATATTGCCGCTTTTTCCAGGGAATTGTTAATATTGTTTAAGGCTTCAGGTTCTATACCGATTCCTGTATCTGTGATATTGATAAAAAGGAATTTTTCTGTGGTTTCAATGGAGATGGTAATAGTTCCATAACCCCGCTTTTTTTCCAGGCCATGGAAGATTGCATTCTCTATAATTGGCTGCAGGGTCAGCTTGGGAAGCTGCAGATTCCATATATCCTCTCCGTCTTCGGGATATTTCATGTCCATTTTGATTTTATCTCCGAAGCGGTATTGTTGTATGATAAAGTAGTTTTCAATGTTGTCGATTTCGCTTTCAAGTGTGGTTAGGGCGCCGACATCGGTGATCGTATATCTGAAAAAGGCTGCCAGTGCTTCCGTGGTTTCAGCAATGTTGTCAAGCCCTGCATAGAGGGCATCACCCCGGATCGCTTCCAGGGTATTATAGAGAAAATGCGGATTGATCTGATTCTGCAGGGCAAGATATTCTGCCAGTTTCTGGGAGTAATCCATGGAATCCTGTTTATTCAAAAGGGTATGAAAACGTTGGAACACTCTGTTAAGTTCCGGGGTAAGGGGCACGGAAGTATGGGCAAAAAGTTCCTCATATATTTTATCGGAAAGGAAATCGTTATATTGTTTCCTTATTTTCAAATATGCAGGATAAATGAAAAGATATGAAACAAGCAGCAATCCTGCCATAAGGAGACAGAGGCGAAATGCTGAAGAAACTGCAGGATCAGAGGGCCGTTTTATGAAACAGATTCCCAGGTAAAGTGTTATAGTTCCGTTAAGAGCACATAATAGTAAAAAACAAAGAGTGATTCTTGATGAAAGACTGATTTTTTTTGTAGGTATTTTCATGACATTACTTCCTTATATCCTTTTAAGAGAATAGCTTCCGATAATCAGTAGGAGTGAGTCCGGTTGCTTTTTTAAAGAGCTTCGTGAAATATTTCAGGTTGTTGATCCCTACCTCCTCTGAAATATCTATAATACCATAGGAGGTTGTGATCAAAAGCTGTTTGGCATTTTGGATCCGTATGTCAGTGAGATATTCAATGAAGGAAGTACCGGTCTCCTTTTTAAAAAGACTGGAAAAGTAGGAAGGATTAAGCTCTGTGACCTCACCTAAGATTTCCAGGGTCAGGGGTTCATAATAATGTTCATGCATATATTGCTTTGCTGTGCGTATAGGTTTGGAATCCTGATTCTGTTTCTTGTCCTGCCATTCTTTCAGAAACCGGATAAACTCTTTTGAAAGGAAACGGAAGGCCTCTTCTACAGAACAGAAGTCACTGAAATTTTCCAGGATTTGTTCCTGAAGCTGTTCCTTATCTGCCTGTATCCCAAAATGTTTTGTTCCGTAAAAGTATGTATCCACTAAGTCCTTGAAAATGAGATATGTGAATTTGCCGCTGATACCCGGTGCGGAAGCAAGCCGCTGGGAAAGCTGTTGGATAAGTTCCTGGATTCCTTCTGTATTAAATGTTTCAATATTAAGCATAAGTTCTTTCCGAAATGAGGCATCTACAAAAGCGTCGCAGGACAGGTTTCCTTTTGATATTTTAGAATAGTCGATTACGGAATTAGAGCCATATATTATTTTTTCCAACATAGCGTCCCGGACCTCATAGATGCATTCGCCGATTTCCTGAAAATGATTTTTCATGGAACTAAGGGCGATTATAGTATTTAAATCAGGGAAAACATCGCGTAAGGTGAGCAGGGAATTTTTAATTTTCTTGATAGTGCGCTTGAGATTCTGAAAATCCTTCTCATTTCCGTTCAGAAGACAAAAAACCTGTCCGTCAACGGTAGCTATGGAAATTTCGCAGAAAGAGGAAAAGGATTCACTCAGCAAATCTTTTATTTTGGCAAGCAGGAAATTGCTTACAGGAATGTTGGAGTATTCCTTTCCCATAATGGGCTGTATGCATACAAGCTGGAAATATGGGGCATGGAAGTCTGTACAGTATTCCTGGTTCAATTCATCCATTGTTGAGAAATCTGCAGATTTGCCGGGGGCGAGGAGAAGTTCGTTGATAAGGTGGCCCTTCAGCTTCCGTTCTGTGGAGGAAAGTTGAGTTATGATGGCTTCTTTTTCCAGTACCTGGATTTCTTTGTCATTTTTTTTCATGAGAATAGTTTTCAAAGTATGTTCAAGTTCTTTTTTTCGTATAGGTTTTAAAATATAGTCGGATACACCATATTGGATTGCCCTTTTAGCATAGTCGAACTGGCTGTATCCGCTGATTATGATAAAGCATATATCTTCCTTCAGCTCTTTGGCATTCTTTATAAGCTCCAGACCATCGTAGCCGGGCATTCGGATATCTGTGATGACAATGTCCGGAAGCTCTTTTTGAATTATTTGGTAAGCATTCATTCCGTCATCAGCAACTCCCACAATCTCCATACCCAGTGATTTCCAGTCAATAAGACATTGGATAAGCCGGCAAACCTTTATTTCATCATCTGCGATCAATACTTTCAGCATATGTTACCTCCCTAATACTTCTGCATCATTACCTGATAAACACAAAAACCAAGAAGTAAGATAATTTTACTCCTTGGTTGAAGGTGTGAGATACTTGCCTTTGGCTATTTTTATTATAAAAGAATTAAATAGAAAATACAACTGATAAAAACTAGAAAATTATGTAAATAGGTGGAAAAACATACAAAAAATAAAGAATAAATTTATATAAAATATATAAATATTATAAAAATCTAAAGATTTTATCCCCTTCCATGGATTTTGTGAGTTGTGAGGAAAATATATGGGTGGTAGCATAAGTACACAAACAAATCTGAAAAACCAGTATCTGTCTACAGCAGAAGGTGTGAGAGAATAGCTGCAGACGGTCCGGCTTTCAGGGAGAAGGAGGAAAAAATTAATGGGAGAAGTAAATTCACTCCAGATTGACACACAGCCTGTACGGACAAAGAGAATTGAAGAGCTGCACAAATATGTGACATCCTTTGAGTACGGAATCTGTGTGGAGAGAGGAAAATACCTGACGGATTTCTATAGGGATCATATGGATATGGCACCGATCGTGCGCAGGGCAAATGCAATTGATTATGTATTGGAAAATATGAGCATCTATATTATGCCAGGCAGCCTGTTTGCTGGAAATCAGGCATCCAAACCGAGATGGGCACCTTTATTTCCGGAGTTTGAGGTGGAATGGGTGGAGGAAGAAATGGTTAAAGGTAATCCCTATTATCCATGGGAAAGACCGGCAGACAAATATATTCTTCCGAAGGAAAGCGTACCAGTCGTACAGGAAATCTGTGACTGGTGGAGAGGCAGAACCCACACAGATACCCTTAGGGCCCGTCTGCCTAAAGAGGCATTGGCTACTCATTACGATTTGAAAGCCGCTGATATCGGTACCTATTTTCAAGGAGGAGATGGTCATTTTGCACCTGATCATCCATGGCTGTTTACCCACGGTGTTCAAAAAATCATTGATGACTGCCAGAAGGCTTCTGATAGTATTGACTGGAAAAATGATTCCGATGCAATTAAGAAACGAGACTTCTATGAGGCTGCAATTGTCAGTGCCCGGGCTATCGTCAAATTTGCAGCCCGTTATGCAGATCTGGCAGAAAAAATGGCAGCAGATGAAAAGGACGAAAAAAGAAAAGAAGAACTGCTTCAGATGGCTGATACCTGCAGATGGGTTCCGGCTAATCCTGCCAGAAATTTCAGAGAGGCTTTGCAGTTTGTGATTTTTGTACATATCTGTATACAGATAGAGGATAATGGGGCAGGTGTTTCCTTTGGACGGTATGACCAGTTTATGTATCCTCTTTATCAGCAGGGGATTTCAGATGGGACGTTGACAAGAGAACAGGCAGTGGAATTGACTGAGAACTTTTTCCTGCAGATTTATACCTGTAATAAAGTCAGAAGCTGGATTGACACAGATTTCTACCGGGGAGTACCCATGTTCCAGAATCTGACGATCGGGGGACAGGATCCTGTCAAGAAGTGTGATGCAACAAATGAATTAAGCTATATCTGCCTGGAAGCTACTTACAATACAAGAGTACCCCAGCCCTCCCTGACAGTGAGGTTCCATAAGAATACACCTTTTGAATTTAAGATGAAGGTGGCAGAGGTGATACGTCTTGGAACAGGGCTTCCCTCTATATTTAATGATGAGACGTATATTCCGGCTATGATGAACAGAGGGTATGAACTTAATGATGCCTATAATTACTGTATTATCGGCTGTGTGGAGCCTGGAGCTCCGGGGCTGCTGGGAGGACGTACCGGAGGTGCATGGCTGAATTGTACTAAAGCACTGGAAATGTCTCTGTACAATGGGACAGATCCCAGAACAGGAATCTGTCTGCACAAAAATAGAAATGGCAAGGATCTTTCCACATTTGAGAATTTTGATGAGGCAAAAGAAGCGTTTCTTGACCAGATGGCTTATTACGTGAAAATGGAAGCTATTTTGGAAAATACCATCGACCAGGTTTGGGAGGAGACCTTGGATGAGCCTATGGCAGCAATCTTTGGGTGTCCTACGACAACGATTCCCAGAGGCAAACCCATTAAGCAAGGGGGTGCCAAGTATGACCTTACCGGGCAGCAGACCATAGGTACGGCAAATGTGGCGAACAGTTTATATGCCATTAAGAAGCTGGTATTTGATGACAAGATAATTACCGGACAGGAGCTGAAACATGCTTTGGAGACAAACTTTCAGGATATGGACACAAAGCCCTCAGGGGCACAGATCAAAGCATTGTGCCTGTCAGTTCCAAAGTACGGGAATGATGTGGACGAAGTGGATGAGCTGGCAAGAGATATGCTGGCCTTTGTGGCAAATGAGCTGTCTTCCTACAAAAATACAAGATATGGAAAGGGACCCATTGGCTGTACCTTGCATTGCTCTACCAGTACAGTTTCCAGTAATACTCCATTCGGCAAGGTATGCGGAGCCACACCGGATGGAAGGGATGCATATACAGCTGTGGCAGACGGACAATCGCCTATGAGAGGAACTGATGTGAACGGGCCTACTGCTGCGATCGCTTCGGTGGCAAAGCTTAACAATGTACTTTTGTCCTGCGGCTCCCTGTATAATATGAAATTCAGCCCTGCAGATTTATGCTGATCCGGCTTTAAACTGTGGGGGAATGAAATGAACTGTAAATATATGTATTGAAAGAAGAGGAGGTATTTTGTATGAGTGAAGTTGCTGTTAATAAAAATGACGGCCTGAAACGTTTTGTCAGTCTTATTGACCGGTATTTTGCGGCCGGAGGTTCTCAGATGCAGTTTAATGTGGTGAGCAGAAAAACACTTCTGGATGCCCAGAAAAATCCGGAGAAATATTCAAATCTGTTAGTGAGAGTTGCAGGTTACAGTGCGTATTTTACCCAGTTGTCCAAGGATGTTCAGCAGGATATTATTGAACGTACGGAGGAGAAGCTGTAAGAAAACAGTTAAGGATTACAAATGACCAATTGGTAAACAAGTGCAGCAGAAACTGCAGGAAAGGAACAGAGGGATTTTTATGAAAAGAAAAGTTATGAGTTATTTGATGGGAGTATGTTTGGTTGGAAGTATGCTGGCAGGAACTGTGACTGTACAGGCAGAAGCAGAAGGGGGCGGTGTGTTTGCCGCTACACCGGAGCAGCTTGAATTAAAACCAGAGGAGCTGATTGGGGAAGCGGGAGAGTTTGAAGGGATGAAGATTGGCTTTTCCCAGAGAAATATTGCGGGTTCCGAATGGTGGGAGCAGCTGGTTCGGCTGGCAAAAGATGAGGCTGAGTATCTGGGAATTGAGCTGACGGTTTATGATGCGGGTAACGATCTGACAAAGCAGCTGGCAGATATAGAGACATTGGTGAACCTGAAGCCGGATGCCATGATCATCAATCCTTTTCATTCCACAGGAGTACTCCCGGCAGTGAGTAAGGTCCATGAGGCCGATATTCCTCTGACGGTTGTAAACTGTGCCCTTGATGCAGAGGGAGCACCATTTACCTTTGTATCCTGTGATGTGGAGAACAGCGGATATCAGTCTGGTTTTGCACTGGCAAAGGCTTATGACGAGAAGTATGGCTGGAAGGATTCTGTAAAGGCGTTGGTTTTGTCGGCAGCAGCCCAGGAGGAAGAATCGGATTTGAGAAGATGGGGACAGCTGGCAGGGTACAATGATTATATGCTTGAAAAGTACGGAAAATCTAATTTGAATATTGTATCGTATCAGTATTATAATTGGCAGCCGGAACCGGCCATGCAGGTTACTTTGGATACACTTCAGGCAAACCCTGATCTGGACATTATCTTTTGCGCCTGTGACGGAGGCTGTCAGGGTGTGGTTGCAGCCCTTGAGTCAGTGGACAAGGTGGGAGATATTTTGATGACTTCCATTGATGCAAGAAGCTCTGTGCTTAAGTGGATCAAGGACGGTGACAAAGGTGTTGTTGCCACAGTGGCAAATGATCCGCGTATGATGGGAAAATGGGCTGTGTATCTGGCTGCAAAGCAGGCGACAGGTGTCACCACGCCATCAACCTTCTATGTGCCAAATACCTGCTATACAGCCGGCAATGTGGATGATGTTTACGACCCTGATTCCAGCTATTGATTTGCAGGGTTAGCGGGAAAGAGGCATGAGAACAGCGGGATGAGTAAGAGCACAGGCAGTTTTTGTGACATATGCTTAAACAGATATTGTCACAGGCTGCCTTGTACTCGAAAAGATTGGAGATGAGGAGTTGAGTGGAGAACTTGCAGTTGAAATGAGACATATTACTAAGAAGTTTTCCGGTGTAAAGGCTCTGGAGGATGTATCTTTTTCTGTCAGAAAAGGAGAGATCCATGCACTTATTGGGGAGAATGGAGCCGGCAAGTCTACTCTGATGAATGTATTGAGCGGTAAGTTTTCGTATCATTCCTATGAAGGGCAGGTTTTTGTGGAAGGTCAGGAGGTAAAGCTTTCGACTCCCAAGGATGCTAATCAGCACGGAGTGGTTATGGTACATCAGGAACTGGCACTGATACCGGAACTTAGTGTGGCTGAGAATATGTTTCTGGGAAATATGCCTCTTAAAAACGGGGCAGTCCAATGGAAGGCAATGTATGATAAGGCAGGTGAGATTCTTAAAAGGCTGTCTCTTTCTATGGATGTGAAGATGAAGGTGAAGTATCTCAGCATCGGTCAGCAGCAGCTGGTGGAGATTTCCAAGGCGATTATGCTAGGAGGGAAGGTGATGGTCCTGGACGAACCTACAGCGCCCCTTACAGGCAGAGAAATTGAATTTCTTTTTAATATACTCCGGGAGCTTAAGCAGCAGGGGATTACTGTTATTTATATCAGTCATCGGTTGGAAGAGATTTTTCAGCTTACGGACAGAGTGTCGGTAATGCGTGACGGGAAAATGATCGTCACCAGAAATACAGAGGATATCAAGGAAGATGAGTTGGTTTCTTTTATGATCGGACGGAAGATGAAGGATTTCTATCCAAGGGTGACGACAGAAACAGGCAAAGTGGTGCTGGATATTAAAAATTATTCTGTGGGACATCCTCAATATCCGGGGAAAAATATTGTGGATCATGTGGATATGTCTTTCCGCAGCGGTGAGATTGTGGGGATATCCGGGCTTTTAGGTGCGGGAAGAACCGAACTTATGATGGCGGTTACAGGCGGCTATAAAATGAAGGGAAAAGGGACTGTACTTCTCAATGGAAAAGAGATTTACATGCGAAGCCCGAGACATGCAATTAAAGCCGGTATAGGCTTTGTCACTGAGGACAGAAAAGGAAACGGTCTTGTTCTTGGGCAGACCATCTGTTTTAATACAAGCCTGGCATCCTTAAATCATGTAATGAAAAACAGGATTTTAAGCAAAAAGAAAGAAGAGTCTGTTGTAGATGACCTGATCAGGCGACTTAAAATTAAAGCCGGGAATATGTATTATCCGGTGAGCAGCTTAAGCGGAGGAAACCAACAGAAGGTAGTATTTGCAAAATGGCTGGCCACATCACCGAAGGTTCTGATTCTGGACGAACCAACCAGAGGTGTGGATGTAGGGGCCAAATATGAAATCTATACAATTATGAAACAACTGGCTAAAGAGGGCGTTGCAGTTGTGATGATTTCCTCAGATCTTCCGGAAATCATCGGAATGAGTGACAGGGTTTATGTGATGTGTGAAGGAAAGCTTGCCGGTGAATTGCAGAAGCAGGAATTATCGGAGGATAACATCATGAAATACGCAACAGGCACAGTTGGCAGGCAGGGGGGATGTTAAAATGACTGGAAATGGAAACGGGACGGCTGAGCTTGCGGTGAGCAACAGTATGTCCAGAAAAGCAGGAAGATTTGTAAAGAATAATTTCGTGGTGATTGCTTTTGTTTTTTTGCTGATATTCAGCAGTGTGGCTTCGCCGGCATTTCTCACCGTAGCCAATATCACCACGGTGTTATTGCAGAATTCAATTTATGCCATTTGTGCCATTGGCATGCTTTTAATCGTGATCACAGGGGGAATCGACCTTTCCGTTGGGTCCTATGTCTGTGTATGTGTCTGTTTTACAGCAGGCTTTATCCAGGACGGCATGGGAATCATGGCGATTGTGGTCGTGACACTTTTAAGTATATTTTTTGGATGTATATCAGGCGCTTTGGTGGCATATGCCAAGGTAGCACCTTTCATTGCTACTCTGGCAATGACTACCATTCTGAAAGGTATTGCTTACTTATATCAGGTGGGACAGAACCGAAGGATTGACGGCACCTTTTGGCCTAAATTTATTCAAGGTACAGTTCTTGGGATCCCTTCACCGATTTTAATCCTTCTTATTATATATTTACTGGCACTGTTTATCCTGAATAAAACAAAGTTCGGCAGAGGATTGTATGCCATCGGAGGAAATCCGGAGACTGCGAGACTTGCAGGTATTAACGTGAAATTATATCTTGTTATGGCTTATGCTATCGGAGGCCTTCTTTTCGGGATAGCCGGAATGATTTTGGCAGGACGGCTGAGTATGGGTACTGCGACTGTGGGTGACGGGTATGAACTGGATGCCATCGCTTCTGTTGTAGTTGGCGGTGCAACATTGTCCGGAGGAGTGGGGAGTGTCACTAAGACCTTGATCGGTGCATTTCTCATGGGAGTTTTAATGAACATTATGAATCTTATGGGAATTGCATCTTATCCGCAGATGATTTTAAAGGGAATTATTATAGTGGGTGCAGTTCTGGCTAACAGAAATGATTAAGGCAGGTGGTGTGATGTCAGGATTTGACTTAAATGGAAGTGAGGAAACCGGGAAGATCACCGGCAGGATTACAAATATAGAAAGATATGCGATCAATGATGGTTATGGTGTACGCACTACAGTTTTTCTAAAGGGTTGTCCTCTGAGATGCCGGTGGTGCTGTAATCCGGAGACTCAGGAATTTTATCCTGAAATGGTCTATTTTAAAGATAAATGTATTGGATGCGGTGCCTGCACTGCCAATTGTCCCTATGGGGCGCTGGACAATGGCCTGGAGCCTGACCGGAGAGTATGCCGTGAGTGCGGTCAGAGAGAGGTGCCATTTCCCTGTACGAAGGAATGCTATCCCCAATGCAAGAAGATTGTGGGAGAAGAACAGACTGTCCAAGAGATTGTAGACGCGGTGAAAAGGGATTTGCCCTTTTATCAGCGGTCAGGAGGCGGCGTAACCCTTTCGGGAGGAGAGCCCCTGGCGCAGCCGGAATTTTGTTATGCCCTTCTGAAACATCTCTGTGGGAACTGGATCCATACGGCAATAGAAACCTGTGGGATGGGCAGAACAGAGGATTATGAAAAGATAGCCCCTTATTTAAAGCTTGTGTTTATGGATTTAAAGTGTATGGATGAGAAGAAGCATATGGAGTGGACTAAGGGGAGCAACCGTCTGATTCTGAAGAACCTGCAGGAAATGGACAGACTGGCGGCTGAGCATGGGTTCCAGTTGTTCGTACGGACACCTGTTATCCCGGGATTTAATGATACCTCTGAGGATATAAGACAGATAGCGGAATTTCTGTCCGGTGAGCTTAAGAATCTTACAGGTGCAGAGCTTCTTCCCTACCATAAGCTGGGACGGGGAAAATATGTCAGTCTGGGACGAGAATACGAACTGGAAAAGCTGACGCCTCCGGCGGAGGAACAGATGGAGGAATTCAGAAAAATATTAGCCGGATATTGTATTCCGGTGTATGAATTTTAAATAAAGAATAAAAAGGCACAAAATGATGATAGGATTTTGATATGTTGTGCCGAAAAATAGGATATAATATAGAATAAAGAATGGGAAACAAAACCCTACACTATAACACCAGACTTTTATAATATGCAATAATCAGGCCGGAGGTGATCTGGATGAATAAATACAGGACCATTGATATTGCCAGGATGATGGGGATTCATGTGAATACTGTACGTTTGTATGAAAAGTGTGAACTAATTTCCGCTCCGGAGAGGCTGGAGAATGGATACCGGGTATTTACGGATTTGCATATTGAGCAGTTTAAGCTGGCCCGCGCTGCGCTGAAGGTGGAGGTTCTCCAAAATGGACTCAGGAAGCAGGCGGTTGAAATTATCAAGACGGCTGCAGCAGGTGAGTATGAAAAGGCTTCGGAGCTGGTGAGAAAGTATGCGGAGCAGATTGACGTGGAGAGAGAAAACGCGGAGGAGGCTGTTAAAATCACTCTTGGAATATTGTCAGGTATTGAGAAGGACGATACTCAGGGAGACAGATTATTTACAAGAAAAGAGGCTGCGGATGTTCTTCATGTGACAATTGATACTCTGCGGAATTGGGAACTTAATGGGCTGTTTACCGTGAAAAGGAGCAGCAATGGGTATCGTGTATATACCAAAGAGGATCTGCAGCGGCTGAAGATTATCCGTTCTCTGCGCTGTGCAAACTATTCTCTTTCCTCTATTTTAAGGATGCTCCGGGCCATATCCCAAGATCCCGGAACAGATATCCGCGAGGCAATAGATACGCCTGAACAGGATGACGATATTATCACTGCCTGTGATAAGCTGCTGACTTCTTTGAGGGAAGCCAGGGAAAATGCCCGGTTTGTGGCAGGTCAGATTGAAATTATGAAAAAAATGTCCGGATAAAAAGTCTACATTATACCACCAGACTCAGGGTAAATGTTAATCTATGTGTACTTCAAAAAAAGGAGGAAGATACACATGGATGAAATGACGATCCAAATATCCGGGCTGAGTAAATCCTATGCCGGTAAGAAGGTGATCGAAAACATCAGTCTGTCGGTTGCGGCAGGGGAGGTCTACGGACTTCTGGGAGCAAACGGTGCGGGGAAAAGCACTACCGTCGAGTGTATATTAGGCACTCGACGGGCAGATGAGGGTACATCACGGATTTTGGGCTTAGACCCGGGAAAAGACCGGAAGAGGCTTTTTGAGCAGGTGGGAGTTCAGTTCCAGGAGTCCAATTATCCGGATAAAATCAAGGTGAAGGAGCTGTGTGAGGAAACGGCCTGTCTTTACAGGAAACCTGCTGATCACAGGCAGCTGCTGAAAAGATTTGGTCTTGCAGAGAAGAAAGATGCCTTTGTCAATGAACTTTCAGGGGGCCAAAAGCAAAAGCTCTTTATTATTCTTGCCCTACTGTCTGATCCCAAAGTTGTTTTTTTGGATGAGCTTACCACAGGGCTTGACACGAAGGCCAGGCGTAATGTCTGGAAAACCCTGCTGGAGCTGAAGGAGCAGGGGCTTACCATTTTTCTCACATCTCACTTTATGGACGAGGTTGAAATACTGTGTGACAGGATCAGTATCCTTCGGGATGGAGGATTTGTGTTTACAGGTACAGTTCAAGAGGCTATGGACCAAAGCGCCTGCGAAAAATTCGAGGATGCGTATTTATGGTTTACCGGAGAGGAGGCAGAAGATGAATAAATTTTTTACTATGTTGAAAACAGAACTGAAGTTATCTGTGCGGGGAATGGACATGGTTATATTTGCCCTTTGTATGCCGGTTGTGGTTGTAGTGATCCTGGGTATAATCTACGGGGACAAACCTGCTGACCCCGGCGCATCCTATTCGTTTCTGCAGCAATCCTTCGGTGCATTGTCAACCATTGCAATCTGTGCGGGCGGTGTAATGGGGCTTCCTCTGGTTATCTCTGACTACAGACAGAAGAAGATTCTGAAACGCTTTAAAGTGACACCCACAAGTCCGGTTCTTCTTCTGGCTGTGCAGGCTGCTGTTTATGCCATATATTCATTGCTGTCACTGGGGCTGATAACTCTGGTGCTGAGTTTGTTTTTCGGATTTGAATTTACTGGTTCCTGGGGGCTCTTTTTTGGGGCCTACGTTTTAGTGATGCTGTCAATGTTCAGCATCGGCATGATGGTAGGCGGAATCTCTCCTAATGTTAAAATTGCAAGTGTTGCAGCCAGTCTTCTGTATTTCCCCATGCTGATTTTCTCAGGGGCAACCCTGCCATATGAGGTGATGCCCCGGGTAATGCAGAGAGTTGCTGATTTTATGCCGCTGACCCAGGGCATTAAGCTTCTGAAAGCAGCAGCCCTGGGCCTGGCTGGGGAATCGGTGTGGCTTCCTATTGTTGTCATGTGTGCATTTTTGGTTGTCTGCGTTGGGATTTCGATTAGATTCTTCAAGTGGGAGTGATCTGATCCGGGCAGATTCACCTTCCAATGGTCTGGGTCAGCAGATTCGGCTGTCTCTCGTGTGGTATAGCGTCAGCAGATTCGGCTGTCTCGTGTGGTATCGCATCAACAGATACGGCCGTCTTTCATGTGGAGTATTTTGTCATAGCAGGGTTCAAGAAATTCATTCATATGGTGAGTGATACATATAACAGTCAGCTCTTTCCGGCGGAGAAGTTTCTGCTCGATTTCATAAGAGGCCTGTATATCCACGGCAGAGGTTCCTTCATCAATGATGAGAATGGGAGTATTGCGGATCAGTGCCCTTGCTATGGCAATACGCTGTTTTTGGCCGCCGGAAAGATTATTTCCGTTTTCCCCTGCCTTAGTGTGCAGGCCGTTCTCCAGATCAGGGAGGAACTGGGCAACTCCGCTTTCATCCAAGACCTGCTGCAGCACGTGGTCCGGATAGTTTTGCCCCAGACAGATGTTTTCTGCGATATCGGTGTCAAAAAGAAATACGTTCTGGTGTATGACAGAAACCAGGCGGTTTATCTCAGTAAAGGGCATGTCAGATACAGATCGGCCATCGTAGGAGATGGTTCCTGCGAAATCCTTGGAGTATCCGGTGAGAAGTTTGATCAAGGTGGTCTTGCCGCATCCGCTCTCGCCTAAAAGGGCATATTTTTTACCGGCGTCGATCCGAAGGCTTAGCTGCCGCAGTACAGGATTGTTCTGGTCATAGCCGAAGGTTACCTGAGAGCAGAGGAGAGAGTGCCGGAAATGTCCGGGGGCAGTGTCACAGAAGTAAGCATCCGGTTCGGTGTGATCACTTTCCGGGTGCTTTTCTGCTGGCTTCTGCAGGGTGTTCAGGCGTTCAAGGATAGGCTTTATGCTTGCTATTTTCGGAGCATTCTGCATGAGTAGGACTACCGGTGTGACGAATGTGCCGCTTAACTGGACAAGAGCCAGCAGAGTTCCCATAGTGATTTTCTCCGTCATCATCAGGTAGGCGGCCAGAAAGATGATGACGGTAATACTCAAAGAGGAAAGTACATCGGAAAAGCTCTCGTTTACTGCAAGAAGCTTATCCGCGGAAAATTTCTTGTCCGCCGTCTCTTTATTTATGCGGAAAAATTTCCTGTATATGTAAGAAAAAAGAGAATATCCTTGTATGATTTCATAGCCGTTCAGATAGTCTTTTGTCTGTGAGGTAAAGCCGGCAAGCTTTTCAGAATAAGCATCCTGCCTTTTCTGCATGTTTTTTCCCAGGAGGGCGGGGATCAGGAACATGAGGATCAGAAATACCAGCAGTACCGCTGTGACCAGGGGACTTAGATAAAATAAAATTCCAAGGGTGGTCAGAAAAAGTACAAGCATCTGAGAACAAATGAGAAGAGGGATAAGATAATTCTCTTCTATGATTTTTACGTCATTGACTAAAGCGGATAAATAGTCTGCTGTATTTTGAGAATGGTAAGAGTCTGGGGAACGTTTTATCACTCCTGTAAAAATCCGTTCTCTCAAATGGACGGATACATTTCTAAGCAAGAGTTTTCCGCAGTAAGCTTCCAGAAATCCGATGATGCCCAGCCCAGCAAGATAGATAAGCATCACGAAGAACAAATCTGTGAAACCATCCATATCTTTGTGAGTCGCAACATCAATGATCTGTTGGAGAAGAATAGAAATAAAGGCTGAGAGAGCGGCGTTGATCCCTCCCAGAACAATGGCAGACCACAATAACAGTCTGTCTTTTTTTGTGTAAAGCTTCATAAATATGATCTCCTTGATATTTTATTTGAATTAAACTAATTCGATGAATATAAAATATCATATAATTCGATGAGAGTCAAATGAATTTTACACAAATAAAAATAGCCTTACCGTCGTAAACAGTAAGGCTGCTTCTAATTGAGCATGTTGGAATTTACAAAATAAGTTTTTCCAGTTCAGTCAGAAAGTTTCGTATCACATTTTCCTGGATGCAGTAATACACTTTGCCGTCCTTTTTCTCCACAGTTACAAAGCCGCAGGAGAGCAGGGCGCCCATATGATGGGACATGGTAGAGGGAGACAGTCCCAATGCTTCGGACAGCTCCAGATTATATTTCCTGGATTTTTTCAGCTCACAGATGATGTCAAGCTTACTTTTGTCTCCCAGAGCTTTCAGCTGTCTGAGGAGAGATTCCCTGGAAATATCACTTTTCTGAGAGTCAGTATTTAAATAAGGGTTCAGAAGACCCTGGTAGCCGTTAGAATACAGGATTGCCTGAAGAAGAGGCGTGACCAAAGAAGCATAGACGGTGATGTGGTCCGTGTAGGCTTCTGCAAGTTTAATAAATTTGGGGTCACTGTAAGAACTGTTTTTATGAAACAGCTGTTCCAGAGGCTTGGAAACTGCTTCGACAGCTTTTTGGTAGGCAGGGAGATTAACCTGTATCATGTGGAAAAGACCGGAGAGCCACTTCTCCGGAGTCCGCAGAAGCTCCAGCATCTGCCACCGTTCACTTCGTTTTATATCTGTGGTGTCCAGAAACTCTATGATGGATGCCTCGTCCGGAAGGCTTGGCATATCTTTTAAATCAGGAATGGAAGCATCATCATCGGTATCCTCCAGGCAGTATGCCAGAAAACTGCGCAGCTGCATCCTGTCGGGAAGTGTGCCGGACTCCATATACTGACGGTATTCCACGGCAAGGGTGATCACCAGTATGAGAGTATGGTCACCGCTGTCATCAAAAAAATAGTTCTCTTCAGGTGTGGCTATTTTATTTTTCTGAAAAACCCTCAAATATTTTTCTACAATTTTATAGTGTTTTGTAAAAAAACTTTCCCCGTCAACCCCGTAACTGAAAAGTTCTTTAATGGTGTCTTCTTTCCAGTCCTTATAGTGATCCAAATACAACAGGTTTATAATTTCATAGACAGGGTCTAATTCATTCTTGACTACGATGCTCATATGATTCCTCCGGTAATTCTTTTATAAATATAGAATACCATAGAAAAGAAGGGAAGAAAAGATTGGATATATCACTGATATTTCTTATAAATACAAAGAGAAAGACCAGGCAGGGGAGCTGCCTGGTCTTTCGAGGGGAGTATAAATAATTAAATAAGGGGTTATGTAAAAAAAATTTTTGAAGGGTAAATTCTTTTTACAAGTTGATTATAATATAATTTGGAAAAAAAAGCAATAAGATTTGATGAATATTACTGCATCTTTTTGGGACAATATACACTGTAATTAAATTAAATTGCATTAGGAGGAATATTCAAATGGCAAAAAATTATGAATCTGAAAGCAAAAACAGTAAAAACAGCACAAGCAACTCCATGAACTCTACTGGTTCCAGCAAGAATTCTTCTAAGAACGAGAATTCCCAGAACTGCCATAACAGCAAAAACAGCACAAGCAACAGCTCAAACAACAGCTACAATAACAGCACAAGCAACAACACAAAAAACAGCTCCAATAACTCAAACTCAAAAAACAGCTCTTCTAACTCTTATGAGTCTGAAGAAAACAACAACTCCAGATATTAATCCTTGTCGTTACTAAGAAAAAAGCCCTGCAATCTGCAATGTCCTAAAAAACATTGCCCTTTGCGGGGCTTTTCTTTTTTTACTACCTTAACCATAGGATGATGTTGGAGATCAAAAAACGTTCAGTTGTGCGCGGGCATGCATTGTATGACCTTTTGTCTCTGGCATCATATGATATAATAAAAAAGGAGTACGCTATGTTTCCAGTGGAGACGATTTCGGCAAAGATGCTGGATTATTATGTGGGGCGTTCAGACGCTATTATCATAGATTTGCGGGACAGGGGCGAATACGAGGAAAGCCATGTACGCGGGGCAGTGAATCTGCCTTATGGAGAATTTGACGAAAACGAGGATTTTCCCAGGCTGAAAACCCTGGTATTTTACTGTGACAGGGGAGGTGCAAGCATGAAGGCAGCCAAGGAGCTTGCCAGGAGAGGGTATGAAACCCGGTCTGTCATCGGCGGTTTTCAGGCGTATCGAGGAAGAAATCTTGTAATTTCCCGGTAGGCATGATAATGTAAAGGAGAAAAAACAGTTTCACACGTAAGGAGAAATATATATGAAATACATGTTCGCATCAGATATCCATGGTTCGGCATATTACTGCCGGAGGATGACAGAAGCTTATAAAGAAGAAGGGGCAGAGCGCCTGGTGCTTCTGGGCGATCTGCTTTACCATGGCCCCCGCAATGATCTTCCCAGGGAATATGCTCCAAAGGAAGTGATCCGTATGCTTAATGAAATGAAGCAGGAAATATATGCAGTGCGGGGTAACTGCGAGGCAGAGGTGGATCAGATGGTGCTGGAATTTCCGGTGATGGCAGATTACTGTATCCTGGTGATTGACGGTAAGACTTTCTACGCCACCCATGGACATATTTATAATAAGGATAATCTGCCTCCTATGAAGACGGGAGATATCCTTATTCATGGCCATACCCATATACTGAAGGCTAAGGATATGGATGGATATATTTTGTTGAATCCAGGTTCCGTCTCTATTCCGAAAAAGGACAATCCTCCTACTTATGCAATACTGGAGGACGGTTTATTTTCTATAAAAGATTTTGACGGAAACACGGTGAAAAGCATTAAGCTGTAGAGCAGAGAGCAGGTATGCCTTTTGCCCTCAGGGGAATGGTGTACATGCTTATTTAAGAAAGGAAATATCAAACCATGGAAAAATGGGAATTAATTGCACCCTGTCATTTTGGGATGGAAGCGGTGCTGAAGCGTGAAATACTGGATTTAGGATATGAGATCAGCAAGGTTGAGGACGGGAAAGTAACTTTCTGGTCAGATGCCCAGGGCATTGCAGACGCCAATGTGTTCCTGCGGACCACAGAGAGAATTTTGCTGAAGGTGGCAGAAGTGAAGGCTGTTACTTTTGAGGAGCTTTTTGAGAAGACAAAGGCCCTGCCTTGGGAGAGGTTTATCCCTCAGGATGGAAAATTCTGGGTTGCAAAGGCAAACTCAGTAAAAAGTAAACTTTTCAGCCCCTCGGATATCCAGTCGATTATGAAAAAAGCCATTGTGGAAAGGCTGAAAGGGGTATACAATGTCAGCTGGTTTCCGGAGGACGGCGCAAGCTTTCCTATACGTGTGGCGTTTATGAAGGATGTGGCTACCATAGGAATCGACACCTCAGGTGTTTCCCTCCACAAAAGAGGATACCGCCAGATGACGGTAAAGGCGCCTATTACGGAGACTTTGGCGGCTGCGCTGATCATGCTGACTCCGTGGAATAAAGAGAGGATTCTGGTGGACCCATTCTGCGGAAGCGGCACATTTGCCATAGAGGCGGCAATGATGGCAGCAGATATGGCGCCGGGAATGAACCGTTCCTTTCTGGCGGAGGAATGGAAGCATCTGGTGCCCAGGAAATGCTGGTATGATGCCATGGAGGAAGCCAATGACAGAGTGAATCCGGACATTGACACAGATATCCAGGGCTATGATATAGATCCGGAAGCGTTGAAGGCGGCAAGGGAAAATGCCAAGCTTGCAGGAGTGGACAAGCTTATCCATTTCCAGGAACGTGCCGTGAAAGAGCTTCGCCATCCTAAGCCATACGGGTTTATCATTACTAACCCGCCATACGGTGAGCGTCTGGAGGAAAAGGCTGCGCTTCCCAAGCTTTATCAGGAGATAGGAGAGAGTTACCGCAGATTAGATAAATGGTCTATGTATCTCATCACCTCCTACGAGAAAGCGGAAAATGATATTGGGAGAAAAGCAGATAAAAACCGTAAGATTTATAATGGTATGATCAAAACTTATTATTATCAGTTCCTGGGACCGCGTCCCCCTAAGAAGAGCAAATAAATACGGCAGAGAGAAGCAGTCCTTTGCCGGCCGGATAACGTGCTCTGTGCATAGACGTCCGGAAGAAGCAGACGGTGCATAAGGGGATTTGGATATATTTTCCTGTACAGTGCGGACTTGACATATTATAATAGTAGATATGAAACGAAAGAGAGGCTTTGCCATGAGAAGAATAATTTTTGCCACAGGAAATGAGGGGAAGATGAAGGAGATCAGAGAGATTCTTTCTGACCTGGATGCAGAAGTGGTTTCTATGAAAGCGGCCGGGATTCAGACGGAGATTGTAGAGAATGGCTTAACCTTTGAGGAAAACGCCATTATTAAAGCCAAGACTATCTGTGAAATGACTGGTGAGATCGTGCTGGCAGATGATTCAGGGCTTGAGATAGATTACCTTGATAAGGAGCCTGGAATTTATTCTGCACGGTATATGGGGGAGGACACATCCTACCATGTTAAAAATGCCAACCTTATTCAGCGGCTGAACGGCGTGCCGGATGAACAGAGGACCGCAAGGTTTGTGTGTGCAATTGCTGCAGCTTTTCCTGACGGTACTGTCAAGACGGTGAGGGCTGCCATGGAGGGCAGGATCGGCTATGAAGAAAAGGGGGAGAACGGCTTCGGCTATGACCCTATTTTTTATCTGCCGGAGTACGGATGTACTTCAGCCCAGCTTTCAATGGAAGAGAAAAATAAAATCAGCCACAGGGGAAAAGCTCTGCGGGCTATAAAGGATGAATTGAGATGAAAGTACTGATTGTCAGCGATACCCATGGAAGAGATGGGAAACTGGAAGAGGCTGTAAAGAGGGAGGCTCCTTTTGATATGCTGATCCACTGCGGGGATGTGGAAGGACGGGAATTCTATATTGAAGCTCTGGCGGAATGTCCCTGCTGTATCGTGGCAGGCAACAATGATTTCTTCTCTGATTTGCCCAGAGAACAGGAAATAGAGCTTGCCGGAAGAAAGGTGATGGTCACTCACGGCCATTATTATGGTGTGTCCATGGATATGTACGGACTTCTGGAGGAAGCAAGGTCAAGAAACTGCCAGGCAGTCATGTTCGGACATACCCACAGACCTGTGGCAGTTACACGGGATGGAATCCTGGCGATTAATCCGGGGAGTCTGTCTTATCCTCGTCAGGAGGGCAGGAAACCCAGCTATGCGGTTTTGCATGCAGACCGCAGCGGAGAATTCCGGGTTTCTATTGAATATTTGAACCGATAGATCATAACAGTCATACAAGGCAGCCTCAGGCGTTCCTGAACTAGCGGCAACGCCCGGGCTGCCCTGTCGTATCGGCACATATTTTCTTCCATGGACTGGGATAAAAAAGTAGTTTTTGAAAAAAATGAAAAAAGGTGTTGACATTTGAAAAACCCTATAATATAATATGTCTTGCGTCAAGCGACAAAGTAATGCAGATAACTAAATAAGCAACAAACAGCGGGGTGTGGCTCAGCTTGGCTAGAGCGCCTGGTTTGGGACCAGGAGGCCGCAGGTTCGAATCCTGTCACCCCGACTGCTGTAAACAACATTACCGTTTCAGCGAAATGCGGGTGTAGTTCAATGGTAGAACACTAGCCTTCCAAGCTAGATACGTGGGTTCGATTCCCATCACCCGCTTCTCTGTTACAGAGATGTGTCTGTAGCTCAGCTGGATAGAGCAACGGCCTTCTAAGCCGTGGGTC
>JAUNHC010000109.1 GCA_030524175.1 Eubacteriales bacterium
ATTATGGAATGATTTTTAGGGCAACACAATCCGTCGAATTATTTTGCGCTTACGGAGTATCTATATGAAACACAAACTTTTAAGAAAGATTACTGTAATTTTATCTACACTTGCTATATGTACATGCTTAATTGGACAAAGCCAAGTATTTGCATCAGATATTTTAAAAGATTCATTAGCGATGGAAACAGATGCAGATTATGCGGAAGATACAAGTTACAGTTTGTTACGTGGTAATAATCTTAATTTTGGAACAACTCAAATAACCAAGTTAAGTAGTACGAAAATTAATGTTTCTGGGTTGACACAGTGTCATCGTGTATGTGATACGGTTTATTTGTCAATGTATTTAGAACAGAAATCTAATGGTAGCTATTCCACATATAAAAGTTGGAATTTCACAGCAGATAATGTAAGTAATTTGAGTAAAAGTATTAATGTAATTGTTCCAAGTGGTCATTACTATCGCGTAAGAGGATATCATGCTGCTAAGGATGGAGCCAAGGAATCAACAGAAACGCTGACCAGTGGTGTGTTAGTGAATTGAAGAATATAAAATAAGTATTAAAAATTTAATAATCTACAAAAATAATTACAACTAAATAGCGAGACACGGGTACAGACTGTGGGATGAAAAATACGATTGAATAAATAGAAACAAAAAATACTTGTAAACTTACATTACCGTCTCCACGGCGTGAAGTGTCTGCAAACTTGGGTATAAGACACATTTAGAGCTATAGGATCAAATACTAGACGTTCGGGTACTAGTACAATGCATATTAATTTGATTAAAAATTTATTTATGGGCTATAGTGGCAGTTATTTTAATACTATGGCTTATCGAAACGAAGGATTTCAGCGTGCAATATATTTTGTTTATATCTCAGACGGAAAATGTCTGAAAAACTGGAAAGATGATGATTCAGGTGCTTTGATCGATATCCTGGCTCTGGGAACCGGTGAGGAGGAAAGTCTGAGTCTTGTGGACAGGATACTTGAAGAACATGAGGTTCATACAGTTATCCTTCCTGGAATTGAAGGTGAGAGGGAAATCAGCCGCAGATTCAGTGCCAAAGGTGTTGCGGAAATATTATCAGGAAACGGGGTTCTGCTTCGGGATGACTGGAAGTTTTGTTATTGGTCGGATCAGGGGTATTTAAGTGTCTTTCATGATATAATTCCGCATAGCCAGGCGGGTGATATCGTGATGGGCGAGAGACCCTTCCGGGATTTATCAGAGTGTACGCCTTACCTTGAACAAGGTGGGAGGTGCTGCGGGGTAGATTGCCTTCAGTGTAATGATTGTGATGCTTTGAACGGGGAAAACAGCTTTGAAGACGGGGTTTGTACGGGCACATTAATACTCGGGAAAGGTGCTTGTACAGACAGCGGCAGATATGTTGATTTTGTCCGGGTTCATAAGAATCAGATAAGGGTTATACTGCTTGCTTTTGATGGAAAGGATTTCTCCCGGGTGTCAGAGATTCTTGAAATTAAGGATGAGCCGCTGTACTGCTATTATTTAGGGGGCTATGGTGACGCCGGGCTTGCGGCAGAGGTTGCTTTGTCCGGGCCTTATGCCCGTTACCAGTCACTTGAGAATGGATACGGCGTTTGTATCAGCGGATGTTTTATTGATGAAGATTTGTAAGAAGATTCATGAAAATACTGTTAAAAACCTGGTTTGTCGTGTATAATAAAATCAATACAAAATGTGTTGAGATTATTGATGGGACAAAGGGGGTTCGCACATGAAGATTACTTTTGTAGGAGCGACGCACGAAGTCACTGGAAGCTGTTATTATCTGGAGGCGTCAGGAAAGAAATTCCTGGTGGACTGCGGGATGGAGCAGGGACCAAATTACTATGAAAATGTGGATATTCCTGTAACACCGGGAGATTTAGATTTTGTGCTTCTCACCCATGCTCATATGGATCATTCAGGTAACCTTCCGGCTATATATGCAAAAGGATTTCAGGGGCCGGTTTATGCCACTGATGCCACTTGCCACTTGTGTGATATCATGCTTCGGGACAGTGCACATATACAGATGTTTGAGGCGGAATGGCGCAACCGAAAGGGACGCCGCCAGGGGAAGCCGGATTTTGTGCCGGCCTACACTATGGAAGATGCCTTAGGTGTGCTGAAGAACTTTGTGAACTGTCCATATGATAAAGTGATTCAGCCGGCAGAGGGGATCAGTGTCCGTTTTATCGATGCCGGACATCTGCTGGGGTCCAGCAGTATTGAAGTCAGCATCAGTGAGAATGGGAAAGAGGAGAAGGTTGTATTTTCCGGTGATATCGGTAATATGAACCAGCCTCTTATAAGAGATCCACAGTATCTTCATGAAGCTGATTATGTGGTGATGGAATCCACTTACGGCGACAGAAGCCACGGGGAGCGGCCGGACTATGTAGGCTTGCTGGCAGAAGCCATTCAGAGGACTTTTGACAGGGGCGGAAATCTGGTGATACCTTCTTTTGCAGTGGGCAGAACACAGGAAATGCTGTATTTTATACGGCAGATTAAGGCTGAAGGACGGGTTCACGGTCATGAAGGCTTTAAAGTATATGTGGACAGTCCTTTGGCAAATGAAGCGACCACTATATTCGGAGAGCACCGTTATGACTGTTTTGATGAAGAAGCTTTGGCTTTGATTCATAAAGGAATTAACCCCATAAGCTTTCCGGGCCTGAAAACTTCTGTGACAAGTGACGACTCCAAGGCTATTAATTTTGATGATGACTGTAAAGTTATTATTTCAGCCAGCGGCATGTGCGATGCAGGACGGATCAAACATCATCTGAAGCATAATCTCTGGCGTGAGGAATGTACTATTCTTTTTGTGGGGTACCAGGCAATCGGCACTTTAGGCCGGGCGCTGCTGGAAGGTGCGTCGGAGGTAAAGCTCTTCGGCGAACCAGTCCATGTGGCGGCGGAAATCTGTCAGATGCCCGGAATCAGCGGTCATGCAGATGTAAATGGGCTTCTGGACTGGGCAAAGGCATTTGATAAGAAACCGAAGAAAGTGTTTGTCACACACGGTGAAGACACAGTGACAGAGATTTTTGCCCAGCGTCTGGGCGAGGAACTGGGGTATGATACAATGGCTCCATTCAGCGGCACAGTTTATGATCTGGCAGAAAATGCCTGCATTTATGAGGCCAGGGGTGTGAAGATTGAGAAAACTTCTGTAACACCTAGGGCAGCTAAGGCTGCAAGAGCCTTTGAGAAACTTGTTTCTCTGGGACAGCGGCTGATGTCTGTCATCAGGAAAAACGAAGGGTGTCCAAACAAGGACTTGGAACGATTTTCCAGGGAAATCCAGTCCCTTTGTGATAAATGGGACAGGACAGATATTTGACATAAGTACGCGGGACATGACAAAAAACTCCGGGGCTTTCGCTCCGGAGTTTTTGATATCAGGAAATTCTGTGGCTGAAATTTGTTTTTATGCCAATGCAGATTTAATGGCCAGTGTAAGCTGGTCAGGACATGAAGTGGCCTTGTGTCCGCATTTGATCCCTTCCAGGCGGGTGATCACTTCCTGCGCATCCATGCCTTCTACAAGACTTGCAATACCTTGGGTGTTGCCGGAACAGCCCCCGATAAATTTTACATTATGGATTTTTTTGTCATCGCCCATCTCAAATTCTATTGCCTGGGCACAGACGCCTTTTGTTCTGTATAACATTTCTCATTCCTCCGATTATTGTAAATTGATTGTTGTATTCTTTTGCTGACTGGATTGATTACTAGCTCACTGCCTTGCTGCTGCAGACACATCAGGCAGATGCCGGTACTCACCAAAGGCAAGTCTATTATAGCAAAGAAGAAAAAAAGTTTCCACATAATTTAAAGATTTGATATAATCCCGTTTTCAACACTTTGATGATCAAACAAGGCCAGAAATCCTTATATC
>JAUNHC010000110.1 GCA_030524175.1 Eubacteriales bacterium
CACGTACGGTTCTTAGAGGGGAAAGCGGTAGTAATACCGCCGACCCACTCGATTGTAACCTGAATGCTTTCGTCATACTGAAGCAGGGGACAATGAACCCGCCATCCGTTTTCACCTTCTTTTGCGATCACACAATGCTCCACACCCGGGGCCGCCTCAACAAAATACTGTCCGTCAATAAGCATAAGGGAAGGCGGAATGGAGATATCTTCCACAACTGTGTTAATAGCCCATGAATTAGGCTTCTTCTGTGTCACCTTCACAGTGTAGTCAATCTCATCTCCTACTGCCCATTCATAGCGTGATGCTGTCTTTTCAATTACGAGTCCGGGAATCACTTTTCCCTCAACCCACACCGTTTCGGTGGTTTTAGTCTCACCCTTACCGTTTGTGCGGACATAGATCATATCTGCTGAATTTGGTACATGGAAAGTATATCCATCCTCATCCAGATAATCTGATACATCTGCACCTTCCTTTCTGTGCACTCTCAATATGAAAGTATACGTCTGGTTGTTGGTAAACTCCTCCTTTGACAAATAGTTTTCTTTTGCTTCGCAGGTAACTGTCTGGCCTGATACTGTTATATTAAACTGACCTGTCACCTCTGCTCCGGAATCATCCTTTATCACCACCTTGGAAGTACCGTCAATAGCCAGACAGTCCTTCAGCGTATCCTGCACCACAAAAGCACTGAGATGATTTGGTGTCAGCTCCGTCTGTATCATGTACTGGAATTCTTCATACTCCTGTATGGGAAAAGGCTCATCCCTGCCCCCGGCAACTGCCTCATTCCAGGTGCAGCCAACTTTTCCTACCTTTTTCTCCGGTTCCTTCTTCATCTCAATTTCCCCAAGGCAATACGCTGTAAAATCGAAATATGCATGCCCCCGGACAATCTTTCCCCCTTCAAAATCAGGGCAGAAGCTATTGCCGTTTTCGTCCACATAATAGTTACGCATTGACCTTGCCCAATTTTCCACGGAACCCGCTTTTGCAATCCCATCACTTCTCTCCTTATCCCATCTGTCCAGACGGCTTTGGTGAACAAAGCCAAAAGAAAAGGTATCTGTATTATAGAGAAAATTAAGCCATCCTCTTTTGTCACTGCTGGCCAGGGAATCTGTAGCTGCCTGCACCATGGTTCCGTCCACCTGTAAAAAACTGTTTCCCTTGAGGATATAGGCATGGTCAAGACCGCTGTCCGAAGGAATAAATGCCCCCTGCCCTGCATCTAAATCCCTCACTGTTCCATGTCCGCTGATGTTAAGAGGTTCATCAGTATTGTTCTTAAAAAACTGGAAACGGACCTTCACAGATCCGATACAGTAGGTGCACATCCCTATGGTATCCAGAGAAATGACAACGACAGGCTGCCCCATCCCCTTAGGCCAGTCCCGCTCTCCTGCTGTGCTTTCAGTCCCGTCTTTCCAGTGATGATACTTATTGTAAGGTGTAAACATATCATATCTGGGTTCAGCATTGGTAGTGCTGACAATACTGACTTTCAAATCCACAATATTGCCGGCGCCGTCTTTTCCCACGTTATAATAGCGTACTCCTGCACTGTCCGGAACGTAATTTCCGGTAATACGGTGAGTCACCACATCTCCCCCATTCCGGCCATGATTGGTAAAGGCTTCCCAATCCTGATTATCGCACCCGAATGCTTTCGCCTTTGTAATTCCTCGCTGGAATTTCATATTAAACCTGTATCCATATTCCACCAGATCATTCTCATCCCATTCCTCGATTGCTGTCACTGATGCCTGGACTGACTTTGGGGGAATCGGCCCTAAAACTGCCTGCAACAAAAACAGTACCGCAAGCAGCCATGCTCCCAGCCTTCCTCTCCTATTCTTTTTTCTGCTCATCTTTGTGCTCCTTTCTTCTTGATAAAATTTTGATTTGCCTGTCCCAAGACAGGAATTAAAGAATGATTTTGAATGGAAAATCCCATGATTTGAATGACAGATATGAATTGAATGCATAACAAAAAGACTGTTTTATTGATAGTTTATAATATGACAATGCCAGGTTCTAAAGGTATTTACGTAATTGATCATGGAATATAATGAAATTTTAAGATATGCCCGGTGCCAAAACACCGGGACTTCAGATCTGCCCATAAAGCAGTAGTTTTACTATAAGAAACATATGAAAATATTACCTTCTTCTGAAACGTGAGATAACAAAAAGAATAATGCCTAAAATAATGAAAAACGGTAACACAGCTCCGATTACAGCAAGCAGCGCCACTATCAGAAATCCGGCGATCACAAGAACAATAGCTTTCCCATACCATGTGGTCAGATCCAGCTTAAAGCTGCTGGTTCTTCCCGGTCCGGGCTGTCCGCTTCCCTCACTGGAATATCCCTGATATCCCTGGTAACTCTGAGCCTCCTCATAAACCTCCTGTCCCGCCTCCGGGTCTGTGTCTAAAAGGGTTTTGGCTATCAGTCTTGGATCCCCCAGTTCAGCGAGCACCTCACTCTCTGCCCGCCCGCCGCGGACCTGTGACTGTATATAATCCTCATAATAACGTACATGAGCGGCAGCCTTGCCCTCATGCATCTGACCTGTAAGCTGGCTGGCCAATGTGTCAAGAAATTCTCTTCTATCCATCTCTATACTCTCCATACTTTAGTCCCTGTTAACTCCGCCGCCGGCAATACCTCCGGCCGGCATATGAACAGCAACAATTTTATGACTGCACCCTGCCCCGCCATGCCCCTTCACAACGCTTCATTGTGTACAGCTTTTGCTTAATTATTCACCTTATGTGTCTATTCTAACAATACTTATGATAGATAGCAACCATCCAAATCATAAAATTTTTATGAATTACTGTAAAGGGGGCCCGGAAGGTTGTCGAACGGGGAGGAGAAGGCACTCTGGTTCCTTCTCCTCCCCTTCCTCTACGTTTTCACCCCTTTGTAGCGTGGTGTTTACCGGAAAACTTGGAAGGCGGGAAAATAGTATTGAGAGATTACCGGAAGACTCTTGGGACGCGGGGAAATAGGACTGAATTTCCTTAACAAAAGTTACGGTTATAATGTCTTACGTTCCGCCTTGAAACGCCAGCTTCCGCGAAAGGCTGCGGCTGGGGCGGGTTGGGAGAGAAATGACAGCGGTGCTTTGAGTAAGCATTTGGAATCACTTAGCGGGTGAGTCGGCCTGCACCGAGGTGATTTTGTGCTACAGGCACAAAATCAAGGGAGCCCTGTTTGAATAAAATTCTCATCAGAGAATTTTATGAGTTGGCGACCGATCCGACAAAGCAGGACGACTCAGCCGCTTAGTGATTCCATGCGAAATGAACGTACCGCGTTCTTTCTCTCCCGGCCCGCCCCAGCCGCAGCCTTTTGCGGAAGCGTCCCAATCCCCAAATAAATATATTGAAATATGTTTGATAAATTCTTGACATTCATACCAGAAAATGTTAAACTTCATTTATCAATTAAAAAGCCTATGATTACTGACGGAAGAAGTGGAGTATACCACAAGGGAATCATAAGGTTTGTGGAAGCCGACCGTCTGGGCAGTATTTGAGGATATCAAATACTGCCCTTTTTGTATTGTTGATCAGGAAGGCACACGACTTTTTCCGTTATTTTCTGCAGCTTTTTTATTTTAGAGGAGGATTAAACTATGGGATTCAAAAGTGACATCGAAATTGCACAGGAGTGCGAAATGCAGCCGATTACTGAGATCGCGGCAAAAGCAGGTATTGATGACAAATATTTGGAGCAGTACGGAAAGTATAAAGCAAAAATCGATTACAACCTGTTAAAAGACACAGACAAACAGGACGGCAAGCTGGTGCTTGTAACTGCAATCAACCCGACACCTGCCGGTGAAGGAAAGACCACTACAACCGTAGGTCTTGCAGACGGAATGC
>JAUNHC010000053.1 GCA_030524175.1 Eubacteriales bacterium
GGATAGGGTAGCTAACAGTTAGCAATTCATTACGCGACTTCACGTCGCACTTCTGATGCTGGATCAGATCATCTGTTCCAAGCAGATCTGTCACATCAGTGATTGGGGCAACATATTCGCCCTCCTGGATCTCGAAGGTGGCATCCATGATCTCAATCTCCCCGGACCATTCTGCTTTAAATCCGGTAACTTTAATTTTGGTTCCCGGAACCAGCTTTTCATAATCTTCTTCAGAACAAGCTGCATTATATACGAAGTATGCTCCGTCCTTGTCCTGGGTGTAAAGGGTAGCCTTGTCCTCCCACCAGGACTGTTTTGCCTGAACATAAGTCTCTACCACTACTTCAGAATCCAGCTCTGCAGCCATATATTCTTCATAGGTCATAACGCCCTCAGATTTTACATCCGGTTCCGCGTCCGCATCGTTGTCAGCAGTAGTGCCCGCATCAGCAGCCTCGGCATCATCGGCGGCCTCAGTCTCTGTATCAGCTTTGGCGTCCGCTGCCATAACACAGGTAGGAAGTGCCATGGTAAGGGAAAGGGTTAAAAGTAATGCAATTCTTCTTTTCATTGTAGTTCTCCTCTCTGGTAATAGTATCCCAGTTGTTATACTGAATACTTATATTATACTTTAAAACAGGGATAAATCAATGATTACCTTCATTTATTTTATTACTGTTCATTCCGTGACCTGTGACCAGCGACTTTGTTTTTCCTTTTCAAAGCCTGGAACAAAATATATAAAAGAATTAGTAGCCAGGCGGCGCCGATGGCGGAAAGGAGTATGACCGATGTCCTGGGGAGGGTACCCAGTTCTGCCTTGCCTGAGGCTGATGTGCTGATCTGGTCCAGACGGCACAGGGAGGAAACGTCGGCGTAGAGCTTATCCATGTATGCACTGTCGATCTCTTGTTTTCTTCTGGTGGATTTCACCACATTTTCTATCAACTGCTGGGAAGCAACACGCAGTGAAGCGGAGCCGTTGAACACAGGAGTGACGAAGGTATGCTCCACATTGTCCAGGAGCAGCCTGGAAGCTTTTATTTTCACATCGTAGTAGGTGAGAGTGTCTTCGCCGCTGCGGGACAGATAATCCTGGTATTCCGGGGAATTTTGGGCTTTGGCGGTAACCGGGACGTACCCTTCCGTCTGTGAATAGGCAATCTGCACATCATTGGTGAGAAGATACTGGGCGAAGAGCCAGGAAGCCAGAACCTCCTGGGAATCCTCTTTATTGAAAATACACACCGAAGGACCCTGGGAAATCATCTGGGGATTTTCCGCATCAAACTGAGGCGGCATCATCACCTCTGTCTCAAAATCTGCCAAAGCGTCCTTGCTGATGTCCACCAGAGGTGCGTCCGTACCCATCCAGGTGGCGCCTGCCGTGGAATCCACAGCAAAAATACACTGGCCTGCATTGAGGAAATTGGCCGGATAGCCTGATATCTTGAAAGTGGAAAAGGCCCCGGTCTTTGTATGATCTGCAATAGTGTGCAAAAGTTTTGATGTGGTATCGTTGAAAATCTGTATCTCTCCGTTTTCTGTGGAATATCCGGCGTTTTTCTGGCGGAGCATCTGTATCATCATATTATCCGTGGATTTGTAAATAAAAGGAATCATCACGTTCTGTCCGTTGACGGTGAAATTGCCCTCCGCGTCCTTGGCAGTGGCCGCCTCGGAAACTTCCCAGATAAAGTCCCAGGTAAGGGTTTCCGGCAGAGTATATCCAAGGGCTTCAACGTAAGTTTTATTTACGTAGCAGGCTTCGGTGGAGCGCATGAAGGGGACTGCATAATAATGGCCGGAAAAAGAACATTCCTCCAGAAATTTGGGAATCACTTCCTCCTTTGAAGGGGAGTCAAATTTCAAATCGCTGCCGCCAAGACCGTATTTTTCGCTGGTAAACAGGTCATCCAGAGGAGCCACGGTATCTGCTCCGGTGAGATAGGTGGCAATGTGGTCCGGGTAGGTAATACAAACATTGGGCGTGGTATTGGTGGAAATGTTTGTGATAACATCATTGTAAATTTTGCTGTAATCTGTGTAGAGACGCAGGTTGACAGTGATGTTGGGGTATAAATCCTGGAAATCTGAAATTGCTTTTTTATAAATATCGGCCTGGGTCTTGTTGGTGTCATTTTTGGCCCAGAAGGTGATCTCATAGTTTTTTGAGGTGTCGAATTCATCGGGAACTGCGAAGGATGCTTGTTCTTTGGAACCGTGGCAGCCGCCGAGGGCGCTGAGCATAACTGTCAGCAATGATAAAAACAAGATTTTTTTCCATGTCCTTCTCATCCTTTTGTACCTCCTCTTGACACACCAGCCATGATTTTTTTGCGGAATATGAGGAATAACACGATCAGGGGGACTGAAATTACTACCACTGCAGCCATCATGGCAGGTATATTTTCCCTTCCAAAACCGTTTTCCCTGATCTCCTGGATGCCGTTAGATACCAGGTAATGGCTGGGATCGTCGGTGATAAGCCGGGGCCACACATAAGAATTCCAGCATTCGATGATTTTCAGGATGGCGATGGTCACCAGGGTGGGTTTGCAGATAGGCATCAAAACCCTGCACAGGTACTTTAAGTCTGATGTGCCGTCCACCTTGGCTGCCCGGTACAGTTCATCAGGCACCTGCTCAAAATTTTCCTTCAGCAGATAGATGTAAAAGACAGAGGTTACCGAGGGCAGGATCAAACCTGCAAAGGTGTTGCGCATGTCAAGGCTGGTGATTGTAGTGAAGTTAGTGATGACTACCAGCTCCGTGGGTATCATCATCAGGGAAAGAAACAAGGTGAATACTATGTTTTTGCCCCGGAATTCCAGTCTGGCAAAGGCAAAGGCGGCAAGTGTGATCACCACAAGCATAAGTGCTGTGGTAGCAATGGTAAAAAGCACAGTGTTTGCCAGATATCTTCCCAGAGGAACTGCTGTGAAGGCCTCTTTATAATTCTCCAGAGTAGGGGCCAGTGTAAAAAGCCTGGGTACATGTTCTGCGTTATAGGAACCGTAACTTTTTACAGATGTGAGTACCATCCAGTAAAAAGGAAACAGTACAATGGCTGCCCAGAGAGTGAGAAAGATATATGTGACAATATTTCGTATTTTCTGGTGCCGTCTGGCTGATTTTTCTATTTTTATATAATCCATTTGATTTTCCATTTTATCCGGCCTCTTTAGTAGTGTACATGTTTTTTGCTCACAAGCAGGTTAATGCAGGTGATGGTCAGGACGATCACGAAGAGGATCACTGCCGCCGCGGAGGCATAGGACGGATAGCCGCCGCTGTCGCCGTAGAGCATATCGTAGATATAGCCTACAATAGTATTCATCTCCGCTGCGTTTAAGTTCGTGCCGAACAAGGCCACCGCATCGCTGTAGGCTTTGAAGGCACCGATAAAACCTGTGATGATCAGGTAAAAAAGCATAGGTGAGATCATGGGCAGGGTAATTCTTGTAAAAATCCGGAATTTTGACGTGCCGTCCACCCTGGCCGCGTTGTAGTAGGTTTGGTCTACAGAGGCCAGAGCACTGGTGAGTATCAGGATCTTAAAGGGCATGACCACCCAGATGGTGTATACACATAAAACAAACATTTTCGCCCAGTATGGTCCGTCGATAAAGTCAACGGAACTGCCCCCAAACCAGTTAAGGACCAGATTGATCAGCCCGTCAGTATATGGGGTCTTCTTGAAAAGAATCATAAATACCAGGCCCACTGCCAGAGTATTTGTCACATATGGCAGGAAATATACAGTCTGGTAAAGGTTCCGCAAGGGTTTAACTGAGCTTAGGGCCACGGAGATCAAAAGAGCCAGTCCCGTGGACAGAGGAACTGTGACGATCACCAATATAAATGTATTTTTTATAGCCTGCAGAAAATAGGGGTCACGCAGCACATATGAATAATTATAGGTGCCCGTTCCGAAATAAGTCTGGGATGCAAAATTATAGCCTTCTTCAAAAGAGTAGATAAATACATCGATCAGGGGATACACCATGAAAACCCCCAGAAAGACAATTGCCGGCAGGAGATACAGCCAGGCCTTAAAATTGCGCTTTTCCATATTACCTCCAGTGCCGCAGAAACTGCGGCTATATTCAGATTTGCTGTAAGGATTTTTATAAATAGATCCGTTCTTCAGTCTCTTTATTGAAGATCAATACTTTTTTAGGTTTTAATGCAAAATGCACGTATTCCCCGGCGGCATGGAGACTGTTTTCCGCATCCACGATGGAGCGGACAGCGGTGCCGTCAAATGCTTCATGAGTGGATACAATACTGATATCCCGTCCCATGACCTCTACCTGTACAAGCTTACAGCAGAGCGGTCCCTTTTCCTGCAAAACAAAGCCTTCGGGGCGGATACCTACCGTAACTTCCTGGTCTGCCACTCCTTCTGCGGCCAGAACAGGACTGTCGCCCAGGTACAGTGTATTGTCCTTTACCCTTCCATGAAACACGTTGATGGGCGGTGTTCCCAGGAACTTTGCCACAAAGAGATTTACCGGGCTGTCGTAAACTTCCTGAGGTTTCCCGATCTGCTGGACAATTCCGTCTTTCATTACCACAATGATGTCAGAAATACTCATGGCCTCTTCCTGGTCATGGGTGACAAATACCGTGGTGATTTTTGTTTTTCTCTGGATCTTGCGGATTTCCTCCCGGGTCTGGAGGCGCAGGCGTGCGTCCAGATTGGAGAGGGGTTCGTCCAGAAGAAGGACATGGGGCATTTTCACCAGTGCCCGGGCAATGGCAACACGCTGCTGCTGGCCCCCGGAGAGCTCACTGGGCTTACGTTCCATCAGTTCGTCAATCTGCACCAAGTGGGCAGCTTCCAGCGTCCGGTTCTCCATCTCGGATTTAGAAAGTTTATCTTTTCCCTTTAGATTCTGGAGAGGAAAGAGGATGTTCTGCTTCACGGTGAGATGAGGGTAAAGTGCATAGTTCTGAAACACCATGCCCACGCCTCTGTTTTCCGGCGGAAGTTCAGTCACGTCATTGTCGCCGAAAAAAATCTTGCCGCTGGTGGGCTTAATGAGACCGCAGATCAGGTTCAGAGTGGTACTTTTTCCGCACCCGGAAGGCCCAAGCAGCCCAACTAACATGCCATCAGGGATTTCAAAGGTAAAATCACCCACTGCAATAACATCCTCCCGGGATTTTCTATTGCGGCTGGGGAATTTTTTCGTGAGATTCTGCAATACGATTTTCATTTTGGTTTTCTCCATTTTTGGTGTTGTTGTAACAGTTCAGACAGGCCTGCACATTTACTGCGCAGACCGTGGGAAAACGTGTTGTTCGTTATTTATGATTATATCGGACTTTAGGGATTTTCACAAGATTTGAAGGAAGAGAAATTTGGGGCTCACACTATTTTCTGCGTGTCAGCCCCTGTTTAAATAGTGATTTGGATAGGGTATTGTTTATAAATCATACAAACTTAACTGCAGTTCCATAGGCCATGACTTCAGCAGCGCCCTGCATGACTGAGGCTGATGCATAGCGGATGTTCACAATAGCATCGGCACCCATGGATTCCGCTTGTTCTACCATGCGCTTGGTAGCCAATGCCCTGGCATCGTTCATCATTTCATTGTAAGCCTTCAGTTCTCCGCCTACCAGGGTTTTGAAGCTCTGGGTAATATCACGGCCTACATTTTTGGACTGTATGGTGCTGCCTTTTACCAGTCCCAGCATTTCCAGGTTTTTTCCGCTGATATAATCAGTATTTACTAAGATCATCTTCTTCTCCGCTCCTTATCTCTTTGATTCGGCTCATCAACACAGCTACCATTACACCGGAAAGCAGAAGCATTACAATTAGAAGAAATGCCTTGATAATCCCCGGCATATCGTCGACCACTGTAAACAATACTGCAATACCGATATAATATAAAACAGTACATATTGTTATTATAACCGGTGCGATCATTTTTCTTGTGTGATTTGACACGGCGGCGCCCCCTTTTCAGATGATTGCCATGTTTGTGGGTAAATAAGATACTTTTTGATGTATTGAGTATATCACTTTTACAGGAGGAAGTATATAGTATCACGTCTGCTGTTTTCACCCTATTTCCAGGGACGTTTTTTGCCTGTCCAGCCCTTTTCAACCCAATAATTCTTGTCAGCCTCATTCCAGCCATTTTTTTGTACCAGCCGCATAATATTGAAAAAGGCTTTTGCTTTCACGGACGGTGTTACATGTCCGTGGTTTTGAGTGATTTTTTGTGCCATGGTGGTAGTCTTTTTATCAATACGTTTTTTGATTTTTTCGTTAATCCCGGCCCATGAGACTGCTCTCACACCTACCCCATATTTATAGGTTCTGGCAATGCCCCAAAAGTATGTGCTGTGTGCCATATCTTTATTTGTGCTTTTCATACCGCCGCCGGCTGCTGTGGAAATACAGACAGCCTGTTTGCGGAACATTTTTTCCTCAGGGCGGTGCACCATCCATCGGTATCCATAGTGATCTAGAAAAGCTTTCATGGAGCCTGTGACATGATATACATATACCGGACTTGCCAGAATGATTACATCAGCATCGTCCATGGCTTGGGTTAGTGGTTTCAGCTTTTCATAGTGAGGACACAATGTTTCGGATTTTCCGAAACATGCTGTGCAGCCTACACAGAAGCTTCCAAAGTCTTTCGGCAGAAAGAATTCTGTCACTTCGCCTTTCAGTTTGTCTGAGAGCATCCTGGCAATGTGGTAAGTTGAACCTTTATGACTCTGTCCGTGAATGATTGTTATTTTCATTTTCAAATCCCCCGTAAGATTTCAATATCTTGTATGTAGATATAGTTATGAATGCTAAAACTTAGCAATTATGTTCCTGGCTTATGGACTTTGATCAGATTGAGAAACAATTCCATCGCAGGGCTGATCCATTTATTTTTATGATGGCCGCAAACAGCGGAAATCTGTATATCTTCCAGGCCGGTGGGGATCTCTGCCAATTCTCCTGTGTGCAGTTCTTCTTCCACTGCGAATTTAGGGAGAAAAGAAATGCCCATGTTGTTTTTTACAAGATTCTTAATTGTAGGGATACTCCATAACTCAATTGTATGATCAAGTACAATGGATTTTTCACGGAGATACTGTTCAAATATTTGGCGGAAGATACAATTCTTTTCATTAATGATAAATGGTATATCCAAATTTTGGTCTGGTGTTATGAAGTCGGGGTATGCGTCTCTGATATCCGGTGAGGCTATGAGGATAAGAGGATAAGAGCCAAAGGGATGAGGGATAATGTTAGTGCCATACCCGCCCACATTTTCATAAAATATACCTAAATCAATGTTTCCATTCAGCAGTTCGTCCCGGATATCATAACAGTTCATGGAACTGAGAAACAACTTGGTATTGGGTGCCTGTTTCCGAAATTCCTTTAAGATATGGGGCATTTGGTAACAGAGCAGACTTTCGCCTATTCCGATATGTAAGTCGCCCTGATATTCTGCCAGATTACTTTTAAAACAACGCATTTTATCAACAGAGAGAATCACGTTATCAATATAAGGAATTAATTGTTCACCCGCTTTTGTCAGTAACATACGCCTGCCGATTTTTTCAAATAATTTTGTGGAAAGTTCATTTTCCAGCTGACCAATCTGAAAGGTGATAGTGGATTGGGTGTAGTTAAGCTTTTCAGCAGCTTTGGAAAAACTGCCTTCAGAAACGATCGTACGAAAGGTTTGTAAATATTTCAGTTCCATTGACGGTCTCCCATATTATTCGAAATAATTGAAGATATATATTGAAAGTTTTAATTAAATTAAAGTATTCTTCTGGGATATTATATCAGAGAAGAGATGTGAAGGCAAAGGAATTTCGTATTATGGGGTAGAATATAGAAAGAGCTAGGAGTGTAAGAGAATCCTCATTCCATAGCTGGGAAAATATCAGAAAAAAGGCAGGTATCTATATGAAAAAATACATAAATTTTTTAGAAAGTAAAGGAGCGGACAAAGCTGTAATAATTGAGACAAAATCAGTCGTTACGGCACCATGGACAGCTTATAAATGCAAATTTGGGTGCAAGGCATATGGAAATAACTTGTGCTGTCCCCCAAACACTCCTACATACAGGGAAACTCAGGATATCTTAAACTGTTACACAAAAGGCATTTTATTCCGTACTCACGAAATAAATACTGTTACTCCATTAGCCGTAGAAACAGCCAGGGAAATGTTCCTGGATAATTTTTATAAGGTAATTGCGTTCGGCGACGGCGACTGCGGCAAATGTTCAAAATGTAATTCTGAACATTGCAATTTTCCCGGGCAGACAGTCCCATCCATGGAAGCGTGTGGTATTGATGTGTTTGCAACGGTACGTGCAAACGGATTGGAAATCCGCGTACTTCGGGAAAAGGGGGAAATGCAGAATCATTTTGGGTTGATTCTTTATGAATAAGGAGGGAAGTATTTTAAATCGTCTTTCCCGCCTTGGCATTTCTTCATTTAATATAAAAATTCTGGAATATTTTAAAATTAATGTCGATTATTGATAGTATTACTGATCTCAGATATTCAATTTGCAGTATTGTCATGGCAGTTCTGCCACATTCCCGTTCCAGGCATGGACTTTGATACTGAAAATGCATTTATGCACATAAGCTTGCTATTTGTGCCTTATATGAGAAGATTTGGAAGTAAAATGGTAAAATAGGTTACGTATCAGGAGGGGAGACAGGGAATGGAACGTACTATTTTATTCATTGATATGGCAGTGGCAGCTGCATTGATCTTCTGGCTGTTGTTCAGTTATCAGAAACGAAGAAAAGAGGTTCAGGCTAATTATTATCTGAAGCTCCAAAAAACAATTATGAATGAGCATTACATGGTGCTTCAAGAGCAGATCGGACTGACAAGAAGGCTCCGTCATGATTTGGCAAACCATATCCAGACAATGGAAAGTCTTGAACAGACTGGTCATACAGAGGCGCGCAGAAGATATGAGGAACAGCTTAAAGAATTATATACTATTTTAAAAGCAGATGGTTTCTGCGGAAACTATGTCCTGGATGCCATGGTGGTGCGCAGGATAAAACAGTGCACTCAGAGGGGAGTGGAATTCCGGACATCATTGCGCACTGTGGATGGGGCCGGAATAGACCAGACTGATTTGATGATTGCGTTTTATGAACTGATGGAGTATGGGACAAAACGTGCAGAAGCAGGAATGCAGAAAAGCTTCTGTCTGGCTGGGAATCAGAAAAACGGCTATCTGTTTTTGCGTCTTACCTGTCCGGCATCAAAAGGGCAGACACCCCGGAAACTCAGTCAGTTGTTAAGTATAGAGCTTTCCCAGACAAGCTCCATTGCGGCAAAGTATGAGGGAGAAGTCCGCGGAGAAGTAAAAGATGGAACAGAGACGATCTTCTTTACCGTAAAGCTGGGAGAGGAGGGGAAGGAATAATGACATTAAATGCTTTGTTAGAGATGTGGTGGATACTTTCACTTTTTATGGATGGGGTTTTATACTACACATCTGTACATACAGAAATTTTTTCGGCGGCAGCCCAGTCGGGGATGAAGCTTTTAGGGATCATCGTGATTGCTTTACTGAGATTGCCTGTTTTCTCCACAGGAATATGGAGTACATTTACTCTTCTGGCTATCCTGGATTTTTTTGCCGGAATTTCTATCATGTTACGTTTTGGGACATATAAACTGCTGGGACTTAATTTGGAGAATTATACTGCAGGTAACTTCAGGATAATGCCGCTGCTTATTTTGATAGTATTTGGGATTCTTGTACATTTTACTTTGGTGCGCTGGCTTCACAGATTCAGGAATGGGCTAAATCATCCCGGTAAGATCCTAAAAATCATGAATCTTTTTTACTGGATTCCGTCACTTGTAGCTGTCCGTCCTATGGATGCCATTGATTTGTCCAATAGTATGGTTGTGGTAGTGAGTAGTATTACCGGTTTGGCAGTGGTACTCTTTGGCTGGGCTTATATGGTTGGTTACCGCAGGCAGATATCAAAAGAAAATCATTATCTGGCCATGCAGGCAGAGCTTTTCAATGAGCATTGTGAATTATTGCAGGAACAGATGGAGTTTGCCAATATGTGCAGAGGCTATCTTCAAAATGGTGATTTTAGCATGCCGGATATAGAGTATCTGGAAAGTTCCTGTTGTACAGGGAAAGACGTATTCACTGAAAACAGCATGTTTAATACAGCAATCTGTAATAAAATTAAGCAATGTGAGCAGGAGCAGGTGAAAGTTACTGTGGAATTGGACGGGTTTCAATTGCCGCCGGAAATTGAAGATATTCATCTTTTGACTATATTCTACAATCTGTTTGACAATGCATTAGAAGCAGCAGTCCAATGTGAAAGCAGCGAAAAATATATTTGTATCCGGGGTATTACCCAGGCAGATGCAGTTCATCTCGCTATTGAGAATAGTGTGAGCCCAGACAGAAAGCCGGAAAAAAGTCTGTTTACCACAAAGAAGGATAAGGCCAATCATGGACTGGGACTTCAGATTGTAAGGGATATCACAAAGAGATACCGGGGCCAGCTGCTGTTACGGCAGGAACCTGGGAGGTTTACCGCGGAGGCTGTTTTGAGGACAGATATTTAAAAGGTATTTTTTTAGGGGGGGGGGTAAAAATTGTTTTATTGTCTGATATTTTGTGATGACAACGAAGCGCAGTTGAAGGTTGTCAGCAATACGGTTCTGGATTATATAGAAAAGACGGAGGACTGTGAAGGAAAAGCTGTTTTGTGTACGGGCAAAGAACAGTTAAAAAATGCACTGCTGAAGGAGGAATGTGAGAACAAGATTGTATTTATGGATATCTGCATGGAAGATGAATATAACGGTATCAAGTTGGGAGAGCAGATAAACAGGGATTTTCCTGAGGTTTTGCTGGTGTATGTGACCGGATTTCCATGTTATGCCAGTGATGTGTATGAGACACAGCATTGTTATTTTATAGTCAAAGAGGAATTGGAGCAAAGGCTTCCTGCACTGTTCGGCAAAATAATCCCGGCACAACTCCGCAGAAACCGTGAATTTTTAGATTTACATAAGGGCTTTAAAATCCGTCATATATTGCAGGCGGACATCCTATATCTGGAAAGAGATTTGCACAAAACTAGAATCTACCTAAAAGATGGAGAACAGGAGGAGACAACAGAGAAGCTGACTCAGCTCATAGAGAGATTGAATCCCTATGAATTTGTGCGCTGCCATAACAGCTATATTGTGAACATGAGACATATCAGAGAGATCAGCAGAAAATGTATTACAATGGTGAATGGCGCCGTGATCAACGTGAGCAGGGCATATGTGCCGGAGGTGAAGAAGCGGTTTACTTTGTGGGGGAATCAGGAGTTTTAACGGTATGATCAAAATTAAAAGGAATCAGCGGCCCCAACAACGGAACCGCTGATTCTTTTTGAATAATGATTACTTGACTGTAATCTTTTTCGTTGTCCACTTACTGAAGACTTTCGTTTTATTATTGGAAGTACGGTTTGCTGCATGTACTCCGAAATAATAAGTGCCTTTTTTAACATTTTTAAATACAATTTTATTGGATTTGGTTTTTATCACTAACTTTCCGTAGTTTAAGGGGCGGTTTCCATAGCTGCTGTCTTTACCTAAACTTTTACCAAGAATGGCATCATAGCTTGTGATACCTTTGATTTTGTCCAGGGTGACTGTGACGGTAGTTCCCTTAACTGATACTGACTTTATTTTAGGAGTAGAAGGAGTGGTGGCGGTAACAGTAAATTTCAACGGTGCAGACCATGGGCCAAATACCTTCTTTCCGTCTACTTTTTTCCATGCATGACAGTATGCGTAATAAGTGCCTTTTTGTATATATTTAAATTCTGTCTGCTGCTTTAAGATGTTCTTTCTGATATCTACGTACTTTTTGGTAGTGATACAGTTTTTGTTACCGATAACAAAATCATAACCGTCCGCTTTTTCAGCAGTACCATTCAGGGAAACGACTGCCGTATTACCGTTAACAGTAATATTTTTAATGGCAGGTGCTCCCACTTTTAAAAGTTCTGACACTGCTTTTTCCAGATCGTCCAAAAGTTCTGATACCTTGTCTTTGGTTAAATCTTTGTCATTAATACCTGCCTCGGCAGCAGATAAGGCCTTTTCAAATTTTGTCCAGGTTGTAAGTGTGTAGTCATCTTTTTTATAGGATCTGTATTTTTCGTAAGCGGCTTTCAGTGCATTTTTATCTGCTGTTTTTACCAGAGACGCAATAGCATCCTTTAGAACCTTTTCTGCCTGGTCAACTGCCGTTTGGCTGGAACTTGTTTCTAAAACATTCTTTGCAGATTTCAGTGCCTCCTGCAGTCCATTCCAGGATGACGTAGTATATTCTGTTTCCTTATATGCGCTGCAGGTATCATATAATTTGCGGAGAGAACTCTTATCTACGCTTGGTGGATAATAAATATACGTAAGTCCTTTCACTGCAGACTGGAGATCCTGTAACGCCTGGTTAATTTCTTTTTGCAGTGAAGTATTATCATACAGAACTAACTCGGCTGCTTCTAAAGCCTGGGAAAATCTATTCCAGCTTGATGTGGTATAGCCGGAGGACGATTTGTTTTTGTTGGCGTTGTAGGCAGACTGAAGTTCAGATTTATCAATTTCAGTTATGATGATCGAACGTTTAATTGATGGATCATCGTCGTAAGATGCTAAAAATGTATACCCGATGTCTGCTTTGCCTTGGAAAATACCCTCCAGTATCCCATTGTAACTATTAAGAGGATTCAGTGAATCTATATTACCTTCATCGTCAGCCAGATTGACCCAATACACATTCTTAATGGTATATTGATAAACACTGCTTTTTTGGGGAGTGAATATTGCTGCTTTTTGATTTGTATATTTAGTGGTATCCTCCCAATCCGTTTCTGAATTTAGTTCTAATGGGGTGAATTCCATATCGGAACCTTTTTTTACGGATATTGATATTTCTTCAGACTCAATATCCGGAAAATCCTTCAGATAAAATTGAACCGTTGTATCCCCAAGTCTCAGGCCGTCGGCGTCGATACCGTCATTGCCGCCTATTTTATAAGCAATTTCTCCGTATTTATCGAAAGCTTCATTTATCGAATATAATGTTTCGGATGTGCTGTTATCTTTAAACTCCAATTGGAATTGCCAGCCTGGTAAGTTAAAGAAATCTCCGTATAGTAAATCAGTGTGTGCTGGCCTTACCAGTAATGATTTTATTATGTTGGAATCTTGTGCAGCCTGTACTTTTACAGAGCAGTTACATTGCCTGCAAAGGAAATATATCCTTTCGTTCTCTACAAAATTACGAATAATCGAAGTTGCATCATCAATACGTATTTCAGAGAATTTTCCATTTTTCAATATTATTATGCGTGGCTGTTCGGTTTTCCCATCCTCATCATCATACTTTTGTGCGCTGTCGTTTGGTGTAAAAACAATTTCATAGGTTCCGGCTTTTTCTGCTTTGTAGGAAAAACAGTATCCGTTATTATAGTTTGAGCCAGCAGTCGAAGCAATGTCTTTATCTAATGATAGCTCCGGCAAATTATTTAATTCGGAGAGACTTATCACATTAACAGATTTAACAAAATCTCTTCCCTCTATATAGCTGTTGTTAATATGAACCGTCAAAATCCCGGAAGTATAATTGCTATCTTCATCCACCGGCCAGTCGTAGTTTAAATATCCATAATTAATACCATCTCTGTAAATTGGGTCTCCACATTCAACAGGTATAGATATATTATCCGAAAAGATTACATTGAATACAACAGGCAGAGGGGCATATTCCATCAAAAATTCTTTAATATATGTCTTGCTTAAATTTTGCCCTGGTGGTAACTCTATTTTTCGAATTTCTCCAACAGCAGTTGCTTTTACTTTAAGAGTTTCTTCTGAAGAAACCCCAACATGGAATATTTCCCCTTGCTGCAGCTTTTCCGGCAGCATTCTCCAAGCATAATTCCACTGTAAATTTTGAGATGATCTATTACTTTTTACGTTCTCTTTTGCCCAATAATAGTCAAAGGAATCCAGCTCATCATTATCTTTTGTCTTAACCTGGAAAATATAGGTGCCGTTTTCCGGGGCAGTAAAGGAAAACCACTGAAGATCATGAATTCCTTTTGTTAAGGTTTTTTCCTGGTTTATTCCCAAATTTGTTATTTGGGACAAATCCGGTTTGTCTACAATATGTATGGTGTATTTAGGGCTTGTCACCTCACTTTTATCAAACCCTGCCCAAACCTTTTGGTCTCCTGTCAATATGGAGCCGTCATCATACGCATCGGTATATATTTCCAGATGTCCATAATATTTGCTTGGTTTACTCCAGCTAGTGGAAATAATTTCAGAAGGAGTTCCATCGGAATAAGTAACTTCAAATAAGCAATCTTTAGCGACATTGCTAAAACCATCATCGTATAGAATATCAGCTATAAAGCTTTTTCCTTCGATATTTCCGCGTTTTAAGCTGATAGATTTTATAAGTGGTTTTTTTTCAATTTCCACTTCAACAGCATCAGCTGTTAGATTTTTTGCTATGAAATATATGGTTTCATTTTGCTTTAAGTTGGGCGAAAAGATTATGTCTTCATCGCTCTCCTGTGTACCGTGAGAGGAAGCAACAGTTTTTGCGTTCTTAATGGTGAAATCATACACGCCTTCCTCTGGTGCCTGGAATTTAAAATATGCTCCGTCAAGATATGCTTCAGATAACGGTATTGTGTTAACAGAATTTAATTTAATTTCTGTCATATACGAAGCAGTATCGAAATCAACAAGTTTGGGGCCTTGGACGGAATGGCCTGGGGAACCCCAGTCGTTATCATTTGCCAGATAGTACACTATATGCCCATTGATCTCTGTACTAGTTATGCGTCCATATTCCTGGCTTCCTTCCTTATATGTTATAGTATCGGAAGTTTCATCTGTGTATGTTATGACAAATTTAGTATCCGGTAATAGTTTTGTGTAAAGGTCTATCATTTCCGAAGGCATTGTTTGCCCATTGGTCAATGTAAAAGACTGAAGCATTTTTGCCGAATTTAAACGAAAGGATAATGTTTCAGTGGGATCAGAGGATGATATTCTGACCAGATATCTGCTATTTGCCGCTAAAGAGAAACGTGCTTCGTTTGACACAGATTGATTAAAAACAGGATCTGGAACTATTTTGTTTTCTTCAGAATCTGATATTTCATATACTCGAACATAAAATATATTAGAAAACTCATTTGTATCCTCGAATTTTATCTTATAGATACCTTCAGCACTGGTCTTAAACTGGAAACAATAATTATTTGCATCTGTTTTGGAGATAGTATGCACATTGTTGTCAATGTCAATGCTTGTTGGATCTGATTCTGTTATTTCTTTGTAATTTAGTTGAATGGGATCGGTTTCTACTGCTGGTGCACATGCTATACTTATGTACATTTTATTGTCGGAATCTGTCCGCCAATTACAATATCCGTATATCTCTGAGCATCCCGAATTATCTGTTATTGTCTCATTTCCATTAATATCGGTAATTTTTAATGTGGTATTTAATTCAGTAACAGATTCTCCCTTATAGTAGGTAGGAATATCAGAATTGACAATTTCCAGTTTTTCAATATCAGGAAGCTGTGTAGCTGTGACTGTTGTGGCTCCCTGTATATCTTTACAGTTGACAGTATAAGTGTCCTCATTAAGACGTACAATAAATTTCTGAGGCTCATGACTTCCGTAATGGCCAGGTATTTCTATAAGGAACGGAGAGGAATAGCTTAACTGGTAAATCCCTTCCTCGCTTATCTTCAGTGTGAAAGAGTCCGTCCCTTCTGACCCTGGCTGAACGGTGATTTCTCCTCCGATTTCTAAGACACGTGTATCGTCCGTATCACCTGATGAGAAAAGCATAATTTCCTCTTCGGGTTCTTCAGAGGTAAACGCCCCTGTTTCTTGTTCCTCATTCATACCGTCACTAAAATCCAAAACGGCTTCTTCATCTTGGTAAGTTTCTCTGTCCATGAGGATTTCATCATTGCCCTGTGATGAAACAGCTTCCATGGCTGCAGACTCATTTGATTCTGAATCGGATGTTAAGCTTTCAGTGTCAAATACTTCTGTTTGACCCTCTGCTTCTGCCCAGGCAATGCCTCCTGATGTGCAAATCAGGGAGATTGCCAAAAAACATGCCAACACTTTCTTCTTCATGTTCATTCCTCCTTGTTCCTGACCTGGATTCCGGTCACTTATTTCAATTATTTTATCAAAATTGTAAACTGATTACAGCCCGTTTTGCATCAATACACAAGGTAGCTTCATAAATGAACACATAATTAATCCCAATGGGGATGGAGATCTGTTAGTTCATTTTTTGATTCCCTTGTGCCTTCTCAGGTAAAATTTTTATACAAAAAACGCCGATAATTGGAAATACAATCGGCGTTTTTTTGTATATAATGAACATATCAAGGTTGCTTTTGAATTATCAGCAAATATACCGCAGATAAGGAGAGAAGCAGTTAAAAATCAGATTTGAGGGCAGGTGAGGAGGAGCTATGGAGAAGAAGTTACTTGATATGAAGAATATTAGTAAAACCTTCGGAAGTGTTCAGGCTTTGAAGAGTGTTTCACTGGACCTCTATGCAGGTGAAGTTCTGGCCCTTATGGGAGAGAATGGTGCGGGAAAATCCACTTTAATGAATATTTTAAGCGGATCCTTGCAGCCCAGTGCGGGGGAAATATATTTACACGGGGAGAAGGTTACTGTTTCCGACCCTATCTCAGCGAAAAAGCTGGGAATTGCAAAAATCCATCAGGAGCTGCAGGTGGTTCCGGAGTTAAGTGTGGCAGAGAATATTTTTCTGGGAAGATGGATGTCCAAGGCAGGGCCTGCAGTAGATTTCAAAGGTATGATGGCAGAGGCTAAGAAATACCTGGACATGCTGGATGTGAAGGTGGAACCGTCTAAAAAGCTGAAGGACCTGCGTATTGGGGAGCAGCAGCTTGTGGAGATCGCCAAGGCTATTTCCCTGAATTCCCAGATCATCATTATGGATGAGCCTACTTCTGCCATCAGCGAGAAGGAGGCGGAGAAATTGTTTACCATTATCCGCAGACTCCGCAGTGAGGGAAAAGGCATTATTTATATCACCCACCGAATGGAGGAGATTTTTAAAATCGCTGACAGGCTCACGGTTATGCGGGACGGACAGTATATCGGCACAGTTCAGGCAGCGGAGACAACAAAGGATGAGATCATCAAGATGATGGTAGGCCGTGATATGAGCGAGCAATACCCTAAGGAGCCCACGGAAAAAGGGGAAATCGCCCTGGAGGTTAAAAATCTTACCTATACGCCGCCTTCGGGAAGCTTCCGCCGTTCGCTGAAAAATATATCTCTTTATGTACGTCACGGGGAGGTATTGGGCATTGCAGGACTGGCCGGAGCGGGGCGTTCTGAGTTTTTCGAGTGTCTGGCTGGAGTACATCACGGTGAGACGAAAGGTGAAATCCTCATAGGGGGGAAAGCCGTAAACATCAAGTCACCGTCAGATGCCATCCGTGCAGGGATTTCCTTTGCTACGGAGGACCGTAAGGGAACAGGCCTTGTGCTGCCCCGTTCTATCGGGGAGAATATGTCCCTCCCATTGCTGAAAAAATTCAGCCCTATGTTTTTTATGAAGAATAAAGAGGAAAAGAAAATCTGGCAGAAACAGGTAGATGCCTTGAAAATCAAGACTCCTGGTGTCAGGACGCTGGCAAGCTCTCTTTCAGGAGGAAATCAGCAGAAGGTAGTACTGGCCCGCTGGCTGATGACTAAGCCTGAGATATTACTTCTGGATGAACCTACAAGAGGTATCGACGTAGGGGCAAAGGCTGAGATTTACCAGCTTATCAATAATCTGGCCATGCAGGGGATGGCGATCATTGTTGTATCCTCTGAGCTTCCTGAGGTTATCGGCATTTCTGACAGGATTGTGACCTTCTGTGAAGGGGAATTGACCGGAGAATTCAAGCAGGAAGAGGCAACGCAGGAAAAGCTGCTTCAGAGTGCCACGAAATAGGGAGGGAGAACAATGGAAAATAAGGACAAGATGAAATCTATGCTGAAACAGATGCAGAGTGTCATCGCCCTGGTGATCATTTTTGTGGTGGCGTCTACTATCTGTGTGAAAAACGGAAAAAATAATTTCCTGGATATCAGGAATCTCATGAATGTGTTAAGGGCAGTGTCGGAAAACGGCATTATCGCCATCGGTATGACTATCATCCTCATACTGGGTGACATTGACCTTTCTGTAGGGTCTGTGGTAGGCTTGATTTCCACAGGCTGTGCTTACCTCATGGTGGAAAACGGCCTGGGATTTGTACCTGCAATTGTGGTAAGTCTGGGGATCGGCGCTCTGTTTGGATTGTTTAACGGCCTGTGTATTACGAAACTGAGACTGCAGGCATTTATTGTAACCCTGGCATCGATGAATATCGCCAGGGGGCTTGCAAGATTCTGGGCAAATGGCATCGGTATTCCTCTTGCCTACGGGGAAGGAAAGGGAATGGCGCCTCCGGCATTTGAAGTGCTTCAGATGAGGATTGGAGGAATTGTGCCGGTGCCGGCTATTATTTTCATCGTCCTGCTGATCATATTCCAGATCATTTTGACAAAAACAAGATTCGGCCGTCAGATTTATGCCATCGGAGGCAACAGGCAGGCAGCTTATTTGTCAGGTATCAAGGTGGACAGGATTAAGATTTATGCCTTTATGCTGTGTGCTATGCTGGCATCTGTTGCAGCTATGATCCATGCAGCACAGATAAGCCAGGGCGGTCCAAATGAAGGACAGGGTTATGAGCTGAATGCAGTTGCAGCCTGTGCCATAGGCGGTACAAGCCTTGCAGGAGGAAAAGGTACAATTGTAGGAACTTTGATCGGTGCATTGATTTTAGGTATGCTTGACAATGTTTTGGGACTGAAGGGAGTAAACTCCAATCTACAGCTGATGGTAAAAGGATTTTTGATCATTATCGCCGTATTTATGCAGGCAGATAAAGTAAAAGACTGATGATCAGGAGTAACTACATTTTTCCGTTCCGCCCGGCAGCGGAGGGAAAAATATAAAATAAAAATATGAAAGCTGCCGGAGAAAGAGGGTTTTTATGAAGAAGAAAGCGATCAGTGTGTTACTTGTTTCCGCAATGCTGGCAACCACTCTTGCTGCAGGAGCTGCCACAGTCCATGCAGAGGAAGAGAAAAAAGACAAGTTTGTCATCGGCATGTCACAGTGTAATCTTGGTGAGCCATGGCGTGTAGCTATGAATGACCAGATAGAGATGGCAGCAGAGAAATATCCTGAATTTGAAGTGATTTTTGCTGATGCGGCACAGGATAATTCCAAACAGATTGCCGATATTGAGAACTTCGTTCAAATGGGTGTGGATTTGATCATCACCTCTCCCAATGAAGCCACGCCTCTCACAAATGCAGTAAGCGCTGCATACGATGCAGGAATCCCGGTAATCCTTCTGGACAGAAAAATTGACGGGGACAAGTATACCCAGTTTATCGGTGCAGACAACGTTGATATGGGACGTATTGCAGGAGAATACGTAGCTGACACCTTACTTCCGGACGGCGGAAAGGTTTGCGAGATCAAGGGACTTGAAGGTACTTCCGGCGGTATTGACAGAGACAATGGTTTCCGTGAGGGGATCAAGAAGAATGATAAGGTAGAGATCGTTGCTATGAACAATGCTGACTGGCTCCGTGAGAAAGCGATCACTGTGGCAGAGGAAATGCTTCAGACAAATGACGAGATCGATCTGTTCCTGGCATTGAATGATCCTATGGCAGAAGGCGCTTACATTGCAGCTAAGAATGCAGGAAGAGAAGGGGATATTCTCTTTGTAGGCTTTGACGGACTTCCTACACCTGACGGCGGTATCCGCAGCGTTATGGACGGAAGACTGAGCATGACCCAGGTATATCCTACCGGCGGCGCAGAGGCTATTGAGAGTGCATATCAGCTTCTTGTAGAGGGCAAAGAGCTTGAGAAGACGATCACCCTGACATCTGAGATCGTGACCCCGGATAATGCAGAAGAATTGCTGGCAAAATACGGCGGATCTGCAGAAGAAGCAGCAGAATAATGAAATAGCTGAAACAGAGCTGCTGCACCTGTGATTTTCATAGGTGTGGCAGCTCTTATATGTGTTCAGAGGATATAATTCATTTGCACGTTATCTGTAATTCTTGCAGGACTAAAAGAGGAATACCTATAAGATTGGCAGTTTAATCAATTTTATAGGTATTTTCAGGTCCTAAAGAAGCTGATATAAGCCCCCGATACCTATAAAATTCTTCCAGTGACAAATTTTATAGGTATTTCCGGGTGATTTTCATACCAATCTGACTCGGATATCAAGTAAAATACCTATAAAATTAGAAATTCAATGATTTTTATAGGTATTTGGCAAGTTTCTGGCCTTTTATTGAGAGAAAAATACCTATAAAATTTCCAATCCAATAAATTTTATAGGTATTATCGCCTCAGCAGTACCACTCACCTGCACACCAGGCACATTGGCAGCGCATCACCGTCTCATTGACAATGCGCACCGGATAACATATGATTAAAAAAACGCTAGTACCCTGACAGATTCATGTTTAGCGCACAAGAGGAGGGCCGTGATTTGGGCAGAATCAGGAGTTTGTTAAAACCAGAAAATATGATGTTTAAAATGGTTGTCCTCAATTGCGGGATTCTTCTTTTGGTGACGTTGATCCTCACAGTTACCGGGAATGTTATTTATCAGAATTCCATTGAAGAGCATTCTTTTGCCAATACCATGGAAATACAAAACCAGGTATTGAAATCCCTGGATTTAATTTTTCAGGCTGTGTCTGATGATGTGGAGATTTTGGGGAAAGACCCTGCTATCCAGGATTACCTGAAGGTGGATGATAACAGGGAACAGGGCAAGCGTGTGGAGGCGGAGGGCAAGGTGAGAAGCCTGCTGCTGAGGTATTCCGGGAACTATAAGGATTACCTGAATATCGTGGTGGTTAGTGAGAAGGGGCAGTACCTTTCCAATGATTCCTACAGGATCAAGAAGACTCCTTTAAGCCGGGAGACATGGTATCAGGAGGCTATAGAAGCGGATGGAAAACTGGCCTTGAGCAGTACAAGCTTTGGCCGTAATTTGAAGAGCTGGAAGAATTACAGTACGGACAGCTATGTAAGCGCGGCGAAAATGATACGCGATGTGAACACCCAGGAACCGGCGGGGGTGATACTTGTAGACCTTGATATCAGGAGTATCCAGAATCTCGTGGAGGATATCACCATGGGCCAGACTGGATTCGGGTACATACAGGACAGTGACGGCAAGGTGATCTATACTCCTAAGAACGAAATCGTATACAGAATGAACCCGGAGTGGTTCACAGACCAAGACAGCGGTCAGGTGCGCTGCAAGATCGGCGGAGAGAAATATAATGTGATCTATACACGTTCCTCTTACACGGATTTGATTGCCGTGGGGGTATTTGACTGGGGGAAAACCATTGAAGGTGTTGCCCAGGTACGCAGGGCCTCTATATTGATCGCGGTGGTTATTTCTGTATTTGCTTTTCTGTGTTCCGTTGCATTTTCCGCCTCCTTTACCAAGCCGGTTTCCAAGCTTTCCAGGTTGATGAAGCGGGCGGAAACAGGTGATCTGACAGTGCGCTTTGACAATCACTATAAAGGTGAAGTAGGACAGCTTGGAGATTCCTTTAACGCCATGGTGGACAAAATCCAGGGGCTGCTGAAGCTTGTTTATAAGGAGCAGAAGGATAAGAGGGAGGCAGAGCTTAAAATCCTTCATGAGCAGATCAAGCCCCATTTCCTGTACAATACTTTGGATACGATCCAGTGGATGGCAAAGGGATATCACGCTATGGATATCGTGGATATTGTGCTGGCTCTGTCTAATTTTTTCCGCATCAGCCTGAGCCAGGGAAAGGAATATATCACCCTGGAAAAAGAGCTTGCAATGGTGAAAAGTTACCTTGATATCCAGAAATACCGTTATGAGGATTTGTTCGAGTATGAGACGGAATATGACCCGTCACTTATGAAATGCGAGGTGCTTAAGCTGTCGCTTCAGCCCCTTGTAGAGAACGCTTTGTACCACGGGATCAAGGAATCGGATTCCGAACGGGGAACTATTGTGGTGAAAGTATACCAGGAAAGTGACACGGTTATTGTTCTGAGAGTAGAGGATGACGGTGCGGGCATGAGCCGGGAGTGGTGTGATCAGCTGAATCTTTGGCTCGGGCAAAAGGAACGTGATGAGGATGTGAAAGCATTTGCTGTCCTTAACGTAAATGACAGGATAAAAATAGCTTACGGGGACGAGTACGGGCTGCATTATGAACTTCGCCCGGGAGGGGGAACCATTGCTGTTCTGAGGATAAAATATGTGAGATAGTATGGGCATAAAATGGGCAGGGAGCATAACTATTGTGTGAGACAGGAGGGGCATATGTGGAAGGTTTTAATTGCAGATGATGAGCCGAAAATCAGACAGGGGCTTAAAAACACATTGGAAATGTTTGATCTCCCTGTGAGTGTGTGTGCAGAGGCAAAAAACGGGCTGGAAGCACTGGAAAAATCCAGAGAACTGAAACCGGATATTCTGCTTGTGGATATTTGTATGCCCAAGCTCAGCGGGATTAAGTTTCTGGAGGAAATCAGAAAGCTTAAGCTTGAGTGCAAGATCATTATCATATCTGGTTTTAATGAGTTTACTTATGCCAGGCAGGCGATCACATTGGGCGTATCTGAGTATCTCTTAAAGCCCATAGCGGAAGAAGAGCTGCGTTCTGCTCTGGAAGAAATTTTAGAAGAACTGAAACAGTCCCGAAAATCGAAAAAATTTATGGATTTGATGCAGCAGCAGATGCAGCAAAACGGGGTATATCTTAGGGATGTATTTTTTAATGACTGGGTAGAGGGGAATTTATCAGAGGAGGAACGGAATGAACAGATGGAGTTTCTGGACATTGAAATCCCGGAGAAGCTGCTTCTCATACTTGTGTCCCTCCGGCCTGAATATACAGGGAAATTAACGGCAGGAACAGTTTCCGAGGAGTTATATAAGATCACGCTGGAAAAGGTTATGGAGGATTTGATCGGAGAATATAAACCGGTATATGTATTTATGAGCCGTTACCAGGATGTGGCAGGGGTCATCGGCGGATACCGGGATGAGATAGAGAAGCTGAACAGGCGGATTCTGGACGAGGTGGAGAAGCTTGTGGGAGGAAAGTGCTGCGTGCAGATCAGAAGCTGCAGGTGCGGTGAAATTCCTAAGGTGTACGAAGAGATGCGGGCAAATGCACGTAAGGTTCTTGAATGCCGTCCTATAGTTCTTCAGGCAAGGAAATATATTTATGCAAATTATGAACAGAGGGAACTGGATCTGACCCAGGTAGCCGATGCCATTGGCTGCAATCCGTCTTACCTCAGCAGGACCATGAAACAAGAGCTTGGAATATCCTTTAAGGATTTTCTTACAAAACTTCGAATCGGACAGGCGATCCAGCTTATGCAGAACAACCAGCTTTCCTTGAATCAGATTGCAGAAAGAGTGGGTTACAGCAACCAGCATTATTTTTCAGCAGCTTTTAAGAATTGCCAGGGGGTATCTCCTTCTGAGTACAGGAGAAATCTTACACAGGACTGACAGAGAGGGGGATAATATGCGCAAAGGTATGGCAGGAATAACAGTTTTCCTGTGTGCGGCACTGTTGAGCGGCTGCAGTCAGGAGGACGGGGTGAGGACGGACGGGTATGAATATTTGATCGGTGTCAGTCTTACCAATGTTATGGAACCTTGGTTGAATAATCTTGTCCAGGTGATTTCCGCAAGGGGAGAAGAAGGCGGCGTAAATCTTATTTTCCGGGATGCGGCAGGCAGTACGGAGAAGCAGATACAGGATATCCAGGCGCTCATGGAATGTGGGGTTGATCTCCTGATCTTGTCGCCGGACGGCAGCGATTCCCTCAATGATGTGATGGAAGAGGTGTTTGAGGAAATTCCTGTTGTTGTGGTGGGAGTGGAGCCGGGCAGCCAGGCATATACCACAGTGATCCAGGCCGATGATGAAGGAATCGGAAAGATGGCCGGGGAGTATATTTTTGATGAGCTTTATAGTGAAGGGGACAAAATCGTTGTCATACAGGGTGTGGATGGTTCCCCTATTTCCAGCAGCAGACTAAAGGGATTCCAGGAGGCGGCTGAGGGAAAAATCCCTCCGGAGCAGATCACCTACCATTACGGGGAATGGCTGCGGGATGTGGCAGAGCAGAGAATGAAGGACTTTCTGGTGGTCTACGGAAAGCCGGACGTGGTGTTTGCATTTAACGATGAGATGGCATATGGCGCCTGTCTGGCCTGCGAGCAGCTGCGGTTGGACGACGGAGTGAGCTTTATCGGAGTGGATGGATTCGAAGGTGAGATTGCAGGTTTGAATCTTGTGGAGAAAGGAATCCTGGACGCAACGATCCAGAGTCCGGATTTTGGAGGTCTGGCTTATGACACTGCGCTGGAAATCTTAAAAGGAAATAAAGTGGAACGGAATATAACCATTGTGCCGAAGCTGATCAGTGCAGAGGAATCATAGGCTGTCAGGCAGATGCAAGTCATAAATTAACATAGGATACTGGCAAAATACATAAATAAGACATCAGTAAATTGTGCATAACAGCCAAAGATAATAAAAGTAACCGCTGTATTATTGACAATTATGGACAGTGAAATTATAATTGGCCTATAAATTGGTTCAACCAGTGAACCATTAAACCAAAATATGGAAAGGTTTGGAGGATAAACATGGCAGACAAGCAGGATTTATTGGCAATGACACATCTGGGGGAGGAGCCGTCAAAGTATATGAAAGCGGTGACCCCGCCTGTTTTTATGAACTCCCTTCACGTATTTGATTCAGTGGAGGATTATTTTTCTGTAGATATCTTTAAGGACGATTTTTATTATGGCAGGGCATCTAACCCCACAGTTTCCATTTTAGAAAAGAAACTGGCAGCACTGGAGCACGGCAGCAGGGCAGTTGTTTTTTCCGCAGGAATGGCAGCATGTGCAGCGGCAATCCTGGCTGTTTGCAAAACCGGCAGCCATATTATCTGTATGAAGGAGAGCTACGGACCTGTGCAGCATCTTCTTAATGATTTTCTCAGTGAAAAAATGAATATCAGCGTATCTTATGTCCAGGGTACAAGGGTGGAAGAGTTTGAGGAGGCTATCCGGCCTGAGACGGATATGATAATTCTTGAAAGTCCCTCTACTTTGCTGTTTTCTGTTGTGGATCTTGAGGGGGTGGCTAAGATTGCCAGGAAGCACGGAATCAAGACTTATATTGACAATACATATTCCACGCCTGTTTTCCAGAAGCCCCTTGATATGGGGATTGACCTGGTCATGCATACAATGACGAAATATATCGGGGGTCACAGTGACTTGATCGGAGGTGTCCTGATTTCCAAGGATGAAGAATTCATGGAGAAAATCATGGTGCAGAGAGACTGGTTCGGGGGAGTGTTAGGGCCTATGGAAGCATGGCTGGCAATCCGGGGGCTTCGTACACTTGACGTAAGGATGGAGAGACACCATGAGACTGCTTTGAAGGTTGCAGAATTTCTTGAAAACCACCCAAAAGTGAAACGTGTTTTTTATACGGGACTTAAATCTCATCCTCAGTATGAACTGGCACGCAGACAGCAAAAAGGTGAGTGCGGCCTTATGACTATTGAAATTGACGGCACTGCGGAGCAGACTGCTGAATTTGTGAACAGCCTGAAGCTGTTCGGGATCGGATGTTCCTGGGGCGGCTTTGAGAGCCTTGCCATTGCTTATACTTATAATTGGGACGAAGAGCAGCAAGCTTTTCTTAATGTGAACAGAAGCATTGTCCGGCTTCACTGCGGACTGGAAGGAACAGAAAATCTGATTGAGGACCTGGCTCAGGCCCTGGACAAAATTTAACGACGGAGGCATATTATGGAGACAAAAGATAACGTTAAAACTGCAAAAAAACCAGGACTTTTTATCGCAGCCTTGCCCTTGATCTTTATGTTTGTGGTGCTGTTTACAGGGCTGATCATTTACAGCGTAGACATTAAAATACTTCTTTTACTGTGCGCTGCTTTTACTATTGTACTGTCCCTTTTTCTGGGGCATACCTGGAAGGAAGTAGAGGAAGAGATAGTCGCTAAGTTGGCTAAGGCTTTCCCTGCCATCATGATACTGATCACAGTGGGTCTTATGATAGGCGCCTGGATCGTCAGCGGCACCATCCCATTTTTAGTGTACATAGGGCTTCAGATCATCAGCCCTAAATTTATTATTGTGACCTCCTTTTTAGTTACCGTTATCCTCTCTGTGAGTACAGGTACTTCCTGGGGAGCGGCCGGAACAGTAGGAGCAGCCCTTATGAGTGTGGCAGCCGGTATGGGAGCGCCCCTTCCGGCAGTTGCAGGAGCGATTGTTGCAGGAGCTTATTTCGGAGATAAAATGTCACCTCTTTCCGACAGTACCAATATGTCTGCCATTGCAACTAACACTAACCTTTATAAACACATCGGGCATATGTTTTATACTACGATCCCGGGCTTTATTGTGAGCTGTGCGGTGTATATTTTCGCCGGAATGTCATTTGCCAGCAGCGGAGAGATCAGCCAGGTAGATGCCATTATAGAAACCCTTGCAGAATTGTTTAACCTAAGTATGCCTGCGGGACTTCTTCTGCTGATCCCTCCTGTCATAGTGGTAGCAGGTTCACTGAAGAAAAAGCCTACCATTCCGGTAATGATGATTTCATCAGCAGTGGCTGTTGTCATCGCTATGGCTGTACAGGGATTTTCCTTTGAAACCTGTGCAACAAGTATGGTAAACGGATTTAAGATGGAAATGTTTGTAAACCCGGCAGCAGATATCACCAACATGGTGCAGGAAGTCCCTAATCTGCTTCAGCGCGGCGGTATGTCATCCATGATGAACACTGCCCTCATGGCATTCTGTGCGTTCGGATTCATCGGAGCGCTTACTGTTTCCGGAAGCCTTGATGTGATTTTGTCACATATTATGAAATACGTACACAGTACAGGTCAGCTCATCACTACCACAGCAATTTTAGGCGTGATCATAATTACAGTAATAGGGGAAGCATCTGTCACCTTCCTCATGATCGGCGGCTTGTTTAAAGACGAATACGTAAAAAGAGGACTGGAGACAAAGAATCTTTCCCGTACTTTGGAAGACAGTATCACAGTAGTGGAACCTCTGGTTCCCTGGTCTCTGGCCGGAGTTTATATGAGCTCTACCCTGGGAGTTCCCACAGCACAGTATGCACCTTGGGCATGCCTGTGTTACACTGGTGTGATTTTTGCCGTGATCTGGGGCTTTACCGGGTTTGGTATTGCGAAGATCAAAAAGGGCGGAGATAACTATGAGGATTATGTGGAGCTGACAGGAGAAGAAATGGAAGCATAAGAATAGGCAGCAAAAGAAAACGCATTTCCCATGTGCCATTGGTAATGGTATGGGAGATGCGTTTTTATAGTATAAGAGCTATTGTATTAAGGTATTCTATGCCGGTTACGTGATGTTATTAACCTAATTGCGGTGAGCGCACCTCCCAGTATGAGGTATCCCCAAAAGTATGGAATTATCAGTTCCCGTACAAAGATAGGTTCATCTGGTTGCAAAGGACTGATTATCACATGTACTTTCACAGTATCTCCATAACTTTCAAAAAGTGCCTTTGGTAAAAACACATTGTATATTTTATCCTGATAGCCTATACTTACTTGCGTTGAGAATGCGTGATGGTTTTTTATCACAGAGTAAATCTGGCCATTAACTTCCTGGCTGTATTTAAATTTATAATGATAACGGAAAAAATCTTTATTTGACCACAAAAAAGTTAGTACAAACCCTATCATTAAGAAGAAAATAATTGTCATTATTGTTTTCTTTTTCATCAAACCCCTCATAAATAATCATCAAAATTGTATAATTCTTCTGTAGCAGCGTTAACATAAGCAACTGTAGCATCATTCTCATACATTGCTGTAGGTACTATTTGTTGGCTCCGGCTTTCTACGCTGCCTGTCCGTACTAAAGGCGATTTGTCCGGTTAATCTTCCTCTGAGCTTGCATTCTTTAATGAAAACCCATAATTATTAATCGTGTTGATAGAATCCAGGGCGGCTGCGGAATTGCCGTTTTCAATGGCCTTTGCCAGATTAAGATGGTCTGGGACTGTTGTAAGCCATACAGAGTCATTTTCGCAGTCAGCGTCCTCGCGGCGTACAAAGCGGTCGTCGCGGATCCTGTTGATCAGCTGGTGAATGGCAGAGTTACGGCCCATTTTGTACAGCTTGCTGTGGAAGCTGTGGTCAAGAGTATGGCTGTAAATATTTTCCCGGAACATCTCCATCATTTCAGAAGCTATAGAAATCAGCTCGTCTTTCTGTTCCCGGGTTCCTCTGGCAATGGCGTTAAGCACAGCCTGATGGTCAAGAGTGGTCTGAAGCTCCTGGAGTTCCTCCAATGTGCACTCTGTGAGGCGTACAGATAAGGTACTCTTTTCGCCGTAAGGGTTGCTTACGAAGACACCGCTGCCTGTTTTTACGTAAATGAGTCCCCGGTCTTCCAGAATCCGCAGTGCTTCACGCACAGAGTTCCGGCTTGTCTGAAGCATGGCCGCCATATCACGTTCGGAAGGCAGTTTATCCCCGGGCTGAAGGTCATTGATTTTTATATAGCTGTAGATGGAATCGGATATCTTTAAATATAAGGATTCCTTTTCCACAGGCTTTAATGAAACTTTTTTCTTTTCCATGTTTTCCTCTTTTGCTTACCATAGTTTGTTTAGATTATACGGCAATGTGGCAGAGTGCGTCAAGCAAAGTAATGATCAAACCGGAGCAGTACTGGTCACGGAGTGAACAGTAACCCGGAGCTAAAAAGAAAACCTGCCGGAATACTCAGGCAGGTTAAAGTGTGTTTGGAAATTGCTTTTGGCAAGATGTGCATCACCCCGGTATAGCCGGTCATCATTGTTTTATTTCTTTTTTCCGTCACCTTCCGGAAAAATGATTTTGAAGACAAAGAAGAAAATTACCATGGATACACCGCCGGTGATCACTGTTACCAGGATGTTGTAAACTGCCGGTGAAAAATGTACTGCGGCTATAGGCATCCACAAATTGTTAAAGCCATTGCAGATAAGAGAGATCACGATCCAGGCGATAAAATACCACATGGCCTGATAAGCAACATTCCCATGGCTCTTAAATGTCAGATTTCTCTGCAGTGGGAAATTGATGCACTGTGCCAGGAAGGTACCCAGCCAATAACTGATGGTATAACCCAGTCCTCCGCCGATGACTACGGCGCCCATTGCATCATAGTGTACCGGAGTACCGATGAGACTCCAGGTAAAATCCACTCCAAAAAGACTCATGGCTGCCTGCGGCACCATAAATTCCGTGCCGGCTAATCCCATACCGAGAATACCCGGCAGGAATGTAAATACAAGGTACTGAAAAATCGTCACGCCATTGCTGAAAATGAAAAACAAACCTATCTGATAAATCCACTTTGCCAGTTTCGGATGATTCTTGGAAAATGGTTCCCAAATCCCCATCCATGCTTCTTTAACTGCTCCCATTACTTAATCCTCCTTTATGTACACGGCAGAAAGCCCGCCTTTTATTTCCGTCACAGCCTTCTGTTCATTTGCCTGAAAACATCTTTTATTTGCCCGAATGCTTTCTTTACTTGCCCGAGAGTTTCCTCTCGTATGCTTTGTTGGCTTTGGAATTTGCAAAGAATCCGCCGATGATTTTTTTCATACCGCGCAGGAAATGGCCGTTGACCACATCCACCATGCCGTAAACCATCTCCATACTTACCGCTCCGTTGGTCATCTTGGCAATTCCACGGAAGGGCATATTATAAATAAACAATATATTTAAATCCGGCTTACCTTTTGCTTCACTCTTTTTCTTCATAGATGTAAGAATACGGTAAATCAATCTTGCCAGACCGCTCCTTGCATAATACATCTGGCAGATTGCATCGTTTTCCGTCAGCAGACCTGACCATTTTCCCTGAGGTATGGGATATCCAAGAAGTTCTGCAAACTCGCTGTCCTCTACCTGCTGAATGAGGCCGTTGTAGTAAGACGGCATTTTCTGTGGATCGTAAGGAAGTTCTGTTGTGGTTCCTTCCACTGCAACACTGCCCTTGAGCCGGATATCTGACACACAGGCGCCAATGAGGATAGCGTAGTTTCCGCCTTCCACTTCCCAGCGGTTTGTTTTCACATTCCAGTAGCGGAATGTCTTGTCATCGAATGGAATACGGACCTCTTTGCTCTCCCCGGCTTTCAGGAATATTTTACAGAAACCTTTCAGTTCCTTATCGGGACGGAATACCTTGGCGCCGGGAAGTGAGACATACATCTGCGCTACTTCCGCACCGTCATAGTCACCTGTATTCTTAATAGTAAATACAACTCCATCCTTTTCTGTCTTGAGATTGGAATATTCAAAGGTGGTATAAGATAATCCATATCCAAAGGGATACTGGATCCGAATCTTTCCGGTGTCATAATAACGGTATCCTACATAAACGCTCTCCCGGTATTCCGCGTTGCGTTCGGTGCTTGGGTAATTGCGGAATGCAGGGGTATCCTCATAGCGGATGGGATACGTCTCATTCAGGCGTCCGGACGGATTCACCTTACCGGTCAGCAGATCAAGAATGGCACCAGCTCCCGCTTCCCCGTTGAGATATCCGTGCAGGATAGCCCTGCAGCAGTGCTGCCATGGCATTTCAACAGAGGCCCCGGCGCTGAGTACACCGACAATGTTCATATTCACCTGGGAGATTGCCCCCAACAGATCGATCTGATTCTGAGGAATCCGCATATGTGTGCGGTCCAAGCCTTCAGATTCGCTCAGTTCATCCAGGCCGAAGCAGTAAATGACAATATCAGCCATACCGGCAAGATCCAGAGCTGCTTTCTTTAAAGCTGCATCCTCCTTGCCATCTCTCTGATAACCGCGGTTGACACCGATCACCTGCAGGTCATAATCTTTAATGAGTTTTTCCATAGTGTCAACCTGTATTGCATTTACCATGGAGGAGCCTGCGCCCTGATATCTGGGATCAACTGCAAAGTCGCCGATGAGAGCTACTTTGCTCTTTGGCGGCAGGGGCAGGATATGGTCTGTATTTTTCAGAAGAACAGCGCTTTCCTGTGCAGCTCTTCTCGCAAGTTCGTGATGAGCTTTGGCGTCAAATCCTGCGGGTTTATTTTTTGCATTCTCACTGAGAACAAGAATGGCGTCCAGCAGGTCATCCACTGCTGAGTCCAGTTCTTCCATCTTCAGATTACCTTCCTCAACAGCTTTGCAGAGTTGTCTTGCAGAATCCAGTCCCGGTGCAGGCATCTCCAGGTTTGAGCCTGCAGCAACACCCTTGACATGATCGTTGGATCCGCCCCAGTCTGTGATCACAATTCCGTCAAAGCCCCATTCATCCCTGAGGATTTCCTGGAGAAGGTGTTTATTTTCATTGGCATAAACACCGTTTATTTCATTGTAGCTGGACATGATCGTCTTCGCATTGCCCTCTTTGACAGCAATCTCGAAGCCTGTGAGATAAATCTCCCGCAATGTCCGTTCGTCAAGTACGGAATTCATTGCCATACGGCGCAGCTCCTGGCTGTTTACTGCAAAATGCTTAGGACATGCGTACACACCCTTACTCTGAATACCTCTGACATAGGCGGCAGCCATTTTACCCGCATGATAAGGATCTTCTGAAAAATATTCGAAATTACGTCCGCAGAGAGGACTTCTTTTAATGTTCAGCCCCGGACCAAGAAGAATGCTCACGTCCTGGACTGCTGCTTCTTCACCCAGTGCAGCGCCCAGTTCTTCGCCCAGTTTTTCGTCCCAGCTGTTTGCCATGGTTGCTGCCGTGGGAAAACAGGTGGCCTGCAGTGATGCGTTAAGTCCAAGATGATCTCCTGCCCCCGCCTGCTTGCGGATACCGTGAGGGCCGTCTGCGCAGCCGATAGATGGAATGTTCAGACGCTCATAATCTCTTGTGTCCCAGACAGTCTTACCGCTTAGGATTGCGGCCTTCTCTTCCAGAGTCATCTTGGAAATCAATTCCTGATGTTTCACCTTTATTTCCTCCTTTTATACTGATGGAACCACAAAGTGTTCCGTTTCCCTCGTCTGTTTATATATGAGTTCCCAGTTTTTCTTATATAATATAAAGTGATTTTATCAAAACCTTAGGGTTCGTGCGTTTTTTAGCATAAACTGCTTATTTTTTGCACAAGTTGAAGAAATAATAAACGATTATCACCAGAATACACAAAAAGAAACACCTGTTTTTGTATTATATACACAAAAACAGGTGTTTCTTTACATGTGTGACAGAAAAAATAATCCCCCTGCTATGCAGGGGGAGGGCAGGTCTTTAG
>JAUNHC010000054.1 GCA_030524175.1 Eubacteriales bacterium
AGAGCACCTGACTCTTAATCAGGGTGTCCAGGGTTCGAGCCCCTGAAGGCGCACTCAAAGCACTGTTTTTGCAGACAATCTGATAACTGCGGGGACGGTGTTTTTTGTGTTTTAAGGGAAAGTCAAAAATCAGGGTATCAAAAAAGCCTTACAATATGCAAGGCTTTTCTGGATATATTAATAAACTTTTTCGAAAAAAATATTATCCAAACGATAAATATCTGCATGTAAAAGCTTATACTGGTTTGCCAAATGAAGATAATTCCGTGTAACTGAATAATCAAAATGACCCAGGAGCATTCGAAGCATCTCTAAATTCCCACCACCTAAAATATAAGAGGTTGCAAAAGTATGCCTTAAAATATGGGCATGTATACGTTGTATCCCTGACTTCTGTTTAAGATGATAAAAAAACATCTTAATAGTATTTGATGTAATCGGTTGCTGGGACTTACCAATAAAAACACTCCCAGAGGAATGTAAACGGTACGTAGATACATAAACTGATAAGTTCCGATATAACAAATCCGCCATAGGAACAATGCGTGATTTATTATATTTTGAATCGTATATCATAATATACCGTTTATCAAAATTTAAATCCCTCAACCTTAAATGTACAACTTCACCAGAGCGAAGGCCAGCATCCAACATAAGATGTAAAATACAATAATTGCGAAGACCTTGCATTGTATGTTTATTAAACAATTTATCTATGCTTTCAACTTCAAATTGATAAAGCGGTTCTACAAGCTGTGCGTCATCCTTAGGAAGCTTAAGGCGTTTATAGGAAATATCCGAATATAACTGTTCTTCCGTACAATACGATAAAAAACATTTAACAGCACGCATATAAGTACGTATACTTGTGTTTGACAAACATCCAGGTTTACCATGACAGGACTTGTTACGCAGATAATTCACATAAGCAAGTAAACATCGTTTGTCAATTCGGCTCACTGATAACTCTCCTGATGGAAGAGCAAAATAACGTTCACAAAACTGGATAAAAAGCTGTACATTATCTTTATAATAATCACAAGATTTACTTGAACAATACGTTGATTTAACATTCAAGAAATCTTCAAAAACAATATCTAATTTATCAACCATAAAATCCTCCTTGTATCTCATCAAAATATACAGGCTGACCGGATCCGAAGCTCATGAGCCGGCTAATACAAAAATTGAAATACATTAATCTTATTGTATTTTAAAATATTCTATGATACTATATCAGTAGATACCTCACCAGTATTGATATTAACGACTTCGTATGTATGAGTATCGCCACCAATATAAGTTTCCGCCAGTTCATCCGCGTTGAATTGGCGGGCTTTTTTTTGTTTATAGCGGTAAGCATCATGAATGTCATTATCATTAAGCTGGCAAAGAGCCTCTATACAATCCTGCATCACATTATCTTGGTTAATGCCCCGGGTATAGATTCCAAGCGTCACGGCGGCATTAATCACTCTCTTTTTCATGATTTCAGCATTGAGCTGTCTGCAATATTGCCGGATGAGCTTAACCTGTTTCGGAGCAACGCAGACATCTATCATGCGACAGCTCCGGAGGGATTTCCAAAACGCACAATAATCTCGACGGGACTTGTTGCTGTCCCCGGATGTCTCTACGAGACGCAGGACATAATGCGTAAGATAGTCGGCAACAATCCGGCGGTTATCCAGGTAATCGTATATCCTCTTTGCGACATCCTTTCCACTGTTATCCTTAAACGGCACAAGCTGGTAAGACTTACTGTGTTTCCGCATCACCTGGTATTCCACGTTCATAATAAGGTTGACCTTTGGAGTAAGAGAGTCGGCAAGCTTCCTTAGATGATCATCGTCCATGGTCTGTGTCCCATCCAACAGTTTCCGGCAAGTTGCCTGCAATCCAGCGTCATTCCCATATTCCGCATAGAACTGTATTCTTGCCATATCCATATACTTCCAGGAACGCCGTTTATAACATTCCTCATACACGAAAAAGTCGTAACGGTTTATCAGGCCATTAAACAGCCATACCTTGAAAAACCACGGTTTATAATTTTTCTCTACCACTTCCTTACTCTTTAAATAAATCCTAATAAAAATCTTATCCGACCGCTTCCCCAGAGCAACATAATCAATTTCATAATCCTCAGAACCAACCTTGGCCGTATGTATCAAAGCATCTTTAAAGCGGTCAACTCGCATTTTGTAGAAATTATCTGGTGCAAAGAATTTTTCCGGGTTGCTTAAATAGTTGCTGTGCCAACAGTAGTCCACCCGGTTTTCCTGACAGAACCCGATATGTAAATCAAAATGGTCACATATCGCCTGGATATAAGCAAAGGACCGCCTGAAAGCCTCATGCACTCCATACATCCATAACATATAAGACCTTATCTGAACCACAATCTCACATGTGACAGATAGACCACCATCAGCACCATGAGGCACGACAGGAGCAATAAAAACATCGAACCATTCCGGACATTCGAGCCGGATCGAGAAAAAACCTGCAAAAATACCAGCACGGAGATTAAGACTACTATCAAAACCGTCAAAGTACACGGGTATGGACTCATTGTGATGAGATGCCAGCAGGGATTTCTTTTTCTCAAAATATTCACGTAATTCAAGCACGGCAGTATCTTCGGTATCATCCGTAAAATCCTCAATCAGCTTTACGCTGTAGTAAAATGTGTCAATGTTATGCAGGAACTTCTTTTGCTTGAAATCAAACCAGTATTTCTGAGATTCAGCATCAAGTTCCTGGTAAATCTGTGTATGCTCTATTTCTCTTTTTTGTATCAAAAAATCACCTCACTTTAGTTAGCTAAAGTTTTTCGGGAAAAGGCTGTTTCCCGAAATTTTATTTCCGGGGTTTTTGTCAGTATTTATGCGGCTTTAAGCATCTTTTTCTATGTATTTTCAGACCACGTATTACCACGTATTACAGGCCCGTGGCGGGGGCTTTTTTAGCCCGTTCCGAGCTACCGCCCGGTCAGCCGGGGCCCCCCATCCCCCGGCTTCCCGGACAGCAGTTCAGGACGGACTTTCTATTGCCGCTCCCCGGGAGCTGGAAACTGCGGCCGGGAATGTATCTCAAAATAGCTGCAGCAAGCCCAGGCTATTCAGACAAATTGAGATACACTAAATAAACCACTTAATTTTGATATTAACACCTCCATCCATTATCATTCAGGGGCTTCTAGCATCAAATAAGTATCATACAGGCTGTAATATTTCTTCTTACACTTAAAAAAATCCTGACCTACTTTTTCCTTCATGGGATACCATATCTTTACCGAAACGAAAAGCTTAGAGGTCATAAAAATAGCACAGAGAAACCAACCACGCCAACCAAAGTTATTCACCTTACGATGGATAAACTCGTACTCAATGAGACTCCTTATTTGTCTATCAATCATCCGATCAAACTGTGCAACCAGAATAACATCATAACCCCAGTGCCTATGCAAGGTAAAAAAAGACAGCCATTTATCACGACCCGACTTACTCCAATCCCTGGCATTAAACATCAATTGGCACTCGTCTATCACCAGAAGCAGAGAGCTTTCTTTTATCTTTCCTTTTTTTGTGCTGTACTCCTGGGCAAACTGAGTGAGATATTCCGGCGTAATTTCCAGGTTGCTTTTATAATTAAACAAACTACGTTTTGACGCTGGGATACTGTTTAAATTTATATTAAAATTGCAGATAACAGGACGACCAGCCCTTAAAAGATGATAAAGTCGTTCCGCCAAATGTAGACTTTTCCCACTACCGGGAGTACCGCTATACAAATAAATCATAAAATCCCCCCTTTCTGTATCTTAAAATTTGTTCCGGAAAACACTGATCAGAATGAGCTGCCACTTAAAATGAGATACATTACTCAATAAGCTTGATCCAACGGGCTACAACACTATATAAGTAAAACAAAGCTATGGCAGCCAGCCATGCCGCGCCAATCTTAACAAATGTCCCCACCGGAATAAAGTAGTTGATATATCCCAAGTAAGGCACCTGTTCCAGACCGCTAATGAATCCGGCAAAAGGCGAGAGCGGCAGTACCGATAAGACCAAAGATAAAAATTTATCAAGAATTTCCTTCATAAACGCCAGCATAAAATCACCCCTTTATCATGTGCTGCCTGGTAATCATCATTAAACCGACAATGAAAAAGATTACCTGGAACAGGCGGAAGAGTTTAACTACAGGCTCCAGCTTCCCAATATCAATTTCGAAGGTTTCATGGTAATCAATTATCGTTTCCTGCGTCCAGGGATTAGTAAATTCAAAATCTATAGGAATTTTAAATACCGGGGCTTCTGGCTCAGCGTCTAATACTTCAAATAGGTGTATAAGATCAAATGGAATACAAAAAGGGAATACAAGGCGTAGATCTGTTTTTACATCCTCAATATCCATATCTGAGTCATCTGGATTATCTGGGGTGTCCGGATTATCAGGCAGTCCAGTCGGTTCGGGTCTTCCAGATGGTTTCGGGACAGTCGTTGGCTTCGGAGCACTGGTTGGATCAGGAGCTGTTGTTGGTTTTGGTGTTACATCAGGATATACATAATGATTTGTAATAAAATTCTCTACGATCACTGGACGGTCTTTTTCATTGCCTTTTCCTTGGTTCATTAAATCTTTTAACTCATCCAATGTCGGCAGTTGTATTACTGGGGGTACAGTATCGGGTAAATTAGGAGATGTACCATTATCATAAGCCTCCTTTAAATCAGGATTTACCCATAAATCCTCTTTATTTATATCAGGTAACGATCCTCGCCAAGCCATACCGTCTTCGAAAGTTGTAAAATCAGGAACATTCGAACGCCAGGAATCACCAGAAGCAAAATTTTTATTTGTTGTAGTCTGCATAGTAGCGTTACTGTTATCCTGATGTATAACCCATCCACCTCGATATTCATATACCTTACATCCACGAAAAATATACAATTTATCACCCAACACAGAAAATGATCCTTCAGATATAACCCATAAAAAAGGACAATTTGCCTTTTTATTAAAATAATACATATAATACGGATAATCGCCATTTGCAAATAAGTCTATCGCTCCTGCAGGAATAGAACTATCTAAATTAACTTGACCCATAATATTATCCCACAAACCATTAACCGCTTCCTTCACACACCAATATGTTGCCGCACCCATTTCTAACAATCCCGTTGTAATAGTATTATTTTTCAAATCATCCCAAGGCAAAGGTGCCAAATCATCTGGATTAATAGGCGGTACTGTAACGGGAGGTGAAATATCTGGCACAGGTGTTGGGGATGGTAATGATCCACCATGATTTTTATACCAATCCGCAGTAGCATTATCATACATTCGCTTCACAAATTCATTTGCATCATCGATCTGCTTTTGAGTAGCAGGATCATCTAATAAGTCACCCCAATCATTTTTTCCAAACCAACTGGACAAATCAATCGCCATTCCTGTACCCATCATTAAACTATAGAGAAACTCTAACGCTGCTGAACCAGCAAGAGCTGACGCATGTGCTGTCTGATAACTGCTGATTACTGCACTTGCTGATATAACAAATGCCAGTACCAAGGCAACCCCTTTTTTCCTTACACGCATAATCTACCCCCTTTTTGCTTAAAAAAAGAGGGAGGACATCCCTCCCTCCTCACACATTAATTTAAGCCTTATTAGATACCCGCTTAAAAATTTTAATAGCAAGCATTACAACGAGCACACCGCCAATGATCGGCAGCGCAATCGGCAATATCTTACCAATGATGCTGGTCATAGAAGCTCCAACCTCAGAAAAAGATGAGGTCAAGGCTGTTTCCACAGATGACAGAGAACTTCCGCTGTCAGAAGCAAATACTGGGACTGCACTTGCCACAGCCAATACACCGCCTAAAACCAGAGGTGCAAATTTTTTCCTAATGTTCTTAAATTTCATGTAAATCTCCTTTCCATGCTTTTTAAGCTTTCTTAAATATTTTCACAATCCCCATGACGGCAAGCCCTACAATCATGATTATCGCGCCGCATAGAGCACCAATGGGAATTGATGAAACCGTTAGTAACCCATAATCTGATACAGACAGAGTATATGCATCTGTATATGTATCGAATTGAGCTTCCGAGACAGATTCTCCGTCCGTTAGCTCTGGTCCGGATGTAAGTATGCTATCTATGTTATCCATTGTCCCTCCTTAATTCCTAATGCCGGATATATGAGGACAGTATTTGTAATAACAGGATACCTGTTATAATACCAAGACAGACAACCATCACTGGCATGGCGTTCTGAATATTAGACACCTGCTGATTACATATCTGGATATCAGCGGAGATAGTTTCCAGATATTCGCTCTGATTCTGTACTTCTGCCAGTAAATCCGAATAATCTGGTACTGGCGTAGGTGTTACTGTATCCTCGTCCGGTACCGTTTCCACTCCTTCAGCAGGTTCCTGGCTTGGCATAATAGAGGGATTGTCAATAATGACAGTCTGACCATCCAAAGGCACTTTAGGGTCAGGTACTGGTTCCGGCGTGTCCACTGGTGTATCAATTGGGGCAGGTTCTGCCACTTCTCCTTCAATTGGCGTGTCCATTGGTGTATCCGTAAATAGATCTTCCATGCCATCCACCCACCTCCTATCCCTATGTTATTTTCCAGCAGGAGCAGCCGCCATCTTAATTTCGACTTTACCTAAAAAATCACCGATGTCCGTTACCGTCAATACAGGCTTACCGTCACTGCCGACTTTCATCCCCATCCTGACCTTATATACCCCAGGGACAAAACTGATCTTGTCGCGCAGTTTCGTATCCACGGAGCATTTCGCACGCTGATAGCCAACGGCAGCCCCGGATAGGTCATTTTGAGATACTAACAATTCTCCGTGTTCTCCCCAGAAAAAGTAGTTAAGGGTCATGCCTACATTGCCACCGTCTTTCGTCATGTCGTAGCAATTTGCAAATGTTATTAAAACCTTCATTTCGTCCATAAAGAACCTCCTTTAAATGTGCCGGAATCCGTATAAGAGCGGAGACAGGCTTTATTTGGTTAATATGTAATCCCACAATGGGGCTGTTACCGTTCCCGGCATAGCCGGGATAGCATGTTAAAATGATTTATATCAACTCTCCCATAGGGGGAGGAGAGTGCAATTAAGATTATCCGTGTACCATTCCGTCACCCCCTAAATCCCCCTCTGCCCAAATCCCATAGGGGGACTTTGGTTTGTTGGGTAAGCGCTCTGGTGTATCTCAAAAAAGCTGCAGCGGCGCCGGATGCCGGAAAGAAATGAGATACTTGCGACTGAAAGCTGTATGTGCTGGCTGCCCGGAACACGTCCGCTGCCGGACGCTGCCGGGACAGCCCGCCGCCCCATGGGTTCCCGCTGCTCCCGGCTGACGCTGATATTAGGATGCCTACGGCGGTAGCCAGGAAGGAAGGGGTGCCCCAACTGTATCTCATTCCCTGACCGGGACAACTGTGCAGCCAGGCAGGAATGAGATACATACAAGCACAGTCGGATAATCAGCCAAAGGGCAGGTCATTCGGGCCGGGGGGAATAAAGCCCAGGCTGTCCATAGCATCAACAAGCTGGGATAACTGGGTATTGAGCTGATCTAGGAGGGATGCCGCCATCCGGGACCGGGACGATAACTGCCTGAGCGAATCAAGATGTTTGTACTTGTCCTCAATCTCTTCATCAAGAGAAGCACATATCCTACGTTTACGATCTTCTTCTGATTTGCAAAATAAGACTATATTTTCAAATTTCTGATTGAAGCCGTCACCTTCGCAAGAAAAGATGTACTCCATAACCTCATCAGAAATACGAACAGATTTTAGATTGCTTTTTTTAGACATAATCATCCTCCTATACTTAATCAGCATTTATTACAAAATCAACTTCAGAGAGTGTCAAAGTCTGTTTAGGGAGCTTGATACCCCAGTAATCTGTCTCAACTGTTACACTGTCAATACCTTCAGATATCATAAATATACGTAAATCCTTAAAAGTAGCAAAATTACCGTACTGCGTTAAGATGACCATAACCATACCCCCTATATCTAAATTTGCACAAAAATAATTGTAAAAAACAACAACAAATGGTAAAATCAAATATTAACAAAAATAAATGAATCAGGGTTTCTAACCTTATACATATTATATCACACTATAGTGAGAAGTCAATACATAAAACTCACAGAAGGGAAAAAAATGTCCGTAGGCAATAGATTAAAGGAATGGAGAAAACAAAATAACTTAAAAATGACTGAAATAAAAGAAAAAACAGGGATTTCTACTGGAGGAATCTCAGATTATGAAAATGATAAAAAACTAATTGGAAGCAAAACTTTAATATGTTTAGCAGAAAATTATAATATAGATATACATTATATACTCACTGGAGTGAGAAGAGAAGGCGAAAAATTATCAGAGAATGAAAAAGAGTTATTAGAGCAATTTAATCAAATGACAGAGCGAGAACAAATAAAAATGATTGGTGTTTTAGAAGAAAAAGTAAAAGAACAAGAAAATAAGTTGGAAAAGTCATCAGAATACAAGACTGGTTAAAAAAAATCCTAAGTAATGGAAAAAAATGGAAGACAAAAAATCCTACCCGGAACTTAGGCCGGGTAAAAGTTATAAATTCAACAATTCAGGATAATATGTAAGGACAAAAATAAAAAGTAAAATTATCAGCGTAAATACAAGGATTGGAATAAAAGTATGTTTTTTTGTCGATTTAGCTCTAAAAGTTACATTACTAGATGATGTCTTTCGCTCCTTATTTGTTATATACTGACTATTCAACTCATAAATTTCCTCTAGACGTTTTTTCTCCTTTGGAGTCAACGCATCACCCTTTGCGAATAATGCATACATTTCCTTTTGACGAGCCTGATGAGCTATAGCTTCAGAATTATCAGCCACTCTTTCCTCAGGAGTTCTTTTCATATATTCCCTATCCATCAATCCCATAAAAAATCCCCCTTCCATATTCTTAAAAAGATTATACTATCTGAAAAGAAGACAGTAAAGATAAGAATAAATATTTGACATAAATAAAATTATGTTATAATATAATAGTAACCAGGAAAGTAAAAATGTTCATAGGACAAAGCGAACCCCTATAGATGGCAGTCTATAGGGGTTCTTTTTGGGCTAACTGTCTTTATGGTTCCGATCTAGCCACTTGCATATGTAGTAACCAACTACACTTGCCATAATCGAAACCAGGAAAGTAAAAATTGCGTTCATAGGTTCACCTCCTTCCTGCTGGAAGGTTGACAGCAAAACTATTATACAATATCCATAAACCAACGTCTACAAAATTAGTGTATCACATTTTTAGTTAGCTGCAATGCCAGGCAAACGAAAAATGAAATACAAATAATGTTTAAACACTCTGCCTCTTAATCAGGGTGTCCAGGGTTCGAGCCCCTGAAGGCGCACTCAAAGCACTGTTTTTGCAGACATTTCGATAACTGCGGGGACGGTGTTTTTTGTGTTTTGCAGGGAGGCCGGGAATCAGGGTGTCTGGGGAATTACATAAAATGCAGAATAATAACCCAGAATAGCAGCTGGGGATACCAAAAACAGTTTGACATAAATAAAATTATGTAATAATATAATATTAGCTAGAAAACTTATAAATCAATTTGTCACAAAGCGAAACCCCATGGAGCCCATTCCATGGGGTTTCATCTGGCTAGCTGTTACGATTCTTCTGGTCTAACCATTTACATATGTAGTAGCTAACTACACCTGCCATAACCGAAAGTAGAAAACTTATAAGGTAGCTCAATTTGTCACCTCCTTTCCTTTTCGAAAAGGGAGTAACAGCAAAATTATTATACCGTACTCTATACAAATTGTATAGAACTTTAGAGTAGCTCATATTCTGAATCTAATAAAGCAAAGATCATTCTTCCTGCTCAGTATTATTGATGACAAGTACATCATTTTCTTCCAATACAGTATCCCCTCTGGGAATTATAATTTTATCATCCCTCATTATCATTATTATAAGCTTACCATTCATTTCCGGCAGTTCAAACAAAGTCTTTCCAATCCAATGATCATCCCCTTTCAGCTCCCGTTCAGAAAGAAACACTCCCTCTACCTGGGCAGGTGATTTTGCGCACAAAATCAGTTTGTCACCCTCAGCCAGCACGGTACTTCCGTTGGGGACTATTTTTTCTGCGCCTCTTTTAAGAAGGGCGGCGATAGTGTCAGGAGGCATGAGAATATCTGACAAGTTGCGGCCGCACCAGGAATGACCGGAATGGATGGAAGATTGAATAAACTGAACAGGTACCTCATCCATATAATCAGTAAAGGTTTTCATAACGTCGCCATTGCTGTCAAGCATATCCAGTTTCCTGGACACAAGAGGCAGAAGGGAGCCTTGCAGTAGGATGGAAAACAGCACAATACAGAATACAATATGAAAGATATCATTTTTTGTGTTCACCTGCATCACTGCCATAATGGCAAAAACGATGGACGCTGCACCACGAAGGCCTGCCCAGGAAACCACCAGCTCTTGGGAGACATTACTTTTAAATGGAGACAGAATTGCAAATATTGAAACAGGTCTTGCAATAAATGTGAGAAATAAGGCAATGGCAAGTGCCGGGAGGAAAACCTGAGGCAATCTGGAGGGAAAGGACAGAAGGCCTAACAGGAAAAATACCAGCATTTGCATCAGCCCCGTTACTCCGTCAAAAAAATGTACAAGGTTCGTCTTATTTTTAAGTCTGGCATTTCCAAGTACGATTCCCACAATATATACGCTGAGATACCCATTTCCCCCAAGGGCAGCCGGGGCACTGTAGGCAAAAAGAGCAGCGGCCACTACGAAAACAGTGTCAAAGCCATCTGTGGAAAAATTAATTTTTTTCATTGCCCATACAGCAGCCAAGGCGATGACAATTCCAAGGGCAATACCGTATACAACTTGGGAAAAAACCATATAAACCAGGCTTTTGCCATGTGCGTTGCCGTTTATAACACTAATGATAATAGCGGTGAGCATATAGGAACAGGGGTCATTGCTGCCGCTTTCCACTTCCAGCAAGGAAGCAGTGTTATATTTCAGATTTAATCGTTTTGCACGTAAGATAGAGAATACCGAGGCTGCGTCTGTAGATCCTATAACTGCGCCCACCAGCAAGCTCTCAAGCCAGTCGATCTTAAGGATATAATGACAGAATATCCCTGTCAGGCCGGAGGTCATCACAACCCCAAGAGTGGACAAAAGAACAGCTTTTACGGCAACAGGCTTTGCTTCCTTCCAACTGGTCCCGAAGCCGCCGTAGAACATGATAAAGATTAAAGCGATCGAGCAGATCTGCTCGGCAAAGGCATAGTTTTCAAATGGTATTTTAACAATTCCGTCTGAACCAAAGAACATACCCAGCAAAATAAAGCCAAGAAGCATGGGAATACCAAGTTTACTTGACAGTTTATTTAAAATGATACAGATGATAATAATAATTGCGGTGATCAGCAGAGTGACAGACATGGGCGGCCTCCTTCCAAAAGCGGGGTCAACGGGCAGATTTATTAAGTCATAAATCAGTATAACATATTTTCGGGGGCAAAATAACCGTAATCAAGTACATTAATTTGTTCTGGGATTCTGTCCATGGTAAAATATTGAAAGGATTAGTAACTGTTCAGTACAGGACTGTGCATTTACTGCACAGTCCGTGCGAAAACGTTGAACAGCCAAAAGCAAGCCCCATCGCCAAAGGTGATTTTCATGGGCTTGCGGCGTAACTGTTCATGGTTCTGAACAGTTACAAGGATTATAAGACAAAGCAGGATAAAAAGAAGGAGGCCGGGCTTTTTAGCCCGGCGAGTATGAAAAAGAAAAAGTTTTATTTTTTCAATAAAGCATTTGCTTTATTTGCTTATTACTATACAGGGAAAATGTGATGGAAGTGTGAGGAACAATTGAAAAAAAGGTGATGAAATTCTAAAAAACTTATAAACAAGCACAGGAACAGAATACAATGGTCTGTGCGAATATAAAGGGGGAAAGTATATGGAATACATAGCACATATTTCTGAGGATAAATCGGAGATACAGACAGTGAAGGAACATGCGGAGGGTACGGCGCTTCTGGCAAAGGATTTTGCAAGTGCATTTGGTTATGGGGAGTGGGGCTATTGCTGTGGGATGCTGCATGATATCGGGAAGTATTCCGCGGCATTTCAGGAACGGATCCGGGGAAGCAGCCGGATCGTGGATCACGCAACCGCCGGTGCACAGCTATGCAGCCGGAAAAAGGGTCTTTATCCTTTGCTAAGCTACTGTATAGCGGGGCATCATGCAGGACTTCCGGACACAGGGGCATACAGCGATGACGGAAGCTGCGGCTCTCTGTTGGGACGTTTAAAAAAGAAGGTTCAGGACTATCAGGCATACCAGGAGGAGATAGATATCCCGGAACTGACGAAACTGCCCTTTCATACAGGCAACAAGGAAAAGGATGCTTTTGTGATGAGTGTTTTTATACGCATGTTATATTCCTGCCTTGTTGACGCAGATTTTTTTGATACAGAGTATTTTATGAATCATGGTAAAACACACCGCTGTTCCGGCGAAAGCATGGATATTCTGCTGGACAGGCTGAACATGCATATAGCTGATTGGCTGAAAAATGATGATACAGACACAGTAAATGGAAGAAGGACGGAAATCCTTAAGAATTGCAGGAATTGGGGAGAAGCGGATAAAGGAATGTTCCGTCTGACCGTTCCTACAGGCGGAGGTAAAACAGTGGCTTCCCTTGCATTTGCACTTGCCCACTGCGCAGAGCATCAGATGGACCGGATCATTTATGTGATTCCCTATACCAGCATTATTGAGCAGAATGCCAAAGTGTTCCGGGATATCCTTGGAGAGGAAAATGTCCTTGAAAACCACTGTAATGTGGACTATGAAAGCGAAGAGGAGCTGAAACCTTTTCAGCTTGCCTCGGAAAATTGGGACAAACCGGTGGTTGTCACCACTAATGTTCAATTTTTTGAATCTCTTTTTTCAAATAAATCATCCAGGTGCAGAAAACTCCACAATATTGCCAACAGTGTGATTATTTTTGATGAGGCTCAGATGCTTCCCAATGACTATCTGAAGCCCTGTGTGGCAATGATAGAAGAGTTGGTCAGTCGTTATGAATGCAGCGCTGTCTTGTGTACAGCTACCCAGCCCGCCTTGCAGCCATTCTTTTCTCAGAATTTGAATATAGTGGAATTGTGCCCGCGGATGGAAGAACAATTCCGGTTTTTTAAGAGAGTCACCATAAACAACAAGGGGGCGTTGTCCGAAGAAGCCCTTGTGGAAATACTGCGTGAGGAAAGGCAGGCATTATGCATTCTGAATACAAAAAGGAAAGTGCAGAAAATTTACCAAGAGTTAAAGGGGGATGGAGTGTATCACTTGTCAACCTTTATGTATCCCTTGCACCGTAGGAGAGTATTGGAGGAAATTAAAAAGCGTCTTTCCAATGGAGAGAAATGTATCGTCATCGCCACCAGCCTGGTGGAAGCTGGTGTGGATTTGGATTTCAGAACAGTTTACCGTCAGCTTGCGGGAGTTGATTCTCTCATACAGGCAGCAGGGCGGTGTAACCGGGAGGGAAAACGCACAGCGGCAGAAAGTATGGCCCATGTGTTCCAGCTGGAGGGGGAGGAAGCCATACCCGGGCAGAGCCAGCAGATTGCTTCTGCTAAATATTTGATGGAGGAAGAAGATGACATCACTTCACCGGAAGCAGTGAGGAAATATTTCGAAATTCTTTACCATTACCGTGGGGAAAGTCTTGATAAAAAAGGTATTATGGGGCAGTTCCGACCTATGTACTTTCCCTTTGCATCTGTGTCTGAACAGTTCAAATTAATTGAACAGAATACAAAAAGCATTTTTATTGCCGGGGAAGATGAGGCTATACAAATCCTCCATGAAATACAGCTTAAAGGGGCAACCAGGGCTTTAATGAGAAAAGCGGGGAAATATGTAGTGAATGTGTATGAAAATGATTTCGACAGACTGCATGAGGCAGGAATGCTGACGGCGGTTTCAGAGGAGATGAAGGAAGAGTTTTTTATGCTGCGTGACAACAGTTTGTATTCGGATGATATGGGATTGATGACAGACAGGGTGGATAGAGGGAGTGCGATTTTGGTTTGATAGGGGGACGCTTTTGCACAAGGCTGCGGCTGGGGCAGGCCGGGGGAGAATAGGCTGCGGTACGTTCGTTTCGCATGGAATCACTAAGCGGCTGAGTCGGCTTGCTTTGTCGGATCGGTCGCCAACTCGTAAAATTCTCTGATGAGAATTTTACTCAGACAGGGCTCCCTTGATTTTGTGCCTGATGCACAAAATCACCTCGGCGCAGCCGACTCACCCACTAAGTGATTCCAAATGCTTACTCAAAGCACCGCAGCCGATTCTCCCCCGGCCAGCCCCAGCCGCAGCCTTGTGCAAAAGCTGACGTTTCAAGGCGGGAACGTAATGCTTCAAGGTGGGATATAAGGTTTTAAGGTGGAATGTAATGCTTCAAGGTGGAACGTAATATTTCATGGCGGGATGTAATTATTGCTTGGGACAGATTAAGTTTTAATGGGCTGGGTGGGTGATGATTGAGGTTTGCTTGAACTGTTGTAAGCATTGGTGAAATGAAGGGAGGGGATAGTGGGAAATGCTGTAAATATGTAGTATCTGGCGAAATAGCGTAAGAGGATAATGGGAAAATATTGTAAATATGCGGCATATGGAGTATAATATACACAATGAAATTTAGAAAAAGACATGATAATATGTAATATTTGCACAAAATCGAGGGCGGTGGTGAATATGGCTTTTGCAGTTGGTATTCAGCAGTTGGTGCTCAACAGCGGACGGGCTGCCTGTAATATCGTGTAGTGATATGAGCAATAGGATTTTCGGCATGTGTAGTTAGTTTAAAATATTATGTCTCGGATAGTAAGTGATAAAAATTGATTTGTGATAATGATGATAGAAGTGAGTGTTGAAGAGATATTTAGTAGAAGAGGTATTTAATTTAACAGTAGTTAATGTTTTGCCGTAGTAAAGGCTTTGTGGGGGAAGGAGGAAGCTGTAAGAGGTTTTAGGATGTGTAAAAAGTAATACAAGGGAGGAGGAAGACCTATGGGAATAGGAGTAAAGGTGAAGGTTTGGGGGGATTATGCCCTTTTTTCGCGGCCTGAAATGAAGGTGGAACGTTGTTCTTATGATGTGATCACGCCTTCTGCCGCCAGGGGGATTCTGGAGGCAGTATACTGGCACCCGGGTATGCGGTGGGTGATAGATTGCATTTATGTTCAGAAGCCCATTCAATTCACCAGTATCCGAAGAAACGAAATTAAGAGTAAGGTTTCTGCAAATAATGTTCTGCCTGTCTATAACGGTTCAGGGAAGAATCTCTATATCAGCAGCAAGGCAGAAATCGTGCAGAGAGCCTCACTGCTTTTGAGGGATGTGGCGTATGTGATCGAGGCACATTTTGAAATGACGGAGAAGGCCAATGCCAGCGATAATCCAGGGAAATTCAAGGATATCATCATGCGGCGGCTGAGACGGGGAGAGTGTTATCATACACCATATTTTGGTTGCAGGGAATTTCCTGTGAATTTCTGTCTTTGTGAGGATGAGCAGATATTCACTGCATATGCACAGGAAGAACGGGATTTAGGATATATGTTATATGATATGGATTACTCTGATACAGAAAATATTCAGCCCATGTTTTTCAGAGCAGTGATGAAAAATGGGGTGATTGACCTGAGAGACTGTGAGGTGGTTCGATGATCCTGCAATCACTGGTAAAGCATTATGAAACTCTGGCCCGTAAAGGTCTTGTTACACTTAAGGGATGGTGCAGCGCGAAGGTTTCCTATGGAATTGATCTGAGAAAAGACGGAACTGTCAGGGGGATTGTATGTCTGAAGCAGGAGGAGATCAGGGGGAAGAAGACTGTATGGGTGCCCCAGAACATTACGGTGCCTCAAATGGTAGCACGTTCTTCCGGTGTGTCCGCCAATTTTCTCTGTGACAATTCCAAATATCTGCTGGGAGTTGACAAAGACGGAAGCAGCGGCAGAGTGAAGGAATGCTTTGAGGCTGCCAGGAAGCTGCATCTGGACAATCTTAAGACAGCACACGGGGAAATGGCTCAGGCTTTAAAGGCCTTTTTCTCTGGATGGGAACCAGACAAAGCCAGAGAATGTGCCGATTTAGATGCCCAGTGGGAAGAAATTACGGCAGCAGGAAATCTGATTTTTGTCATGGGTCCCCAGTATGCCCAGGAGGACCCGGAAATACGTGAAATTTGGGAGACAATTCTCCAGGAAAGTGAAGGAGAAAGAGACGGTATCTGCCTTGTGACAGGACAGAAGGCTGAAATAACCAGAATACATACGGTGATAAAAGGAGTACAGGGTGCTCAGTCAAGCGGCGCTGCACTTGTGTCCTTTAATGCACCGGCTTTTGAATCTTACGGAAAGGAGCAAAGCTACAATGCTCCTGTGGGCAAGTATGCGGCATTCGCCTACACAACAGCCTTAAATTATCTGTTGTCCCAGAGAAAGTATGTTTTTCAGTTTGGAGATACTACCGTACTTTTCTGGGCAGAAAGCGGAGAAGAAGCTTATCAGGAAGCATTTTTCTTTTCCATTGAGCCGGAAATTGACAACCAGGAATCTGTGAGGGGTGTTTTTGCCGCATTGAAGGAAAACAGGCCTGTTGTCATAGATGATATTCGTTTAAATCCGGATCAGAAATTCTTTATTCTGGGACTTTCACCCAATGCTGCCAGATTATCTGTGAGGTTTTATTATGAGGACAGCTTTGGGAAAATTTTGGAAAATCTGGACAGGCATTATAAGCGTATGGAAATCGTGCGGCCTTCCTGGGATGATATGGAATATCTGGGAGTCAACAGAATGATACAGCAGACAGTGAATCAAAATTCCCGGGATAAAAAGCCCAAGCCTAATATGGCGTCTGCTGCACTCCAGGCAATTTTGTCAGGAGGAAATTATCCTGAAAGCTTATACAGCAATGTCCTTATCCGTATACGCAGTGAGCAGGGCAGGGTTACAAGAGGCAGGGCAGCTATTATAAAAGCATATCTGCTGAAAAATAAAAAAGTTCTGGAGAAGGAGGGTGCTTTTGTGAAACTCAACGAGGAAACAAACGACAGAGCATATGTACTGGGACGTATTTTTGCGGTGCTGGAGGCGATTCAAGAGGATGCCAACCGCGGGATCAATGCCACGATCAGAGACAAATATTTTAATTCTGCAAGTGCTGCGCCGGCCACTATTTTTCCGGTGTTATTCAAACTGAAAAACAGCCATATCAGGAAGTTAGAGAACCCGGGAGCAAGGGTTAACTACGAAAAGCTGATAACAGAACTTATGGGAAAAATAGATGAGTTTCCATTACGTCTGTCCCTGGAAGAGCAGGGCAAATTTGACCTTGGATACTACCATCAGGTACAGAAAAGATACGAAAAAAAGGAGGAAAAATAAATGGGTGAAGCAATCAAAAACAGATATGAATTTGTGATTCTTTTTGACGTAGAAAATGGTAATCCCAATGGTGACCCGGATGCCGGAAATATGCCGCGGATCGACCCGGAAAGTGGTTACGGACTGGTGACAGACGTATGTTTGAAACGGAAAATCCGTAATTATGTGGATATTGTGAAAGAAGATGAGGAAGGCTACGGTATCTATATTAAAGAAGATATCCCGCTGAACAGAAGCGATAATAAGGCTTATGAATATTTAGGAGTTGATGAAAAATCTGCCAAAGAACTGAAAAAGAAAGACCCTGATGCAGATAAGAAAATCCGCGATTTCATGTGCCGCAATTTTTATGATATCCGAACATTCGGTGCCGTAATGACTACCTTTGTAAAGGCTGCATTGAACTGCGGACAGGTAAGAGGCCCTGTGCAGCTTGGTTTTGCCAGAAGTATTGATCCTATCGTCAGTCAGGAAGTGACTATTACCAGAGTTGCCATCACCACTGAAAAGGATGCAGAAAACAAGAGTACAGAGATGGGCAGGAAAAATATTGTACCGTATGCCTTATACAGGGCAGAAGGTTATATTTCAGCAAATCTTGCCAGGAAAGTAACGGGATTTTCCGAGGATGACCTGGAACTTTTGTGGGAAGCAATCATCAATATGTTCGAGCATGATCATTCTGCTGCAAGAGGCAAAATGGCAGTAAGGGAGCTTATTGTTTTTAAACACAGCAAGGAATTGGGGGATTGCCCTTCATACAAGCTGTTCGATGCAGTGGAGGTAAAAAGAAATGAAGATGTGCTTTATCCCAGGAAATATCAGGATTATTCCGTTGCTGTACATGAGGAACAGATACCGGACAGTGTGGAAGTGATAAGGAAAATATAATGGAATATCAGGAAGATGATTATTTAATGATTTCAGGTATTCAGCATTTTCAATTCTGCAGGCGACAGTGGGCTTTGATACATATAGAACAGCAGTGGGCTGAAAACGTTCATACGGTTGTAGGGGAATTGATGCACAATAAAGTACATGACCCCTATCTCAAAGAAAAAAGAAAAGATATCCTTGTGGCCAGGGCCCTTCCCGTTTCATCAAGAATTATGGGAGTAAGCGGTGAATGTGATATGGTAGAGTTCCAAAAAGCTGAGGATGGAGTCACACTGTTTGGCCACCGTGGATTGTATAAAATCTATCCTGTAGAATACAAAAAAGGAAAGCCAAAAGAGTCTGAGGAGGACATCCTGCAGCTTGCCGCTCAGGCAATGTGTCTGGAAGAAATGTTCTCCTCAAAGGTGGATGAGGGCGCTGTCTTTTATGGGGAAACAAGGCGCCGTGAGACAGTGGAGATTACCGACAGTCTGCGCGCACAAGTGAGAGAAATATTCCAGGAAATGCACCAGTATTATGACCGACGTTACACTCCAAAAGTGAAATGGAGCAAGAAATGCAACGGCTGCTCTTTGAAAGATATCTGCCTGCCTAAAATAGGAAAAGCAGGATCTGCGAAAAAATACATAGAGCAAATACTGTTGGAGGAAGACCAATGAAAAAATTGCTGAATACTTTATATGTTACCTCAGAAAACAGTTATCTGGCATTAGATGGAGAGAATATCGTTGTGCTGGAACATGACCAGGAGATAGGAAGACTTCCTTTACATAACCTCGAGGGGATTGTGTCCTTCGGATACCGTGGCACAAGTCCGGCATTGATGGGAGCCTGTGCAGAAAAAAATATTTCTTTGTGCTACCTTACTCCTCAAGGTAAATTTCTGGCACGGGTGAGCGGGAAAACAAGAGGTAATGTTGTACTAAGAGAAAAGCAGTACGAAAGCAGCCACGATGAACATGTGAGCCTGGAGATAGCCAGGAACTGTATCCTGGGAAAGGTTCACAATGCCCGATGGGTTCTGGAACGGGCAACAAGAGACCATGGAATGCAGATTGATACAGTAAAAGTCAAAAATGCATCCGGAAAACTAAAGGAATCGATCAAATTGATCCAAAACTGCCAATCCAAAGACCAGCTCCGTGGCTATGAGGGGGAGGCGGCAAGCACCTATTTCGCAGTGTTGGACGAATTAATACTGCAGCAGAAAAAGGACTTTATTTTTCAAGGAAGAAGTAAACGGCCGCCCATGGACAATGTGAATGCACTGCTTTCTTTCGTTTACACCCTTCTGACAAACAGCATTACTTCAGCATTAGAGTCAGTTGGCTTAGACCCCTGCGTAGGATATCTTCATACAGAACGCCCCGGCAGAGCCTCCCTTTCCCTGGACCTGATAGAAGAATTACGGGCAGTGCTGGCAGACCGTTTTGTACTTTCCCTGATCAATAAAAGAGTGATCAGCGGCAAGCAATTCAAACGAAAAGAAAACGGCGCTGTTATTATGGACGATGATTTACGCAGAACGGTACTGACAGAATGGCAAAATAAAAAGAAAGAAACTCTCACACATCCGTTCCTGGGTGAAAAAGTAGAGTGGGGTATGATACCCTATGTACAATCCATGCTCCTGGCCAGATACTTACGAGGCGATCTGGATGCATACCCGCCATTTTTGTGGAAATGAGGTGATATGGTTGCTTGTTCTAATAACCTATGATGTCAATACCGAAACATCAGCGGGCAAAACCCGCCTTCGCAAAGTAGCAAAACAATGCGTAAATTATGGAAGACGTGTCCAAAACTCAGTGTTTGAATGCATATTAGACAATGCTCAGTGCATAACACTAAAAGCAATCCTCACAGATATCATCGATGAGAAAATAGACAGCCTGCGGTTCTATTATCTTGGCAATAATTATAAGACAAAAGTAGAACATATTGGCGTCGACCGGGGCATTTCGGCTGATGATATGCTGATACTGTAAAATAGAGAATTACAATTACAGGCATAAAAAGCTCACCATTAATTGGTGCGAACCCCAAGTACACATAAAAACCCCGGGGGATTCGCACCAAAAAACAAAGGATTATGAGATGTTGAGCTTAGAAATGTGGGATAAAAAGCATTTCGAAACATTGAAAGTAGGATGAATTAGTGCATAATTGATAATAATTAGAGGTAATATTTGGTTGTTTTTGCTGTCACTCCCTTCGCGGGAGTGTGGATTGAAATATAGTAACGCGACAGCATATCCAGAACGAATTAGTCACTCCCTTCGCGGGAGTGTGGATTGAAATTGGCAAGCACGACCATACACAATTTTTGTTTTTTGTCACTCCCTTCGCGGGAGTGTGGATTGAAATGAACTCGATAACCCATACCCAGGGATTCGCCTCCGTCACTCCCTTCGCGGCAGTGTGTAAATAAATTAAAACTAAAAATAAAAGGGGATAAAACAATGAGACATATAACATTAAAAAACACAGATCTTAATTTAAGTAATCTTTGCTTCGGTACTGCGGGATTTGGGGAAAAACTGAACAGGGATGAGGCTTTTGAAATACTTGATGCTTTTGTCCGCCAGGGTGGTAATTTTATTGATACAGCCAATGTCTACTGCCGTTGGATCCCTGGTTTAGGCAACTGTAGTGAGAAAATGTTGGGCGAGTGGCTGAAAAGCCGCAGTGCTTATAAAGAAGTAACAATAGCAACAAAAGGCGGCCATTATCATGTTGATTCTGAAGAGAAATCATCAAGGGTAAATGAGCAGGACATCCGATTGGATCTGGAGGATAGTCTGAATTCTCTGGGGCTGGAAGTTATTGATTTTTACTGGCTTCACAGGGATGATGCGACGCGGCCGATAGAAGAGATCATAGATATTTTGGAAAAGCTTAAGTCAGAAGGGAAAATACGTTATTATGGTCTGTCAAATTACAGTGTCAGCCGTCTAAAAGAAGGGAAAAAGTATCTGGAATCTAAAGGTCTTGAGGGTCCATATGCAGTGTCTAACCAATGGAGCCTGGCGACGATCAACCCCGGAAAAAACACGAATCCGGATCCCACATTAGTAGAATTTTCAGAAGAGGAATTTCAATGGCATGAACACACAGGCGTGCCAATGATCCCATTTTCATCAACAGCAATGGGATTTTTTGAGAAATTAAAAAAAGCCGGGGTTAAGGTTAAGAATGGTGAGTTGATTTCCAGAGGTGATATGGTTGAGATTCCACATGCAATATTAGAGGCTTATTTGAATGAAAAAAACCTGCATACCTATGAAGTTCTCCTTAAGCTTCAAAAAGAAACCGGTCATAGTCTGCAGGCACTTTCTGCAGCATATTTCCTGAGTCAGCCATTTCAGGTTATTCCCATTGGAAGCGCCAGAAACCTACATCAGCTTGCAGGTTTTTTTGAGGCAAGTGAAATTCAGCTTCCGGCAGAAAGTTTTCAGTAAATACTACGGCAGGACAACACCTGATGTCTGGGATTTTTAAATAAAAGTGCAGACGACAGAATATATTACAGGACCCAACAGTGCAGGGAGCATATTACCGGGACGAAATTTTTTGCCAAAAGCAATGTTAATGCCAACGCAGAAAATTAAGGCAGAGCCTATAAAAGAGATATCATGTATCAACGATGAGTTCATGATATTTCCAAATACTTTTGCGAAACAAGTGATTGCTCCCTGGTAAAAAAACAAAGGCAGAGCTGAGAACAGGACACCTTTGCCCAGCGTTGACGCAAAAATGAGGACAATGACAAAATCCAGGACTGCTTTGGCAGTGAGGGTAGAATAATCGCCGGTAAGACCGTCTTCAATGGCGCCCACAATGGCCATTGCACCGATACATATTACCAAGGTGGAAGTGACAAATCCTTCTACAAACATAGAATCTTCTTCGGCGTGAAGCTTTTGTTTAAGGAAATCGCCCACATGTTCAAGCCGGCTTTCTATAGAGAGCAGTTCCCCGGCCAGGCTGCCAAGGACGAGGGAAAAGATCAGCAAAAGGGTGCCCTGGGTTGTTAATTCACCATTTTCAATTACAAGCATTTTTTGAAGTACCCCTGCAGCGCCGATAAAAATTGTTGCAACCCCACAAGCGTGCATCAGTATTTGGCGGCAGTTTTCCGGAATCTCTTTTTTCAATGTGATCCCAAGGAGACTTCCGGCTGCCACAGCCCCTGTATTGATGATAGTTCCCAGACCAAACATAGTCTACCCTCCGAAATTTATTTCATTAACCCATTATCGTTCTATTATAACGTGTTAACAGGGGAAAGTAAATTCGAAAATCTCAGCCTGAAAAGAAGGAGGGCCGGACCCTTAAGAGTCCGGCGAGTATGAAAAAGAAAAAGTATGATCTATGTCAAAAAGCCTTTGCTTTATTTGTCTATAAATATAACGTGAAATTGTGATGGAATTGTGTGCAGGAATTGAAAAAATGGTGATGAATTTCTAAAAAACTTATAAACAAAGCATTTTTTGCAATAAATGTATCAGTTTATCCTATATACTGCTTGAAAAAATTCACATATAATGAACAAAGATGATGAAAAAGCTGTGTATTATATGAAAAGAATTATCGGGGAAACCAGGTAGCATGTACATATAATGCATGGAGTAAGCGGCTGGTGAGAATCCGCTTTTATCAGGGGAGGAGTTTTTATGGAGTCTGTTTTTGAAGCTGTAAACAGTGTATTTAGTTTTATTGGACCATTATCTGATTTTTTGTGGGATTTTCCAACCAACATAGAGTGGTACAGGAATATACCGCTGCTGGGGAACTTTTCATTTGCCATAATCCTTTTACTTGGCTCAGGTATTTTTTTCAGTTTCAAGCTTGGGTTTATGCAAGTGACACATTTTAAGAAAGGAATTCATGTTCTCACTGAAGAACGTGCGGTGGAAACGGGTATTTCCCCCTTGGCAGCATTTTTCTTAAGTTCTGCCATGCGGGTAGGCCCAGGCAATATTATTGGTGTGACAGGAGCTATAGCTGTGGGCGGTCCCGGTGCTCTTTTCTGGATGTGGATATCGGCATTTTTCGGCATGGCAGTGGCTTATATGGAAGGTGTACTGGCACAGATTTTTAAGGAGAAAAAGGAAGATGAGTTTGTAGGAGGACTTCCTTTTTATGGAAGAAAACTCCTTGGAAACAAAGTGTGGATAGGTATTTTCTTATCCATATTGTATATCCTTTATGCATTATGTTGTCTGCCTGCACAGGGATTTAATGTGGTTTCTTCTGTGGGGCGTATGGCTGAAATTGTTACAGGAACAAGTATTGTTTCGAATTCTGTTTTCTATTATGTGGTAGGTGCGCTGATCATAATTTTGACAGCAGTCATAGCCTTCGGCGGTATTCGTAAAGTAACAAAATGGACAGATAAAATGGTCCCTGTGATGGCAGTTTTGTACATTGCTGTGGTATTTATCCTTATCATCCTGAACTTAGGGCGGATCCCCTACTTTTTCCAGACTGTGTTCGGGGGTGCTTTTAAACCGGAGGCGTTCTTCGGCGGTGTATTTGGAACTGTTTTGGCACAGGGGGTTAAGAGAGGGCTTATGTCAAATGAGGCTGGTCAAGGTACCATTACCATGTCGGCCGCTGCTGCAGATGCAAAACATCCCTGTGAGCAAGGTATGATCGCATCCATAGGTGTTTTCCTTGATACGATTGTCATTTGTACCTTAACAGGCTTTGTGGTTGTCATGGCACATTGCTGGACAGGAGCTGAGTCAGAAGCCTGGGCAGCACTTGACAAGCTGCCGAAATTTACGGAATCCATTGCAGTGCTTACCCCGGGGACGGCCTTTAATGCAGTGATGACTTTCCTGGTTACATTATGCTTTTGCTTGTTTGCGTTCACCTGTCTTTTAGGTATGATAAGCTTCTCAGAAATCGCTGCTAACCGTATTCGTAAAGACAGATTGTGCATTAATATTGTACGCTGTATTGCACTGTTCGTGGCTGCATTCGGAATCCTCTGTAATATCGCGGGCCTTGAATTAGGAAACCTTTGGGCGTTTTCCGATTTGGGAAATATCCTAATTGTTTTCTTCAATGTTCCTATTGTATATGTAGGTGCAAAGTATGTATTCCGTGCCACCCGCCATTACAAAAAGAATGACGGAACGCCCTTTACCTCAAAGATAATCGGGCGCAGCGATTGCCAATTCTGGGACGAACGGGCAAAGAAAATGAAATAGAATATGTATCTTCAGATTGTGCTGATGGTTTCTCTTAAAGGCAGCTCTGAAGATACAGTTGACAAACGCCTATGCTGCAGATTCAACCAGCATAGGCGTTTATGTATGGAAAATATTTGGTATTTTGAGGAAAAAGGAGTATAATAGCCCTTGAAGTTTTTTGAGGAAGATTGGTGATGAGAGTGAAAGAGAGCAGTATAGAAACAAAGCAATATCTTTTCAGTAATAAGGATTTAAGACGTTTGATCATACCATTATTTATCGAACAGTTTTTGGCCATATTTGTGGGGCTGGCAGATTCTATCATGGTTGCGTCTGTGGGGGAGACAGCCGTTTCCGCAGTTTCTCTGATAGATACCATAATGATACTTTTGATCAACATTTTCACAGCCCTAGCAACCGGCGGAGCCATTGTGGCAGGACAGGCACTGGGACGCAGAAAGCAGGAGGAGGGATGCGAAGCAGTAGAACAGACACTGCTTTTTTCCACAGTATTTTCCTTTGTGATCATGGTTCTTGTCTATGTGGGGAAATGGTTTATTTTACATGTGGTATTCGGACAGATTGAGCCGGAGGTCATGAGTAACTGCAATATATATCTTCTGATAGTTACAGCTTCAATTCCCTTTCTTGCAATCTACAATTCCGGGGCAGCTATGTACCGGGCCATGGGAGATTCCAAAACCCCAATGGTCATGTCCCTTGCCATGAATGGGATGAATCTGTTGGGAAATGCCATTCTTTTGTACGGCCTGGGATTTGGTGTGGAAGGCGCAGCAATCCCTACCATGTTGTCCCGTGTTTTTGCAGGAATCTGGATGCTTTTCCGTATCCGCGACAAAAGCAAAACTCTTCATGTGCGCACCCTTTTAGGTATCCGTCTGAAATGGAAAGTACTTAAGAAGATTCTTCATCTGGGCATCCCGTACAGTCTGGAGAACAGCATGTTCCAACTTGGAAAAATACTTGTATTAAGCCTGGTTTCAGGCTTTGGGACAGCTTCCATTGCCGCCAACGCCGTGGCCAACAGTGTGTGCAGCTTTGCCATTCTTGGAGGAATGTCCATGGGGTATGCCCTTTCGGCAGTCAGCGCTCAATGTGTAGGCGCAGGAGATTACGGACAAGTCCGTTACTACACGAAAAAGCTGCTGAAATTCTCCTACGGCGGTGTTGTTCTTATGAATCTTATCATTATATTAACCCTGTCCTTTATTATACATATTTACAATTTATCCCCTGAAACAGGTGAAATGGCAAGGCGGATCATTACCTATCATGCAGTCTGTGCTGTACTGATCTGGCCTCCTGCATTTACCCTGCCTAATACACTGCGTGCAGCTAACGATGTAGGCTTCTGCATGTGGCTTTCCATTGCATCCATGTGGATTTTCCGCATCGGCTTCAGCTTTATACTGGCAAAAAATGCAGGGCTTGGCGTGTTCGGTGTATGGATAGCTATGACTATCGACTGGCTAGTCAGGGCAATCTTCTTTATTATCCGTTACAGAGGAACAAAATGGGAGTTTAAAAAAGCGTGACATGCCCCCGGAGATACGGCAATTTACGTCAGAAACTTATTTTATAAGGTGATAACGACAGAAACCTTTTGTTGAGATTAAGCTGAGAATAAACAGAAAGAAGTAAACTTTTCATTGAATGTACAGCTGCCGTTTGTGAAACACTACCTATAAAACAGCTATTACTGCCTGAAATTTTTCGTTGTAAAACTTTTCGCTCTCCCTTATAATGGAGTGCAGAAAAAAATAATTGGACAAACACATAGAGGAGGAAAACGATGAAAAGAGAAACAGTCGTTGTGCTGGACTTCGGCGGACAATATAATCAGTTGATCGCACGCCGTGTCAGAGAATGTAATGTATATTGTGAAATCTACTCCTATAAAACCAGCATTGAAAAAATCAAAGAAATCCAGCCTAAAGGTATCATCTTCACAGGCGGTCCCAACAGCTGCTACGAGGCACAATCCCCCACTTACGCCAGAGAAATATTCGAACTTGGCATTCCCATACTTGGTATCTGCTATGGATCCCAGCTCATGATGCATCTTCTGGGCGGAAAGGTAGAGAAGGCCCCTGTGCGTGAGTACGGAAAAATTCAAGTGAATGTAAATACCAGTTCCAAAATGTTCACTGATGTTTCCGAAAAAACTATCTGCTGGATGAGCCACAACGACTACATTTCCAAGGAAGCTCCCGGTTTCACTGTAAACGCATGGACAGACGACTGTCCTGTGGCAGCAGCCGAAAACCCGGACAAAAAACTGTACGCAATACAGTTCCACCCGGAAGTCCTCCACACCCAGGAAGGCAAAAAAATGCTTTCTAATTTTGTATATAATGTATGCGGCTGTGCAGGAGATTGGAAGATGGATTCCTTTGTGGAAGAGTCCATTAAATCTATCCGCGAAAAAGTAGGAAATGGCAAAGTCCTTTGTGCTTTGTCCGGCGGCGTAGATTCCTCCGTGGCAGCAGTGCTGCTTTCAAAAGCCGTAGGAAACCAGCTGACATGCGTATTTGTAGACCATGGTCTTCTCCGTAAAAACGAAGGGGACGAGGTTGAAGCCGTATTCGGTCCCGACGGTATTTATAACCTGAATTTTATCCGCGTAAATGCCCAGGAACGTTTTTATACCAAACTAAAAGGAGCAGAAGAACCAGAACAGAAGCGAAAGATAATCGGTGAAGAATTTATCCGTGTCTTTGAAGAAGAAGCTAAGAAAATCGGTGCAGTAGACTTCCTGGTTCAGGGAACCATTTACCCCGATGTGGTAGAGAGCGGTGTCGGCGGCGAGTCCACTGTTATTAAATCCCACCATAATGTAGGCGGCCTGCCCGACTGCGTCGACTTTAAAGAAATCATCGAACCACTGCGCGATTTGTTTAAAGACGAAGTCCGCCAGGCTGGTCTTGAACTGGGAATCCCGGACTATCTCGTCTTCCGCCAGCCTTTCCCCGGCCCTGGTCTGGGAATCCGTATCATAGGTGAAATAACTGCTGAAAAAGTGCAAATGGTCCAGGAAGCAGATGCAATCTGGCGTGAAGAAATTGCAAAAGCAGGCTGGGACAAGAACGTGAACCAGTATTTCGCTGCTCTGACAAACATGAGATCAGTGGGAGTTATGGGGGATGAGAGGACGTATGATTATGCAGTGGCGCTGAGAGCTGTCACCACAACCGACTTTATGACCGCTGAGAGCGCAGAACTGCCTTGGGAAATTATCGGCAAGGCTACCAGCAGGATTGTGAATGAAGTGAAACATGTGAACAGAGTGTTTTATGACTGCACGGGGAAACCGCCGGCTACGATTGAGTTTGAGTAATACAAATTTGATACAGATTATTTTATGTGACAGGTGGTCTATACGATTGCCTGTCGTATTCACATTATCTTTATTTTTATTTAAAGGACAAAATTTTGTTGCCAATGTTAGAATATATTCGCCGAATTGATGAAACAAAGATTTTTTTTGATGTTTCCTTGGATTAAAGATGAGATGCAAGAAAAATATATTATAAAAGTGACACAAAGAAGCTACTTTTGTAAAGGAATATATGTTGCCATAAAACATTGAATACAAAGATTTGAATGGGGAAATCAAAAGTAAAGTCAGGGAAACCCAGTACCGAGCTATGGTTAAAGTGAATGGTAAAATAATTCAATTGTATTGGGATTATGGAAAAGAGATGAATGAACAGGTGCGGTATGGAAATACATATATTGATTCTTTGGCTAAGTAATTAAGTTGGATTGACAAAATATAAAAGGATTTTCGGCAAGAAATTTTAGATATATGAAAATATTTGCAAAAAAATAACTGAGTTGAACTTTTTGCAGATGGTGTCTGCAAAATTGACATGGTCACATAATTTTGTTCTTTTGATAAAATTGCATAGTGTAGATGAGATCTAATGATATGGCAAAAAGCGATTGAAAATGCATGGTTAGTGGATGTGCTTGAACTTCAAATTGCAGGATGGCTTATGAATAGGCAGAATAATTTTAATAAAGTGTAAAATTTTGAACAGAGATTTCCGAAAGCACAGAGCGAGCTGGCAATTCAGGCAATAGAAGATTCGTTATAATGCATGTGTTGCTGAGGCAGAATGTACTACTATATGAGATTAGTGAGTTTATACGGAGCTACAGTGAGGCTGCTAATAATGTTTGGCAACAGATGTATGTAGCCACATGATTTTTTTGGAAGGTATTCTGTTTGGAAAGATCTGTTTCCTAATGTATTTTACAAAGAGTGTACAAAGATAAGTTCTTGGAGACCATAAATGACATTAAACTTATATCATTTTTCCTTAATAATAGTGAACTCGATGTGGTAAAATTAGGTGTAAGTGCTTGGGATTATGAGGAGTAATTGGAAAGGGATTTATACAAGATATAAAGATGTGCTAATGTAAAGAAAAAAGATAGGACGAAAATAAGTTTACATACTATGAAGATGTTGGAAAGGATGAAATAGTGGAACTGATTACAAATTTTGAAAGGTTAAGCCAAAAAGTTTTAGAGAAATATAATGAAAATAGTTGTATTACGATGGGAATATTAATTGCAGATTACCGACAGAGTGAAGCAAGAGAGTACATGTTAAACTATTTGAATCGTTTTGATGAACTTTCAGGAAAATATATTGATTTTTATTTACCTGGTTATTATATGTATTCAAAGGATTCAAAAGATGAATGGGAGAAACGAGATCATTTTAATATATGTATTAGTAGACATTGTTCTTCGAAAAATCCAGTTTATCTAGATAGAATAGATTCCCCATATTACTTTGATGATTATTTGTTTGAAGATTTTTTAAGGGAATTTGAGAAAAAAACAGGGATAAAATATACGTATAATCCAATGCTTATTTTAGTGGAAGTAAAAAAGGAAAATTATAGAGGAATGTTGCAGTTTCAAAATAAAATGGTAATAGAACTGGATGATAACACTCCACGAGGAATTCGAAGAAGTGGAATATTATTTGAAGCTATATTTGATATTGCTAAAAGAGAAGTGAATCTTGATAGATATGGAAACGCTTTGAGAATGAGGTTTATGAAAGGAAACATTGTGCAAAAGATTGCAAGTACGTTAGACGGAAACATTATTGTAGCAATAGAAGAGACTGTGGAAGGTATTATGGCATATAGAATAAAGTAGCCTCAAGGGCTGTGATCTGCTTTGATTAAATTTGTAATTTGGAAATGAGTTTCCATAGTATAAGGAATCAAGTTAAAAGTCAGAAGATGTTTTTTGCTGAGCAGTTCTGTTTGACGGATATTTGTTGCAGCACTGTTGTGCTGTGTGGCAACAATTTGGCAACAAAAATCAGTAAGTCAAAATAATTTATGTAATTGAAATAAATAATCAGCATAAAACACATAAATACTAAACAAAAGTGTTTATAAACATCGCCGAACACGCCGAGTTCGAATAGGAAAAGTGTTCGCGAAATCCTCACAAACAGGGCGTTTAAGGCATTTCATGGCTCTTTTTGATAACAAATTGATAACATTGGGAGAAATGTATTTACTCAAAAAATGTGTCAGTGGTTAGCAAGTGAGGATATTTTAATCCAACTAAAAAGGTTCTTACTGAATTGAGTGAAATCAATTTAGTAACCCCTTTTTTGTATTGAAACAATTATTCGCTGTCATTTTGCGTCTTGGTTTTTCGTTCAGCATGTAGGGCATTAAGATTTTGCAGCGTCCATCTGAGGTAGGTATAACGCCATTGATCATATTCTAATTTGGTGATCTTTCCGATGTTCAGTTTAGCGGACTGTTCCTGCCATGCCTGAAACATATCGAACATGGAAAGCTAGGTAGTTCCCTTGCTTTTATCCAGCCGGGGGCAGGGTTCTTCGTCAATATTGTCAATGTGCAGACCATATACATCTTCTAAAGTAAAGAGCGTATGCATGAGTCCCACATAGCTGTCAATATCAGGAACCGCCAGTGCGTGAGGGGATACCTCAAAGATTTTAGCCAGTGTGTATAAATACTTTTCTTTTGGACGTCGGGAACCTTTTTCATATTGTGCGATACGGACATCTGCCTGTATATCGTTAAAACCGAGCATTTTTCCGAGATATTTCTGTGTGAAACTGTGTAGAAGCCTGAAGTGATCGATTCTTTCGCCAATAGCCATAGCAATTCTCCAATGTGTTAATTTCTGCATGTGACAAGTTAAATAATCTGGAATTTATATTATCAACTCCATTAGACATACAGTCAGGTAATGCTTTTATTTTTATTATCTGTTTTTATATGTTCTGCTGCATTTAAAATACCAAGTTGATATTCAGCTATTTCTTTTAATGTATTGAATCGTTCCGTTTTATCTTTACCTTCCCGTATCATATGAGCATTATGTGTTTCTAAATTTGATAAAACAGTCAATTCTTTACGGTGGCATAATCCCGGACATTACTTTTACCCGCCAACTCAGGATTTGCTTCTCGCCACGCCTTTGCTGTAAACCCAAAGAGTGCCACATTTAAAATATCCGTCTCTTCTGCATAAGCAAGCCATTCTAAATTATCACTGTAAGTATTTTGTGGAATTAGGTAATTTTTTACTGCATCAGTTTGAATTAGATAATTATTCTTGGATAAGAATCTTTTAGCATCCCATTCAATCTGTTTCTTATCATTTTCTTCCTCTTTTAATCTTTGGAACTCTTTAATTAAATATAACTTAAACGTGGGACTTATTGCAGAAGCGAACTCAAATGCAATATCTTTATGAGCATAAGTCCCACCATATTTGCCACGTTTTACATATAATCCAATTGCCCCGGTTTGTTCTACCCATTCAGATATACTGGGCGTGAATGTAAGTAAACCTGCTTGCTTTTTAAAGTGTTCAGATTCGAACACTTTAAAATTGGGATTATATAATTGCTCCCATACTGACAGATATTCTAAGGTTGCTCGGTTTCTTAACCAATTTCTAATAATATTTGCCGCTCTTGACTGGTCTGATTTAGCTCCTGCAATATTGGTAATACAGATATAATCATCTAATTCTTCTGCAGAAATAGTAATAGATATATTCTGAACTGTAATTATTCTGTTCTTTGCCATTTTGCATCTCCTCTCTTTTTCATTATTTCAAATACAATCCCCGTATCGTAATATATTTTTTTAGTTCTTATCTTTTTCTTAACTTTAAAAGCTGTAGCTTACTGTGTGATGCTCGATTGGTAGATTTAGTATAGCAAAAAGGTATGGGTATAAGCAAGATAAAGCAATACAAAAAAGTATAGCAAGTAAAAAAGAAAAGGAGAAAGTATACCGTTTGATGTAAACACAGTAAGAACATTTGAGTATGATTTAACCGATTTGGATAATGTAGAAGAGACAAAAAAACGCTTAGAACAAACAATAGCAACGTTTTCTTTTAAAAGTCACAATCATACACTAGGACAAGATGAAGAAACCAATAAGCAACTTTTTTCTCAAAGTATTCTTACTATGTTATATCAAATCCAGGATTCTATTACAGAATTGAAAGAACAAGTAACCAAAAAAGACACAGAAACTATACAAGCAATAATGCAAACAAGCTTAAACAATGCAACAAAAGAAGAATCTGCTGATGCTATTATGATGAAAATGCTGTTGCCTGAGTTGATTAAAAACCCAGAATCATTCCAAAATTTAATGCAGATTGCTGAGATAGCTAATAAATCTAAAAGTAAGCGCAAAATATTGCTACGCTGCCCATGAATCACGCTTGCACCAAAATGATA
>JAUNHC010000055.1 GCA_030524175.1 Eubacteriales bacterium
TTTTATGGAGAAAATATTTTTCATTTATCTATTGACATTTATTAGCTGGACTTTTGTCCTCATTCACCGCCTTTTTCGTCAAGACGGAATACTTTTGAGGAGGTTAGTTAATATCAAAACTGGATTTTTTGCGCTGATACAGCGCACTGAATTAATTCCATTCCCGCAGAACGCAGAAACGAGATGGCTATACTCTATCATGTTTTCCAAAATTGTACAAGAAGGTATAAAAATTACAAAGTTTCTTTAAGGATTCTTTAGACATTTTCGTTTTCTTTTAGAAAGGCGACACACTTTGCTCACAATTAACAAGTATAATAGGTCTTGGATAGATGAATAACCACTCTCTATCTCCCCCCTCAAAAAAAGCAGCAGCCCCCGCAGAGATGCGGGGGCTGTTTGTATGAGAGCAAAGATTCTATTGCATTTCCAACCTACCTCTTTTATAATGAAAAATATCAATCCAATATTTCAAGAGATTACAATAGAGAGAAATGAGGTATTCCCTATGAGCGAAAAATTAACAGTAGTTGCATTGGGCCACAGAGCGCTTGGCACTACACTGCCGGAGCAGAAAATTGCCACCAGACAGGCCGCCAAGGCTATCGCAGACCTGATTGAAGAAGGAACCCGCGTAGTTATCTCACACAGCAACGGCCCCCAGGTAGGTATGATCCACACTGCAATGAATGAATTCGGCAAATCACATCCTGACTATACTTTTGCACCGATGTCCGTGTGTTCTGCCATGAGCCAGGGCTATATCGGCTATGACTTACAGAATTCCATCCGTGCAGAATTAATCTCCCGGGGCATTTATAAACCTGTCAGCACTGTTCTCACCCAGGTGGTGATCGATCCTTATGATGACGCTTTTGCAGAACCGGAGAAAATCATCGGCCGTGTTTTAACCTCCGATGAGGCTGAAGCTGAAGAAGATAAAGGAAACTTCGTAACAGAACTCCCTGAGGGCGGTTTCCGCAGAATTGTAGCTGCTCCCAAACCTCAGCGCATCGTAGAGATTGAGACTGTCCGCACTCTTGCAGATGCCGGACAAGTTGTCATCGCAGCAGGCGGCGGCGGAATCCCGGTTATGGAACAGGGAATTGATCTTCACGGTGCCAGTGCCATCATTGAGAAAGACCTTGCCAGCGGTCTGATGGCCGAGGAATTAAAGGCGGATACCCTGCTGATCCTCACCAGCGTTGAGAAAGTAAGCCTGAACCTTGGCACAGATAAAGAAGAATACCTGGACACCATCACAAAAGAAGAGGCACGGAAATACATGGATGAGAACCAGTTTGCACCAGGTTCCATGCTCCCTAAATTTGAAGCCGGAATATCCTTTATCGAAAAGGGTGAAGGACGAAGAGCCATCATCACAGATATCGCCCATGCCAAAGACGGATACCGGGAAAAAACAGGAACTGTCATTAAATAAACTTATAAAGCAAAAATCCCCCGCTGTACGCAGCGGGGATTCTTGTTTATTTAATAAAGTTTATAGTTATTTACAAGGTAATAGTAAATTCTCCAAAATCCAACAGTTCTTCTGTTCCTGGTACTGCTTTTCCCTCCTTATCATAACTCATACGGTAAGGACGTATTGTAAGGCTTTCTGTCTCTTTATCCAGCCCTTTCACCTGTATGCTGTAATCTAAACACCAGTCGCCTTTATTATCCTTATAAGGTTCCTTAACCTCGATAAAATTCACTAAATCCTTCATACTATCTGCAATGTTTCCTTTGGAATCTTCAATTTGAAACATACCTGTGATCATACTGAGTTTTTCCTGACCATCCTCGCCCCACATATGATAAGTAAAATCTATACGTGTGGCTGTAGGCGCTGCTCCCGCATACTTTATTTCTACCTCTCCATCTTTCAGAACCGCAGTTTTTCCGGATAATTTCCTTACCGTTCCGTTTTCTTCTACTGTAAAACGGATTTCCTGTGTTTCCAGCTGTTCTACATTAGCCATATATTCTTCGGCCTCATCCGCAGAAAATGCCTCTTTATGAACAGGATTATTATCTTTCCACACTTTTAGGGGAATAACAATATCCAGTACTCCTTCCAAATTCTGATCTGTCAAATCCACATTGCAAAAATAATTACCAGGATTTTCACTGTCCTTAATATAATTCAGAAGAAAATCTTGTCCGTTAATATAAATATGGTCTGATCCCAAATCATATTCCAAGCCTTCCTGTGAAGCTTCTGCGTAAAATATAAGATATCCCCCATCATACCAGGCTTGGCTGATCGTCCACAGGGGGCCGGAATAAGGAGTCCCGTCCATATCGGCAGTTTCTTTAATATCTGTCTGCAATTGTTCTGCCGGATCCTCGGTTCTTATCCATTTCTCAAGATACGGCAGCAGGCCTTGGCGCACAGCAGCGAATGTACTGGTACTAAGAACCAAGACTGCCGCAGACAGCAGCAGGATTTTTTTATATTTCTTCCTTTTACCGGAAGTTTTTTTGACATCTGTTCTTAACTGTTCCTCCACCGCTTCCCTGACTGCCAGCTGAAAGTGCTCCGGCGGTTTTGGAAACTGTGTTTTCAATTCTTGTATCACTGTATACTTCTCATGATTTTTCATAAGACTCCTCCTCCTGATACTCAGTCAGCAGTTTTTTTAATTTCTGACGTCCTCTTGAGAGTCTGCTTTTCACTGTCCCGGCTGTAGTCTTCTGAATCTGGGCTATCTCTTTTATACTGTACCCGTCAAGATAATACAAAACCAAGGCGACCCTGTACTCTAAAGGAAGCTTCAGCATTGCCTGATACAAATCTGAATACTCCTCTTTTCCACAGTCCAAAACAAAACCCTGCCTGCTATCCTGCTTTTGTTCATATGTTTCATAGCTCTCCTCCCGTCTTCTGAGACGGTACAGCTTGCAGCACTCCCTGATTTCAATCCGGATCAGCCATGTTCTTGCATATTCATCCTTTTTTAACGAGGACAGCCTGGAAAATCCATTCACAATGGCCTGTGACACTGCATCTTCACAGTCAGCTTCACTGTAAAGAATAGATTTTGCCACCCGATACATTGTATCTCTCGATTCCCACACAAGCTGTGCAAAATTCTCTTTATCCATACGTTCTCCCTGATTTCATCCTTATACTCTGGTTACAATGTAAAATAAACATCCTCCCACACCGTTAATTCTGTTCTTATGATGCCAGGACACTTAACCTATAATTACCAATCTATATATTAGAGCCGCAATACTTTCAAAAGGTTGCCGTCCGGTGGATAAAAATATATTTTTCATCACTTATATGCCCTTACTGATCCATTCTATATTAGTGTGCTGACCAGCTTACATTCCATACACTGACCATAGAACAAAGTGGACAAGTCCACTTCAACTCCCTGAATCCCTCACTCATGAGGGACTTGTACACTTTGTGCGCCAATGTGCAGCTGCGAAGCAGCCTTCCTCTGCACATTGTGTGCATCCCCCGGAGGGTTTTTATATACTAGGAAAGTCATAACCTTCTGGTCAGAACAAAATGGAGTACTTTCCTAGTATATAAAAAGAGACCGGTCACCAACTGACCAGCCTCTTCACACAGGGCTTAACACCGCCCTTCATATTTACATTGATTTACGCTCTGCTATCTCTGCCATCTTAGCTTCGTTAAGTCTTGTATCTCCGTGAACACGGCTATATGAAAGATAACCGTTCATGCGGTCGATCTTTGTAAGATTTTTGGAACCGCACACGGGACACACATCCATTTCAAGTTCCTCATGACCACAGTCATCGCAATATGCAAGGGAAAGGTTTACCCCTTCATAGTATCCCAAATCCATGGCTCTGCGGATAAGTGTACGGATCGCTTCACTGTTATAGCCTATAGGATAACGGACATACTGGATTTTTCCGCCGTTGCATAATTCCCAGAATCGTCCCTCTAAATCCTGTTTCTCTATAGGTGTCACATCTTCTGTCACATGGCAGTGGAAGCTGTTGCTCACATATGGTCTGTCAGAAACCCCCTCCACAATTCCATACATTTTACGGAACTGCTCTACCTGAAGTCCGCAGAGACTCTCAGCCGGTGTGCCGTAAATCGCATACAAATGACCGTCTTCCTTTTTAAACTCATTAACCTTGTCATTAATATACTGGAGAACCTCAAGAGCAAACTCTCCATCCTCGGCAATGGATTTACCGTTATATAACTCCTGCAGCTCATTCAAAGCTGTAATACCGAAAGATGCTGTCATAGGTTTCAAAATCTTGCGGATTTTCTCATGGGGCTTCAGATTTCCGCCGTAAAACCCGCCTTCACAATAGGCAAGAGGATTGGTTGAGGCTCGCATCTGCCCAAGATATTCATAAGTGCGGATATGCAGGCTGCGGATCATCTCAAGATAGAAATCCAGAACCTCATAGAAATCTCTGCTCTCTGCCCTGGATTTTGCCAGGATCATGGGCAGGTGAAGGCTCACAGCACCAACATTAAATCTTCCTACAAACACAGGCTTATCCTTGTCATCTGCCGGTGACATTCCGCCCCGCTCATACCACGGACTGAGAAACGCACGGCACCCCATAGGGCTTATCACTCTTCCATACTTTTTGTACATGCTGGAGATATAACCTTTTCCTGTCATGGACAACCAGTCAGGATACATTGTCTTGGAGGAACAATCCACACCTGCCTCAAACACATCCTCACAGCATTTACCAGGTCCGTGAAGGTTTTCATCGTAAAGAAATACAATTTTCGGGAACAACACAGGCTTCTTATGTCCTTCTTTTCCCTGGCCTCCCTTGTGTACCTCCAGCAGAGAAATATTGCACATTTTCTCAAACTGCCCTGTACCAAGACCCATGGTAACTGTCACAAAAGGATAATCTCCCCGGGAGGAACCCACTGTGTTCAGCTTATATTCAATTCCCTGCCAGCCCTGGTCATAGTCCCTGCGTACTTTATCCAAAGCATATTCGATCGCTTTCTCTTCCCGGCCGCTCCAGCTCTCATCAGAATATTTCAAAAATTCCCGGATATACTTGTCGTAGCTCTTCCTTGCGTACGGTGCCAGTATCTTGTCTACTTCAGGAACAGTAAAACCGCCGTACTGCTGGGCCGCTGTGCTTAAAATAATATCTCCCATCACGTCAAAAGCTGTGTCCAGGGTTTTCGGCTCATTATACCACACATTTCCCATCTCAAACCCACCGCGAAGTACGTTTGCCACGTCAAAAAGGCAGCAGTTCATCGTGTCAAGACGTGCAGACTGATCATGAATATAAATATAGCCATCCTTACATGCCTGCAGCTCATTGCGGTTCATAAAAAATTTGCGGTAAAGCTCTTTATTCAGTTCATTAAAGATCAAACTTCGTTTCGTTGCCACCAATGCACTGTCTGTATTGGCGTTGCTCTTGTCTCCGATATAGCGGATCGCCTGGCTCTTCGTATAGACATCATCCATCATATGTATGAAATCCAGCTTATAATTTCTGTAATCCCTGTAGCTCTTGGCAACAGCAGGATTTACTCTTTCCAGAGCGCCCTCTACTATATTGTGCATTTCCTGAATAGCAATCTCTTCTTTTCCCAGAGAGTGAGCATGTTCCTCTGCAAAACGGCAGATAAACTCTTTTTCCTCCTTGGAAAATGTATACAGTATTCTGGCGGCTGATTTATTTACTGCAGCCACGATCTTCTGGGCATTAAACTCTTCTTTTGTCCCGTCTTTTTTAATCACATAAATCATACCTTTTCTCTCCCATATACCACATGTTGTAATTTTATTTATATACTCCCATTTTATCCCCAATATGTAGTGCGTTATAGAGTATAGCATATCCTGTGTGAAAAGGGAAGAGTAAAAATATTACGATTCTTTTCCCAGAAATATATAAGCATAGCGTTCCTTCTGGTCAGCATCCTTCAAGTAAATAGTATCCCCGTGCTTCAGCGGCAGACTTACCTGACTGTGTTCCTCAGTAAGATCATATGTCTTTGTGGAACCTCCCCGCTGCAGCACAAAAGTGGCATAGCCACCATCAATCTCCACCACATATTCCCCTTCAGGATACCAATCCTCCACCAGAACTTTTCCATCTTTTTCCGACACCATATAGAATATCTGTAAGTTATCAGTATTTACTTCTGTTTTGAAAAGGGAAGATAATTCATAGCTGTAATTATCTTTTACATATTCGATACCAGCCGGCAGAAAAGTACAAATTGCAATAATGATCACAAGCACAACCCCGGCTGCTGATTTCTTCTTCTCAGAATTTCCTCCCATGCTGCCCGGCTTTCTGGTATTTCCGGCTGTATATTGACCCACTGAAGGCCTTTTGTACTTATTACTTTCCGCCGTGTACCCGGACCGTCCCGGCATACTGCTCTTATAAACGGTACTGTTCCCTGGAGCCGGCTTTGGCTGCCGGGCTTTCCCGGCACTCACCGATCCCTTTTCTTTCCCAGGCTTCTTGTCCCCCAAAGGTATCTGGCTCTCACGCAGCTCATCCCTGGCTTTATCCGTGGCATGGCGGTAATGGTCGCTTCTGCTCTCATTCAGATGATAGAGGATTTCATCATTCCGGTATGGCATGCCGCACCATGTACACCTCCCGTTAACAATCGGTCCGTCACAGACCTGACATTTATGTTTACTCATAGCCGCCTCCTGTATGTACTGATGTCTGCACCAGCAGACATATCCGTTTTTAGGTTCCATAAATTGCGACAGTCCAGACAGGGCTGAACTGTTGCCATATATTTACTACCTTTATCATAAACTTTTTTAGACAGTTTGACAATAAGCGGCTGCCAGAATTTTAACGGAAAGAAGTGATTGAGTTACTGTTCACTGGTAATATCCCGCGAGGTGTTTTCATGCATATATGCATGAAAATCCCGAGACATACAACGTGCGAAATTATGCAGTATGCATAATTTCTGTACATCGCGAAGCGTGTTACTGGTCACGGAGTGAACAGTAACGTGGTTGAAAATAAAATGCCGTAATTGCAATGCTGCAGCTTTCCTGCTATAATAGGAAAATATTAATTTTTTAGGAGGGCTTTCCATGGAACAAATTAAAATTCCTCTGGGTTATCATGCTGATCTGAACCTACATGACACCCAGGTAGCAATCAAGACAGTGAAAGACTTTTTTCAGCAGACACTGGCACAGAAGCTGAACCTGCTGCGTGTATCCGCCCCTGTGTTTGTCAACCCCGGCTCCGGTCTTAATGATAATCTCAACGGCGTAGAGCGCCCGGTGAGCTTCGATATCAAGGACCAGAAGGAAACTGCCGAAATCGTCCATTCCCTGGCAAAATGGAAACGTTATGCCCTGAAAAAATACGGATTTTCCCATGGGGAAGGACTGTATACGGACATGATCGCCATCCGCCGGGACGAAGATCTGGATAATATCCATTCCGTATATGTGGACCAGTGGGACTGGGAAAAAATCATCACAAAAGAAGAACGTAACATGGACACTCTCGTGCACACAGTGCGAACCATCTACAGTGTCCTGCGGAAAACCGAGAAATACATGGCTGTACAATACGACTATATAGAAGAAATCCTGCCTAAGGAAATTGCTTTTGTGAGCACACAGGAGCTGGTGGATATGTATCCCGAATGTACTCCCAAGGAGCGCGAATACAAAATCACAAAAGAAAAAGGTGCGGTTTTCCTCATGCAGGTAGGAAAAACCTTAAGCAACGGCGAAAGTCACGACGGCCGCGCCCCGGACTATGACGACTGGGAACTGAACGGAGATATCCTGGTATACTATCCTGTACTTGACATAGCCCTGGAGCTTTCTTCCATGGGAATCCGGGTGGATGAGGATTCTCTTGACAAGCAGCTCCGCTCCTCTGGCTGCGACGAACGCCGGGAACTTGATTTCCAGAAAGCAATTCTCAACAAAGAGCTTCCATACACCATAGGCGGCGGTATCGGACAGTCACGTATCTGTATGTTCTTCCTGCGCAAAGCCCATATCGGCGAGGTACATGTATCTCTGTGGCCCAAAGAGGTTCAGGAGAAAGCTGCAGAAAACGGCATCCAGCTTCTTTAGGATACTGTGGACTTGACATAAACAGCAGCGGTACATTTATCAGAACAAAATGGCGTACTTTCCTAGTGTGCTGTTAGGCTGAATATGAATGTGTCAGTGCACTAGTATATAAATAAACTCCTTGTGATGCAGCCATTTTAAAAATGGCACATACACAAGGAGTTTTTGTTTTTTATCTCACAAGGCCTTTACTGATCGGAACAGTTCAGGCCGGCCGGGCTGTAATTACTGTTCTTTCCAGCACCTGGTATTTTTGATTCCAAGGTCCTTTGGCCGGAACACAGGATCTTTCCCGTCTTTTCTCTGCCTTTGGTAATCCTTAAGAATTCTAACGGCAACCCCTCCCAAAAGAAGGATTGCAATAATATTAACAATAGCCATAAATCCCATAAGTACATCTGCCAAATTCCATACTGTATCGAAATTGGCCAAAGCCCCTGCAAACACCACCAGGACACAGATAATACGGAATACAAACAACAGTTTCTTATCGTCTTTTATAAATTTCAGGTTAGATTCCGCGTAACAGTAATTCCCAACCAGGGAACTAAATGCAAAGAGGAAAATAGACGCGGTTATAAAGTGGATCCCAAGCTCTCCCACCTCAGCTTTCACTGCCTGCTGGACAAAAGGCATTCCTGTAAGCTCCGGATCGATCACCCCGTAATTCAGCAGCATCATGGCTGTGGTAGTACATATGAGTATCGTATCAATAAACACAGACAACATCTGTACCAGACCCTGCTTGGCCGGATGGGACACGTCTGCCGTTGCACCTGCATTGGGCGCTGACCCCATACCTGCTTCGTTGGAAAACAATCCTCTTTTAATTCCCAGCATCACGCAGGAGCCTGCAAATCCACCTGCAATCGACCTGAAATCAAAGGCCTCCGTAAATATCAGTGCAAAAATCCCCGGCAGTCTGCCCAGATTGGTCAATGTGATAAAAAGCCCCAACAGAATATAAAGAACCGCCATCACAGGCACTATCCCTGAAGTGATCACACCAATCCTGTGTACACCGCCAAAAATAACAAGGGCCGTAGCAACAGCCAGAATACCTCCGATAACAGCAGGAATGGCTGTCCTGGCATAATCAGTCCCAATATAATACTCAAAAGCTGAACTGACATTATAAGACTGGAGAGCATTAAATCCAAAGGCAAAGCAAGCGATAAGAAGGATAGAAAAGACAATGCCCAGCCATCGTTTTCCTAATGCATACTGTATATAGTAGGCAGGTCCTCCCCTGAACTCTTTTCCATCTCTTGTCTTATATGTCTGGGCAAGGGTGCTTTCCACAAAAGCTGAGGCGCTTCCTATAATAGCCAGAAGCCACATCCAGAAAATCGCTCCGGCCCCACCTGCGGCCAAAGCAGTAGCCACACCTGCAATATTCCCTGTGCCCACACGGGATGCAGTGGAAATCATCAATGCCTGGAAGGAGGATACCCCTGTATCATCCTTTTTCTTTTCAGTTAAGATACGGATCGCTTCCGGCAGCATTCGTATCTGTACAAATTTTGTCCTGACAGTAAAATAAACGCCTGTCCCAACCAGCAATATGATCAGAATATAGGTGTAAAGAAATTCACTCAACTTGCCGATCAACTCATTACATACATTTAAAAATCCCATATACTTCCCCCTTTGTACGTCAAAGCAGAAATCTGCTTCCTTTGTTCATAGCTGCATAAGTATGATGTTAATTATTTTGTCCTCTTTCCACAAGTTGCATTCAGATGCAAAAAATAAGGCCCGGATTCCGACATATCGGCTTTCTGGGTCTTGATCGCTAAATTCACCTTTTTTGCTCCGGATGTTATTTTATACGAAAATACACTATTTTGCAACAAAAAATTATCATAATGAGATCCCTATACCGTACTTTGCCGGCATACACTCTGCCGCCGGCATCCCCCTGGAATAACAGCTTTAATATCCAAATTTTTCTAAAAATTTAATAATTCATATCCTTGACATCAACCTGCCGGCATACTATCATTAACCTGTAAACTGCAGAGGTCTGCCGACACCCTGCAAGTCCCGGAAACTAAAACGAATGAATGAGGTACTCATTGTGAATATTTTATTTTTTCTGACACCCAAAAGTGAAGTGGCATACATATTTGAAGACGAAACCTTGCGTCAGACACTGGAGAAAATGGAACACCGGAAGTTTTCCTGTATCCCCATATTAAGCCTGGACGGGAAATATACAGGAACTATTTCTGAGGGTGATCTGCTCTGGGGGATGAAACGGCTGGGAATCACCGATATGAAGGATGCTGAGACGATCCCGGTTATGGCTATCCAGCGCAGAGCAACTTACAAACCTGTACATGCAGATTCCGACATGGAGGATCTGCTTGACCGTGCCATTAACCAGAACTACGTTCCCGTAGTGGACGACCAGGGTGCCTTCATCGGAATCATCACCCGCAAGGAGATCATCAAATACTGCTACAAGGAATTGAAGAAAATGTCATCTTCACCCAAGGCGTAAACGCCCTGTTTACGCATTCTTAATTTTCTTCAACAGATTAAAAAACAAAAAAACAGCCCCCGGTTAAAAACTGAATTTTTAACCGGGGGTTTTCATTTGTATTTATTTGCCTGCTGAAACTTTATAATACTTTAGAAAGAAAATCTTTCAGCCTTTGGTTGCTTGGATTGGCAAAAAACTCCTGAGGAGTATTTTCTTCCTGGATTTTCCCGTCATCTATAAACACCACGCGGGAGGCTACTTCTCTTGCAAAACCCATCTCATGAGTTACCACCACCATGGTCATACCCGATTTGGCAAGTTCCTTCATAAGCTCCAGAACCTCCCCCACCATCTCCGGGTCAAGGGCAGATGTAGGCTCATCAAAAAGCATAACATCAGGATTCATTGCCAGTGCTCTGGCAATGGCAATACGCTGCTTCTGCCCGCCGGAAAGCATATCCGGGTAGGTGTCAGCCTTGTCCGGCAGCCCCACACGCTCCAGAAGCTCGTCAGCCTTTTTTGACGCCTCATCTTTACTCATAAGCTTAAGAGTTACCGGGGCAAGCATGATATTCTCCTTCACAGTCTTATGGGGAAAAAGATTAAACTGCTGGAACACCATGCCGATTTTCTGGCGGTGACGGTTGATGTCTACTTTAGGGTCGGTAATATCCGTTCCCTCGAAAAGAATCTTCCCTCCCGTGGGAACCTCCAGGAGGTTCAGCGAACGAAGGAAGGTAGATTTACCGGAACCGGAAGGACCGATGACTACCACCACTTCCCCCTGATAGATATTGGTGGTGATTCCGTCCAGAACCTGATTGCTCCCAAAGGCCTTCTCCAGATTCTGCACCTGGATCAACATTTTATTTCTGTCAACGCTCACTGGTCCTCAGCCTCCTTTCCAGTTTGTTCATGAGGAATGTTAAAATCAGAACAAGTATAAGATATATGGCAGCCGCCGAAAGCAGCGGCAAATACGGACTAAAGCTGCGGCTCTGGATAAGAGTGGCGCCCTTTGTCAAATCCATGATACCGATGGTACCGATGATGGAAGTCTCCTTTAACAGCACGATAAATTCATTAACTAACGCCGGAAGGACATTTTTAAAAGCCTGAGGCATAACGATCAGACTCATTGTCTGAGTGAAATTCAGACCCAGACTGCGCCCTGCTTCTGTCTGTCCTAAATCAATGGACATAATACCGGAACGGACTATCTCGGCCACATACGCGCCGGAATTAAGCCCGAATGCCAATGAACCGATCAATATTTTATTTGAGGTAATAGGTGCCAGAATGATGAAATTCATGATCAAAACCTGGATCATGGTAGGTGTACCGCGTATTACAGTTAAATAAATACGGCAGATCACATTCAAAATTTTGAAAGAACCGGACTTATCGTGAGCGGAACGGATGATCGCCACAAGAAAGCCCAGAATAATACCGATGACAACCGCAAACACTGTGATGGTCAAAGTGGTTTTCAGACCATCCACCAGCCATAAATAACGGTCTTCCACAATAAAATTATTATAAAACTGATTTTTTAAACTCTCTATCATTATTATTCACCAAAATTTCCTTTATCTCGAAAAGAGAGCTGTTGGCTACTTGTCAACAGCTCTGCGTGTCCGTGAAATGTTATTTCAGATACATCTTAATATTATTTTGTAACAATGATAACCTGGCTTGCATTTGCATAAGTATCGGTAAAGTCAACACTCTGCAGACGGTCTTCTGTAACAGTCATGCCTGCTGCACCGAAATCAGCTTTTTCAGACTCAATAGCAGCCAGAATAGAAGCGAACTCCATATCATCAATTCTCAGTTCATATCCAAGTTTATCACAGATTGCCTGAGCGATATCTGCATCAATACCTACAATATCATCACCTAAATGATATTCATACGGCTCAAATTCAGCATTGGTAGCCATTACAAGGGTACCGTTGGAACGGTCAACATCCTCCGGAGACTCATATGGAGTCTTACCGATCTCATCCCCTATATAATTGGACATAATGCTGTCAATAGTTCCATCCTCTTTTAACTCTTTAAGAGCACCGTTGATCTTGTCAAGAAGCTCTGTGTTGCCTTTCTTTAAGCAGATGGCATACTCTTCTTCCACAAATGGATCATCAAGGATCTTAAGGTCATCATTGGCATCCACAAATTTCTGCGCCGGCTGGGAATCAATGATCACACAGTCAACCTGTCCTGCCTTCAATGCCTGTACTGCTTCGCTTCCCTTGCTGTAACGCTCAACAGTGGCTCCGTCTTTTTCATATTTGGAAGCTTCCAGATCACCGGTAGTTCCCAACTGTACACCGATGGTCTTTCCTGCTAAATCGTCTTTGGATTCCACGGCTGCTGAAACACTGACAGCCATAGAAACTGCCATTACTGCACTTAAAGATAATGCTGTGAATTTTTTCATGTTTTTCATCTTTTTTCCTCCTCTTAATTGAAAGCATATTTATGCGTAACAGTTCAGACTTGCCTGAACTGTTACGCATCCAGCACATTGAAATTCGCCTGCGGCGAAGGGCCGGATGCCTACGTCCACCATGTTTTCGCACGGTCTGCGCAGTAAATGCGCACACCTGTTTGAGCTGTTACATTTATGCAGCTTTATTGTATAATTTCTTATATCGTGCTTTTAATTGTACCATGTTTTTTGTAAAAAGCAAGAGCCTACTTTATAAAAATAAGCAAGAGTCTGCTTCATAAAAATGAAGTGACTTTAACAAAGTATGATGATAAAATATCCTTATATTTATTTTCATCTTTCTTTACCCTAAGAACCTGAAACTTACAACGGACAAGAAACCATTCATCATATATAAAAAGGAGATTATCATGGGAATGAACCAGACTCCCGCATCTGAGCGGGTACACATCAGTTTTTTCGGAAAACGCAATGCCGGAAAATCCAGCATTATCAATGCAGTGACAGGTCAGAACCTTGCCATTGTTTCAGACGTAAAAGGGACCACCACCGACCCTGTTTACAAAACCATGGAGTTGCTCCCCCTTGGCCCGGTCATGGTCATCGACACTCCCGGTATTGACGACGAAGGTGCTCTGGGGGCACTCCGGGTGAAAAAGAGCTACCAAGTCCTGAACAAGACAGACATTGCCGTTCTTGTGGTAGACGGAACCATTGGCAAAACTCAGGTAGAAGAAAATCTGATCACCCGGTTTAAGGCAAAAGGAATTTCCTATCTCATTGTATACAATAAGCTTGACTTAATGCCCGAAGAAAAAAAAGGCTCTCTCACCTCCCAGCATAACGAACCAGTCTCCCCGGAGGAACCCAGCATATGGGTAAGCGCCTCTGACGACACAAATATTCATGAATTAAAGGAAAAAATTTCCTCCCTGAAACCGGAGGATACACATAAATTTCCAATTGTGGCAGATTTAATCGACCCTCTGGATCTTGTGATCCTGGTTGTTCCCATAGATAAAGCTGCACCAAAAGGCCGTCTGATCCTGCCTCAGCAGCAGACGATCCGTGATATTCTGGAGAAAGGTGCTCTTTCTCTTGTGCTACGTGATACAGAGCTTAAGGATGCCCTTGCCCATTTCCGGGCAAAAGGGGTAACTCCCAGGCTGGTCATCACTGACAGCCAGGCCTTTGCCAGAGTGTCAAAGGACACTCCCGGGGACATCCCTCTCACTTCTTTTTCCATCCTTTTCGCCCGGTACAAAGGTGACCTGGAATCTTCTGTGAGAGGTGCAGCAGCACTGGACAGCCTGAAAGACGGAGACAAAATACTGATCGCAGAGGGCTGTACTCACCACCGTCAGTGTGACGATATCGGAACCTACAAGATTCCTAACTGGATACGGGAATACACAGACCAAAATCCTGTTTTTGAATTTGTCTCCGGCACAGAATTTCCAGACGACCTTACTCCTTATAAGATGGTCGTCCATTGCGGAGGCTGCATGCTCAATGAGCGGGAAATGAAGTACCGTATAGCCTGCTGTGCGGACCAGGGCGTACCTGTCACAAACTACGGCATTTTAATTGCCCAGGTGACAGGAATCCTCAAACGCAGCCTGGAGCCGTTTCCTGAGATTCTTAAATTTTTATTTTAAGTTCACGGTTTGATAACATTTTTACTTTATGATGATGTCGGGGGCAAAAGGGAGCCGGGGCGGGTGCTGTCCTCTCCAGACAGACTTGCGGAAGCGCGCCTGAAAATCCAGTGCTTACGAAGACTTAGGCGTGAAGGCTCTCCTGAGCGTCTTAGTCGCAGTTAGTACTTAGTTGAAGGGAAGCGAGTGTCTGCCTGAAGAGGACAGCGCCTGCCCTGGCTCCCTTTTGACCCCGACATCATTATGACAGGGATATTCAGAATTACGGTTTCGTGTTTTGTTTCTGGTATCCTTATGGTTCTGAAGAGGGGATGAGAATTATATGTCTCTGCTGCAGTGATCAGAGGCATACTTCAAAAAGGGTATAAATGAAATAAGGAGGACATTATTATGAAATTCACGAAAATGCAAGGGATCGGAAACGATTATGTATATGTAAACTGCTTCAAAGAAACAGTGAAGGACCCGTACAAGGTTGCAAGATTTGTCAGCGACCGCCATTTCGGTATCGGGTCGGATGGTCTAATTCTCATCAAACCGTCGGATGTGGCAGACTGCGAGATGGATATGTACAATCTGGACGGTTCCCAGGGAGCCATGTGCGGCAATGGTATCCGCTGTGTGGCAAAGTATGTATACGACTATGGCATCGTAAATAAAACAAGCATCAGCGTAGCCACGAAAAGCGGCATCAAATACCTGGATCTGTCTATCCGGGACGGCAAGGTATCAATGGTCAGAGTCAATATGGGTTCTCCGATCCTGCTGGCCAAGCAGATACCCGTGGTGGCAGAAACGGAACAAGTCATCGATGCACCCCTTGAAGTTGACGGCACTACATACCACATCACAGCCGTGTCCATGGGAAATCCCCATGCCATTGTCTACATGGACGATATCGACACACTGGAAATTGAAAAAGTGGGACCATCCTTTGAGAACCATCTGTTCTTCCCGGACAGGGTAAACACAGAATTTGTGAAGGTAATCGATGATCACACTGTACAGATGCGGGTGTGGGAACGAGGCTCCGGGGAAACCATGGCCTGCGGAACCGGTGCTTGTGCTGTGGCTGTTGCCTCCATCCTCAACGGCCATGTGGACGTAGACTCCCCTGTGACAGTGAAGCTTCTGGGCGGTGATCTTCAGATTTTCTGGAGCCGTCAGGACAATCAGGTGTATATGACCGGACCTGCTGCCACAGTATTTGACGGGGAGATCGACCTATCTCATTTAGGGGAATAAGAAAGAAATCCAGCTGTGGACAGCCGTGGCTGAATAACATACAGACAAAGACCGCGGGATATGTAATGTGTTCTATTTATACATTACGTATCCCGCGGTTTTTATATTTAAATCATGAATTTATATACTTTCTTCTGTCCTGATCCAATAAAAATACTCTCTATCTCTTTATTCTTTTCCAGATACCCCACAAAATCATGCTCTGCCCGGAATTCCACTTCCACATTTCCATTCTCCCACTTTATATCTGCTGTCAAGCCGCCCCGTACCTTAAGGCCGAAAGCCCTGCCTTTGATCCAGCAGGAAGGACAGGCAGGCATAATACGTATAGTATCTCCATGACTTTGAATGAGCATTTCTGCAATACCCGCTGTCAATCCTGTATTGCCGTCCAGTTCATATACATCAGCAAAAGCCGAAGCACCTCGGGTAGGCGGATGGATGATCATGTGATTTGGGGCTTTCAGCTTATCGATCATAGTACGCATATGCCTGTACGCCTGCTCTCCATCCTGAAGCCTTGTACTGTATAGAAGCAGGAGTGCTCTGGCCCACCCGGTATCTTCCCAGTTTTTCTCAGGAGTGATTTTTCTTTCAATACTCTTTTGGGCTGCCGCTGCCAATTCGGGAGTCTCCTTCGGTGTAATCTGACAAAAAGGATACAAGCCAAGAAGATGACTGGTATGACGGTGCTGGATATCCGCCTCTTTATGGTTCTGCATCCACTCTCCCAGTGTTCCGTCCGCATTCATAGGATAAGGAGGAAGCTTTTCCCTCTGTTCTGCCACCAGGCGTACCCTGTCATCTTCAATCCCCAGAATATCACAGATTTTCAGAAAAACAGTATATAGCTCTCTTATCAACAAGACCTCATAGGTACAGCCTATTTCCAGATAATGCACTTTGTTGTCTTCTCCTATAAAGCTGTTCTCCGGTGAAATGGAGGGTCCTGTCAAATACATTCCTGTTGTGTTGTCCCAAAACACATATTCTGTAAAAAAATCCACAGCTTTTGAAATCACCGGAAATACTTGTTTTTCCAGAAATTCTCTGTCTCTTGTAAACTGATAATGTTCCCATAAGTGTGTGGCAACCCATAATCCGCCCGTGGGGCAGGGCGATATTGGGCGGTCCCAGTAGGGAGCCGTATAAGCCCAGGCATTGGAAACAAGCTCCGCTGCCCACCCCGCTCTGCCATATGACTCTTTTGCAGTAATTTCTCCTGACCTTACTAAGTCTTCCTCTACCCAACGGAATAAAGGACGGACACAGTCAGAAAGCCCTGTCACCTCTGCCGGCCAGTAATTCATCTGTGTGTTAATATCCAGATGCATATCACAGGTCCATCCGATACGGCTGGCTACATTATCATTCCACACTCCCTGTAAATGTGCAGGAAGCATAGAATCCTCCCGGGAGGAAGCCAGCAGAAGATATCTGCCGTATTGATACAGACGCGCAATCTCATCCCCATAATTGTCTGTGGTTTCCACTTCCAAAGATGACTGCCTCATATAATGGCTGAAATCCTTAATGTGCTCCTCCTTCCAGCCTTGATAATCCGGTATTTCTCGGCCTGTAATCCCTCTTTTTACTTTTGAACAAAGTTCCATAAAATCCAGACCGGATTTCTTATAATCCGTCTCCATGGAAATTCTTAAAATCACCCAGCCAGCATCCCTGATTTCCCATTTATGGGAATTCCAAACGCAAACACCATCTGTCCACACCCGGACTCCCCCGGCCAGCCGCACTCCCGTTCTTCCATCACTGTGCATCGTCTCAAGAGCTCTTGTATGAAAAAGAATGCCCTGCTTCAAATATTGAATTTCTCCTGCCTGTACCTCTGGAAAAAACTGAATGCTAAAATCTGCCCGCCTTCCATGCATCTGCCCTTTATAGAAAAAAGCATTCCGGGGATGAGAGGCAAAACATTCTGCTTCATAGTCTCCTTCTTCTCCTTTAAGCTCGGTTAGAGCGCTTCCCATCCCTGTTTCCATCTCAAGGGTTCTTTTATAGCTCTCCACCGAGTTCACTTCCGCCCCTGACCTCTCAAGAATGACTTTTCCTACCGGAAGATTGGTTCCGTAGTTCTCTCGCCGGCCAATAAAACGTTTCTGTATTTCCTCTGCCTGGTAATACTCTCCTGACCTGACCTTTTCTCTCATAAGCGCAAAACTGCCGGAGGCTTCCACCTGATTTCCAAACACGCCCGGCTCACCGCTGTAAAATGTATTATGAGACAAATTTATTTCTTCTCTGTAGGGATTAAAGGTCACCATTGCCCCTAAATGGCCGTTCCCGAAAGGATAGGACTCCTTCCATGTTTCTCCCCATCTTTTGTCACTGATAATCATTATCTTTATCCTTCCTGTTCTTCATATAAGCGCTTGGAGACATTCCTGTACAATTTTTAAATACCTTGCTGAAATAAAGCTGATCTGTGTATCCAACCCTCTGGGCTACCTCTCTTAATAAAAGGCCGGAGTCTGTCATCAAAAGCTGTTTTGCAAGATCCATCTTCCTCTCCAGCACATACCGGCTAGGAGTAATTCCTGTCTTTTCTTTAAACACAGCCGTAATATATTTATCACTGTACCCAAAAATCCTGTTGAATTCTTTGTAGGATATTTCCTCTGCAAAATGGATATCTAAATATTTCTTAACTGACTCCGCCAGATTTTCTCCTCTCAGGGAGGCCTTCCCCTTTACCGGACATAAAACAGGAGACAGTTCTAAAAAAAGTTGTTCTTCCAGCTCTGCATATGTATACGACTGATATAAAAACTCCATAGCATCGTTTCTCTGATTTAATACAGGACTTTCGAATATTTCACGAAGCTGGGTCTGAAGCTCTGCCTGAGATATCTGGTTTTTCTCCCAGCAGCTGCACCATCCTTTAATCACCTTTCTTAAGTGTTCCTTATTCATGGATGCACAGATATCATCTGACAGACGTCCTACTCCCTCATGTGCAGGAATCATCTTAAGCATCTTTTCACAGGGATAATCTGTAATTGTATTTTTACCGAAAATAAGTTTAACAGGGATTTCACAGTACATTTCCCTCAACATGCTGTAAATACCGTCCCCCCGCACTCCTTTTCTGCTGTAACACACAGTAAGAAAACACTCTTTTGACTGTAGATGTAACCACATTTCTTCTGCCGCATCGGATATATGATTCCAGTGAGGAACTGCTCCAGGAATCATAAACAAATAACTGTTGGCATAATGTCCCGGATAACAGAAGATGTGTTTCCCCCACTTTTCCTCCATATCTGACAGGAACCCAAAATCTGTTTCTCTGATTATATCAGCCGCAGGATGTATCTCATAGAAACCACTTCTCCCCATCGTCCCCCATACTGCAATCACAGCCATATAATATATTTCGGAATGTAAAGATTTCTCGTCCCGGCTGCCATTGATCAGGTTCCTGATATTCTCTTTAAGCATCTGCTGCCTATCCTTTAAAATATCCTTTTTCAGATCCTCCAGCAGCTCTCCCAGTTCCTGAAAATCCACAGGTTTCAGGAGATACCTCACCACACCCATGTCCAGCGCCTTCTGGGCATACTTAAATTCCCCGTAACCGCTGAGAAGAATAAATCTTGCCTGTGTCCCTTGCTTTTTCGCCGCTTCTATCATTTCCAGACCGTCCATCTGCGGCATCACAATATCAGATATCACAATGTCAGGACAAAATGTCTTTATTTTTTCCAATGCCTCAATTCCGTCATAGGCCTGTGCTACAACCTGGAAACCGTCTCCCAATTGTTCTATCCCTCTTTTCACAGAACGCAGGATTACCGGCTCATCCTCAACAATGATTATTGACACCTTACTCCTCAATGATCACACCACCAATCTCCACAACCGTCCACTCCTCTTCCTTCCTGATATTCCAGTAAGCATCCTCTCCGTATTGTATATATAATCTTTTCAAGGTGTTCTCTAATCCCAGACCAGTAGGTTCTGACTGCTCTGTTTCTTCTGAAGGATTTGAAAACGTTTGAATGAATGACTGATAATGATGACGAATACGCTGAACCTGTTCTTCCTCAAAGGGTTTCCCATTATTTTTCACCAAAAACCGCCAGTTATCCCCTTCTCTTCTTGATATCACGGAAATCTCCCACTTATAAGAGCGTGAAACAAATGCATGCTTAAAACAATTTTCCAACACAGGCTGAAAGGATAATTTTGGTACTTTACAGTATTTCAGTTTTTCATCCATATCCCAACTCACCTCCACCTGATCCTCATAACGCATTTCCATGATCAGCAGATAATTTTTGATATTCTCAATTTCCTGATAAAAATCCACCAGGTTATGTTCATACTTAATGGAATACCGCAAAAGCTGTGCCAGTCCCCTGGTCATCTGATATACTCTTTCACTGCCGTCCTCCTGACCGCAGGCACCTATAACTGTCAGGGCATTATAGAGAAAATGCGGATTAAGCTGGGCCTCCATTCTGTCAATATGAGCTTTGACCGCTCGTTTACGTATTTCCACCATAGAGCGGTTCTGCTCTCTGATTTGGTTGAGGATATCTTCAATCCCTGCAGAAAGGGCAGTGACCTCATTGGACTCTGCTTTTATATCCAGATGGATTTCCTCGTCCATCTGCAGCATATACAACTTATTTTTCAATTCCCGCAGGGGTCTTGTCATACTTTTGGTGAGCAGATACAAAAAAGCCAGAACAGTCAGCAATGAAATGCACAGAAAAAGAAACATCATACGTTTCAGCCCATTCATCTGCCTGTCCAGATATGCCAGATTCCGCACCATCACTAAAGTCCATCCTGTCATTGGTGAGCTATGTCTGCATATCAGGGTACTTCCTCCAAAATATTCATAGGACTCCCCTTGTGTTCCGGCTATTCCCCTTGACTCTCCCATCTCTATTAAATCATCTTCCCCCAACTTATATACCGTCTCCCCATTTTCATCGAGGATAAATATTGCATATTCATCTGGAAATTCCGAAAGTGTGAGCATTTCATTCAGTTCTTCTTCCCCCTGGCTTATTTCCAGAACTCCGAATATCTCAAAATTATTTCGTACTGGCCGTATAATAGAAATAGCAGTCTGATCTCCCACAGTCCATTCGTCTTTATGAGGAGATTGGTATTTCACATAAGCCTTTGTCTCCATACCTTCCATAATTCTTTCAAAAGAACGTATCTGGTCTTTGGTCACCTGGGCTCTGTCATAGGGACTGACCTGCATATACACTCCCATATTATCAAGATAACGTGTAACAAAATGAATGTTTGTCCCCAGTTCCTCACTTACAAGGTTAGAAATAAGAAGATTATTTACTTCTGAATGAATAGCCGGATTCTTCAAAAAATAATTCTCTTCCCCCTCCGGAATCTCTTCTGCGATTTCCAGAAAATCAGAGGATGCAACTATTTTTTTCGCCACATTATCAAGGCCTTTAAGCCTGTCATCCAGACGTGTGTGCAGGGTGGTAAGGGACTCCATAGAATTCTTTTCCACGCTTTCTTTCAGAACCCTGGAATCATGACGATAGAAAAAAAGAACGCAAAAAAGCAGAAGCACCAGAATTACTGATGCCACCTCAAGATATAACCGATAATGATAGGATATCTGCTTTTTCACCTTTCTCACCCTTTCACGGCTCCTGCTGTCATTCCCTCGATCACATATTTCTGTGCACAAAAATATACAACCACCACAGGTAAAGAGACTAATACCATATCTGCACATACCAGATTCCAGCTTCTGCTGAACTGACCGTAAAAATTATAGACAGACAACGGAAGGGTCCAGTTTGCCGATGAATTTAATAAGTACAAAGGATACTGAAAATCATTCCAAATCCACATAAAAGTTAGAATTCCCGTGGTAGCAGTCACCGGTTTCAAAAGAGGGAACACTACCCTTGCAAAAAGCCCGATTCCTTTCGCACCGTCCATAGCTGCAGCTTCATCCAGCTCTCTGGGGATCCCTTTAATAAAGCTTGAAAACAGCATAGAGGAAAACGGGAGATATAAGGCTGCATATAAAGGTATTAAAGAAAATTTATCCCCATATATACCCAGCTGTTTTAGAAGCTGTACTGTGGGCAGAATTGCCATCGGCGCGATAATTCCGAAAGTAAGAAGCCGGCTGATCATTCTGCATCCTTTTGTGTTTCGCCGCACCAGTATAAAACTTAAAGATGCTGCCATACATAAAATCAATATAACAGATACTACTGAAATCTGTAAACTATTTATAGCCGACCGGAAGATTTTTCCTTTTTCCCACACCTCTGAATAATTTTCAAAAAGCCACTCTGTGGGAAGTTCCACACTTAAAATGTTTGCTTCTGCTTTATTCTTAAAAGATGTAATTACTACCATTGCAATGGGGTAAAGAAATACAATGCTGAAAGCCCACAGGCAGACTCCAGTAAGAATTCCTTTTCTTCTCTCACTCTTGTTCATTCCACATACTCACACCTTTCCGAATATTTTTGAAACAGTATAGCTACAATTACCAGAATGACAGTAAATACCATATTAATTGCAACTGAATGGGAAAACCTGCCTGATGCCATCTCGTTCATCATCAGGGTGCCAAAAGTCTCTGTATCATGTCCCGGACCGCCTCCTGTCATCACATACACCAGATCAAACATTTTCAGCCCATATATTAAACTAAAAAGAATATTGACATTTACCGAAGGCATGATCAGAGGCAGGGTGATTTTGCGGAAAAGCTGAAAGCCACTGGCTCCATCCACCTTTGCGGCCTCAATATAGTCGGAATTCACAGACTGAAGCCCTGCCAATGTAATTACCACTGCATATCCTATATTCCTCCATACCTCTGCAACACAAATAGAAAATACTGCGGGCCACCTTTCTCCCAGCCACGGCTGTATCAGATTTTCAAGTCCCGTTCCCATCAAGATCCCGTTCATAATGCCGTGCCTTGACTCAAATACTGCATTGAATATCAGACCTACTACCAAAGTGGAAAGCACTGACGGCAGAAAATATACAGTGCGGAGAAGATTGGTGGATTTCATCATCCTTTTATTGAGAGGCATAGCAAATACAAATCCAAGAACCGTGACTACAACAGTCTTTACGCCGGCAAATATAAGAGTATTGACAAAAGCGGTAGTTAATGTACGTTCCTGCAGAATATCTAAGAAATTGCTTAGCCCGGTAAAACTCAGTTTCGTATTATAGGCGCTCCAGTCAGTAAATGCATAGCCAAATCCCACTGTAGAAGGCAGCAGGAAAAAAACACCAAATACCAAAAGCGGTATGACCATCATATATGCCGGATACATTTTTTTTCTGTTCATGTGATCACCTTTCTTTTAAAAGTAAAGGGCCCATTGTCACATGGGCCGCTTCCCTTTCTTCGCATAACCTGATATTTAGTTTCAGAAGCCCTCAGCATTCTGTGTTTTAGCTGCTTTCATCCGTTCCTCGTCCATACGTGTCAGACATGTTTCCACATCAACATTACCCAGAAGCAGTTCCTGAATACATTTGGCACCGTCTACGTTGGAAAATCCGATAATCTCCGGATTGGCAATGGAAGCATGGCCCACTTGGGCAATCCAGTCTTCTGCTGCCTTATACTGAGGTGTTGTCTCAATTGTTGTCTGATGTTTGAACACGGGTGCTGTCTGGAATCCCTCAAAGGCTGCATTGTAATTTTCCGGATCCGCCATGAAATTTACAAACTCAATGGCAGCCTCTGCATTTTCGCTGTTTTTATTTGCCAGCGTAAGGCAGCAGTTAGGGCCTTCAAAGGTACCGTCATCTGTAGAGCCTACGAAAGCAGGCATCAAACCGAAATCATCTGCTGCATAGGTATATGCCTCACTGTCATAATCACTGTAAAGCCAGGTATCCCAGCAGTACATCATAGCTGCTTCCCCTTCTCCTAAGACCTCCATACAATAATCCCAGGTATCTGTGCCGAAATTCTTTCCGAAATATCCCTTGTCGGCAGCCATCTTGTACCATTCCATCTGAGCCTTCATCTCTGGGATTTCTGAATAGGTCGTCTGATTTGTATTCAATTTTTCCAGAAGTTCTGACTCTTCAAATATAGGGTCCATTCCATATTGGTACAGGATAGGCCATGCGTCTTTTAACGGAAGGTAAATTGGCTGTACTCCATTTTCCAGAAGTGTATCACAGACCGAATTAAATTCTTCCTGGGTTTTTGGCAGCTGGATATCATACTCTTCAAAAATCTTAGTATTATAAAGAAGGCCTGAATAAGATGCCTCCCAAAATGGCAGTCCGTAAACCTTTCCTTCTCTCTTAGCAGTAGGCAGTACACTGTCCTGGATATCAGAAACCCATTCCGCATCGGAAAAGTCCACAAAATTTTCAGAAGGATTATATGCATCCAACGCATATCCTCCATGATGCAGAAATAAATCCGGAATATCACCTGTCTGGAACTTTGTCAGGCACACTGTCTCAAAGTTCTCTGATTCTATTCCCTGTACGTCCAACTTATTCCCTGTTTTTTCCTCGTAAAGTTCAAACAGCTTCTGCATAAAGGGTCTCTGGACATTTCCTGCATCACCGTAAAGGGTTAATGTCACAGGTTCCTTTTCCTCTGCATACACATTCGTTCCAAAACAGGTTAACATTGCACTTGCTGCCAATGCGCAGCTCAATAATGTTGCTGATTTTTTTCTCATTGTTAATACCCTCCTTTTTTCTCCATAGGCACAGTATAAAACAAATCTTTTTAAACCGAAATGGAGAAAAAGCAGATAATTTATGGAAAATATCCTTATAAATAAATTTGATAATCATTTATTCTGAACTATGCCGGAAATTATGCAACACAAAAAGGTGCATACAAAACACACTGGTTTTGCATACACCTCTGCGTATCATTTTTTTAGTTTTACCGCTGTGAAAAATACTTCACTACTCCTGCCCGCCTGTAAATCATCAGCAGGTAGCTCCTCCTGTAAGGTGAAGCTGTGCGTCAATAATCGCCTGCTTGCGCTCCAGAAGGTCATTTGTAAGCAGCTGCTGCTCAATATTCTCAAAGCCAAGGCGTTCTATGGTCTGTGAAAATCTTTCCCCTGTTTTCCCCTGTTCACGGTAAAGGAGAATAGCCTTTTCAACAATAGAGTACATTTCTTCAAGGTCTGTAAAAACCTTACTCATGGCACGTCCCTGTGCAACATTCTTGCCCCAGCGTCCGCCAAGATAAATCTTATATGCTGTAGTACCGTCAGGTATGGCATCAAAACGGCAGGTACCCACACAACGTCCACAGTTATTGCAGGTATCAGGATCAATTTCCAGACATCCGTCCTCAAGCTTCGCTGCACCCATAGGACAGGCCTTCACAACAGAACATTTCTTGCAGCCGTTACATTCATCTTCATCGAAATTGGGAATCCTCTGACCCACGATACCAATATCATTTAAATCCGGCTTTACACAGTTATTCGGGCAGCCGCCCACCGCAATCTTAAGCTTGTGAGGGAGTTTTACTTCACGGTAGCCTTCATAAAATCTCTTATGTACCTCTTCTGAAATTGCATAGGTATCGATCAGGCCATACTGGCAGGTCGTACCCTTACAGGATACCACAGGACGGACCTTAGATCCGGTTCCTCCCGTCACCAGTCCGGCTTCCCCGATAAAAGAACGGAACTCTTCGATTTTATCAAAGGGGATGCCCGGCACCTCTATAGTCAGACGGGTAGTAAAAACTACTGTACCGTTTCCGAATTTGTCTGCCGCCTCGCCTATTTTCTGCTGCTGCTGTGCCGTTATTTTTCCGTTTACCGTAATGATACGTCCTGAAAATTCATCCGTGCCTTTGTTGCTCAAAAAGCCCAGCGCTTTAACTCTCTTTTCTTCCTCCGGGCTGATAGTTAATGTTGCCATGGGTAATTTCCTCCTGTTTTCGTTTACCAACTTATTCTTCAAAATCTGTTCCATTAAAATATGTTCCGCCTTCTAATACCTTGGTACTGCCGTATCCCATTTCTCTCAGACGGTTCTGGGTAAGATACGCCCTCTTACCTTTGGTACACACGAGCAGAAGCTTTTCATCTCTGCTGTGTCCCGGCAGTTCATCCTTAAGAACAGTATAGTCCACAAACTCCGCACCGTCAATGGAAGGCGACATTCCGTTATCCAGAACTGTATACCCCTCTGCGGCCCCTTCCTGATATTCTACAGGAGTAATGGAATCCATATCTCCATCTATTTTATTGAGAAGGATATTCAGTGTATGGGCAAAAGGATGTATTGCTGTTGAGAAAGGCGGTGCATAGGCAAAATCCAGATATTCAAGCTTTGACAGGTCCGCTCCAAGGCTGATCGCTGTCACTGCAATATCCACCATCTTATCCACAGCTCCTTCCCCCAGACACTGAAGTCCCAGAAGCTTACGCGTTTTCTTGTCTGCGATCATCTTCACCACAAAGGAGGAAGCCCCTGGGTAATAATGTGCTTTATCATCCACCACAGTGATCACACTTACAGGCTGGAAGCCTGCTTCCTCTGCTGCTGCTTCCCCAAGTCCTGTCCTGCCGCAGTTAAGTCCCGGAAGTTTACATACTCCGGTGCCAAGAACTCCCGGATACTCTCTTTTGTCTCCGCCGCCCAGATTCTGGGCTGCCATACGTCCCTCAATATTCGCGGAGGATCCCATAGGCGACCATGCATCCTTGCCTGTGATGCGGTTTGTCACCATAGCACAGTCTCCAAGGGCATAGATATCCGGATCATTGGTACAAAGATATTTATCTACCTTTACAGTCTTATTCAACATAAGCTCAATCCCTGAATCCATCAGAAATCCCGTATTTGCACGGATTCCCAGAGCAAGGACAATAGCATCTGCCTTAAATGGTTTCTTGCGGTTAGTTACCACACGCTCAACCTTCTGTTCTCCCTCTATGGCCTCCAGACGTGTCTCGGTAAACACACTGATACCGGCCTCATCCAGATGGTTTTCCACATATTCAGCCATCTCCGGGTCAAGGGGTGTCAAAACCTGAGGTGCCATATCAAATACAGTAGTCTTTACCCCCTGTGCGTGAAGGTTCTCCGCAACCTCCAGCCCAATAAAGCCTGCTCCGGCAACTACTGCGCGCTTTATATTGCCGGATTCCACTGCCTGACGAAGCCTCACTGCATCCTCAGGAGTACGCATACAGAATACATTCTCTAAATCTGTCCCGGGAACAGGCGGAACAATAGGTGAAGCGCCTGTTGCGATCACCAGCTTATCATATGTATATTCCTTTACTTCTCCGGTCTTTAAAACCTTTGCCTTAACCTTTTTTCCTGCACGGTCCAGGGAAACAGCCTCAACTCCGGTCTCCACCAAAGCACCTGTCAGCCGTGAGAATTTCTCAGGTGAGTTTACGATCAACTGGCTCCTGTCATGAATCACATCTCCCACATAATAGGGAAGTCCACATCCTGCATAAGAAATATCTTCACTTTTTGTGATGATCAAAACCTCTGCTTTTGGGTCTTCACGTTTAAGCTTCGCTGCAACCTTTGTCCCCGCAGCCACACCACCAATTATCAAAACCTTCATAGTTTCCTCCTTTGCCGCATTTACTGCGGCTACATTCTGGTACAGGCCGTGCCTGGTTCCTCCTTTGCCGCATTTACTGCCGCTTCATTATTGGACAGGGCATTCCTGTTTTCTTCTTCATAGATTATAGCAGTTTTATCCAGGGATGAGAAACGAAGTATTATGATGATACTTATTACGATTCATAATATAAACTTTTTTAGTATACAAAAAAACACTCCCGTTTTCCGGCAGTGCTTTTTAGAACAATTTTTACTTGTAATCTCTTGCTGGGATGTTGATGTCAAAAGGTATTTTGCCCCCTGATGCCTGGGGATTTCTCCTCACTTCATGCCTCCCAATCCCAAAAGCATCATATAATCTCCATAATCCTTTCAACAATAAACACTGCCGTACACGCCATAAGCGCAACTGTAAGCAGGCTTTTCTCCTTATAGGCGGCAATGAGGGCCACTGCAAAGCCCACTGCTGCTGATACCGTACTGGCTGTGGCAGACAAAATTGCAGGAAAGGTCATGGCCGCCAGGCATGCATAAGGCACATAATAAAGAAAAGACTTGATAAAAGGGCTGGTTATTTCTTTTTTAGAAAGTGCCAGGGGAAGCATACGGATCAAATATGTGACCCCCGCCATCACCAATATGTATATATAAACATTATGATTCACTGACACCCTCCTCCTTTCCCTGTGTTTCTCCGTCTGTAACAGGGAAGAAATACGCAGCCGCCCCTGCCACAAGCAATGTAGTGATAATGATCACAAACCCGGAGGAAACATTTTTAAGCCCCGGAACAACGGCAAAAAGGCTGCTTACAGCCATAGCTCCCGCTACCACTCCCAGAACAGCCCGGCTGGTCTTGGCCGGAGGAATGATGATTGCAAGGAACATGCCATATATTGCAACGCTTAAAGCACTGACCATAAATTCCGGCAGAAGATTTCCGGAAACAGCCCCTGCTAAAGTTCCCATAGTCCATCCGGGAATGGCAACGCACATTGCACCGTAATTATAGTAAGGGCTTACCTTCCCTTCCTGGCTGGCACTGATACCGAAAATTTCGTCTGTTACCCCAAACGCAACAACATACCGGTGTGCCCAGGGAACATCCCTGCGCAGTTTCTGTGACAGGGAAAATGACATCAGGCTGTAACGAAGATTAATGATCAGCTGTGTCAGAGCCATTTCCCAGTAGGAGCCTGACATAAGAATGATATCAAGGCCGGCAAACTGTCCGGCCGATGTAAGATTCGTAAGAGAGATCAATACCGCCTGCCATATAGTTAAGCCGCCCGACACGGCCATCATACCAAAAGTAAACGACACTGCAAAATATCCCAGGCCAATAGGAACACCGTCCTTCAAGCCTCTTCTGAAGCTCTCACCTTTCATGAAGATACCTCCAATCCTTTGTAAACCCGGACATTAGCTCACGCACCTGTCCGGGCTATAGTATTGTATCACTGTAAAGAGGCAACTTCAACAATATTTTACACTGTCCGTTCCACAATCTTATAATAAACCTTTGCCGTTATACTGTATATGATTCCGTATACTGATGCAAAAACTATGATCGTTACAACAGTACACAGGATGAAAAGGTTTGTATTGGCCATATTCATCAGTCTTAAGAGCCTATTGACCAGCGGAAAAGCCATGGTGATATGCAAGGCAGCCATCAACAGAGGGGCAAAAAATACCATAAGGATCTGTCTTCTGACAGAGGATTTCACTTCCTTCCTGCTCATTCCCACTTTCTGCATGATTTCAAAGCGTTCCCTGTCCTCATATCCTTCAGACATCTGCTTATAATAGATGATCATTGCAGCCCCCATAAGGAATAGTCCTCCCAGGAAGATACCAAGGAACAGCAATCCTCCGTTCATACTGTAGAAGGTCTGGTAATTCTCCTGACGGTTTTCCATGATCATCGCTACATTATGGGAAACCTGACCTGATTCAAGAAATTTGTCAAACCAGCTTATAAGCTTACGTCCATACGTGATCTCATCTTCTTTTGACCCTTTCACATCGATACCTATCCGGAAATCCAGCATACTGGCATAGTCTCCATATACTTCTTTCTGGATATTGAAAATAGTCTCATAATCCTCGTCAGTCACAACCACGGCAATATTTCCGAATAAATCATCTTCATCAGCCTGCAGCGGCCACTGCTTGAGCCACTCCTTCACTGCATATGAGTTGCCGTGAATCTTAATATCCTTTCCGAACTCTTCCCCGCCTCGGTAAGCCAGAAGTTCTCCTTTTGAAAGACTAACCTCCACTTCATGTATTCTCTCATACTCCTTAACAGGAATTACAGTCAGGTTTTCAACAGTAATCTCCCCCACATTCTCCGGCCGCTTGAAATTAATCTCATTATCATTATATTGGCAGGCTATGCTAAGTGACATTTCCTCTACGATCTTATCACAAGGAATCTGCTCTGCTTCTATTGCATCTCCCAAAGCCCTTCTGGCAGCCTCTCCTTCCTCCCGGCTGATGTTTTTCAAAGAAAGATTGATTTCATAAGGATATCTGTTCTGCATAAGATCTTCCATACCGAAATTAAGGGAAACTGTAGTAGAAAGCATAAGCAGGACACCTGTACTCAGTATACAGATGCTGGCCAAGCCTACTGCATTCTGTTTCATACGGTAGATCATACCGGAAATACTGGTGAAATTCTTCATTTTATAATAAAAACTCTTTTTCCAGCGCATCATTTTCAAAACAGCAATACTGCCGGCTGTAAAAACAAGGTATGTCCCTGCCATAACAAGCAAAACCGCCACGAAAAACAGCGAAATTGCCTCAAGGGGTGATTTCACCGTGATAGCAATATAATATCCGCTTCCCAGACAGATAAATCCAATGAGGGCAATAAGCCATTTAGCCTTTGGTTCCTTCTCCCCCACGCTGCTGCCGCGGAGAAGCTCAATAGGCTGGGTTAGATGCACCTTCCGCATATTATTCAGCAAAGTGATTAAAAAGATTCCCCCGAAAATGATAACACATCCTATGAGTCCAATGCCGGAAACATAAAACCCAAACTGTGCAGGGATGTGTACCAGCTTCAGCAAAAACAAAAGAGCCAGCTTGCTTCCCAGGATTCCCACTGCAAGCCCGGCTGCAATACTGAACACAGCCGTAAATACAGTTTCTCGGAACATCATTCTGCTGATATGTGCCTTCTCCATTCCCAAAATATTATAAAGTCCCAGCTCTTTCTGACGTCTTTTCATCAGAAAGCTATTGCTGTATAACAGAAAAATAAAAGAAAAGATGCATATGACAATGATTCCCAGGGAAATGATCATCTGAATATCCCCGCCTCCCGGCAGACTGTCTATGCCTGGATTTCCACAGATAAAAAGCATCATGTATGTCATTGCAATACAACCTATGCAGGTGATCATATATGGGATATAGGTGCTTTTGTTTTTCTTTATATTAGTGATGGCAAGCCTTGTAAACAGTCCGTCACGCATATGTCTCACCGCCTGTCGTCAAAATAGTGAGGGTATCAGAAATCATATGATACATATCCTGACGTGTTTTCTCCCCCTTGTAGATCTGATGAAACACTTCCCCGTCTTTGATAAAAAGCACTCTTGATGCATGACTTGCAGCCTGTGCACTGTGGGTAACCATCAAAATTGTCTGGCCTGATCCATTGATTTCCTCAAACATGGAAAGCAGAGCAGAGGCCGCCTTTGAGTCAAGGGCTCCTGTAGGCTCATCTGCCAGAACCAGGCGGGGACTGGTTATAAGTGCCCTGGCCACAGCCGCCCGCTGCTTCTGTCCTCCTGAAACCTCATAGGGAAATTTGTCCAGCAGCTCCGTAATGTGGAGTGCCTGGGCAATGGGTCTGATTTTCTGGGCCATCTCCCGGTAATCCTCCCCCGCAAGTACCAAAGGAAGATAAATATTATCTCTTAAATTAAAGGTATCCAAAAGATTAAAATCCTGAAATACAAAACCTAGATTTTTTCTTCGGAATGCGGATATCTCTTTTTCCGTCAGGTGGACAATACTCTTTCCCTCCAGCAGGACTTCCCCTTCTGTAGGACGGTCCAGAGAAGCCAGGATATTCAGCAGTGTGGTTTTTCCTGAACCGGATTCCCCCATAATTGCCACAAATTCCCCCTCCTCCACAGAAAAGGTTACATTTGACAATGCCTGCACTTTATTCCCGCCAAAACGGGTACTATATATTTTTTTTAAGTTTGTAACTTCCAATAATGACATTTTTCTCTCCTTTTTTCATACTTAAGTTTATACCATAAGTATAGCGGAACAAAAAGGGGGGTGCCATAGACTTGGATTACATTTTTAAGGAGAAACTTACATTTTTGAAAGGTTCAGGTACGATTAAAGTTTCCTTGTCATAGAACGAAATGCAGTATTCCCCTAATAACAAAACAGGAGCCGGAAAATCCGGCTCCGTAAATTATGCTGTTTTTGCCTTTAATTCTCTCACATTGTCCATGAGAATATCTACCTTCAGCCAGTATTCCTCGTCTGTTTTCTGATGCTCCAGTATAATACTAAGCTTATGGTTAAGGTTTATATGGTTTTCAGCAATAATGCTGATACGCCTATGCGTATCATTCTCCAGAGTATACCGTACTGCTTCAATCTCCTCTTTCAGCGATACACGGGTTTCATGCAGCTCTCTTCTGATAGAAATCTGGAATTCCTGCATTTCTTGTTTCATCGATGTCTTAAACACTTGCATTTCTTCGCTCATCGATACCTGGAATTCCTGTATTTCTT
>JAUNHC010000017.1 GCA_030524175.1 Eubacteriales bacterium
GGTAGCTAACAGTTAGCAATTCATTACGCGACTTCACGTCGCACTCCAGCTTCTGGAGCAGTAAATCCATGGGGTTATTCTGCGGTGTCTCCTTTACCTTCAGGGTGCTGGCGGTATCGCTTTTTACCTGAACATCATATCCCTTTGCATCCACAATAAAACCGGGGCTTGCACTTTTTTCACGGACGGTATAATTAATGTCCGCCTCTAGGTCTTTTGACTTGGCATACCCGTTTTTATCGGTGGTAAGAGTTTCCACCAGCTTATTCCCGTTGTAGATGTCATACTGGGCGCCCTCTAAGCTATAGCCGGGATTTCCATCTGTAATATCTGTATTGGCGCTGGATTTCTGAAGCTCAATGTGCCCGTAAGGTTTCTGGTACCAGCTCCCTACAATCGTCTGATTCTCATTTTTCGGCACAATGAATGCCCGGAAGCTTTTGGGCGGGGCCGAAAGCCCTTTGATTGCATTTGTCACTTCCACAGCCTTGTCTATGTAGTTCTGGGGGGCGCCGTAAAAGGCTCCACTATCTGCATTTTCCCCGGAATAGAGATAGGCAACTACCAGATGCCCGATGACATAGGCATCCTCCTCTGCCCAGCCGCTTAGGTACTGGTTCTTGATGCTTCCGTCATAAGCATAACCGCCTGGCAGATAATAGAGCGCTTTGCGTACCGGCGAGTCGTTGGCCAACAGATTATATTCATAGCTGCCAGCTGCCGGCGTTTTTTTGAGTGGTTCTACGCAGTAGGCGGTGTTACTTCCGTCAAAGGTCATGCGTGTCGTAAAGTAATCGCCGTAGGAAATGGTCTCACCAGAATTAAAGGTCAGTGTTCCATCGGCTGCATAAACCGGGAGCTGGTTCGTAATGACTGTCCCCAACGCGATCATGGCTGCCAGTAAAAAAGCAAACAGCCGTTTTCCATTTGCCTGTAATTTTTGTGTCATAAGGTCTCCTCCTTTAAGTGTGTATTGTCTTTGTGTGCTTAACCGGCCCTCTGTTTCTTCTGCCGTTCAATCAGCTCCAGAAGCTCCTGCCGGTCTGTGGTAATCAATTCTTTTTCCAGTGCAGAAGCCTTAAATTCCACGGTAATGTTGTTATTGTTTGTGGAAATCAGTCCATTGCCTCTCTGGAAATGGGTGATGTTCATAATTTCTGTTTCTGACAAGTGCAGGATGGACTGCACACGCTGTGCCTCTTCATCTTCCATATTCAGCACAATCTTGGTTTTGCAGTTGTTTATGATGCCTTTGCCGTACTTGCCGTCATCCAGAGCGAAAAAGTCGTTTAGATCCTGAGTGGCAAAAATACCAGCTCCAGAATAGGCTCTTATAATCTTGGCAATCTCTAAGACGAATTCTGCCGCAAGACGGTTGCTGGAGGCGCCGATGAGCTGCCAGACCTCATCGACAAAAATCGCCTTTTCTGCCGTCCGGTTTTCCTTTGCCTTATCCCAGACAAAATCGAGGGCCACAAACATCCCAACGGTCAAAAGGTCACTGGTGCCGGTAAGCTCTGAGATGTCTAACACGGTGTACTTATTGGAAAGGTCCACGTTCGTTTCCTGATTAAAGGATGCTGCCGAGCCGTGGACCAGCCGGTTCAAAATATGCGCCAGACGTATGGTGTCTTCACTGTCTATCAGGATGTTATACAAATCCTCCAAAATAGGCATCTTCTTATACCGCTCCGGATGCCGCGGGTCTGTCAGCGATTCGTTTTTATGCGTGATCCCGAACCTGGCATAGGTTTTAATCAGTGACTCATCCAAGAGCTGCTTTTCCTCGTGGCTCATATCCGGTATCAATAAGGAAAAGAAAATATGCAGCTTCTGGATTTTAGCCGCCAGCAGAGACGCTTCCATGGAAGGTCCATCCAGCAGCTCGGTAACGGAATTATCAATCTTCCGGATTTCCATGATGTTGATGCAGCTTTGGCTTCCGGGGGATATCTGTATAAATTCTCCGCCTACATTTTTGCAGGCACGGTAGAACTCATGGCCCTTTAACGGTGCGACTATAAAAACCTGAATGCCTTTACGCCGCATCCTGAGCGCCATCGTTTGCATTGTAAAAGTCTTGCCTGCCCCGGAGCAGCCTAAAATGCAGATATTGCTGTTCTTGTACTGTTTGCTGTCAAAGATATCCGCAATCACAAGGGAATTGTTGTGCTTATTGACGCCAAATAAAATCCCATTGTCATCACAGATACTGTAGCTGGTAAAGGGATAGCAGCTTGCTGCGCCGCTGGTCAGGACATTACGCTTGGACAGCTCAAACAGCTTTTTATCTAAGGCAGCCAGGGGCAGGGTAGATAGAAAACCCCGTTCCTGCAGAAAGTAGCAGGAGCGCAGGTCCATATCCTGTGAGATCAGCAACTTTTTCATCTCCTGTATCCGCCACTGTAATTCTTCCAGACTGGATGCGGTGATAGTGACCAGCAGATTGATATAATAAAAATCCTCGTTATTGGCAAGCCCCTGCTTTAAGTAATAGCCGGAACGGATAGCGGAATCCAGGTCATCAAAATCGGAGTTGGTATCGGACGCGTCCTTTAACTTGGAACGGTTGATCCGGATCTGCTGGCCCAGACGCTGCTGTATTTTGTCTTTGGGCTGCTTGTGCAGGTAAAAATCAATATCTATGCCTTCCCCGGCATTGATTAACAGGGAAAGCCAGCCGGGAACTACTTTGTTTTTGTAGCCATCACTGGGAACCATCAGATAGGAATGATACACTCCGTTTATCTTTACATAGCTGGAATGCTTAAAGTCCAGGCTTTCCGGAGAAAGGAACTCATTCATCCGGATATGGTCTGACTCCCGGTTTTGTGCGGCATAGTTGGACAATACTTCATTGATCCGTCTCGGAAGCGGTTTTTCTGCACAAAGACTGCGGTTTAGGAGTGTGTAAAGGACTTCCGTCGTGAACTCGTCTTCGTTGTCATGAGTAATGACCTCATTGCCGCATTGGGATAAAAAAGTTTTGGCGGTCTGTGCTACCGTCTCCAGAGCGGACAGGATATCTTTTTCCGATTCTTTCCGGTTCACGTTAAAGGGCTCATGCTCGAAAATCAGGAAAAAACGCCGGGACACAGCTTCTCTGGAACTGAGCCTTTGCACAAACTGGATATAATCTTCCTGCAGTTCCCGGCAGCGCGGGTTCTCCTCCTGGTCAAGTTCCCGCTTCGCTTGAGCCAGATGCTTGTTGATATCCGCTTTTTTTGAGATCATTTTGATCTGGACCTTGACAGGGCTGATTTTCAAATAGGAAATAAAACTGTAAATAATCCCCTGTTGTTCCCGGGTGCTGCGCAGGAGAAAATTAATCGGCTCAATTTCAAGGATTTTTACGTAGCGGTGGTCTGTGGTATAAATCACTCCGTTGGCAATTTTCTCAATAGGCAGATAATCCTCCAATGTTTGGAACCTTCGTTTCTTCTTGGAAACGGAGGCGGTCTGTTCAGATACGGAGGAATCACCCTTCGTCTTTTCTGTTCGTACCACAGCCCTTTTTTCTGCCTTTTGGCGGCGTTTCTCCTGCTTTTCCTTCTGAAGGGCGGCTTTATGAAGTGCCTTTTGGTAACGCTTTTCCTCTTTTAGGTTAAATTTCAGAACCCGGATGTCTTCTCGGGCCTGCTTTTTAATCCCATGTTTGGTAGAAACGTCAAATTCCCGGCGTTCTTTTTTTTTAACAGGATTCACTGGAACCGGAGAAGCCTGGACAGTATCCTCAGGTGTTTCTTCCTTATCTTCCTGAGAAGGGGTATCCTGTTTCCTTCGCTTCCGCTTATGCGCCTTGGGTTCTTTATTACGGGGTTTTCTCCGCTGCTTAACGGCCGGATCCGGAATTATGTCTGAACGGTAAATCATCCGCCGGTTTTTTAGGAAACGCAGGGCGTTCATCAAAAATGCCGTCAGGCTTTCCCCGGAAATACCGATAAGTGACACCATAGCGGCCGGAAGCGCTGTCATGCAGAGAATGATAATCCGAATGGTGAGGGACAACGGCAGGTGAAGCACCGGTATGGTGATTCCAACCGCCAGGATGCCGCCTTCGATTACATTGCGAATCTTAAATGTTCCGCCCATAATGGTGCCCCTCTCAATAAAATTGCGAGGGATGAATGCAACCTGTTGTTCTTCAGGACTTTTCATGGCTGCACCTCCTTAGACTCCGCTTCCTGCTTTGGCATATCTTTAGAGTCTGCAGGGTGGCCAGCATCATTTTTTGTGTCCGGGAAGCCGCCTTCCTGGCGGGTTTCGATTTCCTCTGTAGTTATGGGAGGAAGGGAATCATCGGTTTCTTTTGGATAGGTTTTTACCTCCGTGCTAATGGGAAGCTTCTCTTTGCCAAATAAAAAAACGCCGGTAGAGGCGCTGTAAGTGACCGGAAAGGTGTCGGCACTGGAGAGTTGGAACATGAAAACAGTTGTCTGCTTATCCGGATAGGTAGTTTCCTCCGGAAGGAACGTAATGCTTTTCATCTCTGTTTCTTTCCGCTGCTCCAAATAAGTAGGAAGCTGTTCTTTTAAATCCTGAATCTGAGTATCAGGAAGAAAATCCGATAATTTTTCAAAGTCCAGGAATTCCCATTTACCTGGATTGGTTTTTTTATGGGATGCCTCATCATCAGATTTTGCGGTTTCCTTTTCTGTCTTTGTCTGCTGATTCTGGTGTTTCCAGACAGCTGGAAGTATAATTCCTATAATGACCAGCAGAATCAGTAGGAGGATGGAAAGGATTAATTTTTTTCTGCTCATAGTATCTCCTTTATTTCGTGTCAAAAATCCAGTACGCGTTTGCAGTCGCATGGATCTCTGATATCATGTCAAATTCACGGTTGATATAATTTTTAGCTGCACTGTCATTTGGGTCATTTACAAGTACCTTACCAGCAGACGTTACGCCCCGCAGTACAATGAAATGCCCGCCACTGGTGAAAATTCCGGGACTCTGGGAACTGATTACGGGGTGTCCCTGGGACAGCGCCTGCAGTACCGCATTTGGATCGGCAGTCTGTGTGACCGAACCGCATCCAAAGTGGCTGGCCGCCGCTTCAAAATAGGACCAGTAGGTACCAACTCCCGGCATATAATAAGAGTTTCCGCACCAGGATACAGCATCAACCGGGGTAATGGTTGTTCCAGTCAGATAACTGGCTATCATGGCAAAACTGGTGGGCCCGCAGCCGCTGGAGGCGATGGAGCCGCCGCCATAGGGGATGTTTCCATAATCCGTCTGAAGATAATGTGGAATCTGCATTCCATTTGCCGGATAGGTGCCACCGGTGGAGGTAATGATATAATACCTGAGTACATGATCCACATATTCCTTATCTCCATAGATACTGTAATTCCAGCCCGGCCTTGCACACATCATATCCGAAAAGGCAATGGCATTTTCCTTCGTATATCCCCCGTCTCGTGCCATGGCCCAGTCAATATATCCAGAGCCGTAATTGTAGCCCTGCAGGGCTAACTTAATCCGGTCCAGGTCCGTTGGTCCGGTGCACCCGGCCTTATCAAGAGCATATTTTAATTCTTGAATGCCACACTCAATGCTGTATTCCGGATCGGTAATCCCATTGGGGGCATGGGGATATCTGGTATTAAAGGCGCCTTCTGCCGCCTGCATGACATCCAGGCCTCGTCCGCCGCTTTCCTGCATCATAACTGCAAGTATGAGTTCTACGTATTGCTCCATTCCGAAACGTGCGGCAATCCGAGCTACTACGGGACGGTAGGCAAGTACCTCTTCGGATACATTGGCAGTTGCGATGCCTCCGCTGTCTGTTCCGCCCAAAAACAATGTCAGGTTTTCCGCATAATCTGCAGCCAACTCCTTCTGTTTATCCGTCAGCTGAAAGATATGATCGGCGATATAGGAGTCACCGGCATATGTTATGGTATAAGTATGCTGGGTAAATGTGACCGTCTGGGTAGTCTGCTCTGCCCCTGCATTTGGATCCCCTTCGGCTCCGGTATCCACCGTAACTTCCCGGGTGATGGTTTCCGCAGTTTCTGTATAGGGAAACAGGTCTTCCCGGTTTTCCCGGATTAAGCGCTTTAATTCGGAAATATGGATATCCCGGAAGTTATCCCGGCTGGCGCAGAACTGGGCAATCAGCTGGTTGGCATTTACAGATATACTATATTGGTAAGGATCTGAAATGACAGCGGTATCCCCTTGGGGAAGCCTGGCGATAGCTGCATTAACCTCTGCAAGCAGGTCATCGTGACATTCAGTGAGCGCTTCTACAATGGCCTGATTTGCGTTTCGGATATTTTCCGTAATCTTGGTGTTGTCATTTAGCGCCCCCGTATTATTTGTCAACCCTCCGAAAATAAGGCCAGGAAGCAGTAATATAAAAAGCACTGGCATCATTAGAATGATGATTCCAGCAATAATGATACGTTTCAGTATTCGTTTGTCTTGAAGTGCAGCACCAATGACAGCTCCAAATGGTCCAGCAAGTGCGGCTCCTTTCGCGGTCTTAGACAAAGCGGATGCTGTTTTCATAAACTTTAACTGTGAAACCGCAGCCGAGCCTACATCGACTGCCTCGTTCAAAGCGGATTTCTGCTCCGCCATAATTAGATTCTGTCCTTTCTTTGTGGCGTAGGCGGCAGCTTTTGAATGATGGACTCATGGTAGGCAATTTTCCCATCATCTTTTTCATAAGGTGTTTTGGAAACAGTATCTTGTGCGTATTGTTTATACCAGGCAGTACCGTCTACGGATTGAACGGTATCATATTCGCCCTGGGATGGGGCCATATACTGGTCCTTGCTGTACATGGCAAAGTCCCGGCTTCCGTTTTCCGTGGTTTCCGTGCCGGTGATCCGGCCGCCACCAATCTCCATATTGGTATAGACTGGCATTTGGGGACTGGTATCTGGCTTTGTACCGCCTGCATTGCCCAAGTTACCGCCGCTCGTGTTTCCATCCGGTGCAGATGGATTATTTGAAGGAAGTCCCATGTAGGAAGCGAATGCTTTTGCTGCATCATCTCCTTTAATAGAACCAACCTGGCCATAATTGCCCTGAGCAATGTTACTGATGACATGGTTTGCGAAATCACCGCCTTTTTTGAGTGATGACTGATACAACGAGTTTCCTATACTGGAACTCTCTGTATAGCCGGTAGCAGAATTGACTGCACTTCGCTCCATTTGCCTGCCAACAGAGCCGGCAAGACCGCCTGCTAAAAAGCTGCCGCCAACAGCTGCGCTTCCCGGGGATGTGCTTTTCCGGTATCCGCCGCCTCCGCCATGGGAATGGAGGGAGCTGCTGAGGCTTTTTCCGGCAATCAACAGTTCTCCCAGCATATTGCCGCCGGTATTTCCCACATTGATACCAAGGGAAGACATAAAGCTGTCGATTTTCTGACTGACCTTTAAAAATGCAATGGCACAGAGGAACCAGATGAATACATTTCCCGTGACCCCTTCTTTTCCCTGGCTGGCAACTGCCTGCTCCACATCAGCTTCGGAAAGCTCGGCGGCAAACACGGGCAGAGAGTACAATAGGGCCATGCAGAGAAGGAGTACGGCAAAGAGTATGAATTTTTTTCGGTGTTTCATTTTCGTCTCCTTTCGTTAAAGGGATAGCGGGTTTGCGAGGAAGGTGCCTACCATGGACGTAAACAGTCTCAGACACCAGGCATTCATAACCAATAAAAAAAGCTGACCGCCTAACATTCGGCACCAGCTCTTAAAGATATTTCCAGTTGTCTGGGATGCCCCCATGGAAAAAGCTACAGGGGCGGTGTAAACCAGTACGCCGAGAAGTACATATCGCTCCGCCGCTTCAAAAAGCAGCTTGATGTAGTTCCAGGCGAGGATTAATACCAATATCAGCGCAATGATGGCAACTGCGCCGTTGGCACATACACCTAAAATCACGGTGATGACACTGTTGAAGTCTGCAAATTTCAATGGCGGAAGATCCTCGGTCAAGATCCAGCCGTAAGGTGTGCCGGCGATGTTCAAAAGCAAGTCCACAATATCCTTCGCATAAAAGGTTAAGAATAAGAAAACGAAGGTACGCATGGACAGTTTGATAGGATCCTCTGCTTCCACTCCGGCACCCAGAAAATAATTTTTAAACAATTGCCAGACCCAGTTTAAAAGGATCAGGCCGATGGCCAGAGCCAGAAAAACCTGATACATGCTTTCAGCGGCCGGGAAGTAACGGAGAAACGTGTCCATGGAGCAGCCAAGTGCGCCCAGCACGGAGGTTGTGATTAAATCGAGGATGTTCATTACCTGCTCGGCAATCCATTCTACAATTCCATCGAGTATTCCCATAATGTCTCCTTTCCGGGGTTAGCCGTTCCACTGTCCGCCTGCGAAAAATGGGGTGATGTAAGCCATAATAAAACCAAGGCCGTTTAAGATTGCCCATGTGATAATAATCCGCTTCAGCCAGGCACGGGATTCGTCTACGGTTTTTCCTGATTTTGAAAAATTCATTAATAATAACGCCACGGAAGCCGTCACAACGGCAGCAATAGTTGAAATCAGGACAATCTGGCTGTAGACATCCTTCATAATTTCTTTGGCTTTGTCCCACATGTTTGCTGCCAGCACCGGCTGTACATTGCCCAATACCAGGGTAAATAAGAGAAATGCGATATAGAGCCATTTCCCGTAATTTATCTGGCGCCTGGCTATGGGTGGGCTTTCTTTTCTTATTTGTTTCACGTCATTCAAACCTCCTTAGATAAAAATGGGCAAAGCGGAATATGTGCCGCTCTGCCCTTGCGCTTATAGTTTTCAGCCTCCTGCCGGTTACCCGGCCAAAAAAACAGCCTGGTCAATGCAGGATGTTCTTTTCAATCCATATGAAGTTGTAGACAAAAGTCACCTCCTGGCATGAAAAAACGCAGCCTTTTCCAGGGAGAGGCGAATATCCCGGAAGTGCTGCGTTTTCTCTGCATATAATTTTGACAATATCATTTTAGCATAGGGGCTTTTACCTGTAAATTGCATAACTGTGCCAGTTTATGACATTGATGCGACAAATTGAAAGATGTGCGGGAACTTGTACGCTGAAGTGAAAAAATAGATGTATTTAAGAGGATAATTTGCAATCTCTTTAAGACAAGCGTATAATAAACAGAAAAATTTGACGCCTGAAGACACAGCATGATGAAAGAGAGGAACAACTATGGGCCAAAAACAAAGAACAGACAACAATAATTTTCATGCACAGTAGGCTGCAAGCCTGTTAAAGGGGATACAGGAGAACTGCTCCGAGGAGACGAGACAGGCTTGCCTGAAGAACTGTGTGGAACTCCACTACAATGTCAATCAAATGGACCAACAGCTAGAACTGTACATAGGGGATATTGATGGCTTTATAAAATTCCTTACGGAATCGCTGGGCTGGGTGGTTGAAGTGGACGATAAGAAGATACGGATTGATGAAAATAAAGAGTATTGTGTCTGCCCAATCGCAGAGGCCACAGAAGGCAAGGTTTCTCCCGGGTTATGTGATTGCTCCGCGCATTATGCCGGCAGGATGTTCTCGAAGGTTCTGGGAAAAGAAATGAAGGCAGAGGTAAGGCGTTCATATTTGAGAGATGGGTGTTCCTGCATATACGAGATATCAATATAATAGTAAGGACGAAGTGTTTTATAAGAATATGAGGAGATCTGCTTATGACAACTTTTATCTGTTTTGTAATTGCTATGGTAATTATATATTTTTTAAGACTGATCACTGGTGGGTTTGATTTTAACGAGCTGTTATCGTTCCTTATCATGGTGGGCTTGTTAGGCTCACATGTATATTTATCAACTAGGAAAAGAGCTATATGGGGAATGGTAATCCCGCTCGTTATTTTGGCTTCCTTCTACCCGGTATATAGATGGATGAAACCGGAGGGCACCACACTCGTTATCTTGATTGTGCTGTATGCGATAGCTTTTGGATGTACTCTATATATCTGGTATAAAGCTAGAAAAAATTACAATATCTAAGATTCAAAATACAAAGGAGGTATTTTATGCGCATTTGGAAGGCAGTATTTTCAGTCCTGACTATTGGTTTTGGTTCGGTTGCTTTGATGAAATGGCTACCATTTGATATAGCTCTTCCTGTTATGTTTGTATTTATGGGGTTAGCACTGCTAACCAATGCAAAAGAATGTTATGATAAAGGAGCAAAGAGGGATGCAGCAGTTTTTATTTGCATTGCAGTTTTCATTTATGCAGTAACGGCATATAACATAATTTCAAGAATAGTCGCCTGATTCTGTGTATATAAAAGGGCGTTATGCGTTGATGCCGTGCTGCAGGCTCATGGAATGCATTACGGAGTGTGGTAAGTCGGCACAGGTTATGGCTGCCGTCATAGACAAAGATACATAATTTAGAATTACAAAATAGCAATGCATAGATGAGATGCAAAATGAAAGGAGACATAACAAGGTTATGAAGATATCCGTTATTTTTGGCCACCCCTATGAATATAGTTTTAACTCTGCTATTGCAGAAACGGTGATTAAGGTTTTAAAGGAAAATGGCCATACTGTCATATTCCATGATTTATATCAGGAAGAATTTAGTCCGGTGCTACCGAAAGAAGAGCTGGTGAGCGACCATACCAATGAGCCGTTAGTTTTACGCCACCAACAGGAAATCAAGGAAGCAGATGGCATTATCATTATCCATCCGAACTGGTGGGGGCAGCCGCCGGCTATCCTGAAGGGATGGGTTGACCGGATTTTAAGGGAAAATGTTGCTTATACCTTCCCAAAGGGAGATAATGGAGGCGGTTTGCCGATTGGCCTATTAAAAGCGAAAGCGGCATTGGTATTTAACACTTCCAATACTCCGAAGCGACGGGAAGATGAGGTATTTGGTGACCCGCTTGAGCGTCTCTGGAGAGATTGTATCTTTGATTTCTGTGGTGTCACAGTATTTGAACGAATTATGTTCCGAGTCATTGCAGACAGCTGTGAGAAGGACAGAGAACAATGGCTGCTCCAGGCAAAAGAAATGGTAAACCGTTATTTCCCAAGACCAGTAACGAATAAATATAAACAGACTGAATAGGAAGGAAAAGCATTATGAAGAAATATGAATATATGACCGTCGATCTGAGCGCAGAGCCTTCTTTTAATATCCACGTTAAATTGGAGAGATATATAGAAAAACTGAATGAATATGGAAATCAAGGCTGGCGGTTAATTTCTGGAACTGATGACTGGAAGTATTAGATTTTCGAGCGGGAAATTGAAGACGAAAAAACTGGATTAAAGAAAGAGGACATGGCAAATCAATGAGGGAAGCTGATAGGCAATTATTATGCAGACAACTGAAATTAAGACAAGTATGGTATATGAAGGATTCATGATACGCAAAATTAGAATTTGAGGAGGTGTTTTATGTTTAATGAAATATGCATATATGAAGCGAAATTAACCAAATTAGACGAAATAGAAGAACTAATAAAAGAAGTTGCCGAATTTTATTTACAACAAGATGGGGTCATTGATGTACATTATATAAAACGTACTCATCGACAAAAAGATTTTAATGCGGTTAAAGAGGGTGAATTGCCTGTTCGACTCACGAGAAATGTAGGCAAGGTAACATATGTGTTGTATTGGGTGTTAGAAAATGAGGAAGCTCATGCAAGAGTATCTAAACTTGGTATAGAGAAGTTTTACAAACGTTGGAACAGATGTTTAACTACAATGCCTAAAATAATTTTGGGTGAGAATATCGTCTAACCACAAATTCAGTTTGACAGACGGAAAAAAATCGGTGTTTACGGAGGAAAAGATGATAGAAACAAAACGGTTAAAAATCTATCCGGCTTCAAAAGAAGCAATGGAGAAATTTATTTCACTCCAAACGGAAGATTTCCTGAAAACAGCTTATCAGGAAATGATGGATGGTGCCTTGCAAAATCCTGACCAATGGAATTGGTATGCGATTTGGATGATTGAACTAAAAAATGGAACGCATATCGGGGAGTGCTGCTTCAAGGGACTTGCTCCCAATGGCGTGGCAGAAATAGGTTATGGAATTTCAGAAGAATACCAAGGGCGTGGATATGCGACAGAAGCGGTTGATGCAGTTGTGGCATGGGCATTACAGCAGTTCGGTGTAAATTGTGTTGAAGCAGAAACAGATGTTGATAACCTTGCCTCTTTACGGGTACTTGAAAAAAGTGGATTTCTGTATACTGGAACAAATGGTGCAGAAGGTCCCCGATATATCCGAAATCGGTGACAAATTTCAGTTTGTAGAACTGTGAAAATCGGAAGTTGTAGGGGTGAGTGAATGAACGCACAAGCATTTTGGAATGTCATTGGAAATTACAATAGACAGACATGGATAATTCAAATAGTATTACTTATGGTCGTGATGTTTGCGATTATGTTGTCTTATAATCAAAAGGTAAAATGGGCAGCAAAATTTATGCTGGGAATTGCGAACCTTTTTATAGGAATTGCTTTTTTTGCGTTATATGGAACAGAACCTATTCAGAAATTTTTCGCTTTGCCATTATTTCTTATTTGTGGTGGTTTATTTTTATGCGAAAGTTGGCGAAAGAAAGATGATACATTAGACAAACCCAATGCAATTCAGAAACTATTACTATTGCTCTTTGGTATTTATCCTGTTGTATCTATAGCTTTAGGAAACTCATTTCCACAAATGGTAACATACATAATGCCTTGCCCTATTATTAGCTTGAGTATAGCTGTTTATGCAGGGTACAAAAGAAAAAACAAGGCGCTTCTTGTTTTGATGACTATTTGGGGATTGACGGGAATAAAATCAGTAATTTATAATGCTTATGAAGATATAATTCTTTTAATCTGCGGATTATATGGTCTTGTATTGCTTTTTAATGAAATGAAAGTGCCTAAAACGAAATAAACAAATTCCAGTTGTCGAGTTCAAATATAAAAATATTGAGACGACATTAATAGATGCCAAAAAAGAAGTTTAGTAACGTATGTGATTTGCTCACCAAAATAAAAGGGGGACTTGATTTCTCGCCTCCCCCAGTGTATAATCAAAGCAGAAAAGGTACTCAGATGCAAGATCTGATGCCCTCAGTTAAATAACTATTTAAGGAATAGCATCTACTTTGGACGGTGGGATGCTATTTCTTTTTGTTGTGTCGATTATCTATGTAAGCCAGTGCCGTGAAAACAACGAGCAGTAGTGTTAATACTTCCATCGTATTCATGGGCATCACCCTCTTTCTTAAAACTAGAGGGCATAATCGAAATGCATCCGTTCTTTTCCGCTTGATTATTGGATTAGTATAGCATGTGCAGGTGTTACAGGCAATAAGGCAAGGGTCTAAGGCGACACCTTATGAACCACCTTATTATTTTGCAAACCCTTATATATCAATGGCTGCCAGAAACCGAAAAAATATAAGAAGCAGCGAAACCAATAAAGTGGCAGACCCGGTTTACCAGTAGAGGCAGCCGGTAATCTGCCGCTTTTCAAACCATCAAATGTTTTGCTTAATGATACGCGTTATGATACCGACAGCGATATTCCTTTCCTCGTCTATATGGGTCACCACGAAGGAAACGTTGTCTTTTTTACCAGGGGTACGGGGATCATAGCAGCTGTGGGCAATCGCGTTCACACCAATGGAGAGCCTGACATACACCGTTCCCTTATGGATGTCCTCTATGGTACCGGCATATTTGCCCTGCACCTTACATTTTTTCATATTCTCAATACTGGTATTTCCTTCCACACTTTTAACATCCGCACGGACAGAAATATGCTCAGGATCTTCAGCCTGTACCTCCAGGATACGCACAAGGATGTTTTCGCCCACATGGAAGCATTCCCTGGCATCGCCCAGCCAGTCGAAGGAAAGGTCACGAGCCAGTATGGAAACTTCCACACCGAAAATTTCTGCACGGACCACTTTTTCGGCTACAGCAATGACTCTGGCTTGTACAATGCGGTCTTCATAGATCTTGGGACGGCCGGACGCATCCTGATCCAGATAAAAAATCTGCCGTTTCTTTAACATGGCATCCCTGCGGCTTGCTACAATACTCCTGGTTGGAGTATCAAGTCCTTTAACAATGAAGTCAATCTCACAGCCCAGCATGTTGTTTAAGACCTTATTCTGACGCAGCGTGAGTTCTCCGTAATTATGAGCTTCATCCTGCACCAGATTGATCATCATTTCTGTTACCGGGATGACTGCCCGGAAGTCTTTGTAGTAGACAATCGCAATCAGGCTCCCAGTTTCCGTTTTTTCAATTCCTCCCAGCATTCCGGTAAGAATTTTTTTTGTCCGGTAGGCATTCTGTATTTCATGCCAGATTAAGTCCGCTTTGGACTGTGGGGTTTCTAAAACGGTATCAGAGTCGATGGTCAGGATAGAAGCATTGTTTAATTTCTTTTCGTTAGCCATAAATGGTCTCCTTTCAAATCTTGGTCATAATAGAATCTTTGTCTAATGGAATCATGTCGTCGTAAGCCGCTGCGTCTTCCAGCAGGATATCCGGTGAAGTTCCTTCCTCTTCCGATTCCTTGGCATAAGAAGCAGCTCTGGACATATGCGCCGTTGGATCTCTTGGTATATGGGGAGCTGTTGCCGACTTTTTGCGCTGTCTGGCTGGAGACGGAACCTTGGGAATATAGTCGTGCTCTTCATCCATACCGTTTTCCCGCCATTTGGGAATATGCTCGGATGTTTTCCTTGCAACGAGTTTCCGGGCATCCGGATGCAGTGTATAATCATACTTTTCCACCTTCAGCACCTTTTGGCCACGCAGAATAATCAATGCAGTGTCCAGTGGAAGGCGGAGAATTTCATCTGGAGTAAGCAGTTTCCGCTTACCGATGGATCTGGTCTGACGGTATTCTGGGGTATAGTCAGAAACACGCCAGCTATTGAGCTGTTTTGCTTCGCTGCTGACCCCGACGGTAACATCCCCTGTCCGGTCTGAAATAAACCTGGCAGTTATCTCATCGGTGCACCCTAAAAACAATTGAGTGTCACAATTCCCTAAAATTTCCTGCCATTGGTTCAGAGGGTAACGGTTTTGCATCTGAGGCAAATTTTGAAATATACAGGAAATACTTATATTACGGCTGCGGATGACGGATATTTTTTTGTTCAGCTCTAAAATTGCTCCTGTGTTTGCAAGCTCATCTGCCAGAATATGTACTGGTACCGGTAATTTACCATCCTCGCCATACCTGTCCGCATATCTGACCAGTTTGATAAATACAAAGGTCATGAACAAAGAGGAGAGAAAATCAAAGGTGCTGTCCTGGTCAGACGTGATGCAGAAGTAAGCACATTTCTGCTTGCCCGGAAGCGTCAGGTCAATTTCATCATAAGCAGTAATCTGGCGGATTAATTTATTTTGAAATACCTGCAGCCTGGCACCAAGCCCGATGATCACACCGGATCGCACTGTGTCGCTGGCCTGCTTATAGATGCAGTACGGTACTTTCGCCGGATGGGAAACAGGGAGCAAGTCAAACAGGCTGTTCAGCTCCCGTTCCGAACTCATGGTCAGAAGCCGGTACACCTGCCCAATGTTCTTGGATTCTTCGGGAAATCCCTGTTCCACGTAAAGGACCAGTGCTTTTAGTAAGTTTAATTCGGCATTGTCCCAGAAATGATCCCCTTTGCCGGAACCGGTGTTTTGTATAATGACATCAGAAAAAACCTGTGCCATGGTTTCCTGTCCGCCAATCTCCATGAGGCAGTTCCAGCTGTCGGAATTCTCAGGATTGACTAAATTGAAGCACTTTACGGTATAACCCTCGCTTTCAAGATATGCGGACATACTTTCATAGAGTTCAGATTTCGGATCTGTGATAATCAGGCTTTCCCCGCATCCTCCGTTTTGTCCCCTTGCCACACACTGCAGAATCATATTCCGGGCAAAAGCACGGCTTTTCATAGAGCCGCTTGCACCGTAGACGGCAATGTTCTTATTCATGCGGGTTTCATAGGGCAAGCAGACAGCCTTTCCGTCCAGCTTCCCCAAAATGGTACCTTTACTTTTTTTGACATGGCTGGTAAGCTCTAAAACCTGATGCATTTCCTCAGTGCTCATAAAGCCTGAAGTTCCATAGGTTCCTTTTGCAGAGTAGTTTAAGTTCCGCTCCTTGTCATAAACCTCGCTGTTTCTATCAAATCCCATGCGCATCAGTAGGAAAACAAGGAGTGCAAATAAAAGCAGGCAAATTGAAATCCCATATAAATTGTAGGGGAAGCTGCCCAGCGCATGCAGGCAGTCCAGTGGATAAAGGGACGGAACAATAGGGTTGGTTCCATCGCCGGCAAAATGACCGGCGGCAGTCCAGATTTTATAGTTGTGAATGAATTGTGCGATATAGCCTCCGGCAAATAGTGTGCAAAGGCAGATTGGAAGCACGAAAACGAGCTTCCACCATTTACGGTTCATGGAAAAACCCCCTTTTGAATTTGGAAAAATCAATACTGGAGAATCGTATGTCAGCAGATAAATATTGCTGCAGGCATGGAAGCTGGAAATCAAAGCATATCAGATTCCCGGATAAGCCATATACGTTCAGACCGGTATTAAACTTGTTGATTCGCTGCATGTCAAAATCATATGCGAGAATCGTGGGGGTTCCGTCACTGGCCACAGCGTCATGCTCAATAGGAATGTCGGTGCTGCAGCTTCCCTGATCGGATAATAAAAGCTGATTGAGCCGGGCCATCATCTCTGGATCTGCCAGCAGCTTCAGCTGGCTCTCTCCGCAGGGGGTGTTTGGAACATAGTGAAAGTGCGCAAAGGAGTTGTCCAGCATGAACAGACTCTTTTTGTACCCGCCGGTGCTGGTAAGAAGCCCCAATGCGGCGTCCATATCAGTCCCCAGCATAATTGCCCGAATGGATGGCCGGCCTGAGTAGGGAAGTCCCTGCAGGTAATGCTGTAGGAAGGCATTTACACGCACTTCCGTTTTGTATTCCCATTTCAGGACATGATTTCCGGTGTTATAAACGGCATAGACACATTGCGGTGCCATCAAAACACCAACGCTCCTGGAGTTCTTAATTTTGGTTGTCTCTGCACCCAGTTCTTTTATTTCCCGTGAGGAATAAAACAAAGGAAGGCTTCGCATGGTGACAGTATGGCCATCTTTTTTGAATATCTCTGGTTTCTCGTCTGGGAAAACAGGGATACCCGCGTGAAGCAGCGTCAGGTATGCCTCTGCCTTCTGGTGAAGCCTTAGCCTTCTGGGCGCCTCGCTTCGGATTAGGTTCGTTTCCGTATTGCCCTCCAGATAGTAGTGGAAGCGGGCAGAGCGGTGGGACAGCAGAAATTCTTTGGCTTGTTTCGTAAGCCGGTATCCTCGGAGTTTATCCCGGTAGTGGGTACGAATAAATTTCTCTGCCTTTAACTCAGTGATAATTTTTTCTGCATAAGATGGACTGGATATTAGCCTGCATAATTGGTCAGCAGGAAATTCGCCTGATATCCCTATCATCTCCAACAGCTGATACTTTAGGGTGTCTGGTTTCGTAAGCATCACCTCTGCTTGGTTTTTACCTATGCCAGCCTATACTTCGGTATTTCCTTCGGTATGCTGGCACTGAAAAAGCAAGGATTTCATAGTCCTTGCCTGGTTTTTTACCTATGTCGGATAGTTTTCATAAAAAATCAGGAAATTTCCGATAGGGTTTCGATATGATTTTTGCGTGCCTTGATCCAGGAAGGAAAGGCTGCTTTTTCCATGATGTACACATAGGTACAGTCAGATTCTCCCAGTTCTGTCGTGTGGTAGAGATCACAAAACAATCCGGTATCGTCAGTCAACACATAACCGGCTATGGTATCCAGAATCTGTTTAAACTCTACATTATCGTAATCACGAACCCGCTCAAGCGACAGCTCTTTGTTATATACCTGGCTGAAGCAGACAACGCAATCCCGATACAAGGGCATCGCAGAATCCTTTAGATATTCCTGCATCGCAAATCTTAAAGGCTCATACAAAAATGAGGTATTAGTCCGAACCTTGCGTTTAGGCAGAAGTCCTGGCAGGTGGATGGATAAGATATCCCTTTCGGCTTCAATCCGGATTCCATGTGCATGGGCTGCCAGCTGCATATATCCGGAGGCTTGTCGAACGTCTGCTATATATACCAGATTCCGCATTTGGCAGGCAATCCGTTCCGCCCGGAGTGCAGCGCTTACACTCAGATCTTCATAGTTTCTACGGTATTTTTGAATATCGGTGGTCTTGAGCGCAAAAATTGTATTATTCAGTTTCAAAATCTCATCTTCAATATTTTGCAGTCTTTGATACAAAGTCTTTGCAGTATCCATAGTATTCCTCACTTCTTTCGGTAGTAGCTGACTGCTCCATCCTTATCCACGATGCAAAATGCAACGACGCCGTCTATGGCAAGCTTTGCAGCCTGGCTTTCTGATTCCAGTATGACCAGCCGGCTGGCATCCTGGCATGGAATGTTCTCCAGAACGTGATTTAATAAGGGCTCCTGATTTAAACTTGCATAAATGACCTCGTAGCTTTCGTCATTTGAGAAAAAATGCAGTTTGATGGGGAAATCCCCGCCAGTATGATAGACAAGCGCTTTCTTAAAGTCTAAAAGAACCCAAAAAGCCGCTATCATCCCATAATCCGGCGAAACAGCTGCTTCAGGAACATCACACAGAAGATCCGTTTCTTTGTCATGATAAATCCGCCCCTGCTTCACCAGGCTGGTAATCAAAGACTTTATGGAATCTTCATTGCTGCGGGAAAAAAACCGCAAAACCTGTGTATAACGCAGTGCATGGTAGGTTGTGATTAAGCGTAAAAGCTCCGTGCCTTCACCATTGTATATCTGTTGCCGTGTTTTCATTGTGCACTCCCGTCTCCTTTCTATGGCTGATGTTTTGTACGTAAGCTGTACGTATGAGTTTTGCCCCATACGTAGGCTATATGTACAGGGCAAGTATGGCCTGCTGTCAGCAGTTGGTTTTTGGGTAGAAAAAAAGCACCGGTGAAGGTGCGGGTAAATTGAGAAAACTATAAGCAATACCTATTCTAACATGGGTAGTTTTTCGCTTCAATCGCAGAAGCAGGCCATTATGATGCCAAATTAGTGACAATAATTATTCGGGAAAGAACTGATCCAGCATGGTCAGTGTCTCCTTGGCGGTAAAACCCCAGAGTATGGTGCTCAAGGCTTCCACAGCAGCCCGGCGCTTCCGGTAGTAAGTCCGGTAGGAAATATTGCTGATATGCGGTTCCAGCTTTTCGATGATTTCTTCCGTGTTTCTAAGCTCCTGGGGCGATAGAAAAGCGTAATACAAAATCCAGTAATACTGTTCGCCATGCTTATGGTTGTTCCGCAGAAGATCTACGGATGAATCCAGAAGCTTCAGCATTTTATTGCTTCGTTCAATACTTTTTGCCCGCTGTTCAATATCTCCGCCGGATAACTCCGCCCCTGCCTCGTAAACGGAATCCAGAAAATCATCAATACTGGAGCCATATTCCATGCGAAATTGAGTTTCCATCTGCCGGACGACCACCATAAGGCTGTATTTTGCATCCCGGTACCGGCGTAAAAACTTGTAGGTATCATGAAACCGGGGATCCATCTCCGGGTCTGTATAAGACTTATTGTCTTTGTGTGCCATATCCTTCACCCCCTTCCTTTACTGGAGCGTCTGCCTCAAACGGGTCTGGAAAGACAATGGTATCCTCCAGTGAAATAGATAGCTCAAATCGGTAGCTGGTGTTTCCAAAGGGGCAGATAATATTTAGAGTATATGTAGTAAATAGACCATTCCAGGCTGATAAAGGAGATAATATATACTGGGATTTTTGGCAGCGGCAGCACGGAACCCCTTGTGTATTCAGCAGTTCCGCCACTTTTTCTACAATAATTTTCATATGCGAATCCGGTACGCAGGAGTCAGATTCTGAAACGGTGATTTGATCTTCTGTAACCAGTTCTGAGACGAAGGTTTCCCCGCTTTCTTCCGGAATGTGGATTGGCAGCTGCATCTTCATAGCGATTTCCTCCTTGTCAATCATGACATCACTGACATCGAACATTACGGACAGATAGCTGTTTAAGTAAATCATACTTCCGTATTTTCCCTTAAAGGATATCAGTGTAATCAGCTTTTTGTCCTCCAGCTTTCTCAGCACTCTGGCAACAGAGGCTTTTGACTGGCTCCAACGGTTGGCCAGTGTCTGAAAACTGGTCAGTGGATTTCCGGTATTGTTACGGTAATAGACCACAGGGCCGGAATCGGAACCCATTACGGAGGTGTCATTGTAAACGGCGTGTATCCACAAATCCAGAAGGATATCCATCTCGGAGCATTTGCCCATACCAATCAGCTCATGCACTTTGGCAATGGGGAAAAAGAAAAACCCTGCATCTTTTTTGCAGGGATAATTGTACTCCAATATTTTATTGTTATTAGGCCAGTCGTTAATTTTAAACTTCACGATTTTATTTTTCTCCATGACCGTATAAGAGATGTAGCCCCGTTCTTCAAAAGTATTCAGGATGGATATAGCCTGGTGCTGAAACTTGCAGCGAAACCAGGACTGCAGTTCCTTTAGCGGGCAAATCCATTCCCCTGGACCGACTGTATAGACCAGATGTTCCATGCGGCGGTACGAAGTCCGGTAATTTGCGTAGGAGCAAAGTACCAGGTAATAAAAGAGAAAAGAGCCTCCACTAGTGCGGATGCTCTTGTCAGTTATCATGGTTTGTATAAATTCGCGGTAAATGCGGCAACGTGGAAATTCCACAATTTGTTTGAGTTCTAATTGGTAGTCCATAATGTCCTCCTAAATTTGTTTTATTTTATAGATGAAGTGGTAGACGAAAGGCATATAATATGTTTATAATAGAGAAAAGGCGCAAACTGGCACAAGTTTGACACGGCGATGTCTGCAAAAGGCAAAAAATAACCTTAGTTGGCGTGAAGAATATTTTTGTGTGGCTAAAAATAAGGTGGTAATAAGGTGGAAGCCCTTTCAAATCCCTAGAGTTTTCGAGGGTTCCAGGGATTTTTTTAGTGGTCTGCAACACCTCTATCACCAGTTCAAATCTGGTTGGCGCCTCTCAAAAGCCCAGAAATCAAAAGTTTCTGAGGCTTTTTTTGCATACTTGAAAAGTACTCCGCTTTGTTATATGTTATAGTTTGAGAGAAGATCATAAATAAAATCATATTTTGGGAGGTTACAATATGTATGAAGTGAAACAGGTGGGCAGTAATAGCTATTACATAGAGAGCCCGGCAAAGATTGGCCTTTTCAGGCTAAACGAAACAGAAGTATGCTTGATTGACAGCGGAAGTGACAAGGACGCAGGACGTAAAGTCCGGCAGATTCTGGATAAAAACGGCTGGCATCTGAAAGCTATCTATAATACACATTCCAATGCAGACCATATAGGCGGCAACCAGTATCTGCAGGGGCAGACGAACTGCAGAATCTTTGCGCCCGGAATAGAATGTGATTTTACGAATTTTCCTATTCTTGAACCAGCTTTTTTATATGGAGGTTTTCCCCCAAAGGATTTGAGGCATAAATTCCTTATGGCAAAACCAAGCAGTGCAGAGTATCTGCATAAGGAAAATCTCCCGGAAGGAATGTGTGTGATCCCTCTGCCGGGACATTTTTTCGATATGGTAGGATTTAGGACTGCAGATGATGTTGTTTATCTTGCAGACTGTCTGTCCAGCAGAGAGACATTGGAAAAATACCAGATTGGATTTATTTATGATGTAGCGGCATATCTTGATACCCTGGAAAAGGTGAAAGAAATGGAGGCGGCGGTTTTCGTACCTGCCCATGCAGAGGCTACGGAACACATTGCAGAGCTTGCACAGTTAAATATTGACAAGGTATATGAAATTGGGGATAGGATTATTGAAACCTGTAAGACCCCAAGGTGTTTTGAACAAATCTTGCAAAAGCTATTCCTTGACTATTCCCTTGTGATGAATTTCCAGCAGTATGTGTTGGTTGGAAGTACTGTACGGTCATATTTGTCATGGCTGAAAGATGCAGAACGGTTAGATGTGGTATTTGACAATGGACAGTTACTGTGGAAAATAGTGTAGGATTGTAACAGGAAATTTACTGGTACTTTTATTTTGTACCGGTTCTTTGTGCTGCACGGGAAACATTTCGGGAGAGTCAATGATCATCAGCAGCCAATAGCTGAAGAGATAAAATGACAAGCCAATAAGTCTATTCATTTATAAAAAATTGAATAAACGTTGTGAAGGAGGGTGACATTTTTCCTCCTTTTTTTCGTGCAAAAACTACCGGTACACTGATAGTAGGGGACAGCGGCAGCGTAATGAGATTTTCATGGCGGAATACATCAAAATTGCTTTTGGGAAGAAGGCTGATTCCCTCCCCTACGGATACAGCGCTCATAATGGACTCAATTCTCGCATTTCTGACTATGTGAGCTTTCATTCCTGCATTGGCAAACTGCTCCATACACAGTTTATAAACTGACGTGTGTCGGTTCATCAGAATAAATTTTTCGTCTGCCAGATCGGTCAGCCGGACTCTGCGATTTTGGCAGGTGTGCTTTTCAGATAAAGACTTGCTGCCTGTTGGGGTGATCAAGGGATGATCTTGAGCAAGGACTAAAACAAGCTCATCTTTCATAAGAGGATATGTTTTATATTTAGGAGTATGTACAAGATTTTCACGGGTAATAATGAAATCGTAGCGTCCTGTTTCCAGGCCATTCAAAAGTTCCGGTTCCTCCACCTCGTCCAAGTCAAGATGAATTTCCGGATAAAGCCGGGAGAAATCCCGGAAACGGACTGTGAGATTGCATTGGGTCAGTATGGGAAGTGTGCCGATCCGAATCTGTTTGGTATTGTTTGGCTTATATTTTTCCATTTTGTGGAGTACACGGCGGTATTCCTGCATAAGATTGAGGGCGTCATGATAGAAGATTTTCCCAGTTTCGGTGGGCACGGCATTACGTCTGCTTCTGTCCAGCAGCTTAAGTCCCAGTTCTTTTTCCAGTTTAATAATGTGTTTGGATAACGAGGACTGAGAAATATGAAGTGCATCCGCAGCATCAAAAAAAGTATCGTTATTTACCACAGCAATAAAATATTCCAATTGTTCAAAGGTCATATTTTCTTCTCCAATCATTCCATTCTGGAATCAATTGTACCACAACTTGAATTGAACCAACACCCCGAAAGTTATAATCTTAATTTATATAAAATGCCTGACTATCGGCCGTCCTCATATTGTACATACATATACTACATTGGTCAAAACGGCAGATAGCAAACTGAAGCAACAGAATAAAAGGAGAATAGAATAAGGATGGCAGATAAAGTAAATGATTTGAGAAGCGCCCTGAAATTGCTGGAATCTATACCTGGACAGTTAATATTTACAGAGGTGGAGGTGGATCCCATGGCAGAACTTTCCGGTGTGTATCGTCATGTGGGTGCAGGAGGAACTGTCATGCGTCCCACAAAGGAAGGTCCGGCCATGATCTTTAACAATATAAAAGGACATCCGGGAGCCAGAGTGGTTATAGGGCTTCTTGCAAGCCGTGAAAGAGTGGGAGCCCTTTTAGGCTGTGATCCGAAAAAGCTGGGATTTTTGTTGAAGGATAGTGTTATGAATCCGGTTAAGCCTGTCGTGATTCCTAATAAAGAGGCAAAATGTCAGGAGATAGTGCATTATGCTTATGAGGAAGGCTTTGATATCCGAAAACTGGTACCTGCACCCACCAACACTGAGGAGGATGCAGGGCCATACATAACCTTGGGGATGTGTTATGCATCCAATCCGGTGACAGGAGAATCAGATGTTACCATTCATCGTATGTGTCTGCAGTCTAAGGATGAAATCTCTATATTTTTGCAACCGGGTGCCCGTCATATTGGATATTTCCGCGAATTGGCAGAGGCTGAGGGAAAGCCGCTTCCAATTTCTGTAAGTATAGGCGTAGATCCGGCCATTGAAATTGCATCTTGCTTTGAGCCGCCTACTACTCCCCTGGGGTATGATGAACTGCAGGCAGCAGGTGCGATCCGAGAAGCGCCGGTAGAGATGGTGCGTTGCCTGACCATTCCAGAGAAAGCGATTGCAAATGCAGAGTATGTCATTGAAGGAGAAATTTTACCAAACCGCAGAATCCGGGAGGATATTAATTCCAATACGGGCAAGGCTATGCCGGAGTTTCCGGGCTATTGCGGACCGGCAAGTCAGGAGCTACCGGTCATCAAGGTGAAAGCTGTTACTACACGCAAAGATCCTATTATGCAGACCTGTATCGGACCAAGCGAGGAACACGTTTCTATGGCGGGTATTCCAACAGAAGCCAGTATCCTGGCCATGGTGGAAAAGGCAATGCCGGGGAAGCTTCAGAACGTATATTGCTTATCCTCCGGTGGGGGTAAATACGCTGCAGTTCTCCAGTTTAAAAAATCAGTCCCATCCGATGAAGGCCGTCACCGACAGGCGGCTCTTCTGGCATTCAGCGCTTTTGCAGAGCTTAAGCACGTATTTCTCGTGGATGAGGATGTGGATTGTTTTGATCTCAAGGATGTGATGTGGGCTATGACTACGCGTTTTCAGGCAGACATTGATATGATTCCTATTCCGGGGGTTCAGTGTCACCCTTTGGATCCTTCAAATAGCCCGGACTATAATGAGGCTATCCGCGGGCGGGGAATTGCATGTAAGGCAATATTTGACTGCACGGTACCCTTTGATCAGAAGGAACGTTTTGCCAGAGCCAGATTTAAAGATGTAGATCCGAAGCACTGGCTTTAGGAAAGGATCTGTGAAATTATGAATAAGAGAATTATTGTGGGAATTAGTGGAGCGAGCGGCTTGCCACTGGCGGTATGTCTGCTGAAAGAATTGAAGAAACTTCCGGAGATAGAAACGCATCTTGTGTATACAAAGGCTGCAGAGCTGACTGTTGATTATGAATGTAAATGCAGTATGGAGGAGATAAGTGCTTTTTCAGATGTTTGTTACAATAATGAAAATATGGGTGCTGCTATAGCCAGCGGCACTTTTCAAACGGAAGGAATGATCGTGCTGCCCTGTAGTATGAAAACAGTGAGTGGGATAGCCAATGGATTTTCCGATAACCTCCTTCTGCGTGCTGCCGATGTGACTATTAAGGAACAGAGAAGGCTGGTGCTGGCCGTAAGGGAGACTCCCCTTAGCCCTATTCATCTGAAAAATATGCTCAGTCTTTCCAGACTTACAAATGTAAGCATTATGCCTCCGGTACTGACCTATTATGCTTTACCTCTGACAGTACAGGACATGGAGAGGCACATTGTGGGAAAAATACTGCAGCGGTTTGACATAGAAATGGAAGGTTTTAAGACATGGGAATGATACCGTATAAGACTTATGAGAAAGCGGTATGTGGAATAAAGCTTATCTGTGATGTCATTCTAATGGGAAGAGATGCTACTCTTATTTTGAGAGATAATAAATCTGCACATATTGGCTGCACCGTACTTGCAATTGCCAGACCTAGCCTTACGGGAAAAGGAATAAGCGCTACCACATCGGTGATTAATTGTATAGGACATAAGGATGATGTAATTGCACGCAGGTTCGCAGAGGCTGCAGCAATTAAGACGGAGGCCACTGCAGTGTGTACTTGCGGAATTCACATTGACAGTTTAACTGAAAACCAAATACAGTTGGTGCTGGAGACATGTGAGGAATTGCTGCTTATGGTTCTTGAAGACATGGCAATAGATTAACTAAACGGGGAAGGATTTGGGATAGATATATGGGATACCGGATTATTATTTCGGATGACGAAAAAAATGTACTGCGGTTAATAGAAAGATTAGGACATTGGAAAGAACTGGACATTGAAATCGTGGATTGCTGTCAGGATGGAAAGACTGCCTTGGAGAGTATCCTGAGGAACAAACCGGATCTGGTGGTTTCTGATATTAAGATGCCGGTGTATGACGGGATTGCCCTCATTGAAAAAGTAAAAGAACAGGGTCTTGACACACTTTTTATTTTGGTGAGTGGATACCGTCACTTTGAGTATGCCAGAAATGCCATACAACTTGGCGTTATGGATTATCTGCTAAAGCCAATTGACGAACAACAGCTCAACGAGACCCTTTACAAGGTTTGCCGTAAGATAGACAATCTCAGGGAAAACCGGGAAAAGGTACAGGCCTATGATATCCAGACAAAGCAGGATATGATGAAACAATTCTGGGAGGTTTTAATCCGTGCAGATGAAATTGAGGGTGCAGAATATTTAAAAACAGAGCAGGACTGTAACCGAGTTTATGGAACAGAATTTAACAAACCCTGCTATCAGGTGTTGAGTATGGCGACCAGTCTTAATGCAATGCTGGAGCATCAGAACTCCCTATTCAGCGACAAGGTAAGAAGCTTTGTGAATGTCTGCTTTGCAGGAAGCGCCACAGTTTACTATCACACAACTTATCGTGGGCATATTATCATACTTAATTTTGAGAAAGACAGAAATGCGGATATTAAGGATGCTATCTCTGTCTTTTTTTGTAATGTCCGGGATTTACGAAATATTTATGGTGATTTCAGGCTGAATATTGGATGCAGCGAAGTACATTATGACATAGGCACCCTCAGAGATGCGTTTATTGAGGCCAATGCAGCGGAGTGGGGCAGACTTGTATTCTTAGGGAATAGTATCGTGGAATACAGACAAGTGCGTTATTTGAGCGGCTTTGCCCAAGAAGAATTAATCAGCGAAGAGGAAATGAAGCAGCTTCAGGAATGCATAAAATTTATTAAACAGGAAGAGGCCAGCCGTCTGTTTGAGAAAATATATAAAAGAGCTGCAGCCTTAAATAATGCCAATCCTCAGGATATGAGGAGACAATATTGGATTATAACATGGAAGCTTTTGGAACTCTTTGAGGGTTTGCCGGAATACACAAGTATGGAGGAGCGTTTTTATTATGCTTATTTAGAGGCAAAAAACTTTCAGGATATTTTCAAAAACATTTATTTGCAGATAGAAAATTATATACTCAGTGAAAATGAAAAGCTTGAAGAGCAGCATGGAAAAGTCTTGAAAATTGCGGTTTCGTATATGAAGGAGCACTATATGCAAGCAATATCCCAGGAGGATGTAGCACAGGCTGCAAATGTTTCCAGCGGATATTTGAGCAAGCTTTTTAAAAAAGAATTAGATATCGGATTCAGTGAATATTTGACACAGATCAGGCTAGATGAAGCAATGCACCTTCTGGCTGAGACAAACCTGTCTATCAAGGATATCACTCAGAAGGTGGGATATCCAAACGAAAAATATTTTTTTAAATTGTTTAAAAAGAATACCGGAATCCGACCCACAGATTATAGGAAGCTTTATGGATAAAGGTCTGAAAGGGGAAGTAAATGAAACCGGAAAAAATTTCATATATCGCGGAATATCTTCTGCTTTTTGCACTTTTAGCAGCAGTTCTGTTTAAGATACCGCCATGGCTACTGATGCTGATCATAGCAGCGGAAATGCTGATGGCAGGAATTAATATACGGGAAAATATACGAAAGGATAAGCTGCTCCATTTTATGGCTGCTAATGAAAAGCGTTCTAAGTGGTCTAAAGACGATGAAGAGCGTTTAAATATTATTCGCAGGCGGATTGAACTTTCGGCTTTACAGAGCCAGATCAACCCTCATTTTCTGTACAATACCCTGGATAGTATACGGGGAAAAGCTCTGGTGGACGGAAACAGGGATATTGCAGTAATGGCAGAGGTTCTTTCAAAATTTTTCCGTTATTGTATCGGCAACGAGGAAGGATTGATCAAGGTCAGGGAAGAAATCCTCCATATTCAAGATTATTTTTTTATTCAAAAGTGTCGGTTTGAAGAGCGTTTTTCTCTGGAGATCATTGCGGAGGATGATGGAATTTATGATTATTATATGCCAAAGATGACCTTACAGCCATTGGTGGAGAACGCCATGGTACATGGTTTGGAAAATGTAGTCCGCAAAGGGAAAATTGTAATCCGACTTACCCATACAAATAAAAAATTGATAATTACCATTGCTGATAATGGAGCGGGCATGTCCCAGGATACCTTAATGAGGCTCAATGAAAAAATGAAGGGACAATTCCTTAACGTAAATAAGAAAAACATGAGGCATACCGGGATTGCACTTACAAATGTTAATTCCAGGATTAGAATTACCTTCGGCGAAGAGTATGGGATTCATTACCGGTCACTTTTAAACCATGGAACAGAGGCAGTGCTGACCATTCCCTGTGTGGACGAGTTTGAGCGGATAAAATACGAAAATATCTTAAGAGAAGAGGAAAAGAGATAAGTATGCAGGAGATACTTAGAATAGACCATGCAAAAATGGAATATGACAGAAATATGATTCTCAAAGATTACAATTTTGTCATTAATACCGGGGAGATTGTGTACATACAAGGATTTTCAGAGAGTGGTATCTATGCACTGTTAGACTTATTTACCGGTGTGAAGCAGCTTGACGGCGGACAGCTGTATTTACACGAAGGTCTTGTTTATCCGGTAAAAAAAGATATTTTTCGTACATATGGAATATACACTATAACGGCGGAGCGTGATTTGATCAAGAGGATGAGTGTGGCGGAGAATTTAGAAGCTGTACGGTGGATGCCTTTTCCTTTTCAATTTTTGAAAAAAGAGAAGATGCGCAGAAAAGCGGAGGAATATTTGGCAGAGGAAGGTTTGTCCGTGAATACTTCGCAGATTCTGGAGGAATGGAGCAGTGTGGAATGCCAAAAGCTTAGCATCCTGAAAGCCAAAATGCATCATGCATCTCTGATCATTCTGGATTGTATGCACAGACCAGGAGATTATGAGGGTAAAAATGCAGAAGAAATTGGGAGGATGATAAAGAAGCTGAGCCGGGAAGGGATTGCATTTGTAATTCTTGCAGGCAAATATCTTCCTCTTTGTGAGATTGCGGACCGTGTGCAGATTATATCTAAAGGCATAGATTTATTTGAATGGACTCCCGCAGATCAATGTATAAGCAAGGAAGTGTTATTGGGCTCTGATCATCTTGTATCAGGAGCGGATGTCCAGACAGAAGGTGGACTCCATATGCTTGGTTTTTTTGATTTTGAATGGAACAGAGAAGCGGGAATTTGGGAATATTTAAAGCAGGTGCGCCGCTTTGCTCCAGAGCTTTGGCAGGAGAACATAGGCATAGAGATTCCTTCAGATGGAGTATGCTTTGACGGTCACACTGCAGTTATACCCGGTACAAGTGAAAATACATTATTTCCGGAAATGACAGTGGCAGACAATCTTATCATGTGTGCGTCTAAAAGGGTGGGGCATGGAAGATATGGGATTGTCAATAAAAAATTCCGTGCGCTGCTTGCAGATACTTTTTATGAGACAGCAGGTATTGACGAAAGCGTACAATATCTTTGGCAGATGAAGCCGGTACACAGGAAAATCCTTTCTATTTATCGGTGGGAGATCATGAAGCCAAAGGTGATGATACTGGAAAGTCCATATGTAGGGCTGAGCCAGGGGGAAATTCAGGAATTTTGCAGGTACCTGTACCATTTGGAAGGAAAAGGAATCAGGATTATTTTTTTCTCTAAATCAATGGAAGAGATGCGGCATGTGTGCAGCGTAATAATTGTCAGCGAAAACGGGAAGAACGCCAGATACCTAAAATAGTAATTTAATCTTGGATCCATCTGGTTAAAAATTGATACCAAATTTGAAAAAAGTGCACCTCTATGGGCAGACGGAGTGTGATAGCATTAGATTACAAACAAACAGAACTACGAAAAAAATCAGGAGGAAAAAAATGAAGAGAAAATTAGCAATGTTATTAGCAGGAATTATGGTACTTGGAAGTGCGGCTGTACCGGTAATGGCAGAGAGTGAGGATATTTCAGGAAAGTCTGTTGGTTATCTCATGCCGGATACCTCTGAGAGCTTTCTTTCATGGCTCTCCAACGGTGTGAAGGAGAAATTTGCGGAGGATGGAGTTAATGTTGATATTGCAGATGCAGCCGGAGATTCAGCGAAGCAGATAAGCCAGATTGAAAATTTTGCAGCAGCAAAGACAGACTTAATTATTGTTATGGCAGTGGATCCCACAAGTGTGGGTGATGCCCTGAAGCGTGCACAGGAAGCAGGAACTAAGGTAATGGTTGCCGGGAGTGATACAGGTGTTTATGACGCGTCTATGATGACAGACCAGTATGATGACGGCTGTCAGATGGCAGAGATGGCTGCTGCCTGGATTGACGAGATATACCCCGATGCGGAGCCTGGAAGCATTGAGGTTGCTCTGCTGGAATCAAGAGATACACCGGAGGCCAGCTTAAGATGTGACGGCATGAATACCATAGAAGAGCTTTCAGATAAGGTTACCATTGTGCAGACGGTGGGAGGAATCAAGGACAATGCAAATGCTCAGGCTGCTATGGAAAATATTATGCAGGTGAATCCGGACATTAAGGTTGTTTTGTGTTATAATTCCGGCGCTGGAATGGGAGTAAATGAATTTGCAATGCGCGCTGGTTCCCCGGTAAAAGATCCGTCCAAATTTGCTGCTTTTTCATCTGATACAGACGATGCCTCCCTGGAACTGGTTGCAAAATCGGCTACAGACGAAGCGGTACTGAGAGGTATTATTAAGTTTGGAAGCAATGACCTGATCGGGGATACCTACACTCTGGCGAAAAAGATGCTGAGCGGAGAAGAATATGAAGTGATGAATCCGGATCCGCTGACAAAGATAACACCTGAAAATGTAGCTGAATTTCAGTAAACAGACATGAGTGATGGACTGCCGTTAAAGGATGCTTTGACGGCAGTTCTCATGAAAAAAGGTTTTGTGGAGATGAGGAACCATATGGAGAATATATTGTCATTAAAAAATATTACTAAATTATATCCAGGTGTAAAGGCTTTGAACAAGTTTTCCATTGATTTCAGGCCTGGGGAGGTACACGCGCTGCTGGGAGAAAACGGTGCGGGAAAATCCACGCTTATCAAGGTGATTTCTGGTGCGATTGCTCCTGATGAGGGAGAAATTGTTTTTAAAGGAAATTCTTACAGGAAAATGACACCGGCAATTTCCCGTAAAGAGGGAATAGAAGTGATTTATCAGGAATTTAATCTGGTGGATACATTGTCTGCGGCTGAAAATATATGCCTGGGAGAAAAGCATGGCCGCTTTGTGGATTTTTCGTATATGGAAAACAAAGCAGCAGGTATTTTTCAACAGTTTCATATTGATATTAATCCCCGGGCTTTGGTAGAACAATTATCAACTGCCCATAAACAAATCGTGGAGATTTCAAAGGCGATTTCCAAAAGCTGTGACCTGCTGATCATGGATGAACCCAGCGCACCGCTGACGGTGAATGAAGTCGGAGCTATGTTTGAGATTGTAAGGGCATTGAAGGCAAAAGGAATCACAATTATTTATATTTCCCATCGTATGGATGAAATTTTCAACATTGCTGACAGAGTTACGGTTATGCGTGACGGTGAATTCGTAAAAACACTAGATGTAGACAAGACTGACAGAAACGAATTGATCAGACTAATGGTGGGGAGGGAGTTAAGCGGTAATTACCCTCAGCCGAAGAATCTGCAAAGTGACGAATTGTTCCGAATTGAAAATGTGTGCGGAAATGGAGACGAAGATATCTCATTCACACTGCATAGAGGGGAAATTCTCGGGCTTGCAGGACTGGTGGGAGCAGGCAGGACTGAGTTGGCAAGACTTCTCTACGGTGCTGATAAGATGGAGAAGGGCAGGCTCTATCTTGAAGGGCGCGAAATACATATATCCAGTACATTGGATGCCATCAGGGAGGGAATCGGACTGATCCCTGAAGATAGAAAGGAACAGGGTTGTTTCTTAGAACAGACGATCGAATGGAACATTGCATTTAATACGATCAGGCAATTTTCCCGCCAGGGCTTTGTAAATGACAAAAAAGTGGAAGATACGGCGCATAAATATCAGGATATCCTGCGCATAAAAACACCCTCCGTACAACAGCTCGTGAAGAATTTAAGCGGAGGCAATCAGCAGAAAGTAGTAATTGCCAAGACGCTGGCAGCTCAGTCAAAGGTTATTATCTTTGATGAGCCTACAAGAGGAATTGATGTGGGGGCAAAGCAGGAAATCTATGAACTGATGTGCTCGTTGGCCGAAGAAGGAATTGGAATTATTATGATTTCTTCTGATATGGAAGAACTTTTAGGAATGTCCCAAAGAGTTCTTGTAATGGCAGAGGGTAGGATTCGGGGAGAACTGAAAAGGCCTGAATTCAATCAGGAAACAGTATTAAAATATGCATCGATCGGTTAAAGGAGATATATGATGAAAGTGAAAGAAACGGTAAAAAAGTTTACGATTTTATATGTGCTTATTGGGTTGATTGTTCTATTTTCCCTGCTCAATCCTGTGTTTTTCTCAATTCAGAATCTTACTAATATTTTTGTGCAGCAGTCTTACGTGATTATTGCGGCTATTGGCCTGGCATTTATTATGATCAGCGGAGGTATGGATTTGTCTGTGGGGTATCAGATGTCACTGGTAAGTGTAATTACAGCACTTGCAATCATGTGGTGGAAACTTCCCGTGCCTGCTGCTGTGCTGATCGGACTGGCAGCAGGTATAGTACTTGGACTCATCAATGGAGTTGCTGCTGTTTATCTAAAAGTGCATCCTTTGATCATCACTCTCGGTACCATGACGATTTTTCAGGGTGTGTCTTATATTATTTCTAACTCAAACCCAATTTTTGGTCTGCCGGATTCCTTTAAATATTTAGGGCAGGGATATGTTTTGGGGATACCTGTTTCTGTAATTTTGATGGTGATCATTGCAGGAGCAGCCAGTATTATATTGAATAAAACATACTTTGGAAGATATGTATATGCATTAGGAAGTAATGAAGAAGCAGCGCATCTGGCCGGTGTCAATGTAAAATTCATGAAAATATGTGTGTTTATGATAAGCAGTTTTTTTGTTGCGATTTCTGCGGTTATTCTGGTGGCAAGGGCAGGGTCTGCCACATCCGCTACAGGTGTGGGGACTGAGTTTACTTGCATGACTGCGGCAGTGCTTGGCGGCGTGAGTTTTAAAGGCGGAGCCGGCAAGGTATGGGGTGTTATTACCGGCGTGCTTATTTTAGGGGTTCTTTCCAGCGGCATGCAGATTATCGGACTGGGAACTTATCCGCAGTATGTGGCAAAGGGACTCGTACTTTTGGCAGCAGTAGGATTTGATACTTATCAAAAAAGCGGGAAAGTAAAGAGGTAAGATTAGGAAACGCTCACGGAGGAAAATATGAGACAATATAGTAAGGAGCTTGCAGAACTGCTTAAAAAGCCAGGGCATGTGATTTCGGTCAATGATGTGGATGTTGAAATCAAGGAAGTACCGGACGGAAACGGAACACACGGATTGGATCCGAGAACTCTATGTATGGAGCTTGAGAAGCAAAAGAACGATAACGGCCCGCAGGATTTTGACCTTGAAAAAGAACGGGAGTGTATGGGCGGCTTTAATTATAATTTAAATGAAAAAACGGAAGTTTATACAAAATATCTTGAGGTTCAGACGACCGTGGGCGTAGTGCCGGTATGGATGTATTATCCAAGACATATATGTACGGACAGGCCGGCGCTGCTCTATGTCCATGGAGGTGCTTTTTTAGGAGGTTCTCCATTTACTTTGGAAAATCAGTGCAGACTGATCGTGGAACGGGGAGACTGCGTCGTATTGAATATTGACTATAGCCTTGCACCGGAACATCCGTATCCCATCCCATGCACTCAGATCTATGAGGTTCTGTGTTATGTATATGAACATGCACAGGATTTACGGGTTGATAAAAATAAACTGGCAATAGCCGGGGACAGCGCAGGAGGAAATTTGGCAGCGGTATGTGCGCTTATGGACAGAGATAAAGGCACACATTACCTGAAAGCGCAGGCATTACTCTATGCAAAACTCACATTTACCAATCATAATCTTCCGGAATATACAAGAGATGAGACAGTGTTTGAAATATGTGAAGAGCAGAGGGACTTGCTGCCAGGAATGCTGTGCATAGGCTCGGACAGAGCAAATGCCGGTGATGAGAAAATATATGTACAGGGCAGATATGACATCAGCGATCCGTACATCAGCCCGGCGTTCGGCAATAAGACAGGGCTTCCGGAGACGTTGATTTTGCTCGCTGAGTATGATGGATTAAGGCTGGAGGGAGAATTTTATGCTATGCAGCTTCGCAGGGCTCAGGTTCCGGTGAAAGTAATCCGCTATAATGGAGTCTGCCATGGCTTTTTTGACCGGCTTGGGATATTGCCCCAGGCAGAGGATGCAGTAAATGAAATAGTAAAGATGATAGTAAAAATCGAAAGGATTCCAGGATGATTACATTTCAAAGCCAAAAAATTTCACATGCTATAACAAGAATCATTGCACCGAGTGAGGAATTGATTTATTTAGTGGAGGGCAGTGAAAAAGCTGCGCTGATTGACACTGGCAGCGGGATAGGGAGCCTGGGCAGATATGTCCGGTCATTAACTGACAAGCCGCTTGTGGTTCTGCTTACCCATGGTCATGTGGATCATGCGATGGGAGCAGGTGAATTTGATTTTGTATATATGAACCGGGAGGACGATTATATTTACAAATCGCATGCAGATGAAAAATACCGCAGGGACGGATTGTTTTTATGCACTCAGGCAGACAAAATGGAAGAGGGAGATTTCTTGTCCCCTTTGCCGTTGGAATGCATCAGGGATATGAAGGAAGGGGACAGCTTTGCATTGGGCGGCATTACAATAGAAATCTATAGCTGTCCAGGTCATACAAGAGGCACTTTAGTGATGCTGATTAAGGAAGAGAGGGTTTTGCTGTTGGGTGATGCGTGCAATGATTTGACTTTTATGCACGAGGATTACTCTACAACAATAGAGGAATATGAGGAAAGTCTTAAGCGGCTTAAGCCATTGGTGGAGGGGAAGTACGACAGGGTGCTTCTGTCTCATGGCAGCGGAGACGGTGCTTTAGACCTGATTGACGGAGTGATGGAAGTTTGCAGCGATATTATAAATGGTAATACGGATGACGTCCCCTTCACCTTTAAGGACTCTGAGGGGTTCATTGCCAAAGCGGTTGACGCAATGGGCGCAAGGAAGGATGGAGAGATTGGAAATATTGTCTTCCGTAAAAAGTAAGTTATCAAATGAATAAAAGCAATGACCAGAGTACTTCTGGATTTCTACCATGAAATATGCGGATCCAATTATGTGCGTTCGAACTCACTCAATTTACTTCATTATATTATTAGAAATTCATATACCTCAAGCATTGACAACGTACACTGTGTATGTTATATTGAGTATAGAAACATGGTGTATGTATCTAAGGAGGTTATGAAATGCCGCGCAATAAATATCCAGAGGAAACAGTACAGAAAATATTAGACGTGTCTATGAAGTTGTTCCTTGAAAAAGGCTATGAGGAGACAACCGTTTTAGATATTGTAAATAATTTAGGCGGATTGACACGGGGAGCATTTTATCATCATTTTAAGTCAAAGGAAGAAGTCCTGGATGCTTTGAGCGATAAGTTGTTTTTTGAAAATAATCCCTTTGAAATTGTAAGGAACGAAAAGGGATTAAATGGACTGGAAAAGCTAAAAAAGGTTTTTAAACTACAGTTTCAGGACCAGGAGCAGCAGGAACTGAACATAATGGCAGCGCCATTGGCTAAGAATCCCAGAATATTAGCAGAATATATAGCAAATGGACAGAAGATACTGGCTCCTTTTTTTGAAGAACTGTTTCAGGAGGGGCTGAAGGATGGCTCTATTAAAAACATGAAATATCCAAAAGCTTTTTCCAGTCTGTTTACCATGATCATAGATGTCTGGTTTGTGCCCACGATATTTCCCTGTTCCAAAGATGAGCTGATTGAAAAGCTGTATCTTATCAGGGACATGTATGATACTTTAGGACTGCCGGTCATCGATGATGAGATATTGCAATTAGCAAAGTGTAAGATAGAACGGGTTATGGAGCTTATGGAAAAAGAATAAAATTGCTTTGCAATTTTATTTTTTGCCATTATAGATACAGACACCATGTATAATAAATGGGAGGAATTATATGAGCTCTGACAACATTTCAATTAAAGTAAAAGGATTGAAAAAAAGTTATAAAGATGTTCTGGTTCTAAAGGATGTGAATTTCACAATCAAAAAGGGAACGATTTTTTCCCTTCTTGGTTCAAACGGTGCCGGAAAAACTACAACTATTAAAATATTGACAACACTTATCAAACCTGATGAGGGGAACGTCAGTGTATATGGCTACGATGCTTTAAAAGAGCCTCACAAAATACATGATGTTATCAGCCTTACCGGGCAGTTTGCTGCAGTTGATGATACACTGACAGGATTTGAAAACCTAGTATTGATGGGGAAATTAAACCATATACCCAATCCTAAAGAGAAAGCGGATGAATTATTAAGCTACTTTAATTTAGCGGACGCTTCACACCGCCTGGTGTCAACATATTCCGGTGGTATGCGAAGAAAGCTGGATATTGCAATGAGTTTGGTAAATAGCCCTGAGGTTTTATTTTTAGATGAACCAACCACTGGTCTTGACCCTCAAAGCCGTCATAACATGTGGGACATCATTAAAGATCTGAAAAGTAATGGGATAACTATATTTCTTACCACACAATATCTGGAAGAAGCCGAACAATTAGCTGATCAGATTGCTATCTTAGATAAAGGCACAATCCTTGTGGAAGGTACACTGTCAGATTTAAAAAAATTATTGCCCCAGGAAATTGTTGAATTCACTTTTTCTACGGAAGAGGATTTCAGGAAAGTGCTTCCTTTACTCACGGAATACAAGGTGGTTTCCGACAGCAGAAACAACCGGTTAACTGTGTACACCTGTGAAGTGATCAATGTACTGACGAAATTATTTAAACTATTTACTTCACATAACATCAATATAGCGGATGTTTCCAGGAAATCACCATCCCTGGAGGATGTATTCTTAACACTGATCGGTGAAAAGGAGGTATCTATCAATGAATAAAACACCCGGATTCTTTAGGGATACGGTAACAATGACAGGAAGGTGCTTACTGTTGTCAAAACGTAATGTAGACACATTTTTGACAAGTTTTATTTTGCCTGTATTAATGATGGTTTTGTTTGTCTATGTACTTGGAGGGGCTATGAATGTGGGTGACTTATCTTATGTAAACTATATTGTCCCCGGCATTATTCTGCAGTGTGTTGGACAATGTGCCTCCGCAACCGCAATCAGTGTTAGCAATGATATGAAAAGCGGGATTATCGACCGCTTCTGCACCATGCCTATAAAAAAATCATCTATTTTAAGCGGTCATGTTGTAAGTGCGGTGCTTCTTAATTTTTTCACAACAATAATTGTGATCGCAGTTGCCTTTGCAGTGGGATTCCGGCCGGCTGCACAAGTTTCCGGGTGGATCATTGCAGTACTTATTGTGCTGATGTATATAACAGCTTTATCCTGGATTTCAGTTTATCTTGGAATAATGGCAAACAGTCCCCAGGGAGCCGGAGCATTCGCTGTCTTTGCTGTTGTACTTCCATATTTGAGTTCAGGCTTCGTTCCGGTAGAGACAATGCCGAAATATTTAAGGATATTTGCAGAGAACCAGCCTATGACGCCTATTATTGATTCCATACGTATGTTACTGCTGGGTGAGCCGCTGAACAGGAACACCCTTTATATAGCGATTGCCTGGTGCTTAGGCTTGGCAGCAGTATTTTATTTCCTATCAACCATGGCTTTTTATAAAAAAAGAGAAAATTAGGGAGGTCATAATTATGACAGAAGAAAGATTTGAACAAATCATTGAAAATGCAGCTGATAAACTGGATAAATCCATGAATCGTGCATGGAACCACCGGCCCGTACGTATTGTTGGCAAAACTCTTTCCCTTGTAACAGGCGGCGGGCTTATTGCAGGCGCGTTTACACTTTCTGAAAAGGGAAATCATACTGCGGCTAAAGTCTGCTTCATAAGCGGATGTATTGTAATTATAGCAGGAATTGCAGAGTTACTTATCTTTAAAAAGAAATAGCACCGCCTTAGAAAAGTTATGTCCGGAATCAGATGGACATGATAAATTACTGTTTACTCAGTGACCAGTAACACAATTCGCGATGTACAGAAATTATGCATACTGAATAATTTCGCACCTTGCACACTGTTTCCATATGGTCTAAAATATGATTAGTTATACAATTGATGAGACATTAATCCAAAATATCAGCCTTGAGAGGGGAAAAAATGGTTTTTCATATTTTAGTTGTGGAGGATGACAGCTCCATTGCCAATTTAATTGCAGCAGCACTGCAGTTAAGACAGTATCAGGTGACAATTGTCTGCCACGGTGACGAGGCTGCCCGTATAGTGGAGGGGCAGAGCTTTGACCTTGTGCTTTTGGATGTCATGCTGCCGGGAATGGATGGCTATGAACTGCTTGAAATTATGAAGAAGAAACAGATTCCTGTGATTTTTGTAAGTGCAAGAGGGCAGTTAAGCGACAGGGTGTATGGGTTAAGTCACGGCGCAGAGGATTATATTACGAAGCCCTTTGAACCGCTGGAACTCCTGGCAAGGGTAGAAGTAGTCCTCCGGAGACGGAAACCACAGGAGGAAAAGCGGAAACTGGGCTGTGTGGAGTTGGATCTGCAAGGGCGGACTGTCACTTTGGACGGAGAACCGGTGGAATTGACAAGAATGGAGTATGATCTGCTGGAGTTTCTTATGAGTCATCCCAATATGGTGTTTTCCAGGGAAAAGCTGCTGGATTCTGTGTGGGGATATGATTATATGGGCAGTACCCGTACAGTGGATATGCATATCAAAAATCTGCGGTCAAAACTTGGTCTGGGAAAGTACATAGAGACAGTTTATAAAATCGGTTATAAATTAACAGAGAAGGCAGAGGATTAGAATGAAGAAAAGAACCATGCCTTTGTATATAAAAATTCTGTTCATTGTCTTTATCAATGTTTATATTGTATGCTGGATTTTTGCCTGGCAGGTGATCCGCTCATCCCAGGACATCCTATTGGAAAAATATGTGGGCTCGGCCGTGAAGGGACATGGGACTCTTTGCGATAATATTGAGTCTTTTTCTGAGAATTTCTATCAGCTTACCTCCGGCGGTATCAGTATACATCCTGTGAATAAGGTGGTACGTGAGGGCGCTGATTCTTATGACGGGAAATATCATAACCCTCTGGTTACTTTTGAGATAAAAGACAATTCAGGCGGTTTGGTGTACAGGAGCCAAGGGGATGAGGCTGTAAATATACATGAGCTGACTGTGCCTCAGGACGGGACAGTGACCTATCAGCTGCAGTATACGTCAGAGAGAAGCACGCTTGCTGTTTCTTCCTGGCTGGAAATTAAACGTCAGCTGTTTAAGGTGAATTATTGGGAAGATATTACAGAGCTGATCAGGACTCAGCACACATTCAGCCGCCGTGCCGGGGCTATGCTGGCAGGCCTTTCTGTAATACTGCTGTTTTCGCTGTATTTTGGAATCCGCTATGCCCTCCGGCCATTACAGGAATTAGGAGAAAAGGCCAGAAGTATAGCCAAGGGTGATTATTCATTGCGTGCAGATGTGACACAGCAGGATGAAGTAGGGTTACTGGCAGAAGAATTCAATCATATGGCAGATGCAGTGGAACATAGAACGGAAATGCTGGAGGAGACTGCCAGACTCCGGGAATTGTATGCTGCGAACCTGGCTCATGAGATAAAGTCTCCTATGACATCCATTATCGGTTACACAGAGATGGCGATGCTGCTGCAGCCGGATCCGGAACGGCTGTACGAAATGCTCAGCTATATCAACAGAGAAGGAAAACGGCTGGACGCACTGTCCGGTGCCCTTCTGCAATGGACAAGCCTCAATCATGATAAAGAAATATCAGCACGCCTTTTTTCCGTGGAAAGAATGTTGGAACATCTCCGGCAGATCGTAGAACCTCTGTTGGAAGAGGAGGGGCAGAAGCTTGTGACAGAAAATGAACTGAACCAGATGTGGGGGGACGAAAATCTCATCATTACATTGCTGAGAAATCTTATTTCCAATGGTGCCAGGGCCAGTGAAAAAGGCGGGCTGATATATCTCCGCTTAAAAACAGGTACTGACACAGAAGAATGTGTGATGATGGTTGAGGATAAGGGGATTGGAATGGATAAGGATTCCCTTAAGAGAATCAAGGAACCTTTTTATATGATTGATAAAGCGAGAAGCAGGGCACACCAGGGGGCAGGACTTGGCCTGGCTCTTTGTGAGGCGATCGTACAGGCCCATGGGGGACAGATGGATATCAGAAGTGAGGCGGAAAAAGGGACCTGTGTCACTATAACCGGATTCTTGTGCAAAAGCCCGTGAAAATACAATGATCCGGCAGTGCGTCCTTGTTAATTTACAACTATTTTACAACTGTGAGATAGTTTCTACATTTTGCAGATATATCCTTAAAGCAGTCAGGGACTGTAACAGTTAAGGTAAGCCTGAACTGTTGCCAGGGACTGAGTGTTATGAAACAATACGTTCTAAAATCCATGGATACAGGGAAGAGAGAGGTGTAAAATGAAGAAAAAATCAATCACAGGTTTGTTGGCATTTGCAGTTACTGTTGTCATTGGAGGAGGCCTTTTATTGCCTGTTCTGGCGGAAGCATCTCTTGAGAAGGAGTCCGGGAAGGTTCACCAGATTGAGAATGAAAAAGAAGAACCCAGTGATTTGGAACAGGAGGACCCAGCAAAAGAAATTTCTCTGTCTGAGGAGCAGGCGGAGCCTTTTATCAGAATGGGAAAGGAGGCAGTACAGGAGAAGCTTAATGTGCCGTTTCTGGAATCTGTAAAGCCTGTATATCAACAGGCAGACAGTACGGGGCAGGTTTTTGTTACTTGGAGCGGACCGGAATCTGATGCAGTGTCCGCGGAAGAAAATTCTTATTATACAGTAGAATTTAAAGATGCAGATATTGAAAAAGGAACAGGAACAGTTCATTCTGTCAGTGTGTCCGGCAGTGTGCTTCAGGATTTAGTTAAGGAGCTGCAGGAAGATGCCGAAGACAATTTGCTGAAGGAGTTTTCTGACAGGCCGTCCGGGGACGAGACGGTTTATCCTGGTTTATCCTGGGAGGATGGAAGCTGCCGTGTGCGTTTTCTTTGGTCCGGCGACAGATCAGGAGATTATATTTTTCACGAAGCAGTGTATGAAGATGTGGATCAGAATCATACTTCAGGAGAACTGGTTTATCTCCATTCATTGAAGTCAGAAATGGCCAATGCAGCTGTGATGGAGAATCTTTCCCAGGAGAAAACAGAGGAGCTGCAGGCTTGTGCAGAAGAATATGGTACAGGTTTAGGCTATGATATCACAGGTTATGTGGATCACTACAAATTCAGTGATACGGTTTATTTTGTATTTGACGTAAATGACAGCCGGTTCAGCCAGATCAGCCTTGCATTGAACAGCAGCGGCGAATTGTGCGGAAGGGCAGTGGGAGAGAATATCATGGAACAGGCAATGGGAATTGTAACAGGAAAGAAGTGAAATGGATGAACAGCAAAATATTATTAGTGGATGATGAAAAAGATATTGCAGAACTGCTTGAAGAGGTGCTGCAGCGGGATGGTTTTAAGAACATAGAAAAAGCATATACAGGGCAGCAGGCAATAGAAGTGTGTAAATCATTTGAACCTGATATTATTGTGCTTGATATCATGCTTCCGGATATAGATGGAATAGAAGTGTGTAGGAAAATACGTGAATTTTCCATTTGTTCAATTCTTTTCTTATCTTCAAAAAATGATGATATAGATAAAATACTGGGGCTGTCCAGCGGCGGTGACGATTATGTGACAAAACCATTCAGCCCCAGAGAGGTGGTATTCCGCATCAAAGCACAGCTGAGGCGCCAGCAGTATCAAATGGCTGTGGATAAAGACAGAAAAAATGATATCGTTGTGGGTAACTTATGTCTTGACAAGGAAAGCTCTCATATTTATAAATCAGGAGAAGAACTTAGCCTTACAGGAAGGGAGTTCCTGCTGTTATCCTATTTAATGGAAAACGCCGGAAAAATAATCAGCAAGGAACGTTTATATGAACAGGTGTGGGGAGAATACAGCAGTATTTGTGACAATACCATCATGGTGCATATCCGGCACATACGGGAAAAGATTGAAGACATACCATCCAACCCGAGACAGCTTATAACCATTAAGGGGCTGGGATACAAGTTAAAGGCAAAGGTTGAATAAATGAAAAAATCCGGATACAGAGCAGTTTTTCATATATACATGATTTTCTTTTTAGCTCTATTGGGTGCAGTTATTTTTTCTGTGATATTTTTCTTTTCAGTTATAACAGTACATCTCCCTGATGGAACGGGAGTGAGAAGTGATCATCCAAAGAAATTTACAGAAGATTTTAGTAAGCAGATAGTCTTTATTGACGGGGAACTGAGAATAAAGCAGGCCGGTATGGAAATGCTTCAGAAAAATAAAGCAGGAATACAGATATTAGATGAAAACGGCCGGGAGATTATCAGCTATGACAAGCCGGAATATACGAAGACCTCATATTCGGACGCCCAGCTTCTGAAGCTTTTTGAAACAGGAAGCCAGAGTGATAAAGAGGAGACTGCGTTTATAGGAAGTATAGCTTATCATAATGTGGATTATCTATATATTATATATTTTCCTGTAAATGTATCAAAAATTACAATGTATCTCAACGGGGATATTTTTTCAACAGGCAGAACCATTGTCATCATATGTATTGGTATTGTTTTTGTTATCATTGTTGCGGGAGGCATTCTATACGGGATATGGATCACTGGCAAAATGAACTGTATATCATCCTCAATTAAATCCATTGCAGCACGCAGTTACCGGCCAATGGTGATTAAGGGGGCTTTTGGCGATGTATTTGAGAGCCTCAACAGTCTCGACACAGATATCAGAGACAGCGACAGATTAAGGGAAGAGACAGAGAGGATGCGCAGCGAATGGATCGCCAATATCACCCATGATTTAAAAACTCCCCTGTCTCCTGTGAAGGGGTATGCGGAAATTATGCAGGATAATGACTGTATATCTGAAAGTCAGTTGAAAAAATATGCAGAAATTATATCAAAAAATGTGCGATCAATGGAATCGCTCATTGATGATTTGAAGCTTACCTATCAATTGGAGAACGGAATCATGCCTGTCCCAAAAAACAGACATGATTTTGTGCGGTTCGCCAAGGAACTGGTTATAGATATTTTAAATGACCCGTTATATGAAAACCGCTCTGTCCATTTTAAATGTGAGGAAAAACAGATATTGTTTTCGTTCGATGATAAATTGATGGCCAGGGCTTTACAAAATCTTATCATTAACGCTTTTTGTCATGGAAATGATGAAACAGAAGTGGTACTTGAGGTAGTGACTTCCGGCAAAATACTGGATATGACAGTCCGGGATAACGGACCTGGAATTATGCCGGAGGAAGCTGATAAACTATTCCAAAGATATTACAAAGGTACAGATACCGGACAGAAGACAGAAGGCACCGGACTTGGGCTTGCCATAGCAAAAAGTATTATTGAAGCCCAGGGAGGGACCATTTCAGTAGAAAGTGAAATTCATATTGGCACGTGCTTTAAAATCCATTTTATCATGCAGCCCTAAAGTGAGGCTCTGTGATATAAAGTCCTTAAGGTTAATTAAGGTTGGGTGAAAAATAGATTAAGGTTGATAGCTTATTATAAACAGAGATAGCTATCAACCTTTTTTTGCATACCAGGAAAGTACACCATTTGGTTTTGACCAGAAAATCGTGATTTTCCTGGTATGCGAAAACCCTCCGGGGAATGCACACAGACTGCCGGTTTTAAAGGCTCTGGAGCAATAAAATTATCTTAAGAAAGCAGGTGCAGATTTGAAAATTATTCTGAAATATATCTTGACAAATGTGAAAGAACACAAAGTCAGGACGGGAGTGATGCTTTTATCAATTATCCTTTCCACAGTCCTTTTATTTGTTTCGTTTTCTATCGGGGAATCTTATGAAAATACCCAGAGAAAAATGGCACGGGGCAGAGCTGGCACGGCAGCAGTTTCAGTTAAGTCTGAAAATGAGGGAGGTGTTATTTTTTTAGATGACATACCGGATATGGAAAGCATTAAAACAAAGGCAGGTATGTTGGAGGCAAATGCCCTGTACCACGAGAAAGGTTATTATGAAACAGTTGACTTGATCGCAGCCGATCTCCCTTTATTAAATGAGATCAATAAGCCGCATCTGGTAAATGGAGGTGAAATTGAAAATTTCTCAGGCTATCAGATCATTTTGCCGGACAGGTTTACATCCAAATATGGGATTGAGAAAGGTGATAGGATCACTCTTCAGATCAACGGGGACTCCATTGGCTTTGAAGTGGCGGAAATCGCAAACTATGACACTGTTTTTTTACGCCACACCAGAGGGGCCACAGCGCTTTTGCCATTGTCGACGTTACATGAGATTTTAGGAATCTCTTACGGTTACAGTGAAATATTGATCGAACCTGCCCAGGGCATTTCAGGTAAGGAATTAGTATCTTCCTTGAAAGACAAATTGCAGGGCGGTGGATTTACAGTTTCCCAGGTTGTGGATGAACAAGTGATCGCAGCCGGGGCAAGGCAGAAAACAATGCCGTTTTTCCTTATCAGCTTTTTTTCATTGACAATGAGTGTTTTTATTATTTACAGCAGCTATAAGGTTATTACATTAGACCGCCTTCCTGTGATCGGCACCTTCCGCAGTATAGGGGCAACAGAAAGGACGGTTACCGGAATTTTACTGTTGGAAAGTCTTTTATACGGCTGTCTCGGAGGGATAGCGGGCATCCCTTTGGGAATGATTGTCCTTAAGTTAATTCTTCGGGGAATGGGAGATACATTAACACAAGGGATAGAAATTTCTGTGGTGATTTCATGGACAGGCGTCGTCCTTTCTCTTGGGACAGCGGTTATTGTCTCCCTGCTTAGTGCATGGATTCCTGTGCGGCGTGCAAGCAGGATTCCTGTAAAAAATGTTGTATTAGGTATTGTGGAAGAGCAGAAGGTTTCTAATCCTATGATCATGGGTACAGGAATGATACTTTTTGTGATTTCTGCTGTACTTCCCGGTTTTGCTTCCGGGGATATGCTGTATGCAGCAGGCGGGTTTTCCCTGCTGGGACTGATTTCAGCTACTATCCTTGTGATCCCTCTTGTCACAAATTTTATCTCAGGAATCATGGAAAAGATATATGCATTTCTAAATAAAAATGAGGGGATGCTTGCAGCGAGAAATATGCGTGACAATAAAAATATCTCCCAAAATATAATTTTACTGGTTATCAGCATATCTGCCGTTATTGCTATTTCTGTTGTGGGAAGTTTTGTAAACACTTATATAACGGATGTATTTAAAGGTGCGGAAATGGAAGGTTTCGCTGACGGAGAAATGGACCAGGAATTTGTGTCTGCTGTAAAAAATATGGAGGGTGTAGAAAAAGTATTGCCTTTATATGTGTTTCAAAACAGAATCCGGGCGGATGGTCTGACCTTTACAAGATTAGAAGGAACTGACAATCTACAGTGGTACAATTCTATGATAAATCTCAATTATACAGAAGATAAAATGGAAGAAGAGGCCATGTCGGCTTTTTCGGCAGGACGCGCTGTTATATTAAGTGAAGACTGCCTGGAACGCACTGGTTTTTCAGTGGGAGATTCTCTGAGGCTGTCAGATGGGAATGGAGAATTTGCATATACTGTTGCGGGAAGTTTTAAATCAAGGGCTACAGATGTGGAGGCTGTTATTTCCTCAGACTATGCTGTTTCTGATTTTAAGGCGGTGAATTATAATTTTCTGGCATACACTGCCGGAGATCCTGATGCTGTGATGGTTCAAATCCGGGATTTATTCGGGGATACACAAAATTGGAGCAGAACAGTAGAAGAATTTAATTCTGACGCACGATCAACTGTGGGAGCATTTCTGCAGCCGATGCACAGTATGACCTACTTCATATTGCTTCTGGCAGCAGTTGGAAATATAAACAATCTGCTGATCAGTTATATGCAAAGGCGAAGAACCATTGCAATGTATAAATCAGTGGGGTTAAGCAACAGGCAGAATATGAAAATGACAATAATCGAAAGCTTTGCCACGGGAATGATCAGTGCATTGATTGCCATAGCTGTATCTTATCTGGAAATACGGACTGTTTTTATTGTGGCAGGTCCTAAGATTTCAATGACACCCAGTCTGGATATCCTTACTTTTATATCAGCAGGAGCTATGGGAATCCTGGTGACTTTGACCGGGGCGGTGGTGCCTATTGTGAAAAGCCGCCGGATGAAATTAGTGGAGGAAATTAAATTCGAATGATCGGAGGACTAATAAATGAAAACAAATATGGACAACATAGCGATTGAGGGAAGAAATATAATCAAGAATTTCAAAATAGGGGATACAACCACAAAAGTCTTAAAAGATATATCCTTAAAAATCAGAAAAGGTGAGTTTGTTTCTATTATGGGACCGTCAGGTTCCGGAAAGAGTACGCTTCTGTATATCTTGGGAGGTCTTGACAGGCCCGGCAATGGTGCAGTATATATGAATGGAGTCAACATATCACAATTTGATGATGACAAAATGAGTAAAATCAGGCGACAGAAAATCGGTTTTGTATTTCAGTTTTATAATCTGATCCCCAATTTGAATGTAGAGGAAAATATCATGCTGCCGTTGCTGCTGGACGGAAAGAAGACAAAAGACTACAGAAAACAGTTGAACAGAATGCTGGAAATTGTGGGGCTGGCGGATAGAAGAAAACATACGCCCAGAGAATTGTCAGGGGGGCAGCAGCAGCGTGTGGCGATTGCCCGAGCTTTGATCGGAAACCCGGAAATACTCTTTGCCGATGAGCCTACCGGAAATTTAGACAGCAGTACAGGGGCGGAGATCATGGATCTGCTGGAATCCATCAACAGAAATACAGAACAGACCATTATCATGGTTACACATTCAGCAGAAGCGGCTAAAAGCAGCAGCCGTGTTATCACAGTGAGAGACGGCATGATCGTGTGATGTATTTTGCCGGGAACAGAAATTATAATAAAGTTGTTGACAAAGACTGAGAATTACATTATAATTCATTTAATTTTAGAAAAGGAGTATTTCCTATGAACGCAAACCAAAAGAATCATATGAATACAACTGCATATTCTTTTTTTGGCTACTGGTACTTTTATTTTGTACCGGTTCTTTGTGCTGCATGGGAAACATTTCGGGAGAGTCAATGATCATCAGCAGTCAATAGCTGAAGAGATAAAATGACGAGCCAATGTTTGCAGATGCAGACGTTGGCTCTCTTTTTTTTATAAAACAGTTATAAACGCCGGGACTTTGCCGGCAGCAGAAAGGATTCCCAATGAGGAACAGAAAGGAGTAGATTATGAAGCAGAGAATTTTGGATTGTACGCTGAGAGATGGAGGTCTTGTGAACCGTTTCCGGTTTTCCGATGAGTTTGTACGGGCACTTTATAAGGCGAATTTAGAGGCGGGAATCGATTATATGGAATTCGGATATAAATCCTCTGAAGATCAGTTTGACAGGGAGTCCTTTGGGAAATGGAAATTCTGCCGGGAAGAGGATATCAGAGACATTGTGGGAGATCACCACACACCTATGAAGATTTCTGTAATGGCAGATGTGGGCAGGACGGATTACAGAAAAGATATTATTGACAGAAAAGACAGTGTTATAGATATGATTCGTATTGCCACCTATGGGAATACAATTGATGAGGCTCTGGAGATGACAGAATACTGCGCGGAGAAAGGATATGAAACAAGTGTAAATATCATGGCAATTTCCAACAACACAAGGGAGGAACTTTCTGATATTCTGGATAAGCTGGGCCGCAGCCCTGCAGATGCTATTTATCTTGTGGACAGTTATGGATCATTCTATCCTGAACAGATTCGCAGTCTGGCAGCCTTCTATGTGGAAAAAACAGCAGGGACCGGAAAGCAGATCGGGATTCATGCCCACAACAACCAGCAGCTGGCTTTTGCGAACACCATAGAAGCCGTGAACAGTGGTATTTCACTCATTGATGTTACAGTCAACGGTATGGGAAGAGGGGCAGGAAACTGCTCAACAGAACAGCTGCTGGGATATTTCAGGGAAAGGGAAGAGGAGCTTCCCATTCTGGAATTCATTGAGAAGTACATGCTGCCTTTAAAAAAGGATGGGGTGGTATGGGGGTATGACATTCCTTATTTACTGACAGGCCAGGGCAGGCGCCACCCCTCCTCTGCCATTCAGTTCATGCAGGAGAAAAAGACTGCATACAGCAAACTATACTACAGTCTGCAGATGGGGATGAAGGCATAAGCAAATCCATATTTTTCATTCCCTTTTAAATAAAGGTGTGGATATATTCCGGGCTTTCATCCCGGGATACTTCGCCGGAGATAATCCCTTCTTTTATAAATATAACGCGGTCGCAGACACCCAGAAGTTCCTCCAGATTGGAGCTGAATATGAGAATAGAAGCTCCTTTCAAAACTAAATCATTGAACATATTATAGATATCTATTTTTGAGGGTATGTCAATGCTTTGTGTGGGCTCATTAAAAATAAAAATCCTGGCCGGAGACATGAGCCACCGCATCAAAATTAATTTTTGCTGTTCTCCTCCGGAAAGGTGGTCAGGAATTGATTTTGGGGAAAAATCTATATTCAGCTTCCTGGCATATTTATAATAGCGCTTATATTCAAAGCTGGTGCGTGTCCAGAAATGTTGAAAATTATTGCCTTTAATCGAATAGACATTTTCAAGCAGATCAAGATTTTCAAACAGACCGCAGTCATTCCTTTCGTCAGTGATGTAGGCTAAACCAAGGCCGATTGCATCTTGTGGAGATAATATCCTGGCGGGCAGGCGGTCAATATAGATTTTTCCTTTCTGCAAAGGTTCCATTCCAAATAAGGCTTTGGGCAAAGTGTTTTTTCCTGAGCCGGCCCGGCCGAAAAAACCTAGAATTTCTCCCTTGTGAAGAGAGAAGGAAATATCTTTTATACTCCCATTGTTGGAGATGTTTTCTGCACAGAGGACTTCTTTGCCTTTTTCGATATTTATCTTGGGATACCGGCTTTGACAGAAGTCTGACAGCAGTATATTTTCAATATCTTCTGATTGAAAGCCCTTGCGGTTCATAGTTGTGCGCAGTTCTTTTTCATAAAAAATAGAGAAACGGTCAATTCTGTTAAAGAAGGCATGATAGTTGTGGGAGATACAGAGAATGGTAGTCCCCTTCTTTTGGAAATCAGTTATGAGCCGCAGAAAATATTCCATATCATAATCATTGAAAATAGCAACCGGTTCATCTAGGATCAGAAGTTCAGGCTCCATAAGATACAGCTTAAGAAGCTCTATCTTACGTTTCGTAGCAGGACTGCATTGAAGGATCAGTCTGGAGGAATCAATGGCGCAGAGATGTTCCTCAAAAAAAGCATTTGCAAGCCGTATCTTTTTATCTAATGAGGTAAAGGATTTCAAAGCGGTTTTTGCGGGAAGGTTGGCAAATAAATTTTCTGCAATGGTCATATCTTCAAACAGACAAATTTCCTGGTGGATCGTCACAATATGTCGTTTCAATGCATCCTTGGGAGTATGCAGCTGGAGCGGCTGTCCCTTATATGTAAGAGAGCCTTTATAGGCGCTACAGGGATAAATTCCGCTTAGGATGTTTACAATAGAAGTCTTTCCTGCTCCGTTTTCCCCCATGAGGAGATGGAATTCTCCCGGATATAAACAGAGATTTATATTCTCTATCACAGGGACACCGCTTAATTTTAAACTTATGTTTTTACAAGATAATAAAGGTTTGTTCATAATACCTCCTGAAACACAGCTAAGCTATAAAAACGTAAACAGTTAAAGATTAAATGTTGCAAATATTTGAATCCTGTGCTGAAAATAATATTCTTTAAAGGAAGGGTCAACATGCTCATTAGTGATGACTGACTGGAACATGTTGATATCACCTACAATAGCAGATGATTCCACATTAAAACGGTTATAAGGACAGAGTGCGAAGCTTTTCTTAGATATCTGGAATACATTCCTGATAAGAAAAGCTTTATTTAGTGAGGAAACAGAGTAGCCTCTGTTCATGGTTATACCATCGATATCAAAGAAAGAAGTATTAAAATAAAAGGCTTCAAGGGAATTGGAAATCATCTGTCCGGACAGATCCAAGGTAGTAGGGTTCAGATTTCCTCCGGTTATAATAACGGAAATGTTGGGGCTGTACAGGGCACAGTCATGGGCAACCATCAAATCAGTGGTAACTATAGTTACGTTAATTTTGTCTTTCAGATTACGTACTATAAATCGGGAACATATTCCTGGCCCAAGAAAAATGACATCATTATTCTGAATGAATTGGGATGCGGTTTTTCCGATATTTTCAAAGGGTTCAATATTTTCTTCAGAAAGCTGGAATAACGAGATTTCCATATGTTTAGGCTCGTTTAGTACCGCACCCCCATGGGTGCGGGTGAGGAATTGTTCGTTTTCCAGTTTTTCAAGATCTCTCCTGATGGTGGCTTCGGTTACATTTAAAGTCTGTGCCAGAGAGGGAACATCAGCTTGTTTATTGGCTGTTAAAATACGTTTTATTTCTTCAAGGCGTTTAATTGGCAACATAATGGCACTCCCGGCTTTTCTTTTATATTGGTCTTATTATATCATCTATCCTTGATAAAGACAAAGCAAATATAATTTTCTGTTGAAAAATTTGTTTTAATGTTCATTTCTAAAGGCCTGAAAAAGGCTTTGTCCTGCGTTTTTAGTCTTGTTTATACTTCCATATATGGTAATAAAATGCAAAAACGAAAATAAATAAAAAAATATAAACAAATTCAGGCAAAATATTCTATGTAAATCTTACAAACTTGGTGTGATATTGCTATATATTATTGACAAAATAAAAAAATACGATAAAATATAAACATATTCGAAAAATAAATGAACAAAGGTGAAAAAAGAAGGGAGGAGATCACCGGAATGGACAGTGATGTGATTCTAAAGACAGAGAACATAAAAAAGCATTTTACAGGTACATATGCTCTTAAAGGAGTGACGGTAGAATTGAAAAAAGGTGAGATCCATGCGCTGGTAGGAGAGAACGGTGCAGGGAAGTCTACACTGATGAATATAATTTCCGGCGTTTTTCCGGCAGATGAAGGTTCTGTGTATCTGGACGGAAAGCTTATTCATTTTCGTAATCCTAATGATGCTCAAATGTCAGGTATCGGATTTGTACATCAGGAACTGGCCCTATGTCAGGATTTGTCGGTGAGCAACAATATTTTTATCGGACATCTTCCTACAAAAAAGGGAATGGTTGATAATGACAGTTTATGCCGGCAGTCCCGGCAGATATTGGAGAAGTTCGGTGAAAGCGGAAGAAATATCGATCCAAGTGAAACGGTAAGTACCTTAAGTGTGGCGCAGCAGCAGATGGTAGAGATTGCGAAGGCATTATCTTCTGATTGTAAGGTCTTGATTTTTGACGAACCCACTTCAAGCCTGAACGAAGATGAGGCAGAGGGGTTGTTTGAAATGATCCGTAAGCTGGCCCGACAGGGGATAGGTATCTTTTATATCAGCCATAAAATGGATGAAATCTTCAGTCTGTGCAACACCATCACCATTATGCGCGACGGGTGCAGAATTGAGACAGTGAGTGTTAAGGATACGAACACAGAATATGTGGTGTCTAACATGGTCGGCAAAGAGTTGGGAAATCTATATCCGGAGAAAAGCACTGTCAAAGGCGCAGAAGTTCTCCGGGTGGAGAATCTTACCAGGGAACCTCTGTTTTCAAATGTTAGTTTTTCAACTTATCAGGGAGAAATTCTGGGTTTATGCGGACTGGTGGGCGCCGGGAGGACAGAAATTGCCAGAGCGGTGTGTGGTATTGACAAAAGACAGTCAGGGGATATTTACCTGAATGGAAAAAAGCTTTCTGTAAATAATTGTAAAGATGCATCCAGGGCAGGTATTTGCTATTTGACAGAAGACAGGAAAAAGGATGGTTTGTTTTTGGATATGTCTTTGATTGAAAATATGATTGCCCCTCAGATCGATGCTTTTTCCAGCCATGGATTTGTTACAGTGAGGCGTGCGGAGAAAACAACAGGAAGATACAAGGAACTGCTGAATGTAAAGTATTCCTCTTTAAATCAGAATATTGGGAGTCTTTCCGGCGGCAACCAACAGAAGCTGATGCTGGCAAAGCTTTTAGCCATGAAGCCCAAGGTATTATTTCTGGATGAACCAACCAGGGGGATTGATGTGGGGGCAAAAGCAGAGATCCACCAGTTGTTGAGAAAGTTGTGTGAGGAAGGCATCAGCATTGTTGTTATTTCCTCAGAAATGCCGGAAACAGTCGGGGTATGTGACAGAGTAGTGGTCATCAATAATGGTAAGTCGGTTGGAGAGATTTCCGGGAGCAGGCTGACCCAGGGGAAGATTGTTTCGACTATATCAGAATTCAGTGAGAAAGAAGGAGAAAAGGTATGAAAAGCGTAGCAGAAGCAAAGGAGCAGGGTGGCGAAGGCTCTGTGTGGAGGAGGGTCCGTTCCATAAAAGAATTTTCAGTTCTTGTGATACTGCTGGTATTAATAGTATTTATTTCAATTATCTCACCGGCATTCCTTACAGTGACAAATCTACGTACAACGGCAATCGGGTTTTCCTGTAATGCTATCATTGCCATTGCTATGACGCTGGCATTGGTCAGCGGCGGATTTGATTTATCTGTAGGCTCTGTACTTGGATTGAGTGCAGTTTGTGTGGTAGTTCTTTCAAACAATGGAATCAGTATATGGGCTGCTTGTCTGGCCGGAATTCTTGCCGGTGTTTTCTGCGGAGCAGTCAATGGACTGCTGATTGGTTATTTGAATCTGAACGCCTTTATCACAACGCTCGGGATGCAGCAGATGGCCAGAGGTATCGTGTATGTTCTCACAAACGGAGGTTCCATTGGTCTTAAGGACGCACCGGGGGTGGCGGCTTTTCGTGTAGCAGGCTCCGGCTCCATTGGCAAAGTTCCTGTACTGGCAGTTATATGTCTGTTGTTGGTAGTGATCGGTGATATTCTTGTCCGGCGGTCCGGAATTGTCAGAAATGTATTCTTTGTGGGCAGCAATGAAAAGACTGCCATGCTCTCCGGTATTAATACAAGGCTGGTAAAAACTATGGTATATGTGCTGACGGGAGCGCTTTCCGGTGTGGCGGGAGTGCTCACTGCCTCCAGATTCGGAACAGCAACCTCCAGTACCGGTTCCGGCGTGGAGATGACCGTTATTTCTGCAGCCGTTATCGGCGGTGTAAGCCTGTCAGGGGGAAAAGGAACAGTGGCAGGGGCAGTTCTCGGTGTTATTTTAATGAGTGTTATCAGTAACATATTGGTAATCCTTAATGTATCTGTTCACTGGCAAAATTTTATTACAGGTGCAATTCTGATTCTGGCAATCATCTTTGATGTATTGAGCAACAGAAAGAAAAATTAGAGAGATGCTTATGCACAAATAAGTAAGTGCAATCGCATAGAACATTTTAAATCCTAAAGGAGGAAAAGGTATGAAGGCAAAAAAATTAACGGCAATGGGGTTAGCAGCAGTAATGACGGTTTCTATGGGGAATACGGTTTTTGCAGGTGAGCTTGGATTGGAGGCGCATTCCGATCAGACGTATTACATGGTTACGTTTCTGTCAGGATATTCTTTCTGGACAGAGTGCTGGAGAGGATTTCAGGATGCGGCGGAGCTTCTGGGCGTAGAGGCAAAATACGGCGGGAGTACGGAATACGATGTGAATTCCGCAGTTACTTCCTTAGAACAGGTGATTGCCCTGAAACCTACGGGTATGGCAGTGACCTGTATGGATGCAGATGCTTATAAGGATCCTATCAACAAGGCTATTGAATCAGGTATTCCTATTGTTACCTTTGATTCTGATTCTCCGGAAAGCAATAGAACTACATTTATCGGAACCTCGAATTATGATGCCGGAGTGACAGCAGCAGATTATATCGGAGAACAGCTGGGCGGAAAGGGAAGAGTGGCGTGTCTTACAAGAACAGGGCAGTCTAACATTAATGAGCGGATAGAGGGCTTTACCACACAGCTTGCAGCAAAATATCCTGATATCGAAATGGTACAGGTAGTGGATGCAGGAAATGATGAGAACGAGGCCGCAACCAATCTTTCCAGTCTTCTTTCAACGGACAGTGACATTGACTACATTTTTGCAGCGCTTCAGCAGGCAGTTCTGGGGACGGAAACAGCATTGGCTGAGGCAGGGCTTACAGGTGAAGTGAAGGTTGTGGGCTTTGATACGGATACGACAACTCTGGATTCTATTAAGTCCGGTTCTGTGGAAGCAACGCTTTCCCAATCTCCTTATGCAGAAGGCTTCTGGAGTATGATTTATACTTATATGCTCTGTAATCAGGAATATATTAAGTCTGCAGATGACTGGTATGCAAAAGGCTTCCCCTCATTACCGGCATCCTGTGATTCCGGATGTGCTGTAGTTACCGCAGAAAACGCAGATATGTATTATATTTCTGAATAATCAATTTAACCGGGGTAGTATCTGCAATAAGGAGAATTTATGAAAGAGAATTACATAGCATCAGCAAATATCAAGGATGTAACGATTTCCTCCGGTTTATTCGGAAGAGTTTCCAGGCTGGTAAGGGAGAAGGTGATACCTTATCAATGGGAGATTCTCAATGATACGGCTAAGGATGCCGTGCCGGATCACAGTATTGAAAATTTCAGCGTGGCAGAAGGAAATGATCAGGGGTATCCCAGCCACTGTATTGCTAATTTTAAAATAGCAGCAGGAGATGAAACCGGCGATTTTTACGGAATGGTATTTCAGGACAGTGATCTGGCAAAATGGCTGGAAGCAGTTTCCTATCAGCTTATGAGCGGCCCGGACCCTGAATTGGAAAGACAAGTGGATGACACAATTGACTTAATAGGAAGAGCACAGCAGGAGGACGGCTATCTCAATACATATTTTACCATCAAAGAGCCCGGGAACAGATTTACGAATCTGTGCGAATGCCATGAAATGTATTGTGCCGGACATATGATGGAGGCTGCCGCAGCATATTATGAAGCTACAGGAAAAGATAAGCTTCTAAAGATCATGTGCCGGATGGCGGATTTGATTGATGAAAACTTTGGCCCGGAGGAAAATAAGCGTCATGGCTATCCCGGACATGAGGAAATAGAATTGGGACTGGTGAAGCTGTATAAGGTCACCAATGATAAAAGATACCTCAGACTGGCAAAATATTTTATTGACGAACGTGGCAAAAACCCACTGTATTTTGACATTGAATTCGAAAAAAGAAACCATGCCTCCCACTTTTCTTATCTTTATCCGCCCTATGGTATGTACAGCAACGGCCCAAAGTATGCGCAGTATCATCTGCCTGTAAGAGAACAAAAAACCTTTGAAGGACATGCTGTGAGGTGTATGTATTTGGCAAGCGGTGCTGTGGATGTGGCACGGCTCACCGGGGATGAAGAACTGCTTTCTGTCTGCCGTGGGCTGTACAAAAATATGGTTCAGAGAAGGATGTATCTTACAGGAGGAATCGGTTCTACTGCAAAAGCAGAAATGTTTACTTCAGATTATGATCTTCCTAATGATTTGGTATATGGCGAAACCTGTGCTTCAGTGGGGATCATGTTTTTTACAAAAAGACTTATGGAGGCGGAGCAGAAGGGGGATTATGCAGATACGATGGAGCGGGCTTTGTTTAATACCTGTCTTGCAGGAATGTCGCTGGACGGCAGAAGCTTTTTCTATGTCAATCCTCTGGAGGCAGACCCGGTGCTCAGCCGGGAAAATCCTGACAAGGCCCATGTACTGACGGTAAGGCCGTCATGGTTTGGATGTGCATGCTGTCCGCCGAATCTGAGCCGTATGATCACTTCTCTGCCGGAGTATTTGTATACTGTTTGTGATGATCAGGTATATATGAATTTATATATGTCCAATCAGGCAAAGCTGCAGCTTAAAAGTCATGCCATAGAACTAGAGGTTGACACAGAATATCCATACGAGGGAGTAGTAAAGATTACCGCAAAGACAACAGGAAGTTATGGTATTTGTCTCAGGATTCCTTCTTGGAGCAGGGAGAGATGGAAGGCAGAGATAAATGGTAAAAGAGTTTCTGAACAACCGTCAGATGGTTTTCTATGCATTGATCATAACTGGAATGAGGGAGACGTGATTGTACTGGAATTGGACTTTGAGCCGAAACGGGTATACGCAAATCCCAGGGTATCTAAAGATGTGGGAAAGGTTGCGGTTCAGTGCGGTCCGTTAGTATATTGTCTGGAAGAGGCAGACAATGGAAAGGGCCTGCAGCGTATTTATCTTCCGAAATCTTCCCAGCTGCAGTTAATGAGCAGAAAGGATAAGCTGGAAGGAATTAATGAAATCCACGCAAAGGGGTTAAGATTACGGGATATGGAGGATACGTCTGTATTATATGAATCCAATGTAGAGTGGAACTATGATGAGGTGGATTTAGTATTCATTCCATATTATGCGTGGGCAAACCGAGGTGAAAATGAAATGACGGTGTGGATTCACGAGAATTAAAAGAAAACAGGAGGTTAATGATGGCATTTAAAGTAGACGGAAATAAACTTATTTATCGCAATGACAGCGAAATACTGCAGATTGAGCCTTGGGGGGCAAACAGCCTGAGAGTCCGGGGGACAAAAACAGCAGCAGTGTCACAGGAACTGTGGGCTTTGATGGAGCAGCCATTCTGTGAAGCAAAGATTAAAGTAGAAGGAAAGACAGCCAGTATTACCAATGGAAAGCTGACAGCATCATTTAATGAGTTTGGATGGCTGACGTATTACAATCAGAAGGGCGAGATACTGCTGGAGGAAAGATGGAGAGTCAATAACGGCGGAAAAAAAACAAGTCCTCTTGCAATCTGCGGACGAGAATACAAGCCCTTGATCGGATCCAGTGATTATAAAATCACTCTGCGCTTCGAAGGTCAGGACGGAGAGAAGATTTTCGGCCTTGGACAGAGGCAGGAAAAGCAGCTGAATATGAAGGGATGCTGTCTGGAACTCGCCCAGAGAAATACCCAGTCCAGTATTCCATTTGCCCTGTCAAATAAAGGCTATGGTTTCCTATGGAATAATCCTGCAATTGGGCGTGTGACTTTTGCCAATAATCTGACAGAGTGGACAGCAGAGTGTTCAGAACATATGGATCTCTGGATCACGGCAGGAGATACGCCGGCAGAGATTGAAGAAGCCTATGCCGATGCTACAGGGAAGGTGCCTATGATGCCGGATTATGCCACAGGCTTCTGGCAGTGCAAGCTTAGGTATACCACGCAGGAACAGCTCTTGAACGTAGCCAGAGAATATAAAAAACGGGGAATACCCATTTCTGTGATTGTATGTGACTTCTTCCACTGGACCAATCAGGGGGATTGGAAGTTTGACTCTAAATACTGGCCGGACCCACAGGCCATGGTGGATGAACTGAAGAGTATGGGAATTGAACTGATGGTTTCCATTTGGCCAACAGTGGATGTGAACAGTGAAAATTATGAGGAGATGAAGGAATTAGGCCTGCTGGTGCGTTCAGAACGTGCAAATGCAGTACAAATGCAGTTTATGGGAAATGAATATCTGTTTGATGCTTTTAATCCGGAGTCCCGGGAGTTTGTGTGGAATAAGGCAAAGGAAAATTATTATAAGTATGGGATCAAGATTTTCTGGCTGGATGAGGCAGAGCCGGATTATATGTTCCATTATGACTATGATAATTTCAGATATTATAAAGGGCCGGCTGTAAAGGTTTCTAATTTCTATCCGGTGGAGTATGCAAAGACCTTTTATGAAGGGATGGAGAAGGAAGGACAGGAGAATATTCTGAACCTGCTGCGGTGTGTATGGGCAGGAAGCCAGCGCTATGGGGCATTATTGTGGTCAGGGGATACGCATTCCACCTTTGATTTTCTTAGAAACCAGATGGCAGCAGGATTAAATGTGGGACTATCAGGTATCCCGTGGTGGACAACAGATATCGGAGGTTTTACAGGCGGGGACATCCATGATCCAAAATTCCATGAATTATTGATCCGCTGGTTCCAGTTTGGATTATTCTGTCCGGTCACCAGGCTTCACGGCTTCCGTGATCCCATTGATTTCAGTATCAGCAATGCTGCAAAAATGTGGAACCAGCCATTCGGAAGCGGCGCAGAGAATGAGATTTACAGCTATGGAGAAGAGATTTATGAGATACTCAAAGGTCTTGTGGATACCCGTGAAACATTACGGCCGTATGTTAAGGAACAGATGGTAAAAGCCCATGAGAAAGGAACTCCTGTCATCCGTCCTCTGTTTTATGATAATCCTGAGGATGATGCATGCTGGGATATAAATGACGAGTATATGTTCGGACCGGATATTCTGGTGGCGCCTGTACTCTATGAGGGAATGAGGGAACGCAGTGTATATCTTCCTGCCGGAAGAACATGGAAGGAGGTGCACACAGGTAAAATATACCAGGGAGGAGTTACTGTAACCTGTGATGCGCCCCTATTTGTAATTCCAGTATTTACCACTAACAATTTAGAATTTACATTTGTTGATTGAGAATAAGTATTATATAATAAAAGTCAGGGCACTCGGCCCTGACTTTTATTATATTTGAAACGGGGATGTATTGTCAGTTACATAAGTTTATTTTTCAATCCACTGGATAAATAAAATAACCTTTTCTAAATCCTCATTATCAAGCTTCTGGAGTTTATCGATCAAGGACATACGGGGAGAATTTTCATTTCCGCAGCCGGCAAAAAATTCCAGGGGTGTGATTCCGAAATAGATAATGATATTAAAAAGCTCTTTAACTGAAGGCATAGCAGTCCCGCTGGTGATGCTTCTGATATAGGATCCGCTCTTGCCCAAATCAAGGCTCATTCGATGTTCAGATACATTTTTTCTTAATCTTAATTCCGTGATTCGGTTTCTTAGGAATTCTTCATACAGTGGTTCATCCATGGCACCCCTCCTGACCTTGTTTACTATTGTAATATTAAATTATGTCAATGATTGGTGATTGCATCATTAATTTTTCCTTCCTTTATTCTTTAATTGGTAGTATAATTATTAAAGTTAATATGAATTGGTTTTTATACTATGAACTGGTACGAAAGATAAAAAATAAGCGGGGATACGTGAATACTAATGAGACGTAACAGCATACCAGATTCTGGGCGGACTTATAAAACAGGGAGTGCATCACGTGAGGGTAAAGGTTAAAGGGACAAATGGCAAGGGAAATAAAAATATATTTTTAATAATTTTGACTGCAGCTTTTGTTGTGGTTTTATTCACTTGTTTTCTTTTAGTTTTGGATGCAGCACGCCTCACTCCTTATGGTTACCAGGATATTGCTGTAATAATCAGTTTGCTTGTAGCTCTTTTATTTATCTGGCTTGCTATCGTACTTTTTATTATTTATAGCCGTAATAAAAAACAATTATCCAAGCTTGCCTATGTAGATCCTATCACCCACGGATACAGCTGTGTCCGTTTTGAGATGGAGGCTGCAGGTCTGATACATTCAGCACCTTCCGGCACATACAGCTTTATTACTTTAAATATTGCCAAATTTAAGCTTATTAATGATGCATATGGGATCCATGAGGGCGACAGGACATTAAAATATGTATATGATGTGCTTTCCCAGCATTTATGCGATGGGGAACTGCTTTGCCGGTCAAGCTCTGATCACTTTGATCTGCTTGTGAAATCAGCTTCCCAGCAGGAACACCGGGAATATATTCAGAATATAGTTGAGGTCATCAACAGCTTTAACCAGGGAAGAAAACAAAAATATTATTTGAAGATCACGGCTGGGGTTTATCTTATTAAGGATTCCTCAATGTCTATTGTACATATCCGGGACAGGGCCAATGTAGCACGGAAAATAAGCAGTTCCTCTATTGGAAACCACTTATATTCCTGCACTTTTTACTCTGATTATGAACGTCAGAAGCAGCAGAGAGAAAAGCGTATGGAAAACAGGATGGAGGATGCACTGCGAAATGAAGAGTTTCTCATTTATTTGCAGCCGAAGGTTTCACTGGCCAATGAACAGATCACGGGGGCAGAGGCTCTTGTAAGATGGATGGATCCGGAGCAGGGGATGCTGCAGCCTATGGACTTTATATCTTTTTTTGAGGGGAACGGTTTTATTATTCATGTGGATCTGTATGTTTTCCAGGGGGTGTGCAAGCTTATCCGAAAGTGGCTTGATGCCGGGGTTACACCAATTCCCGTCTCTGTTAATCTGTCCAGACTTCATTTGAATGAAAAAGATTTTCTTGAGCCGTTTATGGAAATCCAGAAAAAATATAAGATACCCCCCAGTCTTATTGAAGTTGAACTGACGGAGACGCTCTTGTACGAAAATCCGGATGCGGTTATCAGACTGGTTGATGAAATACATAATGCCGGATTCCTTTGTTCACTTGATGATTTTGGAAGCGGGTATTCTTCTTTGAATATGCTGAAGGATATTAAAGTGGATATACTAAAGCTGGACAAAGCATTTCTTTGTTCACCCCGGGCAGACAATCCGCGGGAGCGTGCAATCATCCAGTCTGTGGTGAATTTGGCGAAGAAGCTTAAAATGGAAACCGTTTCAGAAGGCGTGGAGACGGAGGAACAGTTCACATTTTTAAAGGAAATAAATTGCGATAAAGCACAAGGCTTTGTAATTTCACGTCCGGTGCCTGTAGATGTTTTTGAAAAATTAGCCTTTGGTAAAAATATAGTCTTGGATGAAAACGTGAAGATTCAGAAGAGCTGATAACAAAAATTCTTATACATTCACATATTTCTTTATAAAATCCTTAGAAACAGATGATATCCTGTCCGGGAAATAAAACGAAAGGACAGTGATATTATGAAAAAAGGATTAAGAGTTCTTGTTATGACTGCTGTTGTTTTTTATATTGGAGTTTTTTTCAGCGGGTGTACATTGGTGGAGAAAAGAATAGAAGAATATTCAGAGGAAAAGGAAGAGTGCCGATTAAACCCTGATAATGTAACGCAATTCACTTATCAAGAAAAACAATATACTATTCTGCAGTCCGCCGCTTCAGAAGATGAGACAGGAAGCTGGGTGGGCTACATCAGAAAGCTGGCAGCAGTTGATGAGAACGGCAATATTCTTGCACAGCAGGACATGGAAAAGCTTAGTTTCAGCAGTCTGACGGATATAGCAGACACAGAGCCGGAGATGGCGTATCTGATTTCCTTTCTCAATGTATATCTGAATAAAGATGACAGCGAGAAAGTGGTAGTCGATGTGAATGATGAGAGACACGAAGCAGTTTTAACTGCAAGTATCACAGATAAGGACACCATTTATGACTATCGCACTGAAGGGCCAGAACCAGAGGACAGTTTTACTGTTAATCAGGCGAACTGTACACAGTTACTGATGGGTGGCAGAATTTATCAGATTACAGATGAAATAATAGAATTGGATAAGGTAGGACAATATCTTGATATTATACCGAAGACGATTGTTTTCGATGAAGACACCAAACAGGAAATCCCAGAAGAGCAGCTCGCACAGATTGACTGGTATGGAGACAGGCAAAGCAGACAGAGACGTGCACAGTGGATATTCGGGCAAATATGTGAGATTAAAAACACGGAAATTTCAGAAGCCGTGGCTGTTGAAATTAATTATGAATATCATATTGCTGCGGCGGAATGATCTGCCGATACACATTTCCCAGGGGTAAAACCTCTGGGATTTTTATATTTATAATGGCTTCCCGGTGAAGTGATATTGACTTATATGTGCTTATAGTGTATAGTGTGTATTATATAACAGCACAATGAAGCGGAGCTTAAAAATCCATTAAAGGATTCGATAGTAGAAAGAGGTGATATTACTTGTGAAAATACTAATTTCCAATACTTCTGAGAGTCCCCTTTACCAGCAGATCAAGGATCAGATAAAAGACGCAGTTCTAAAGGGAGAGTTAAAAGAAGGAGATGCGATGCCGTCTATACGGGCATTTGCTAATGATTTAAGGGTAAGTGTATTGACTATAAGACGAGTTTATGAAGAGTTGGAGAAAGAAGGGTTTGTAACAAGCCAGGTGGGGATCGGGACATTTGTATCTGCCGGAAATATTGAATTACTCCGTGACACCAAGAGGAGGCTGGTGGAACAGAAAATGGCAGATATGATACAGACAGCGAAAGCCTTGGACATCACAAGAGACGAGCTAAATGCAATGATGGATATTCTCTATGAGGAGGACTGACATGAATAATATTATAGAAGTAACAGGTTTGAATAAACGATATAAGAAATTTTCCCTTGAGAATGTGTCATTTTCAGTTCCGGAGGGATCTATTGCAGGATTTATCGGAATAAACGGAGCCGGAAAAACAACCACTATTAAGACACTTTTAGGCCTGGCAGAGAAAGCATCTGGCAGTATCAGGATTTTTGGCATGGACATGGACAGAAATGAAAAGGAGATTAAAGAAAGAATAGGAGTTGTTCTGGATGAAGGTGTTTTTTATGATGAATTGACATTGAACGAAATGAAAAGTATTATAGCCCCTGCATATAAGCAGTGGTGTGAGGCTGATTTTAAAGCATATCTGGAGAAGTTTTCCCTTGATCCCAAGCAGACCATCAAGACACTGTCGAAAGGGATGAAGGTGAAATTTGCTTTGGCATTGGCCCTGTCCCATAAGGCAGAGCTGCTGATCATGGATGAGCCAACCAGTGGTCTTGACCCTCTGATACGAAGTCAGTTTTTAACAGTTATGTCAGAATACATGGAGAAGGAGGGAAAGGGAGTTCTCTTTTCCACCCACATTACCTCAGATCTTGATAAAATTGCAGATATGCTTATTATGATCGACAAAGGAAGGATCATTCTCCAGGAAGACAGGGATATTCTGTTAGATGAATACAGGCTGGTTAAAGGGAATCCCAAGGCGTTAAATGGGGAAACCCGGAAACTATTTTTGAATATTACGGAAACCGCCTTTGTTTTCACTGGAATAACAAAGAAGCTAGATGAAGTTCGCAGGTTTATTCCGGATATCATAGTGGAACGCGCGTCGATTGAGGATATAATGTTGGGAAATATAGAGGGAGGGAAAAAATAATGCTCATTTATTTGATAAAAAAAGACTTTTTAATCGTGAAAAAATATGTTTTCCTGATGGCAGCAGTGGCCATAGCCATGCCCTTCTATTTACTGTGGCAGGTACCGCAATATGCAGGGAAGCTGGGGTTTATTTTTGTCATAGTTTTCGCTGTTTTGATACTCCTGCAGTATGTATCAGTAAAGGAAAGCCAGTATCCCAAGGCTGCGGCCCTTATTTGCTCTGCACCGTATCCAAGAAAATGGTTTGCATTATCTAAATATGGGTTCTGTCTTATTGTCTATGCGGGCTGCTGTTTGATATACTGGCTTGAGTCTCTGGTTGTTCCCGGGCTGGATGGCTTTGGTATTGAGGTGTGTATTGGAATGTTTTTTGCATTTTCGGTGTTTCTGGGGATTTATCTCCCAGCTCAATACAAACTGGGATTTGAAAAGACAAAGTTCATATTTATAATAGTTATCATGAGTTTTCCTTTTATCATTTCATTGCTGATAAAAATGAATATAAAAATAAATATCAGCTTTCTAAATACTGTGCCCCCTGTCCTCATGTATAGTATTATTATGCTGGCAAGTATTATGATTTTGGCTGTATCCGCAAATATTTCCGTTAAAATATATAAGAAAATAGATTTGGTTTAACAGAGTGACCTGTAACCGGATATCTGTCAAATTAGGAAAATCTTAATTATTTAGCAAGAAAATAAGAAGGATTTTTCATGATATATTTGGTATGATAGTGGTTATTGGAGGTTATGTGTATGAGTGAGAGAATTTTGATCGTAGATGATGAGAGGGAGATTGCGGATTTAGTGGCTCTGTATCTGGAAAATGAAAATTTTACGGTATTTAAGTTTTATGAGGCAGCATCAGCCCTTGAATGTATTGAACAGGAGAAAATGGACCTGGCAATCCTTGATGTGATGCTTCCTGATGTAAATGGATTTCAGATTTGCCGGAAAATCCGTGAAAAATACAATTATCCTGTAATTATGCTCACAGCGAAGGGGGAGGAGACTGACAAAATTACCGGGCTTACTCTGGGTGCAGATGATTATATGACGAAACCCTTTCTCCCTCTGGAGCTGGTGGCGCGTGTAAAGGCCCAGCTTAGAAGGTACAAGAGGTATAATACAACTGCAGGGACAGAGGAGGTGGTGATCACTCATTCCGGTCTGGTGCTCAATGTGCGAAACCATGAATGTACAATAAATGAAAGACCCTTATCTCTCACCCCTACAGAATTTTCTATCTTAGAGATTCTGCTTAAGCATAAGGGAGAGGTGGTCAGTGCGGAGGAGCTTTTTCATCATATTTGGGGAGATGAGTATTTCAGTAAGAGTAATAATACCATCACTGTTCATATCCGCCACCTTCGGGAGAAAATGGGGGATTCCTTTGAAAAGCCTCAATATATAAAAACAGTTTGGGGGTGTGGATATAAAATTGAAAGCTGATTGGGAAAAGCGAGGGGACTACGCCCGGCTGAAATCTAAGATTTTTTGGCAGAGTCTTGGGATTATGGCGCTGGCTTTTGTGATCATCCTGGGAATATACAACATGATATGGCGGGGGAACGGGGGAGATTGGATTGTCTATCTTATGCAGAAAATCCTGCATATGGACCAGGTAACGGCACTCAGCCTTTATCAGACAATTTTCCGTAATAACATAGAGGTGATTTGGATAGCAGCCACAGTTGTCACCTTCGTCATATTATTCCGTATTTTTATAAGCTGGATCACAAGATATTTCCGTGAGGTGAGCAAGGGGATTGATTTATTGCTGGATGACGAGGGGCAGGAAATCTCTTTGCTTCCGGAGATGTCAGAAATAGAAAAGAAGCTGAATACAGTCAGGCAGACTTTAGAGAAACGGGATCTGGAGGCCAAGTTGGCTGAGCAGCGTAAGAACGATCTGGTGGTGTACCTGGCCCATGATATCCGCACTCCGCTCACTTCAGTCATCGGATATTTAAGTCTGCTGGACGAAGTGACCGACATGCCGGAGGAGCAGAGGATAAAATATGTTCACATTACACTGGATAAAGCAAACAGGCTTGACAAGCTGATCAATGAATTTTTTGAGATCACAAGGTATAACCTTCAGCAGATCACCCTGGAAAAAGAAAATTTAGATCTGTATTATATGCTGGTGCAGCTTACAGACGAGTTCTATCCTGTTTTAAATGTCCACGGCAATAGGGTGAAGCTTGTGGCAGATGAAAATCTTACTGTATATGCCGACCCGGTAAAGCTGGCCCGTGTGTTTAATAATATTTTGAAAAATGCCATTGCGTACAGCTACAAGGATACACAAATAGAAATACGTGCGGAAAATGTTGAAAATGAGGTACGGATTTGTTTCAGGAACAGTGGGAAAACCATTCCTGAGAAAAAGCTTGCATCTATTTTCGAGAAGTTTTACCGTCTGGACGAGGCGCGTGCCACAAATACAGGGGGTGCAGGGCTTGGCCTTGCCATTGCAAAGGAAATTATTACTCTGCACGGGGGGACGATCACAGCATCCAGTGAAAATGATATTACAGCCTTTTATGTGACCATACCTTCTATATAATGATGTGCCAGGTATTTTAATCCCTCATATCATATAGCGTGTGAAGTGTATCTTTATATTTTCTTAAGAAATATTCAATTGTATATTAAAGTATAAACAGCCTCTTTTCGGTATACTAATACTAAATCCGTTTTATAGAAAGGCTGGGATATTATGAACAGAAAAAGAGAAAATACACAGATAATAAGAAGTAAGAAGCGTCACAGACGGAAATACAGGCGGGAAAAGCTTATAGTGACAATTTTGCTGTTTGTGTGCTGTGCCGGAATTTTTATGATAGGAAAGACGTTGGCCCAGAGACTGGCAGGAGCTGTATTCCAGGTTCCCTTTTTTGAGGGAAATGAAGCCTATGCGGGAGATGTTATTTCAACAGGGGCTGTTGATCTGGGACATTTGAACAGCCGGTACGCCATACTTACAGATTCTGAAACGGGGAATATTATAGGGGAGAATAGGGGGCAGGAACGTATTTATCCCGCATCCCTGACAAAAATAATGACAGCAGTCATTGCAGTGGAGAATACGGCGGATTTGGATGAACACATCACTATGCCTTCAGATATATATGACAGGTTATATGCAGAGGATGCTTCTATGGCCGGGTTTCTGCCCGGGGAGGAAGTGAGGCTTCGGGATTTGCTTTACGGTGTGCTGCTTCCTTCCGGAGCGGAATGCTGCCTTACTTTTGCCCAGCGTATTGCAGGTTCAGAGGAGGCCTTTGTGGATATAATGAATCAGAAGGCACAGGAACTGGGGATGGAAAATACACATTTTTCTAATTCAACAGGACTACAGGAGGAGGATCATTACTCAACAGTGGGGGATATAGCGCTGCTTTTACAGTATGCCCTTAAAAATGAAGATTTCCGAAGTGCTTTTACCAGCAGCAGGTACAGTATTCCTCCTACCAGCCAGCATCCGGATGGATTTACTTTCCATAGTACCATGTTTCAATATATGCAGAGTGCACAGGTTCCGGGAGGAGAGATCATCGGAGGGAAAACCGGTTATACCCAGGAGGCCGGGCTGTGCTTGGCCAGTGCGGCTGATGTAAACGGCAGAGAATATATTCTGGTGACAGCTAAGGCAGAAGGCTCTCATGAGACAGAGCAGTTTCATATCACTGATGCGGTCAATGTGTACAGTCAGTTAGGGGATACTGTATGATCCATTTTGTGAAATCCATATCCGGAGTCAGGCAGAACGTGATCAGGGGGAATGAATTTTCAAAAACATCGGGCCGAATGGCCCGATGCTGCAGTTGACGGAATAGTCCGTTTACGATAATTCCAAAATTGTTTTTTCTGAGGAAGTTTCTTCTATTGGGGCTGAAACATTCTACTCGTATTTCACTGTGGGGGAGAGATATTTCTGGGCTTTTTCGTCTGATATACTTTTAATCCCTGTTATCTGGTTGGAACCATTTCTGGTCACCTCCAGGTTTACAGTTCCGGCATCATCTGTCCACAAAGTTTCCATCCATCCGTCTGCATCCTGGTCAACAAATAATTTCACTCTCTGCCCGCCAAAGCTCAGAACCTCATCCGCTGGGGAATAAGTGATGCCAAAAGACTTGTATTGGTCATATTTGTTTTCTCCAACCTGGACAGTGTCCTTAACATTGTCAGAATTCTCTTCAAATACACTGTCTTGGACAGGGTCAGAATTCTCTTCAAATACACTGTCTTGGACAGGGTCAGAATTCTGTACAAATGCATTGTCCTGTACATTTTCACTATTCTGGACAGATACATTTTCTTGGACACTACTGCTGTTTTGAACGGAAAAACTGTTTTGGGTATCAGCAGAGTTCAGTTCTTCTGCGAAAAACGTGTTATAGTATTCCTGTGCTTTTTGTTCAGTGATACTTTCTATTCCTGTAATTTCACCGGCATCATTTCTGACTGCCGACAAGTTCACATCTCCGGAACTATTGATATAGAATGTATTGGTGGCTGCTTTTTCATCCACGAATAACCGGACCGGCTGTCCTTGGTAAAGCAGTTGTGTGCCGTCATCTGAAATCGTGATCCCAAATGAGGAATATGCGGAATAAATCCCGGGGTCAGGAAGGAATGAAGCAGAAATCCATGGTGTAACTTCCGTATTGCTGGCGCTGGTTTCTGATATATTTTCTATTTCCTCATTTGCTGCAAAAACAACCCCCGTTCCCAACGTGAGAAACAGTACACTGCAAAGGACTCCGATTCCGGCTTTTTTTCTATTCATATCCATAATTGAAAATATTCTTTTTTTCATACCTTTTATACCTCCATAAAAGTTTGTTGATAAAGCAGTTTTAAGTTTTGACTGGTATCTGACTACACCAATAATTGTTTCACTGTAGAATTGACGTGCGGCTGTGTTTGTACCGCGTACAACCTTCTCGTCGCAGGATAATTCACATTGAATGTTAATGGCCTTTGACATCAAGTAAACAACAGGATTGAACCAATGGACGGCGGTTGCCAGCAAAACCAAACCTTTATACCAGAGATCTTTCTGTTTGTAATGAACAAGCTCGTGCTTTAGGATGAAATAGAGTTCATCTTTTGCAAATTCTGCTGCGGGCAGCAATATACGGGAATTTACAAAGCCAGTCATCATGGGGCTTCCGATACTGTCACAAAACTGCAGGCCTATGTTCTGGGGTACACCCATTTCGGCTTTTAAATTTTGGAACAGTGTCAAAGTCTCTTGGTCAGTGATGTTTTCGCTCCAGCGTGCCGTCAGTTTTAAAAAGCGGTAATGTTTCATTATATGATAAGCAAGAAATATGATCATTCCTGCCAGCCATACTGCCATTGCAGCCTGCCACACGGATATGTCCGGCATGGCTGAAGGGAGTGCTTGATCAATGTGGACTGGGGCAGGAGATGTCACGCTTCCTGACCGGGTAATGGGCAAAGGTGTATTGCCCGGGATATTGACTTTCACAAAGGCGTTTGTAAAATGTGGACGGAAAGGAATGATCAGCCCAAGCACAATCACAAGCCATGCGTAATAACCTCCGATTACAGAGTAACGCTTTGCCAAAAGCGGTGTAACTGCCATATAAAGGAGTGCAAGTGCCGACATGGTAAGGGAACATATCAACAATCTGATGATAAAGTTTTGCACACTAATCCCTCCGTTCTTTTACCCATTGGGCCAACTCGTCAATATCCTTATCCGTCAATGCTTTGTCCGCGTACAGCGTATTTACAAGATTGAGGAAAGAATTGTTATGGAACTGCTTCATAAAGTTGTTTGTTTCAAACTTCAGATATTCGTCCTTGCTTATGAGGGGATAATATATCCGTTCCTTGCCTCTCTTATCTGTACTTAAAAATCCTCGTTCCACCAGCCGGAGCATTAGGGAAATAACGGTTTGTGCTTTCCAGCTTTTTTCATTTCCAAGATGTTCCATAATGATGTTTGTTGTAACCGGCGGCTCACAGGCCCATACCACTTTCATAATATCAAATTCCGCGTCCGGTAATTTTTTCATCTGTTTCATATTATCAACTCCTTTAAGACAATTGTCTATAATGATATTCTACAACTGTCTTATTAATTTGTCAAGGATATTTTTCGGCAAATGTAGAAAATGATTTAGAGGTGATTTTCCAGGCTTAAACGTCAGGATGGAGGGAGTTAAGGCAGAATTGATTTACTTGACAATCTAGCAATCGCTAGGTATAATGAAATCTAGCAACTGCTAGATAAGGAAAGGGGATTTTTAAATGGATACAAAGGAATTGATACAGGAAGCCGCATTGGAGTTATTTTCACAAAAAGGTTTTGATTCCGCATCGGTAAGAGATATTGCTGGGAAAATTGGAATCAAAGACAGCTCCCTCTATTTCCATTACAAAAATAAGCAGGCAATTCTTGATTCTCTTATTGACAAATTTATTACTATATCAGAACAGATGATGTCGTTATTGGACGGCATCATAGAGAGCATTACAACCATTGATGATGAGAGTTTTTGTGCAATAACGGAGCAATATGTTGAAAGATATTTTTTGAATGATTTTATCAGCAGATTTATTATGGTAATGAATCATGAACGCAGTCACAACCAGCGCCTCAGAAAAGAATATATTTATTGGTGTATTAAAAAGCCGATTGAATTTCAAATGATAGTTATTAAAAGGCTGCAGGATATTGGATATTTGAAAATGTTTGATGCGCAATATATCACATTAGAATATTATGCTCCTATTTTCATGTTCTTTAATCTTTATCTGGGGCACGATTATACAGAAACAGATAAGAAATTGTTCAAAGAGGCTGTGATAGCTGCTACAAAAAATTTTGTATGCATGTATAAAAATGAGGAGAAATGACATGAATATTTTAATTACTGGCGCAAATGAGGGGATTGGTTATTATCTGCTTGCAGAGTTGTTGGGGATGGGAAACAATGTGACTGTCCTTGACGTGGAAACAGGGGAATTGCTGAAACTGAAAGAGCAATATCCCGATCAGATTTTACCTATTAAATGTGATGTAAGAGATACAGACGGAGTACAGGATGGGGTGAAAAAGAGTGTGGCTGCATACGGCAGCATTGATATAGCTGTACATAATGCCTGCCGCTGCACGTTTCAATCTGCAGCAGAGACAGACTACAGTGTTTATGAAGATGTTTTCAACGTAAATTATTTTGGAGCGTTACGCCTTGCTAAATGCGTAATTCCATATATGGAAAAAAGGGGAAAAGGAAAAGTGATTTTTACTAGCTCTGGCGTGGGAGTCATGGGGTTTCACAATATCAGTCCCTATGCCTCGTCGAAAGGAGCCATAGAAACATTGGCCAAATGTCTGAATCTCGAATATGCAGATAAAGGGATCAGTTTCCAGATATTCCACCCGCCTCTTACAAGAACAAGGTCTGCCTCCCCTCTGCCTGTTCCCCAGGATTTTTTAGCAGACCCTCAAACTGTGGGACGTGGTCTTGCGAGAAGAATAAATAAAAAAAGCTACTACATTTGTCATTCTGTCAGTCAGCATTTGCAAACCAGATTGTGCTATCTCTTTCCAAATAAAATGGGGAAAATGATGAGCAAGCTGTTAAGAAAGAATCAAAAAGAACTGCAAGCGTAAATGTAACGGACTGCTGGTGTATTTCTTCTGAAATTAAAGTTGACGGGAAGGGTGTTTATCCGTATTATTATAGTAAGAGTGACGTGGTGATGAAAGGCTGCCGGGGCAGGTGCTGTCCCGGCCTTACGTTTGCCGTCTGTCATAAGAATGAAGAGAAAAAGGAGACTATACTAATGAATTATGGCCTGTTGAGCCTGTTGCCGCCCGTTATAGCGGTTGTGCTGGCGATCAAAAGCAAAAATGTAATTTTGTCCCTGTTTTGCGGAGGTCTTGCGGGGACACTGATCTTCTGTGCAGGAAATCCTTTCTTGGCTGTGAAGTCCATTATCGGTGATTATTTCTTTGTACAGCTGACCGATTCCTACAATGCAGGAGTGATCGTGCTGGTAGTATTTATCGGAGGTTTTATCAAGCTGATGGAAAAATCCGGCGGTGCCCAGGCGTTCGGCAAAAGTGTGTACCGTTTTGTAAATACCAAGCTGAAGGCGCAGCTGTGTGCCTGGGCGGGAGGTATTGTGATTTTCTTCTCTGACCTGGGAACTCCCTTACTTGTAGGGCCTGTGTTCCGCCCCTTGTTTGACAAGCTGAAGATTTCCAGGGAAAAGCTGGCCTGGATTCTTGATTCTACTTCCTCACCAGTGGCAATCCTTATCCCCTTCATCGGCTGGGGCGTGTATATTATGGGACTGATCCAGGCAGAGTTTGAAAACCTGAAGATAAATCAGTCAGATTATACTACTTTTGTCCAGGCTATTCCCTTCCAGATTTATGCAATCCTGGCAATTATAATGATTCCTATGATCGCTGTCACAAAGAAGGATTTTTCCCAGATGAAAAAGGCTGAGATAAAGGCTGCTGCCGTGAATTATTCCTTTGAGGATTCAGCAGAGGATGAGGGGAAGGATAAGACGGAAGGATATTCCAAGAAGAATGCAAAGCCGTTGATGGTCATACTTCCTATTGTAGTGGTATTTGCCACCTTGTTTATCACTTTGGCTCCCCTGGGCTTCCCCTTTAAGAAAGTTGACGGGAATGAATTCCGTGTGGCCCTTACTATGGGATATTTTTTCGGGGCTGTGGTGCTGATGCTGCTGATCCGTGTGTATAAGGTGCAGACCTTTAAGGACACCTTCAAGGTATATGTGGACGGGATGAAGGGCATGACTGATGTGGCCGTCACACTGGTGCTGGCCTGGTCATTGGGGAGTATGATAAGTGCGCTGGGAACGGCTGATTTTATTGTAAACGCCATGAAGAGTATTCAGTTTGCACCTGGGCTTGTGCCGGCAGCACTTTTTCTTTTCGGTGCTTTCGTTTCTTTTTCCACAGGAAGCTCTTGGGGAACCTTTGCCATTATGATGCCTTTGGCAATTCCTATGGCTCACGCATTTTCCATCCCTTATGCAATCGGCGTTGGGGCTGTATTGTCCGGAGGATTATTTGGGGACCATTGTTCGCCCATCTCTGACACGACGATCCTTTCCTCCACAGGCGCAGAATGTGACTTGGTTGACCATGTAAAGACTCAGCTTCCCTATGCTTGTGTAAACGGAGTGATAGCTCTTATGGCCTATGTGTTCGCCGGATTTACCAAAAGTCCTCTGGCAGTGGTTCTGGCAGTTGCCGTGCTGTTTGCCGTGATTTATGTGTGGAACAGACGGGACGTGAAGACTACATAAATTTCGTACTGGAAATGCGCGCTTCTCTTAGCTAAGAGAAGCGCGTTCTTCATTTACTCTTAAGAGCCATTTCATAAGTATCTCGTTTAAAGACTTAAGTCCTACAGGCTTGGGCAGAAAGTCATCGAAGCCTTCCATGAGGAACATAGACTGGGCGCTGGTGGTAGCGTTAGCAGTCAGTGCTACAACAGGCAGGTGTTTGTATTTTTTATCACCCAGAGCACGTATGCGTTTTAATGTTTCAACTCCGTCCATCTCAGGCATCATATGGTCAAGGAATACAAGGTCGTAATCAGTCCGGGAAATGGCCCTCACCGCTTCCGCGCCTGATCCTGCACAGTCAATGGTCATGTTATATGGGCTCATAAGCCCTTCAGCAATCTGCAGGTTGAGCTCATTGTCGTCTACAATAAGAATCTTTACATACGGCAGAGGATGGATTTCATCAATAGTTATTCCGTGTTTTTTTAGTTTGCTGCCGGAATTTTCTGATTTCTGAAGAATAGCTGCAAGCTGTATTCCGAATAACGGAACGTATACTGTAAGCTCCTGGGGGTCGCCGGACATTAATGCATGTTCCTGGAGTGTAAGGATTGTTACAATTTTCACCTGCCTGGGTACCGTGCTGTTTAAAAGATGGTGCGTAACGGTTCTGTCTGCCATTGCCATGGAAAAATTTCCGCTGCAGAGCAGTGTTTCAAATTCATGGTAGTCTGTACAGAGCTTACAAGGGATGTGCATCCGGTCCAGGCAGGAACGGTAATAATCCTGCATCAGCTCAGACTGTTCATAAATAAGGATTTTTTGTCCGGCTGCTTTTACGGTTTCTATGAGCAATCCATCGCGGCCTGGTTTCTGCAATACAGAAACCGTGAAGACAGAGCCTTTTTGATATTCACTTTTTACTGTGATATCGCCGCCCATCATTTTACTTAAGGATTTTGAGATTGCCAGACCAAGGCCGGTTCCCTCTTTATTGTACTTATACTGTCCGTCTAATTGGTTAAAGCTGATGAACAGCTTTTCTAAATCCTGTTTCTTTATTCCCATGCCGGTATCCGTCACACTCATTACGAGAAGGATCTGTCCTTCTTTTCTTTCGCATCTTACGGTGAGAAGAATATAGCCTTTCTGTGTAAACTTAACAGAATTGCCGATAAGATTGATAAGGATCTGTTTCACACGCGTCATGTCCCCTATGAGACAAGCAGGCACTGTGTCATCAATATCGATCAAAAAACGTACAGGTTTATCGCCTATGCGTATGGAAGCCATGACGGTGAGGTCATACAGTAAAGATTCAGTCTGGTATTCCTCCTCATGTATGGAAAATTTTCCGGATTCTATTTTTGAAATATCCAGGATATCGTTTATGATCGTGAGCAGTCCCCGCCCCGAATTCAGGATACTTTGGACATATTCCTTCTGTTTTTCCTTCAAGCCGCTGCGCAGGAGGAGTTCACTCATACCTACAATAGCATTCATGGGGGTGCGGATTTCGTGGCTTATATTTGCCAGAAAGAAGGTTTTTGCTTTTGCTGCCTGGCGCTGTGTCTGGGATAAAATCCAGAAAATGCCGGCTGTGGCTAAGAGTGCGGCAAATACTATAAGCATAACGATACTGATCGTCACCAGTTCCTTTGTGAGCACGCTTGTCTTAGCAGTGATGATATCCCTGGAAACAATATTTACAATGGTCCAGGAGTTAAGGCCGAGAGGACAGTAGTAGGCATATTTGTCCACTCCCAGCTGATTGTAACGTATCATTCCTTCTTGTCCCGAATCTATGTGACCGCGGATTTGTGCGGGACTTATGTTGTCTTCTATTTCTACGTTGCGCAGGATTTTATAAAAATTCTGATAATCCATACTCTTATTGTGCAGGATCAGGTTTCCTTCCCGGTCAATGATATAGGAATATCCTTCACCCCCAAAGCTTTCAGTACCAAGAGCACCCTGGAGCTGTGAGATGTCCAGGAGGGCAGCGACAACGCCTTGATTTTGGCCTTGCCTGTCTTTTAGAGGTACAGTGAGCAAAATGCCGGATACAGCCTGGTTAGGGAACAAATATCTCACTACATCACTCATGCATTGATCGCCCCGGACAGCAGCCTGAAAGTATTTCTCACCGGAGATATCACTATCCAGAGAAGGCTCTGTGCTGTGCAGAAAACCATCCCGGCCTGCATATCCGGCGAAAGCGAAACCGTGTCTGTCTGCTGTTTCCTTCAGGTATGGGATGCGCATATCCTCAGGCATTGCAGTGATCGCCGAGGCGGCAGTCTGCAGAGAATCCTGGGTGTTTTCCATAACCTCTTTCGTGTAAGAGGCAATATGGTCGGCAATTTCGGCAAGATGTGACCTGTTCTCCTCCAGCAGCGTTTTGTCAAACCTTTGTATGTAGGATATGGTAATAAAAGAAAACACTGTAATAATGGCTATCAACCCTGCTATTGTTAAAAGCAGCAGGCGATTTTCCGTGAAAAATTTTTGTGCTTTTTTCATTGGGCCGAAGTCCCCCTCAATATTGTTATCTTTTGTTCAAACGGTAAAGGGTCTTACCTTCCTTTTATTTTGTCAGCCGTGCATTACGCAGTTCATCCATTTTTAACAGGCAGTCTTTTGCAGTCATGGTGCTTTCCGGGTTCATATATTCCAGAATACAGGAGGCATCCAATTGGGAAAAGCCTTTGATTCTAAGCCATGCAGCAGAGTCATGGTAATGAGTGTCAATGAGATGTTCCGCTTCCAGGTACTGGGGAGTGGATATACTTGCCACCTGGTTTTTAAATACGGGTGCGGTATAAATCCCCTCAAAAGCTGCGTTATAATTATAGGGATCTGAGAGGAAGGTAATAAAGTTTAAGGCAGTGTCAAGCCGGGCGCTGTTTTTATTTACAATAAAAAGTCCAAGGTTGGGTCCTTCGAAGGTTCCTTCCTCAGGTACGCCCATAAATGCGGGCATAAGTCCGAAATCTTCGGGATTTCCCGTAAAATCCGTATACAGCCATGTATCCCAGCAGAGCATCATTGCATATTTTCCGCTCTTCATGGCATCGTCCATACTATCCCAGCCGTCTGTTTCCCATGTATTTCCGAAACAGCCTTTTTCTGACATATCTTTATACCATGTAACTATGGTTTTCATTTCGGGCAGGTCAGCATAGCCCAGGGTTTGGCTGTTCAGCCTGTCCAGAATATCTGTATTTTCCACTACAGAATCTAACGGAAATTGATAGAGAAGCATGGTTATGTCCTTGCCGGGAAGATACATGGGTATAATTCCGTTAGCCAGAAGTGTGTCGCACACATTTATAAAATCCTGCTGAGTCACCGGAATATCCAGGTTATTGGCTCTGAATATTTCCTTGTTATATAAAGTCCCTGAAATAGAAGCCTCCCAATGGGGCAGGCCGATTATTTTTCCGTTGTATACAGTTTGGTTGATAGAGGTATCAGTCAGATCATCCACCCAGACTGCATCAGTAAAATCATAGAAATTTTCGTCAGGGTGAAAGATGTCTATATTAGTACCGCCGTAGCTCAGCAAAATATCGTATTCCTTGATTTTTCCTGATTGGGCATCTTTTAGGCTCTGTTCAAGTTCCTCTTTGGGCAGCTGCACAATTTCCAGTTCATTGCCTGTCAATTCCCGGTAACGGTCAAAAGCCTTAACGATATAACTGCGTTCCAGGTCAGGATACGTCCCCCACACAGTGAGCGTATCCCGGGGAGCTGTATCCCAGTCATAAAGAGGGGAGGCAAAAGCGGTGTCAGCTTTGCCTGAGGAGGCTTCTAATGAATTTTCCTTACAGCCTGACAGAGTAAATCCTGAGGCCAGGAAGCAGATGGCGGTGAGAAGCATGATCCTTTTTTTCATTTACAGTACCTCCTCATAGTACTTATTTACATATCTGATGGACAGGCACAAATGGGATGCAGGGGGGGCCAGTGAGGACAGCACTTGTGCCCTTTTGACCCTGGCATCATCAGGAATTTAAACTAAGTTTATCACCTTTTGTTGAAAATGTCGACCTTTGTCCATGAATTTGAAAATTTTATGTGCAGGTTTGTGCTACTGTTCACTGGTAATATCCCGCGAGGTGTTTTCATGCATATATGCATGAAAATCCCGAGACATACAACGTGCGAAATTATGCAGTATGCATAATTTCTGTACATCGCGAAGCGTGTTACTGGTCACGGAGTGAACAGCAAGAGGTTTGTCAATGCTGTATATTTCCACTGCACGGTATCCGGGGCAGTAAGTGAGGATGCCGGATATTTCCTTTATTGCCGGAGTGTTTTTTTATATTGTGAGGGGGAGCAGCCTTTAATTTTGATGAAAACCTTAGTGAAATAGTTTGGGTCATTGAAACCAGCCTTTCCGGCAGCTTCAGTGATCGTATAGCTTCCGTCGGTGAGATAGGGCAGGCTTTTCTGGATTCTGTATTCCAGAATATATTCAAAAAGAGATACTTTCATATACCTTTTGAAAAGCCTGGAGCACTCGCTTTTACACAGGTGGATTTCCTCAGCAATATCTGTAAGCGTGATCCTGTACTTGTAGTTTTTTTCAATATATTGAAGAATGGCCCGGATCCGGTCATAGTTGGCTTTATCATTTAAGGTAACAGGGACTAAAGGCGCACAGTGAAGATACAGAAGCTTCCAAAACTTCTGAAGATTTACTACAAGGTCAAGCTCGCAGCCTTGTTTACCTGTCCGCCGCAGCCTGATCATTTCCTCTATGAGAGATATGGATTCCTTGTGCCATTCACAGGTTTTGTCAAAATGCACAGAAGAGAGGGAAAAGTTCTGAAGGACCGGTTCTACATATTTGCTGCAGATAAGGCTGTTTTCATATCCATAGATAAGCCTGGGGTCAAAGGTTACAGAGGTGTAGCAGCAGTCCTTGTCCTGAAAACGGCAGCCTGAATGTAAGGCATTGGCATTGCCGAACAGTGCGTCCCCTGTGCGGAGATGGTGGGACGTGTTATTTATTTTATAGATCATTTCTCCTGAGGTGATCAAGGTAAGCTCAATTTCAGGATGCCAGTGCCACAAAAAGGAGCCGGATTCATATTTGGAAAGCCTTTCCTCGCTTACGAGAAGGGGAAACTGGTAATTCCCATGTTCTTTTAATTCTTTTTGCGAATTGTCAGTGATTATCTGCATAGAAAGTCTCCTTCTTGTTATCAGTCAGTAACAGTGGATCTGCCGGGGGCCTGAACAGACTTTTGACCGTCTGAAAATCAAAATAATACTTATAATATGCCAAAATTATACCACAGAAAATTTATAGTGCGCAATATAATACGGGTTTTGCGCAGGATGATTAAGGTAAATATATTTTCTTTTGCTATAATCGTTAGCGTAAAGTTGTTGTGTTCTTAAAGATGCTGTTTTCACGAAATGCTTCAGCCGTTTTACAGCAGCGTCAGAAAGACAATTTGTGTATAAATATAAGGAGGATTTCCCCATGCATTTACCAAGCGTTGACACTCTCAAAAACATTTACGGAGAAGAAAAGAAGAGCATTGAAAGATTCCGGAAGCTGGGAGACTGCTTTAAGGAACATTTTGGTACGGAAGAGATAGAATTTTTCTCCGCACCGGGACGGACTGAAATCATAGGAAACCATACAGACCATAACGGCGGGAAAATATTGGCTGCCAGCATTGACATGGATACTGTAGGCGCAGCATATCCAAACAATACCTCAGTGATACATATAGTGAGTGAAGGATACAAAAATGAGATCATTGTGGATTTGAAGGAAATCAGCAAAGCGCCAAAATGCCAGGGGACTGTATCTCTTGTGGCAGGTATGATGGAGGCGGCAGAGAAATTCGGTTTCCAAACAGGCGGTTTTTCTGCTTATGTATCAACGAATGTCATCGGTGCAGCAGGGGTGAGTTCTTCTGCTTCTTTTGAGATGCTGATCTGCTGTATCATCAATTATTTTTTCAATCAGGGAAAGATGGAAGAGATTGATTATGCCCGTATTGGGCAGTATGCAGAGAATGTATATTGGGAGAAAGCGTCCGGCCTTATGGACCAGATGGCCTGTGCCGTAGGCGGTACGATCCTTTTGGATTTTTCCAGGCCAAGGGAAGAACTTTACAGTAAGGTAGACTTCTCATTCGGACAGATGGGATATGACCTTGTGATTGTGAACACAGGGAAGGGTCATGCGGATTTAAGCGAGGAATATTCATCCATTCCCATGGAAATGAAAGAAGCGGCGGCTGTGATGGGGGCAGACATTCTTGGGGAACGGAGTCTGAAAGAGTTTATGCCCCATATCAAGGAGATGGACAATGACAGGTCTGTTCTGCGTGCACTTCACTTTTTCCAGGAGAACAAGAGGGTGGAACAGGCCATGGATGCTATAGACAAAGGTGATAAAAAAGAACTTTTGCACATATTGGAAGCATCGGGAAATTCCTCATGGAAATGGCTGCAGAATTGTTACGCAGTATCTGACTGTAAAGACCAGAAGGTGTCTTTAACTTTGGCGCTCACAGAAATATTCCTTGAAACCATCCAGGATGGATGCTGCAGAGTTCACGGCGGAGGGTTTGCCGGTGTTATTATGGCTGTTGTTCCAAAGGGACGCACAGAAGAGTATGTGGGATATATTTCACAGTATGTGGGAGAGGATAATGTTTATCCGATGAATATACGGCAGTGTGGGGCGTTGCATTTGGAGTGATGAGAAGGGGACGCTTTTGGGGAAGGCTGCGGCTGGGGCAGGCTGTGTGTGAAATGGCGGCGGTGCGTTCGTTTCGCATGGAATCACTAAGCGGCTGAGTCAGACTGTTTTGTCGGATCGGTCGCCAACTCGGAAAATTTTCTGATGAAAATTTTCCTCAGACAGGGCTTCCTTGCTTTTGTGCCTGTAGCACAAAAGCACCTCGGCGCAGTCTGCCTCACCCGCTAAGTGATTCCAAATGCTTACTCTAAGCACCTTCGCCTTTTCACTCACAGCCCGCCCCAGCCGCAGCCTTCCCCAAAAGCTGGCGGTTCAAGGCGGGACGTGATATGGCGTGAAATAGATAATGGACTCATTCTTTATAATGGTGTATAATTTTCTTGACTTGGAGTGCACTTCAGGGAGTATGATTATGAAAATTTCCCTGTTTAGAACTTGTTGGAATGAATTTTCAAACATGCTCTAATATAGGGAGGCGGATTGGGTTGATCTGTGATGATAATGTAAAGGATGAGGTGTGTATGGAAACAAGAGATGTTCTTATGAAATTAAAGAGGGATGAGATCAGTCTGGAGGAGGCGGAGAGTTTTTTTCGGAAAGAGCCTTTTGAAGAGATGGGGTATGCCAAGCTCGATTCCCACCGGGAGGTGCGTTCCGGTTTTCCGGAGGTGATTTATTGCAGCAGAAAGGCGGACAGTCATCTTCTGGATATTTTTCAGAGACTGTATGAGGAAAACGGGGAGGTGTTCGGCACCAGAGCCAGTCAGCATCAGTATGAGCTGATACGCGAGAAATATCCTCAGGTTGTTTATGACGAACTTTCCCATATCATTAAGATTGAAAAAGAGGGGAAAGAGCTTAAAGGAAAAATTGCTGTCTGTACGGCAGGAACAGCGGATATTTCTGTCGCGGAGGAAGCAGCACAGACAGCGGAGTATTTTGGTTCCCATGTGGAGCGGATTTATGATGTCGGTGTGAGTGGTATCCACAGGCTTTTCCACAGACTTGACACCATTCAGAGTGCAAACTGTGTGGTGGCAGTGGCCGGAATGGAAGGGGCACTTGCCAGTGTTCTTGGCGGGCTTGTGGATAAGCCTGTAATTGCCGTTCCTACTTCAGTGGGATATGGAGCAAGTATGAACGGACTTTCTGCACTTCTCACAATGATCAATTCCTGTGCAAACGGGATTGCTGTCGTCAATATTGACAATGGATATGGTGCCGGTTATATAGCAACTCAGATTAACCGCATGGCTGTCCATGACTAAAACAGTCCTGGAAAATGGAAAAATATAGAAAAAAATTTGCAATCTGCCGGATTATATTGCATAATAAAATAAGATGATGCCAGGGTCAAAAGGTCAAACAACACATACTCGCATACTTAAGATTCAATTAAGTCCGGGAAGGGAAGTACCTGCCCTGGCATCTTTTTGACCGTGACATCGTGTTAATGTAATAAATCGAAAGGTATAGCGTGACAACAATGGAGTTAATTACAGAATATCTGGCCCTGGTGATTATTGTCATTCTGACCATGTTTTTCTATGAGAAAAAGAGTATTCCGGCATCGTGGTTTTCCCTTTATCGGTGGTGCCTTGCGCTTCCTGCCTTATCCATTCTGGTGGACATTATCTGTGTTGTTCTTATGGATGTGGAAGAGGTGCCCCATTGGCTTAACATGCTTCTCAACAGCAGCTATTTTCTGCTCAGCGTGCTGACCTGTTCAGTAATGGCACTGTTCCTGTTTGGAAAAATACTGGAGCATGTTTACGACAAACACTGTATGGACAGAGCTAAGAATGTGGTCATGATCCTAACAGGGATTTTTTTGATCATACTTGTTACAAACTTTTATACAAAATGGCTGTTTTGGTTTGATCAGCAGGGGCATTATCACAGAGGAATATTAAATCACGCAGGGTATTATGTAATGTTGGCGGAGGGGTTTTTTATTCTCCTTTGTTATCATAAAAATCGTTCCAGTGTTGGAAATATGGTTTCACGTGCTCTGAAAATGACAGTGGGAGTTACCTTTTTTCTAGCAGTGATCCAAATGATGTTTCCTAATATTATGCTTAACGGCACTTTGATGGCATATGCTGATATGATATTTTTTATTCATTTTCAGAGCCAACGGGTAGGGTTTGACACGCTTACTGGGCTTGGGAACAGAAAGCGGTTTCTGGATGAGCTTTCCCTTCGGCTGAACAGCGGACAGCAGTTTCAGATTGTTCTTGTTTCCCTGAGAAATATGGATGCCGTGAATAAGAAATACGGTTCTAAATGCGGAGATGAGCTGCTGTATTCTGTGGGGGCTTCGCTGGATAATCTGGACAATGAGGTGAACGCATTCAGGTTCGGAAATGTGACCTTTGCTGTTTTCTGCCCTTACTGGACAGAGGAGCAGGCAGATAAGAATGTGAAACAGATAAGAGACAGGATGGAGGGGCTATGGCAGATAGGAAACTTTTCCGCCCATGTTTCTTTCCGATGGGGCAATCTCATTCACAGAAATGAGCCATGGCAGCCTGCTGAGGTCACGGAATTTCTGGAATATATGCTCTGGTACATGAAGACCGAGAAAATAAAAAGTATAGATTTCAACGAAGAGACGGAGTACAGGGTGCGCTACCGCAATGAGCTTATCCACCTGGTGAGAAATGCGGTGGAGGAAGGGCGTTTTACAGTTTGGTTTCAGCCGGTATATGATTTAGGGACTTGCGGGTTCAGTTCTGCGGAAGCATTGGTGCGGCTGTGGGACCGTAAATACGGAATGATTTCGCCGGGAGAATTTATTCCTCTTGCAGAGGATATCGGGTTGGTGGAGGATATCAACTGGATCGTTCTGGATAAGGTATGCCGTTTTTGGAAGGAGAATCCTGAACTTCCCCTTCATTCCATTTCTGTCAATATGTCAATGCCCCAGCTTCTGGATGAAAACTTTCCTCAGAAGGTGGAGGATCTCTTAGACAAATATGGGATTTCAAGGGAAAAAATCCGGCTGGAGATGACTGAGCGGGTAACCCTTTCTGATGGGGCTTATGTGAAAGAAATGATGAAGAAGCTTGCCGATAAAGGGGTGTTTTTCTACCTGGATGATTTTGGTATCGGATATTCCAATTTCACCAGTGCCCTGCAGCTTCCCTATGAGTGTATCAAGCTGGATAAGAGCCTTATGGATAGTCTGGAAGCAAACGAACAGAACTTCAGGATTGTGAGGACCGTGACGGATGTTTTCCATGATATCGGCTGCCAGGTGATCGCAGAAGGGATAGAGACTGAACAGCAGGCAGACATGGCTGCAAAAATGGGTATGGACAAGATCCAGGGGTTCTATTTTGCAAAACCTATGCCAGGAGAAAAACTGGTGGATTTTCTGAAAGAGCCGGCGGATCGAAATATGGATCAGCCCGTCCAGCCACATATGCAGTGATGAAGACGCATATAATAGAAGGCATTGCCGAAAAGCCGGCAGTGCCTTTTGTGCTGTCAGGCATGGAGTGATGTCAGACTTGGACAGGAGGGTACGTGGACTTTCGGCAGGTTGTGAGAAAGGGAGGATGTATTTGACAAAATTCCGGTATTCCTACGAGCAGATGATGAGAAGACTGGACGTTCTGGAGAAATCATCAGGAAGATGGATGAGAAAAAGAGTCTTGGAGATAAGCGCTGACGGGCGTCCTATTGTGGAAGCCATATTGGGGGAGGAAAGTGCGCCCCGGCATGTTTTGATACATGCGGGTATCCATGGGAGGGAGTACCTGAACACAGCGTTGGTGCTCCGGCAGATGGAGGATTATTTTTCGGAAGAATGGGAAGATCAAAGGCGGGATGATATTTGTTTCCACGTGATCCCCATGGTGAATCCCGATGGCTGTACACTCAGCCAGGAAGGGCTTTCGGGAATTCAGACTCAGGAGGTGAGAGAACGGCTGGAGGGCTGGTTTCAGCAGGCAGGAGAGAAGGGCATAAGAGTTCCGGAAAAAATATTTTTCGAAAAATGGAAGTCCAATGCCAGAGGAGTTGACATTAACAGGAATTTTGGGGTAGGATGGGAGGAGTACGAAGGGCCGGAAGCGCCTTGCGGGGAAGGATTTAAAGGATATGCCCCGGAGGAGGAGGCTGAGACGAGGGCTGTACTGAAGGTGGGCAGAGAATATCCTATCGGATGCTGTATTGCCTATCATTCTTCCGGAAATCTGATTTATTGGGACTATGGAAGCAAAGACTGGGTGTATGAAGCAGATAAGTTGCTGGCGGGGATGCTGGGCCGAGAAACCGGTTATGAACTGCATTCCACTGTGGCAGATCACACAGACCAGGCGGGATGCAGTGATTATTTTGTGTTGGGCTGCGGTATTCCGGCAGTTACGGTGGAGACGGGGAAGGCAGACTGTCCCCTTCCGGCTGAAGAGTTTCCTGAAATCTATGCGTGCAACAGGGGTGTATGGCAGTCTGCGGCCGGATTTTTGGGGCTCAGGCACATATAGGGGAGGATGGATAAAGGAAGAATCCGGTATACGGAAAGGAGTCCCTGTAAAATAAAAAAATACTATATTCATGCAGAATTGCAGAAAGGACAAAAGAGAAAATGAAATGGATTATGGCGCCACTTGTGGGGGCATTGATTGGACTTTTGACAAACGGGCTGGCTATCAAGATGTTATTCCGGCCATTTAAACCTGTCTTTATAGGGAAATTCAGGGTTCCGTTTACCCCGGGGCTGATACCTAAAGAGAGGAAGCGTATTGCCCAGGCGGTGGGACAGGTGATCGGGAGAAGCCTGTTGGACAGCGATACGCTGAAGAATGCCTTATGTTCTCAGAATATGGAGACTGCATTCAGGGAAAAGGCGGGAAATTATATACAGAAACTGGAGGAATCTCCTGATAATGTGGAGCAGTATTTAGATCGGAAACATTTTCTTGCTGTGGCAGAGGGAGTGAAGGAGAAAGCCCTTGCAACCTTTCCTGATTATGCGGCCCATAAGCTTTCTTCGGATGATATGGGACACAGGATCATCGACATGGTCATGACCGATGTGGTGGAAAATTTAGGGCCTATGGTTAAAATGGTGGCCAAACCTGCACTGGAAGCGTCAAGGGAGTCTCTGGGGAACACTATCAATACATGGATCGATGAGAAGATGCCCGGTCTTGTTTCTGAGTATCTGGAGAAGAGCTACCGGGGGCTGATGGAGAGTCCTGTGAAGGATGCGGGCGCCAGTCTTCGGAAGCACGAAAAGGAGCTTGAGGATTATCTGTGGAAAATGTATCAGGAGCTTATGGAGAAAAAGGCGGCAGAGCTGGTTGCAGTATTGGATATTCCAACGATCATTGAAGAGAAAATCGCTGTTTTTGATATGGAAGAGCTGGAACATCTGATCCTGGAAATCTCCCAGAAAGAATTGAATTCTCTTGTGTGGCTGGGTGGTATCCTGGGAATGCTCATAGGATTTATCAATGCATTCTTCTGATAAGCACAAAGTCTGAAAACAGCAATTTTTTATAGACGAAAAAGGAGAAAAGCGGTATACTATCTGAAAAGGGAAGGAGACTTTAAATATGGGGAAAAAGCTGTCTAAAATTCTGAAAGGCCAGGCTGCATCGTCTGCCTTTTATATTCTGTTCGGTCTGTGTCTTGTTTTGATGCCGGAGAAGATGGTAGGTATTATCTGTAAGGTGATATTCGGGCTGGTGCTCATAGGAGCAGGCTGCTACCATATTTATATTTATGTGCGTGAGAAAGAGAAGGCTACGATGCTGGACTTGTTTTCCGGTGTCATCGTGCTTGTTATCGGAGGGTTTTTATTCTATACGCCCCAGGTGGTTATGAAGCTGCTTCAATATTTATTGGGGGCCTTTGTGCTGGTGGACAGTATTTGGAGTATTCAGGGAAGCCTGAAGCTGAAAAAAAGAGGAAAAGAGCAGTGGAAGATACTGTTCTTTGGAAGTTTGATTTTTGTTGTAATGGGCATTGCTATTATGGTGAATCCATTCTCACAGGTTAGAAATACTGTGATCTTTGCAGGCTGGGTATTCTTATGCAATGGTGCGGCTGATGTGGCATTCCTTATTTATCTGAGAAAGGGAATGAAAGAAATTACAGAGCCCGAAGAGACACAGGAGCATAAAGACCAGGTACAGGCAGTCAGACCGGAGCACGAGGAATGGCAGGACTCCTGGAAAGATGAGAATAAAGGGTCAGAGCCTGTCAGTGAAGTGTCTGAAGGATATGAGAATGAGGATGAAATAATGGATGGCAGCTGGCATCAGGAGGAAAGGGAAGACAGCAGTATTGTCCCGGAGGAGAAAGCTGCCGGTGAGGTTTCAGATGAGAAGCCGGAAGAGGTAAATGCTCCGGAAGAGGCAGAAATTATTGAAGAGTGGAAGGATTGACAGGGGAATAGAGCAGTCCCGGCCATAATGTCCGGTGAAGTATACAGTAAGAAAATATCAGGCAAAGGTGGACAGGCGATGAAATTTTGTTTACATGATGTAAAAGAGGAGTACCGCAGAGGGTTTGAGGAGATTCTTAAGGAACAGGGACAGGAAAGCGTAAAAAGCGGGGGAGTGCCTGTGATGCTGAAGAAAGGACCGAAGGTTACTGTGGGTTACCAGGACGGGGTCCTGATTTTAGGCGGGAATTCTCAGGTGCAGTATTACAGGGCCTTGTCCCGTTTCCTTCAGGAAGGGGAAAAGGCGGCACAAAAGGAGGAAGAGCCTCTTTTTAATGAGACAGCTGTAATGCTGGACTGTTCCAGGAACGGCGTGATGAAGCTGTCAGAACTCAAGAGCCAGATCCGTATGATGGCTTCTATGGGAATCGGTCAGATCCTTCTTTATATTGAAGATATCTACACAGTTGAGGGAGAGCCTTATTTCGGGGCATTCAGGGGAAGATATACCAAGGAAGAGCTGAAAGAGGCTGACGATTACGGGGCTGATATGGGAGTGGAATTGATTCCCTGTATTCAGACACTGGCCCACCTTAGAACTTTCCTGCGCTGGGAAGAGAACAGGGAAATGTGTGATGTGGGTGATATACTCCTGGCCGGAAACGAAAAAGTTGAAAAATTGCTTTTCAGGATGATCACTGAAGTAAGCGGCTGTTTCCGCAGCCGAAGAATCCATCTTGGCATGGATGAGGCTTTCCAGCTGGGAAAAGGAACATACCTGAAGCAGCACGGTTACCAGGAACCTTTTGAGATTATGAAAGCACATCTTGGCAAGGTGTATGGTATGTGTATGGAACTGGGGCTGAAACCTATGATTTGGAGTGATATGTATATCCGTCTCATGTCCCCGGACGGAGAATACTACGGAATCAAAGAGAACCAGGAGCCGGCTGAAGGCGTGGAGATTCCTTCACGGCTCAGGCTTGTGTACTGGGATTATTACAATCATGATGAAGAAACCTATGACAGATGTCTGTCTTTCCATAAAAAGCTGGGAGAGGAAGTAAGCTTTGCAACCGGCGGCTGGACCTGGAACGGAATTGCCCCCAACTATGCCAAGGCTGCAGCCACCATGAAACAGGGAATGAAGGCAGCAGAAAAGAACGGAGTCACTCAGGTTATGTGTACTCTCTGGTATGATAATGGTGCGGAGACTCCTATGCAGACAGGTATTTATCCGGTTATTTATTTTGCACAGCTTTGTTACGGGGCATCTGTGGAGGATGAAGCGCTGGAGGGCTGGCTGGCTATGTACAGCGGCTTCCGGGCAGCAGATTACCGTCTTTTGGATGCTTTTGACTACACACCGGGCACGCTTCAGGACAATAAAGGAGCGGATAATCCTTCTAAGTACCTGCTTTATCAGGATGTGCTCCTGGGATTGTTTGACAAGCAGATAGAGGGACTTGGGCTTACACAGTATTACGAGAGTCTGGAAAAGAAACTGGCAGAAGCTCTCTATAAGGCATCTTTTGGCAAAAAGATTGCCCAGGTGAAACAGGACCAGCCGGGATACCGCAGATATGCAGCAGACTGTCTGTTCCGGTATTACCATAATCTGGCGGGGATACTGGCCAGAAAGGCAGAGCTTGGCATCCGGGTTTACCAGGCTTATCATGCAGGCAATAAGAAAGAGCTTTCTGTGATCTGCGAGATGCTGAAGGATTTGCAGGAAAGATGTATTCTTTTAAAGGAGCAGAGAGAAGGCCTGTGGTTTCTGGAATGTAAACCATTTGGCTACGAAGTTCTTGATATCCGTATAGGGGGGCTTGTCACAAGGCTTGAAAGCGCACAGAAGCGGATCCGGGGCTATCTCACAGATAAATGGGATTCTATTCCTGAACTGGAGGAGAAGAGACTTCCTTATTGCAGAAGGGATGAGGATGACAGCCACAGGCTTTGCGCCTGCAATCTCTGGGAGCGGATAGTATCGGCAGGGAATCTGGACGGTGTATAAAGAAGATAGGGATATATTGGTTTCAAAAACACTAAATCAAAATTGAAATAGATAGGGAACTGATAACAGGCATAGAAAATGCGGTTATCAGTTCCTTTTTATGTGCTATGTTGCTTTAGTTATTTTATTTAGAAGGGAGCTGATTTTAAAACATTTACGGCGAATCTTTTTTTGGATTATTCCCGTTATTGTTATTGTAAGACGTTTTACAGGATAAAAAAGCAGCTTCTCCCGGGACAGTAATATGATCGCCGGGGGACCTGCCGGGAATGGGAGTAAATACCGTTGAATCAGGAAGGGAGGGGAATGTGTGCAGGCAGAGAGCCTTACGGATGAGGAAATGATCATCAGGATACAACAGGGAGAGGAGCTTATGTTGGAATGCCTCATCAGAAAATATTATGATGATGTGTATTGGTTTTGCTGCTATAAGACCGGGGACGGGGAGCAGGCTTATGACTGCGCGCAGGAAACCTTTCTTAAGCTTACCAGATACATCTATTCTTATAGGGAGAGAAAGAAGTTCCGGGGATATTTGTTCTCTATTGCCAGAAATATATGTAATGATTATTTCCGGACCAGGCCAGAGGATATACCGGATTCAGACAGCCTTTTAAGCATTCCCCATGGTAAAGATATGATCAGTCAGGCGGAAACCGCACAGGTGGTACGGGCAGCGCTGAAACTTTTGAAGGAAGAGCAGAGGGAGGTGGTTTATCTCCGGTATTACTGTGGATTCAAGCTGCGGGAGATTGCAAAAATCGTTGGGATTCCTCTTCCTACAGCAAAATCCAGGCTGAAGAGGGGGATGGGAAGGCTGAAAGAGATTCTGGAAAAGGAGGGGATTGGATATGAAAGATAGTGAGATTAAAATTTTATTGAAGGAGTGTAGGGGACCAGAGATAGACAGAGAATGCAAAGAGAAAAGTATCCGTTTTGTTACAGGACAGATGAAAGATATACGGGTACTTTACCATATTTCATATTGGGAAAGACTGAAAAACATGGCTGGGTACTTGTCACCCTGGGTGTGGGCCGTACAGGCGGCGATTCTGATGCTTCTGGGCTATTTTGCAGTTCTGGACAGCCAGTCTATGCTGCCGGCGGCGGTTGCTGCGGTTCCGCTTCTGGGGTGTATAGGATGTATGGAAATACAGAGAGGATATATGTGCGGTATGTGGGAGATGGAGAAGGCCTGCCGTTACGACCTGCGTCAGGTTGTGCTTTTGAAGCTTCAGATTATGGGCGGCGTGGATATGGCAGTTGTTGTCTGCCTCCTGGCAATGGCTACAGGAAGGGGGATTACCCTTTCAAAGGCTGTTTTTTATATACTTCTTCCGTATTTTATATCGTGTTTTATATATTTTACTATTCTTTGCAGGACAGACAGAAGGGCGTCGGATTTTGTTATTGTGGGGGCAGGAATTCTAATGTCTGCGGTAATGTGGGTCTTATTAAATTGTATTGATGAGGTAATGTGGAGCTATCTGGATGTACGTATGGAGTGGACCGCTTTAGCTGCCATAGCAGCGGCGGATTTAATGCTGCTGTCCGTGAGGAGATTTTGGAAAATATGTGACAAGGAGAGTAATAAGGTATGGAGTTACGATTAGACAGATTAACTAAGGTATATGGGAGTAAAATAGCAGTAGATGATTTTTCAGCAGTGCTCACTGAAGGAGTATACGGACTTTTAGGGGCTAATGGTGCAGGAAAGACAACTTTGATGCGGATACTTTGTGATATTCTGCGGCCTACAAGAGGAGAGGTTATCTGCGATAACTTTAATATACAGGAAATGGGGGAGGAGTACAGGAATCTTCTTGGATATCTACCTCAGGATTTTGGATATTATCCTAATTTTACAGCGGAAAAATTCCTTCTGTATATGGCATCCCTGAAAGGTTTGGATAAACGCTTTGCCAGGGAGCGCAGTGAAGAATTGCTGGATCTCACAGGTTTGGATCATGTTAAAAGAAAGAAAATAGGAACCTTTTCGGGAGGTATGAAACAACGTCTTGGAATTGCTCAGGCTCTTTTGAACAACCCTAAGATATTGGTTCTGGATGAACCCACAGCAGGACTGGACCCTAAGGAGAGAGTACGGTTCCGTAACCTTGTCAGTTCGATTTCAAAAAATAAGATTGTAGTTCTTTCCACTCACATTGTATCAGATGTGGAGTATATTGCCGGAGATATACTGATAATGCGGGACGGAAAGCTAATAGTCCAGGGCGGGCCGGAAGAAATTTTGAAAGAGGTAAAGGATTTTGTATGGGAAATGCGTGTTCCATCTACACAGACGGAACAGTTTACAGGTAAGTTTAATGTGGCAAATCTGAGAAATGAGGAAGGTATGACTGTGTTACGCATTATTTCAGAGGAATGTCCGGGGAATGGTGCTGTAAATACAGTTCCTAACCTGGAGGATTTATACTTGTATTATTTTGCAGATAAAGGCAGGAGGCTGTGACATGAAGGAGATCATCAAATATGAATTTCAGAAGATATGGAGCAGGAAAATTGTATGGACAGGGCTTTTGCTGCTATTGCTTGTCAATCTTGCCATAGCTGTTTTAAACGGCTCTTACCATGTGGTTACTTCAGACGGCAGAGAATTGTTTGGAAGTGAGGCTGAGGAATATGTGAAGGAACGTACCGGAAAATATACAGGACTTCTTAATGACGACAAGGCAGCCAGGATCATAAAAGAGGAAAAACCTTCAGAGTCAGTAGAATATGGGGAATATTACGGCCTGCCCCTCTATAATTACGTCCAGTATATTTTTGGTTCAGAAGAAGAAGGAGGGCTGGGAAAAACAGTAGATGATTATACCAGGAAAGGTATTACATTAGAAGTTGGTCATAGCCAGCGCTGGATTTCATTATTTAGTTACCTTCCAATGATGATACTTGGAATAGGGACAGTAGCTGCAATAGGGGTATCAGGCGTGTTTTCAGAGGAATATACGAGAAGGATGGATGCGTTGCTGCTCACCAGCAAAAATGGGAAAAGGAAGTGTATATACGCAAAGATCATTGCTTCTTTTCTGTTTGCACTGGTCTGCTATGGGGCAATGCTGCTTGTAAATATCGTTCCCTTTCTTTTAAAGGACGGAATTTACGGTTGGGATGCAGCCGTGCAGCTCTCCTATGAAATGTGTCGCCTTCCTTATACTTTTAACTGCGGGCAGACGGCTCTTTGCATGATCGCCGGAGGCTTGTTGGGTACTGTTATGATTACCTCAGTAACGTTAATCGTTTCTGTTCTGTGCAAAAGCTCTTTCGCAGCAATTATCATATCTTTTACTTTGTATGTTTTGCCAATGCTTATGCAGCAGCTCCTTCCCATGAATGTAGTGTGTATGACTCCTCTTGGGGCATCTACGCTTGAGGTTTTGCAGCAGCCTTTTGTTTCATTGGGAGGATTGAAAGTGCTGTTTTATTTAAAAATCATAGTGGCAGCGGCAGTGTTGGTAGTGATAATGTGGTTTGTAACGCGCAGAGTATTTTCCAGGCACCAGGTACAGTAGGGTGCATGCCCTATCGGTATAGCCTCAAGTGCCGGGTTGCGTAAAAAAGGTGTTAGTGGTAAGATAGCACTATGTTAAAAGAGAAAGCTATTAAAATTGTGGTGATGGATTTCTCAGGGATTTACAGGAGGGAGCAGTTTGGCAGATATGAAGTGTTCTGGGTGGAGGCAAAGGAAATACCGGGAACCAACTGCTATTGCGACCAGGAGGCAATGGAGCTTCTGCGCAGTAAAATTGCCGAATTTCCTGCCAAGGGGATTCATTTCCTCGATTCCGGGAACTATCATTATATGAGCCGGCTGTGGCTGGAAAAAATAAGAGAGCCTTTCCGTTTATTGGTGCTGGACAACCATACGGATATGCAGCTTCCTGCCTTTGGCGGATTATTATCCTGTGGCGGCTGGATAGCGGCAGCATTAGATGAGCTGGAGAATCTGCAGGAAGTGATACTGGCAGGGCCTGACAGGGAGGCATTTTCCCGGACAGAGGCGGAGTATCAGGGGAAGGTGAGGTTCTTAAGCAGAGAAGAGCTGAAGGAACAGGGGGCAGAAGGTGTTAGGGCTTTTATCAGTGCCTTGCCTGTGGACTTGCCGCTTTACATTTCTGTGGATAAGGATGTACTGTGTCCGGGAGAAGCGGATACTGCCTGGAGTCAGGGAGATATGACTCTTTCAGAACTGTTGGATTTTTTGGACAAGGTGGCCCAACGGTTTGCGTCCGGGGGCGGCAGAATCCTGGGTGTCGATATCTGCGGTGAAAGCAGTGTTGACGGAAATACGGAAAGCCGGGTAAATGAGAAGGCGAACCGAGAGCTTCTTGATTTTTTTGCAGGTAAATGATAGGAAGCGGTCCGGAAAGAATGGGGGACAAGAATGTTAAGATGAAGGTTCAGATTCAGAGCGGGGGACAACAGGGACTGATAGACAGAAAAGGAGAATCACATGAAGAATGAATTGCTGAAAATAGGGCCTTTTACTGTATATGGGTATGGGCTTATGATTGCTCTTGGGATTGCTGCTGCCTATATAGTGGCAGAATACAGGGCGAGAAAGCAGAAGCTTGATTATGAACATGTTTTCTATCTGGTTATCTGGTGTGTTGTAGGAGGCTTTGCGTCAGCAAAGGTGCTCTTCTGGATCACGGAATGGAAGACCATTGTCCGGGACCCGGGATTTATGCTCCGCACTCTGCCGGATGGTTTTGTGGTGTTTGGAGGAATTATCGGAGGAATACTTACAGGATACCTGTATTGCAGGGCCAAGGGATTAGAGTTTTTGAAATATTTTGATTTGATGATGCCGTCTATTGCCCTTGCTCAGGGATTCGGACGGATCGGATGTCTGCTGGCAGGCTGCTGCTATGGGAACGAGACCGGGTGTCCGGTATCCATCACTTTTCAGGAATCCGATTTCGCGCCCAATCATGTACCCTTGATTCCCACCCAGCCCTATTCCAGTCTTCTTAACTTCCTTCATTTTTTTGTTCTTTTATATGTGGCAAAACATAAAAAGGCTGACGGGCAGGTGGCTGCCTGCTATCTCATATTTTACAGCGTGGGAAGATTTATCCTGGAGTTTTTCAGAGGAGATTTAGAGAGAGGCAGTGTGGGGGTGCTTTCCACATCCCAGTTTATCGGTATTTTCACAGCAATTGCAGGAGTCCTGCTTTTTATTATGGCAGGAAAAAGACATAAAAAGGAAGAACAGGCATAGGCTGTAACAAGTATTTTGTTGAAAGGGAAAATGCATGTTCGGACCAGAAGATTATGAAACAGATACGGTACAAATACAGCAGGATATCCCCACAGCAGATGCAGAGGAGGCAGAAGTGCCGGCCCAGAGCGAACGCTATGGGGATTTTATTATAAAATACGTTCAGAATATTAACGGTCCAGATGAGATCACATCGGACACTACCTTTCAGAAAATCAATGAGGTTTTCGGGATTCTTTACATTCCCCTGACTGTGGCAGGACAGATGGAGATCAACAGTTATTCTTATAATTCCATTCCTAAATGTTACACCTACATGGATCTGGAAAGTCTCAACGCATCGGGGATCACCCGGCTTCACAATCACCCTTACCTGCAGCTTTTGGGAAAAGGAACAGCAGTGGCGGTGATCGACTCGGGGATTGACTACACAAATCCATTGTTCCGGGATGAAAACGGCAGCAGGATCCTTATTCTGTGGGACCAGACATTGGTGGGAGGACCGGATGAGCCTGTGCCTTACGGCAGGGTTTTTACAAAAGAAGATATTGACAGGGCACTGGAGGCGGATGAGCCGTTAGAAGTGGTGCCGTCTACGGATACTAATGGACATGGGACAGCTTTGGCTGCTGTGGCGGCGGGGAATTTTGTACCGGGAGAAAATTTTTCGGGTGCGGCACCGGGCGCTTCCTTGATCATCGTGAAGCTGAAACCGGCAAAAACATACTTGCGGGAGTTTTACTTATTTCCTCCGGATGCAGATATTTTCCAGGAAAATGATGTGATGATGGGGATTTCTTATGTAATGAGATGGGCTTATATGCATAAAATGCCCTTGTCAGTTTGCCTTGGAATCGGGAGCAGCCAGGGGGCGCATTTAGGCGACAGTCCTTTGAGCCAGTACATTGATTATGCGGCAGGATTTTCACAGGTTTCCATTTCCATTGCAGCCGGCAACGAAGGCAGTGCCCAGCACCACTTTGTGGGTACGCTTGATTCACCCTCTTCTTCTGTCACTGCCGAATTTCGGGTGGGGAGTAACAATGAGGGATTCACCTTGGAATTCTGGGGAGAGCCTCCGGAGGTTTTCTATATATCCATCCAGTCACCCACCGGGGAAATTCTGGATGTAAGCAGTTCCCTGGGTGCAGGTACACAGACGCTTTCCTTTGTCTTTGTGGAGACGAAGGTGCTGGTAAACTATGTTGCCATAGAGCGGCAGAGTGGGAATACCCTTGTGTATTTCAGGTTTCTCCATCCTGCTCCGGGTATATGGAAAATTGTCACAAGGGGACGGCAGAGCCAAAACGTGAACTTCCATATGTGGATGCCTGTGCAGGGATTGATTTCTCCGGGCACTTATTTTCTGGAAGCTTCCCCCTACAATACAATAACGAATCCCGGAAATTCCATAGACAGTATCACAGTCACGGCGTACCAGTACAGGGACAACAGTTTGTATCTTAATGCCAGCAGAGGATTTACACCTGAGGGGATCGTAACCCCCCAGTTTGCTGCTCCGGGTGTGGATATCCGTGTCCCTCTTCTTAACGGCGGTTTTGGAATGGCTTCAGGAACCAGTTTGGCAGCAGCACAGACCGCAGGGGTGGCTGCACTTTTATTTGAATGGGCGATCATCAGGGGAAATGCGCCGTTTTTCAGCGGAAACAGTGTGAAGTATTATCTGCAGCGAGGGGCCCGCAGAGAGGAAAATGTACAGTATCCTAATCCGGAGTGGGGGTATGGCCGGCTTGATCTTTATCATACTTTCGAAATCCTGACTTAAAGGTAAAATTGTCGTAACAGTTCAAGTTTACCTGGACTGTTGCGGACTGCCGAAATCTTTACCAAAAGTAACAGCGAATTATTGTGAATGTTTTAGACAAAAATTTTTAGGTGAGCTAATTGTTTTTGGCCTCCCAATTTGGTATACTAGATGAAAGAATAGTAATTGTCCTGTACAATGATTCAGACAGTTACATACAACAGAGGTATTGGGAGGTAATCATGAAAAGAGGCAGTATTTTTGAACTGGATGGAATTCCTCGTTTGGGCGAGGCTCTTCCCCTGGCACTTCAGCATGTTGTTGCCATGATCGTAGGCTGTGTGACTCCGGCCATTATTGTAGCCGGTGCAGTGGGGGGCGGCGGGCTCAGCAGTGAAGATAAGGTGATTCTTATCCAGGCGGCGCTTGTTGTGGCAGCGGTATCAACGCTTATTCAGCTATTCCCTATCGGCGGAAGGAAAACACGGTTTGCCATAGGTTCCGGACTTCCTATGATCATGGGTGTCAGCTTTGCCTATGTGCCAAGTATGCAGGCTATTGCGGAAGGGTACGGGATATCCACGATCCTGGGAGCCCAGATCGTGGGAGGTATTGTTGCTGTGGTGATGGGGCTTCTGGTGAAACAGATCAGAGTTTTCTTCCCGCCCCTTATCACAGGAACTGTTGTATTTACCATAGGTTTATCCCTGTATCCTACAGCCATCAATTATATGGCAGGGGGCGTGGGAAGCGAAAATTACGGTTCCTGGCAGAATTGGCTTGTGGCGGTTTTTACACTGATCGTTGTGACTGTGCTGAACCATTTTGGTAAAGGAATCTGGAAACTGGCATCTATTTTGATCGGTATCATAGCCGGTTATCTAGTGTCGATTCCTTTTGGAATGGTGAATTTCTCAAGCGTAGGGGAGGCAGGCGTTTTCCAGCTTCCTAAGATTATGCATTTCGGAATAAGTTTTGAGATTTCAGCCTGCGTTGCCATTGGAATTTTGTTTGCGATCAATTCCATTCAGGCCATCGGCGATTATTCTGCAACCACCATCGGGGCAATGGACAGGACACCTAAGGACCAGGAGCTTCAAAGCGGTATTGTGGCATACGGCCTCACAAACGTCCTGGGCGCTTTCTTCGGGGGACTGCCTACAGCAACCTACAGCCAGAATGTTGGTATCGTGACTACCACAAAGGTTATTAACAGATGGGTGCTGGGACTTGCTGCCGTAATTCTGGGAGTGGCCGGGATCGTGCCGAAGTTTTCCGCAGTGCTGACCACGATTCCTCAGTGTGTGCTGGGAGGAGCAACTGTTTCTGTGTTTGCATCCATTGCAATGACAGGTATGAAGCTGGTTGCTTCCGCAGAGATGGATTACAGGAACTCTTCTATTGTGGGACTGGCAGCAGCGTTGGGCATGGGAGTTTCCCAGGCGACAGCAGCCCTGGCAACTTTTCCTGCATGGGTTACAACCATTTTCGGCAAATCTCCGGTGGTGCTGGCTACTTTGATCGCGGTACTGTTAAATATTATCCTGCCCAAATCCAGAGATGAGAAAAAGGAAGAAATGCAAAAAAAAAGAGATGTAGAAGATAGACTGAAAAAAGACCATTTAGAGTTTGAAAAATAGTCAATAGTGCAGAACAGCAAAGAATATTCAGGGGCTGTGGGGATTTCAGGAATGGAGTCTCTGCAGCCATTTTTTTGTTCATTTTTACTAATGTTTATATTTTGATGCATTTTTTATGCAGTGCGGATGGTATACTGAAGTTAGTTTCAGGCTGCAGCAGAGACTATGGGATTTTAAACAGGCAGTAAAGAGGATTGAGGAGATCCGCTTTTATTGCCTGTGGATGCAGGAAGAGGGGATGAGATTGAAAAATAAAATTTTAGTGATCGAAGATGATATGGCAATTTCAGAGCTTTTATGTATGAATTTAAGCGCTGCAGGATATGAGGCAGCGGCAGCTTATGACGGAGTGGAAGCAGAACGATTGATCATGGATCATCAGGATGCGGATTTGGCTTTGGTAGATATTATGCTTCCGGGGAAAGATGGATTTCAGCTTATGGAGGACTTCAGAAAGAGAAAACTTCCGGTTATTTTTCTCACTGCAAAGGGGGACGTGGCTTCCAAGGTTAAAGGGCTTAAGCTTGGGGCTGAGGATTACATGGTGAAACCTTTTGAGATATTGGAGCTTCTGGTGAGGATTGAAAAGGTTCTGGAGCGTACCGGGAGGGCGAAGCGGATGATGAAAATCCGTGATATTGAAGTGGATCTGGTGAAACATCAGGTGACCAAACAGGGACAATATGTAAGCCTTAAGCCTATGGAATATGATCTTCTGGTACTTCTCCTGCGAAACAGGAATGTGGCCCTCAGCCGTGAAGAGATATTAAACCGTGTATGGGGGGATGATTACATGGGAGAGAGCCGTACCGTTGATGTACATATCGGACAGCTTCGGAAAAAACTGGGACTCTATGATGAAATCCACACGATTCCTAAGTTAGGCTATCGGCTGGAAGAAGAATGACAGGTTTTGGGACAGTGTAATAAGAAGGCGGAGCGGATCGATGAAGTTATGGAAAAAAACAGTTTGTCTCATGCTTTTGACACTTCTGGTGTGCCTTGGCATTGTGGGAGGAATAACCTTGTTCATCACAGCCAGGAGGAGTATATCAAACAATGGGGAGACGTACGGCAGACAGATGCAAAGTGCAGCTATGCTGTTGGAACAGTTTTGGGATGAAGGAAAATATAACCGTATGACGGAAGTGGGAAAGAAATCTTATCTGAATTTTCAGTTTCGTCAGTGCTGCGGGCAGGGTTTTGCACTTGTAAAGGGAGATAAAGTGGAAGAGAATCTGACGGGATATGATATTATAGATCTGTCGGCTTTGGATATAAATCATCCCGCAAGATATTATGACTACCGTATTCAGAAGCTTTCAAAGAAGATTTTAATGCTGCAGAAGACAGTAGTTGGGAAACCGGAAGGATATACATTGCTTTCTGTAAGAGATGTGACCGGAGTATACCGGGAGATTGGAAGGCTTGCAGTATGGTATTTTGGGGTGTGCACCATTATTTTTATCATAGCAGGGACTTTCATTTACAGGATGATGGAGAAGAGTATGAGAGCGATGGAGGAGTTGCAGGAGGTTGCGGAAAAACAGGAGCTTCTTTTAGGAGCATTGTCTCATGAGATGAAAACACCTCTCACTTCGATCATCGGGTACTCTGACAGCCTGCTACATGTAAAGCTTACCGGGGAGCAGAGAATCCGGGCACTGGAGCATATCAACAGGGAGGGGCGAAGGATGGAAGCCCTTACCGGAAAAATGCTGCAGATGATGGGAATGTATCAAAATGATGCTGTACTAATACAACAGTATTCCTCAGGTGAATTGATAAAAAGAGTAGAGGATTTGGAATGTGAGAGAGCCAGGGAGCGCGGGATCATTCTTATGACCTGCTGTGAAGATTTTTTTATGGATATGGATATAGAACTGATGGTAAGCCTTCTTCTGAATTTAATTGACAATGCTATGCGTGCGTCAAAGGAGGGGGACAAGGTTATTGTAAGAGCTGTTTGCCGGGATAAAGTGAATGTCTTGGAGGTGGAGGATTTCGGAAGGGGGATTCCGGAGAATGAACTTATGAGGGTTACAGAGGCTTTTTATATGGTGGATAAATCCAGGAGCAGAAGGGAAGGGGGCGCAGGACTGGGTTTGGCCCTGTGCAGAAGGATTGCCGAACTTCACGGGGGAGAAATTGAGATAAAGAGCCAGGTAGGAAAAGGAACCACAGTGACTGTCAGGTTCTAGAGCGTGTTTGAAGATTGGTGGAATGAATTTTCAAGCACGCCCTAAATCCAGGATAGTAAAATTACAAATTGTTTACTTTTTTCTGCTTACTTTGAAGAATACTTCTGATACATTGTAAGCAGAAGGGAGGCGGTGAATTTGAAAAATCATATAATAGCTGCAGGACTTATAATTGTCCTGGCAGCAGTAAGTGCAGGTGTTACCGGCTGTGCCGATGAGGTGAGGTCGGCAGTAGTGGCAGAGCGTACGTTCTCAGGGAACACGGAAAAAGAAGAGAAGACAGCAAAAGCCACGGAAACGGAAGACAGAGAGGGGGATGCCAGCTTAGAGACAGCAGATGTCCTTGGGCAGGTACAGGCTCCTGAGATTTACAAAGCGGATTTTGCTGAATATTATCAAGAGCCGGACTGGGGCGGAAGCGAAAACAGTAAGATGAAGATATCCATCTCAGTTGATGCACCGGTGGAGGTTCCGGATGTGGAAGCTGTCCGGATTAAGAAGGTCACACGGGTGAACGGAGAGGCAGCAAAGAATATATTTTTGAAACTCCCTGAGCTTTTAGGCGGAGGAGAAGGGATAACGATCGATGATACAACAGAGCCGATGCAGGGAAAACTTACTGTTGGAGACTTGCCGTACAGCTATAGTATTTGGGGATTAAACAATGGGGACCAGTATGTATCAGGACTTGGTTTTTATTGGGGAATTGATATGAGCAGGGTTAAGCCTGCCGAGGGTGGCTTTAAGAATGAGGATACTGGAACCATAGTCCCGGCAAAGGAAGCGGCAGGAATTGATGAAGCGGCAGAAACAGCCGATACTATTGTGGGGAAGATGGGGCTGAAGGACTTTAAAATGTCATATGAAAGAGAATCTTCCGCTCAATACAATTATTCTGGCGGGGAGTCTCAGACAAAAGCAATGTATGATTTTTACTATGAGCGTATAGTAGACGGTGTACCGGTGAATTATGTTCTGGAGGGGATGTATAATTCGTTGTATCAGGCTGATGAAGAAATGATGAAAATGTCGGAGGCAGAGAAAGTATCCTATTGGCCGGAGGAATGTCTTCAGATTCTGATGACCTCCGGGACATTGGCTCATGTAAGGTATGAAAATCCTGTTGAAGTGGGGGATTATTCTGATGAAAAGCTTTTTTTAGTACCTTTTGAGGAAGTGAAAAATATTTTTGAGGACACGATCATATCTAAGATTGTGGGGACAGGCAGCGGTTATACTCCCCAGGGCGGTGATTTTGTTTTATATCCCGGAAGTATAGAAGGGGCCAAGGTTGATGTTGTGGTTGACAGAGTAAAGATGGGATATATGCGTATCCGTGACGAGGGAAGTGAGAGCCAGTGGATATTGGTTCCTGTATGGGATTTTTACGGCAGGTGGAGTTTTGAGATTCCCGAAGAAGACGGCACTTTTGAGGAAATACGTATGGATTACAGTAATGTTTCGCTGCTCACTGTTGATGCACGTGATGGGACGATTATGGAAAGGGATTACAGCCCGTCTGTGAGTTAAGTAAAGAATTTAATCCGTCAGAACATATAATTACAAAAAGGACAAACATTTGGAACTAATGCAGCCAGGTGTTTGTCCTTTTTCACATATTTTACACAGATTTAACACCCCTTTCACACATTTTTTTATTAACATTTTTAGATAAATTACTATGAAAGTCCCGGCCGGCAGCCGTAAGCCCGGTCAATCGGCTTTCATAACAAGAAAGGAGTCTGATATGGAAAAAACATATTTTCGCCATGAATACAAGTATATTATCAATGCCTGTGATCATGAAATCCTCAGGAGCAGGCTTTCCAGAGTAATGGCCCAGGATATCCATACGGACGGCAGGGGGAGGTACACCATTGTAAATATTTACTTCGACTCCCCGGGAGATGCCGCACTGTGTCAGAAGATTGACGGAGTGGACATAAGAGAAAAGTTCCGGATGCGGTATTATAACAAGGACACTGATCATATCCATTTGGAGAAAAAGACTAAACAGAACAATTTGTGCCATAAAGAAGGCGTCTGGATTTCCGGCGGAGAATGTTTAAAGATTCTGGATGGGGATATCAAGTGGCTGAAAGAGGAAATCAGCCGTCCCCTTCTGCAGGAGCTTTACGGAAAAATGGTTGTCCAGCAGCTTAGGCCGAAAACGGTCAGTGTTTATGAGAGAATGCCTTTTGTCTGTCCGGCAGGAAATGTGAGGGTGACATTGGATTCAGGAATGCGGACAGGGATACACAGCAGGGATTTTCTTCAGGCGGACAAGGTACCGACAGCATACAGCGGCGGAGAGAAAACATACCTTCTGGAAGTAAAATATGACAGTTTTCTTCCGGAACATATCCGCGCCATGATCCAGCTTGGGGGAAGGAACCTGAGCGCTTATTCAAAATATGCCCAAAGCAGAAGCTTTGGATAAATAACGGGGGAGAAAAATAATGACTTTTAAAGATATTTTTAAATCAGATTTTCTGGATAATGTGACTTCATTTTCACCGGCAGATACATTGATTGCCTTGTTTTTGGCTTTCGCGGTGGGATTATTCATATTCTGGGTTTATAAAAAGACATTTAAGGGGGTAATGTATTCTGCCTCTTTTGCTATGACCCTTATAGCCATGACCTTGATCACAACCTTTGTAATTCTGGCGGTTACGTCTAATGTAGTGCTGTCTCTTGGTATGGTAGGTGCTCTTTCTATTGTACGATTCAGGACAGCGATCAAGGAACCTATGGATATTGCTTTTTTGTTCTGGGCTATTGCGGCCGGGATCGTCATCGGTGCCGGAATGCTGGTGCTCTCTGTTATTGGAAGCATTCTTATCGGTATTGTAATGCTTGCATTTTCCAATAAAAAGATAAATGACCGTCCGTATCTTCTGGTGGTGGATTTTGAGGACGAGCACTTTGAAAATGATATTCTGAGGGCTGTAAAGGAGGCGTCACCGAAATACGTGGTAAAATCAAAGACTGTATCCCCAAAAGGGATTGAATGTTCCATCGAAGTACGTATTCCCAATATGGAAACACAGTTTGTTAATAAAGTAGCTTCCATAGAATCTGTAGGGAATGCAGTTCTTGTAAGCTATAATGGAGAATATTTAGGATGATCACAAGCAAATACATAGACCGTATCGTAGCTGTAGTGCTGGCGCTGGCTTTATCTTTTTGCGGCGGAGCGTATTATCTGGGGACACAGGAAACTGCCAGTGCATCCTCACCGGGCTCAGGAAAAACCACTATGCCATATGAGACGTCAGTGTTTAACAAACAAGAGGTGACTGAAGTAGAAATATCCGTAGACGAGGATACTTGGGCAGAACTTTTAGAAAACGCCACTCTGGAGGAATATGTACAGTGCAATATTACGGTGAACGGAATTGAAACCCGGAATGTGGGAATCCGTTGTAAGGGCAACACAAGTTTGTCCCAGGTGGCCAGCTCAGACAGTGACAGGTACAGCTTTAAAGTGAAATTTGATGAATATGTAAGCGGTCAGACACTGGACGGACTGGATAAGCTGGTACTGAATAACATCTTTTGCGATAACACTTATATGAAGGAATATTTGTCCTATGATCTCATGTCGTATCTGGGTGTTGCTGCTCCCCTTTACAGTTTTGCCCATATAACTGTCAATGGGGAGGAATGGGGACTTTATCTTGCTATTGAAGCCCTTGAAAAATCTTTTGCAAGAAGGATGTATGGTGACTCCTATGGTGCCTTGTATAAGGTGGAAAGCACTGATATGGGCGGCATGATGCAGCCGGGGGACGGAAAAGAAGACGGTGGAAACAGAAGAACGCCCGGAGGGGAGCGGCCAGAAGGAATGGAATTGCCGGAGGCAGGAGAAATGTCAGAAGGAGCACAGATGCCGGAAGGTAAGGAGATACCGGAAGCAGGAGAGGTGTTGGAAGGTAAGGAGATGCCCGGAATAGGAGAGATGCCGGATGGTATGGAATTACCGGAGATGGGCGGGATGCCGGATGATGGGGAGTTCCCCGCAGGCGGAAAGATGCCGGACGGTGCAGGAATGGGATTTGGCAAGGGCGGCGGAATGTGGGGGAGTTCAGGAACAGACCTTGTTTATACCGATGATGAAGAGGAAAGTTACTCAGGAATTCTTGAGAATGCCGCCTACAAGGTTACAGACCAGCAGAAGGAATCCCTGATTGAGGCGATCAAGGGGCTTAATGAGGGAGAGGATTTGGAGGAATATGTAAATACAGACCAGACACTTCGGTATTTTGCCGCAAATACCTTTCTGGTGAACCAGGATGATTACCTGAGTAATCTTCAGCACAATATCTATTTATATGAAGAGGACGGCGTTATTTCCCCTGTTCCCTGGGATTATAATCTTGCATTCGGAGGCTTCCAGAGCCGTGATGCCTCCGTAGCGGTGAATCTGCCAATTGATACACCCGTTTCGGAGGAAACCTTGGAACAGCGTCCTCTTCTTGGAAAACTGCTGGAGCAGGATGAATACAAACAGCTGTATCACGAGTATCTTCAGGAAATTGTCAGCGGATACTTCGAAAATGGAACTTTTGAAAACACTGTGGATTATCTGAATACGCTCATTAAAGATTATGTGAAAAATGATGCCACAGCCTTCTGTACTTATGAGGAATATCAGACCGCAATTGAAAATCTCAAATTATTCGGACAGTACAGGGAACTCAGTGTTCAGGGACAGTTAAACGGTACTATTCCGTCAACAGAGGATGGACAGAAAGAAGATTCCTCTGCCTTAATAGATGCCGCCGGCGTAGACCTTACTGCAATGGGGATTCAGGGTGGACGCTAGCAATCCCTCCTGATAGAGGCCATAGTACATTGGGAATCTTGTGGGTATATTAGAGGGATAGATATTCTGCAAAAAAAGTCTGCCGCATTCGTGAATAAATTCACAGATGCGGCAGTGTCCATGCAACAGACAGCATGTTTAGGTTAGTGTCATACATTCTCAGTGTGAACAGCCTGGTCACAGCTTTTTTATTTCCGGTATACGAATGCAGGAAGCCCGTCTTCTCCTAAAGGTACGTCTACCTTGCCCTGGATCAGCGGACGTGCATAAGCAATGAATTCATCTGTCACATCGGTTCCGTCTTCATTGATCCACTGGCGGGGAACTGTTTTTTCTGCATTGCAGATATCATTTACATCTTCAAGGCCGCACTCCATCTGGTAGCTGCCGTCTTTTGTTTCCTTACGGATAAAGGATACCATTTTACCTGTTTCCCCTTTCAGGGCAGCCTGAACACCGAAGCAGCCTGCAGCCGCGGCCTCCTGCTGATCAGTGGCGGAAAGCATAGAAGCGGAACAGCGCTGGCTTACGTTGAACTCTACGGAACGAGCCTTGACTCCAAGACGGCTGCGCACCAGATTCTCCAGATATTTTCCGCATCCGGCCAGCATCTTATGACCGAAAGAATCTGTACCCACGGAATTGTCATACTCGCAGATAAAAGTGCCCTTATCATCATGGATACCTTCAGAAACACAGACTACAACATTACAGTTTTTCTCAAAACCAGCCTGGACTTTCTCAAGGAACGACTCAGTATCGAAGGATGTTTCCGGCAGATAGATCATAAGCGGATTGTCTCCCGGATATTTACGGGCAAGAGCGCTGGCGGCAGTCAGCCAGCCTGCATGACGTCCCATGATTTCAATAATAGTTACGGATTTCTTTTCATAGACATTGGCATCCAGTATGATCTCACGGACAGTAGAGGCTACATATTTAGCTGCGCTTCCAAAACCAGGTGTATGGTCTGTGTGAACAAGGTCATTGTCAATGGTTTTGGGTTCACCGATCACGCGGATATCACTTCCTGTTTTCTGTGCATAGCGGGACAGCTTGCTGACAGTGTCCATGGAATCATTTCCGCCGATATAGAAAAACCAACCGATATTCAATTCAGCGAACTTCTCAAACAATCTGGGATAAACCGGGTCTTCCAGTGATTCGGGAAGCTTGTAGCGGCAGGAACCCAAATATGCTCCCGGGGTGATTTTTAGAAGATCAAGCTTTTCACCTGGAAGAGCTTCCTGGAAATCAAGGATGGTATCGTTCAAGAATCCTTCGATTCCATTGACCATACCGTAAACCTGTCCGATTTCTTCCGGATGGCGAAGCCCCTCAGACACCACACCGTAAAGACTGCTGTTAATGACTGCGGTGGGTCCGCCGGACTGGCCGACAATCATATTCTTTTTTGACATAAGAAATACCTCCTGATAATATTTTACCTTCTCATAGAATCTGCTTGACCTAAAGGTCAATCAGTAGCGCTTAACCACTCGTTTAACAACTCGTGGTTAAGCTTCATTATAACACACTGTGGAGTCTGGGAGTGAAAAAAATGTGAGGGTTTAGAGGTTTTTAAATGATGGAATTTTTTATAGGGCAGGGATAAGATTTGGTAGCGTATTTTGGAGGAAAAGGTTATAATATAAATTAAAAACGGCATAATTCAGGGAAAATGCCGGCAGGGGTGGGCAAGTGAGTTGGAATATTGCAGCAGAATCAATTTCTTTAGTTATGTTAGGTATTGTGTGGGTGTATGCCAGAAAGGGAAGTCATCTTCCTTCGCTTAAAAATAAGATCTTCCAGGGGTGTCTGATGGTTACGTTCAGCGCTATGCTGACAAATATTTTATCTACGGTTATGATCTATGAATATCAGAGGATTCCGTTGTGGATGACCTGGACAGTCACTATGGTCTATTTTATTCTCACACCGCTTATGGGGCTGGCGTATTTTCTTTATACAGCATCCGTGATTTATACAGAGAGTGCAGATATAAGAAAGGTCATAGCTATTGGCAGTATTCCGGGCGCAGTTTATACGCTGCTGGTTCTGGTGAATCCCTTTAACAGGGTATTATTTGATATTAACAGCCGTGAGGGCTATACAAGAGGCAGCTTGATTTCTGTCACATATATCATTTTTTATGCTTATTGTGTGGCAAGTATTGTTATTACTGTATGGAACCATAAAAGGATCGACAAGAATATATATAAAATTCTTGCGGCTTTTCCAATCCTGGCTGTTTCTGTTATCATCGTGCAGCAGATGTACCCAAATGTCATTTTATCCGGTTCAGCCGCTACCTGTGCTTTGTTGATAATTTATTTGCATTTGCAGAATAAGCAGATATCTTTGGATTATCTCACAAATGTGCCAAATCGTCAGGAACTTTTGAATATGCTGAAATTAATGCTGAAAAGAGCCCCTCAGAAGGAGTTTGTACTTCTGGTGGTATCCTTGAGGGAGTTCCGGCAGATAAACAATACATGCGGGCAGCAGAAAGGGGACGAATTCCTGAAGCAGGTGTGTGCATTTTTATGTGAGGCCGGGCCTGAGGGAAATGTATACCGGTACAGCGGAGATGAATTTGCACTTCTGTTTCCCAAAAAGGATGAGGCACAGATCATTAAATGTGTAAAGGCCATTGAAAGACGGATGGAAGAGCCTTGGCAGGTGGGGGATTATTGTTTTATTCTTTCTACAGTGATGGGTATTATTTATCATGACGGGACAGAACAAACTCTGGAGAAGACTGTCAATGCCGTTGAATATGCGGTATTCCAGGCGAAATCGGGAAAATATGGGCAGGTATGCTATTGTGACAAGAAAATGCTGGAGAAGCTTGAACGCCGCAACAAGGTGATTGCAATCCTACATGAACAGGTTGCAGAGAAAAGCTTTGAGATGTACTATCAGCCTATTTACTGTCTGGAAACAGGTACATTTGATTACGCAGAATCCCTGATGCGGATTCCTCATTCAGAAATCGGCCCCATATATCCGGATGAGTTTATCCCCATAGCAGAGGAAACAGGACTTATCATAGATATTACATATATCATATTGGATAAAGTGTGTAAGTTTATTAACCGTCTCACACAAAAAGGGATTAAAATAGGTGCAGTTCATGTGAATTTTTCAGCGCTTCAGTTTTCCCAGCTGAACCTTGAAGCTAAGGTGTTGGAAATTATAGAGAATAATCATACGCCTATGTCAGCTTTAAAAATAGAATTTACAGAAAGCACGTTGGCTGAAAGTACACAGGCTGTCACTGAATTTGCTCTGGATATGCTGGATCATGGTATCAGAATAGGACTGGACGATTTTGGTACAGGTTATTCGAATATAGCTACAGTGATCAGTATACCTTTTGGCACAGTGAAATTGGATAAAAGTCTGGTATGGGGAGCGATGGACAATAAAAAATCAGCACTTGCAGTCAAAAATCTCACGAAAACCTTTAAGGAGCTGGGAATGCAGGTGGTTGCAGAAGGTGTGGAAACAGAAGAACAGAAAAAGCTGGTGGCTGATTTCGGGGTAGACCAGATTCAGGGTTACTATTATGCACGGCCGATGCCTGAAGCTGAAATGGAGGAATTTATGCTCAGAAACGGGCGGGGAGCGGCAGATCAGAAAGGATAAAGATGGAATCAAAAGTAAAATATACGGATTCAGCCAGATACAAATGTCTGGAGTATTTAAAACAGCATTCCGTGGAGCTTTATCTTGTGTACTGCGGACAGGAAATCTGTGACTGCGGGCATTCTTATGGTCCGGCGGCCAGACAGGAATACCTGCTTCACTATGTGGTGAGCGGCAAAGGGGAATTTCAGGCTGGAGGAAGCACATACCAGCTGGAAAGCCACGATGCATTTCTGATATTTCCTAATGAAAACACATATTATCAGGCTGACAGTAAGGAACCCTGGACTTATATCTGGATAGCATTCAATGGTTCCAAGGCCCTGGAATGTCTTCATTATGCAGGATTTTCCACAGAAAAGCGTGTGAACCGTTTTTCCTGTGAAGCCACGTTGATCGAGTGTGTGAATGAACTGTTGGATGCTCATCAGCTTACATATGCTAACGACCTCTTAAGGCAGAGCGGTCTGATGAGATTTTTGGCGGCAGTCATCAATGAAGAACAGGCCCGTTCACAGAGTCCGGCGGTCAACGAGTATTCCCAGCAGGTGTATGTGGATCATGCCCTTGATTATATCACCCACAATTACCAGAAGAATATCAAGGTGAGTGATATTGCAGATTATATCGGAATTAACAGAAGCTACCTGACAAAAAGTTTTAAAAAAGTCCTGCAGATTTCCCCTCAGGAATATCTGCAGAACTTCAGAATGAACAAAGCCGCATATCTTTTAAAAGCAACGAACCTCCCCATCAACATGATCGCCGGAAAGGTAGGCTACGGTGATGCCTTGGTTTTCTCCAAGGTGTTTAAAAACAAATACAGTGTCAGTCCTAAAATTTACCGAGACAGTTCAGAAAAAGAAGTACTTTTTTCATCAAAAAAATATGATTAGGCAAATTTCGCAGAGACAGCCGGTACGGTGTCACAGAGCTGACAAATAGAAGACAAAAGAGGAAAAGTCCACATTGCTCTCACATACTCCTGTGTGGGGAATGGGAATTCCTGCATACATCAGTTCATCGCCATAATATACTTCCGTGCTGCCGTTCATATGGTATTTTCTGTCAGGGTCCAGGCCTCTTAAGAACAGGCGGTCAAACCTGCAGTTTGGAGTTCCCAGAAGGTTATAATAGGCTGCAATGGCTTCTGTACGGTCAGGGGAAACCATCATCCAGGCAGCAGCATTTTCCCGGAACGGGCTTTTCAGCCGGTAGAAGGTTCCGTGCTGCAGGAGCAGCCTGTGCTTTTTTACAAAGGTGATCTGCTCTTTGACAGCAGTTTTTTCCTCCTTATCCAGTGCAGTGATGTCAAGTTCATATCCAAAAGCTCCGAACATTGCCACATCCCCGCGGGTTTTAAGAGGGGTACAGCGTCCGGTCTGCTGGTTAGGCACCTGAGAGACGTGTGCACCCATGCTGGACACCGGATATACAAGGGAAGTCCCGTATTGGATTTTAATCCGTTCCACAGCGTCAGTATCATCACTTGTCCAGGCCTGAGGAGCATAGTACAGGATGCCCGGGTCAAATCTGGCGCCTCCGCTTGCACAGGATTCAAACAATATGTCCGGAAATCTCAGGGTGAGTTTTTCATAAAGCCTGTATACTCCCAGGATATATTTATGGAAGGTTTTTCCTTGGGACAGGGCCGGAGTTCCTGTTGAATAGCACTCTGTAATGTAGCGGTTCATATCCCATTTAACATAAGAGATATGTGCCCCGGAGAGTACCTTTTCCATTAAGTCATAGATATAGTCCACGACTTCGTCACGGGTAAAGTCAAGGACGTACTGGTTTCTGCCCGGAGAAGGAGTACGCTCCGCAGGGCAAAGGATCCAGTCAGGATGTTCATCATATAATTTCGTTCCGGGGTTTACCATCTCGGGTTCGAACCAAAGACCAAATTGCAGGCCAAGGTCTGTGATTTTGGCCGACAATCCTTCAATACCCTCGGGCAGCTTGTCAAAGTTTGTTACAAACCAGTCGCCCAGCCCTTTCGTATCGTCTTCCCGGCCGCCGAACCAGCCGTCATCCAGCACGAATAATTCTATTCCAAGATCTTTTGCAGCCGTGGCGATGTCAAGAATCTTATTTTCCGTAAAATCCATTTCCGTTGCTTCCCAATTATTGATAAGCACAGGCCGTTGTCTGTCTTTCCAGGTACTTTGCATCAGGTGCTCTTTAAAAAGACAGTGGAAAGTCTGGCTCATGGCATTGAGCCCATAATCTGTATATACAAACACAGCCTCCGGAGTCACAAAAGTCTCGCCGGGTGTTAAAGCCCATTCAAAAGTATCAGGATGAATACCGATGGAAACCCTGCAATTCTGGTCTGTATCTACTTCCGCCTGTTCCAGATGGTTGCCGCTGTAGATAAAACAGAAGCCGTAAACTTCCCCAGTATCTTCAGTGGCGGCGGGCCTCTTCAGGGCAAAAAAGGGGTTGTACTCTGCACTGCTGGCACCGCGTATACTGCCGATGGAAGATATTCCGTGATCAAGCTTTCTGGTGCGCACATGCCGTTCCCGCGCCCAGGCGCCTGTGAGGTATACCATTTCATAATCTGAATCCGGCAAATCTATACTTGCGCTGAGAGCACGTTCCAGAACCAGGTTCTGTGTACCGCCGTTGATCAGCTGTACGTGCCTGGCTATGACGGGAAGCTTGTTGAATATGGTATAAGACAGTACAATAACTGCATTTGTCACAGCGTCTGTAAGACGGATTTCCAGGGTATCTGCATCTTCATCATTTTCGGCATATGTGGCAGGAAGCCCCTCCAGTTTCTTTTTTCCTCTGTATATTTTGTGGGAATCATAGGAAAAAGCAGTGATCCGGCTTCCGTTTTCCTGTCGGATAAGATAAGCGGGAGTGCGGAAATCGCCTCTGCCATAGTCCGGGTATTCCCTGCGTATATACTGAAGGGAATACCCGGAATTGCCCGGAGATTCATACACGGTGAGAGGCCGGGAAGCCTGGGGCTGAAGATAGCCGAAGTCCTCCTTGTCGTGTATCCGTTTTCCATAATAGAGATTCATAAGCCCGCCGTTTTTCTGTATTTTTATAATATAGCTGAGCTCACTGTTAAACAGATGCAGCTCTTGTGTATTCTGGTGATAAATAATACCCATAAGTTTCTCCTTATAATTTGCCGCCTGAGGTGGCAATACCTTCGATGAATTGGCGCTGGAACAGGATGTACAGTATCAGCATCGGCGTGATCGCCAGAACGGATGCCGCCATGAGCTGAGGATAATCCACAGAGTACGCGCTGGATATTTTGGCCAGAGCGGAGGAGAGTGTTGCTGCATCTGTTTTTGTGTTCACTATCATGGGCCACATTAAGTCTTTGAAGGAAAACAGGGCCGTAAAGATTGATAAAGCCACAAGACCGGATTTTGTCAGGGGCAGCATGATCTTGAAAAAGGTCTGGCCGATGTTGCAGCCGTCCAGAGTGGCTGATTCCTCCAGTTCCTTGGGAAGTCCCATAAAAAACTGTCTGAGCAGGAAGGTTCCGAAGGCACTCACAAGTCCCGGGAACAGAAGTGCAAATACAGTGTTGCGCATCCCAAGCTTATCTATCATAAGGTATTGAGGAATAATAAATATCTGTACAGGTACCATCATCTGAAATAAGACCAGCCCAAAACCCAGCTTCTTTCCCGGAAAGTCAAGTCTGGCGAAGGCATAGCCTGCCATGGCACTGAACAGCACTGCACAGAAGACTCTCAAAGCCATCATGGCAAAGGTATTCAGGTACAGCCGGGGGAAATTATTCTGTTTGATCACGGTTATGAAGTTTTCCCATTGGAGGGAAGAGGGCAGAAAATGGAATGGGTTCATAGCGGTTGATTCAGTGACAGTCTTAAGTGAGGTAAGGACCATCCACAGAAGGGGCATGATCATGATCACTGCGCCCAGTATCAAAAAAAATTGTATGATAATAACTGTAATCCGCTGTTTTTTCTTCATTTCGGAATCCCCCTTACATGTAATTGACCCATTTATCCTGGAGCTTATTCTGTATGACTGTGATGATCATAATGATTGCCAGAAGCAGCATGACGATGGCCGATCCGTATCCCTTGTTGGAGTATTTGAAGGAATTATTGTAGAATAAATAAACAAGAGATACTGTGGAATCATATGACGGGCTTGTGACATCGATCATCATATAAATCACATCAAATACCTGCATTGCTGTGATGATACTCGTGACCAGAACAAAGAACAGGGTGGGAGAAACCAGCGGCAGTGTGATACTGAAAAACTGTTTCAGCGGGCTGGCACCGTCTATGTTTGATGCTTCATAATAATCCCGGGGAATCTCCTGGAGTCCTGCAAGCAGCAGTACCATACTGTATCCAAAAGAACTCCACACTCCTATAATGATGATGGAGATCATGGCGATGTTAGGATCATCAATCCAGTTAATCCTGCCAATACCGATTTTCTGCAGCAAGTGGTTGATGAGTCCGTATTGATTGTTGTACAGCCACTTCCATACCATAGTTACAGCAGCCGGAGCTGCGATCATCGGAATAAAATATATTGTTCTGTAAATACTTTTTCCCCGTACCCTTCCGTTGAGAAGTACGGCTGCAAGGAGAGCCAGTGCTATTGTGACCGGAACTACGCCCAGGGTATAGACCAGGGTATTGCGTACAGCGTACCATACCTGCTGGTCGCCGAACATGGTTTTATAGTTTTCTAATCCCACAAAGATATTTCCCTTTCCAAAAGCACCGCTTTTAAAAAAACTAAGGTATAATGTCTGGAAAATGGGAATGATATTAAGGACCAGCAAACCGATCATAGTGGGAGCTATCATAAACCATGCCCACCGGTATTGATTCCATTGCCGTTTGGTAATATGTGTCTTGTTTTTCCGGATATTTGCCATTGATCATCGTCTCCTGTGAAAAATTGCGGCAGGTTCGCTGCCGCAATTTGAAGTGCATATCTGCAATTTAATTACTTACTGTTCAGCTGCGATTGCCTCATCCATCATAGCGGCTGTCTTTTCGCAGGCTTCTTTTAAGTCCTCTTTGCCGCCGTAAGCGCCTTTGAGCATTTCGTATGCTTTGTCTTCCCATACACTGGTCTGATGGGTGTAAGGTCTGATCTGTGCATAATCTACCATGTCAATGTAACATTTTACATTAAATTCCGGATAAGCTGCGGTCCAGGAATCTGCTGTGCCTTCATAGGCAGAAATGGCGATCCCAAGCTCAGCCTGCTTTTTCTGTCCTGCTTCGCTGCTTAAGTATTCCACCCATTTCCAGGCTTCGTCCGGATGCTCTGTAGTAGCTGCAATGGCATTGCCAAGCCCGTTGAATATGCTGGATTTGCCGCCATCGTTTGAGGTGGGGAGTACAGCACAGTCAAAATTTTCTTTCATGAAGTCATTTGCCGCAAAGCCGGAAAGATTCCATGAGCCGAAAAGTCCCATTGCACACTGTCCGTTCTGGATTGCTTCTGCTCTTGCTTTGTCATCATAGATTTCAGGGGAAAGACCTTCTGCCACATAGCTGAAGTATTCTTCAATTCCGCCGATGGTAGCTTCTTGTGCATAACCGGATTTATTATCAGGAGTTACGATTTCACCGCCGTTCTGATATACAAAATTATAATATCCCTCCTGGTTGTGAAGTCCGGCACACATTCCGTACTGGCTGCCGTCATCCTTAGTCAGCTTTTTAGCAGCTTCCTTCAGGGTATCCCAGGTCCATGTCTCGTCAGGATAATCCATCCCGGCTTCATCAAACAAGGTTTTATTGTACCAGAGAGCAATGGTGTCATAATCCTTGGGAACAGCATACTGTTTATCATTCAGAGAATATATCTGGCAGAGGCCCTCCGGGAATTTAGAGAGATCCACATCTGAGGAATCTTCAATATATGAAGTGAGATCCAGAAGCTGGTCATTGGAGGCATAATAGTAAATATTGTTGGAATGCATCCAGAAGGTATCAGGAAGTGATCCGCCTGTTGCAGCAGCCTCCAGGCCAGTCCAGTAGTCATCCCAGCCGCTTACCTGAATATCGATTTTAATCCCGGGATTTTCTGCTTCAAAGTCATCCGCCACTTTTCTCAGCAAATCTGCCTGATTGGAATCCCAGCAGGCATAAGATATGGTGACATCCTTACCCTCAGCAAGAACTGACATACTGCCGCCTGCTGTCATAGCTGCAACCATCGCTGTACATAATGCTGCACTAACTAACTTTTTCTTCATAGAAACATCTCCTTTTCATATAGTGTACAAGTATTGTTTGAATTGTTATGGTATAAATATAACGGATTTCTCGGTGGGGTGGAATGATTTTTTGTGTCTTTTGTATGGCGAAATGTAATTTGTGCAGGCAGACGTAGGGAGAATGTACTAATAGAAGATGGCGGCCTAAAAGTTGACAAATATAAAAAAGAGGAATATAATACGAATATATCCATATAATAGTTAAAGACAACTGACGCGGGGTGGAGCAGTCTGGAAGCTCGTCGGGCTCATAACCCGAAGGTCACAGGTTCAAATCCTGTTCCCGCTACTATTGAAAAAGGCTCAGAGACGGCGTTTTCTGGGCCTTTCACTATGTTTGTCAGGATTTAGGGGAAGTGAGGAAAATTCAGGGATTCCCGACAAAAAAATACCTGTATTATAGATTATGCTTTATATGATTCTCTCCAAAAAAAGTAACCATTAAGCAAATACCTCATGAGCCGATGCGTTGTAAAATCGTATTGGCTCAGTTTATGATTAGCTGTGGACTTTTTAGATGTTGACATAGTATAATTGAAAAAAAGACAGGAGGGGAACAATTAAAAGAGTCTGATATTGATAGTATGCTTATTACTATTCTTTCTGATGAAAAATAGAAAGAAGGGAGGTGGGATGTTTTGACTGAGACAATGGTACGTGAATTAATAGATGGCTTACAGGAAATCTTCTGTGATAACATCCAACAGATCATCCTATATGGTTCTGTAGCCAGAAATCAGGAGACGCAAGAAAGTGACATTGATGTTGCAGTTATTCTAAAGCACGAATTTAATGCTGAGATAAAGAAGAAGTTTATCGCATGGTCTGCGGAACTGGATTTAAAGTATGATAAGGTGTTTTCCATTATTGATATTGAAAAAGAACGTATGGATAAGTATGGTGATATCCTGCCATTTTATAGAAACATCCGTCAGGAGGGGGTGGTTCTTTGGAAAGCAGCTTGAGAGAATTAGCCGGCTATCGCATGGAACGGGCAAGGGAAATGCTTTCAGCTTCGGAGGATAACCTACACATGGGGCAATATCGTACTGCATTGAACCGCTCTTATTATGCAATCTTTCATGCAATGCGGGCGGCAAACATTTTGGAAGGATATGATTCTTCAAAACATTCTGGGGTAATCGCATTTTTTAATAAAACATTTTTAAAGGAAAACCGGATGGAAAGAAGTTTGTCTCAGATTATTAAGGATTCCTCTTACTTGCGTGAAAAATCAGATTATGATGATTTTTATATAGCAAGCAAAACTGAAGCGGAACTTCAGTTAAAAAATGCCTTGTCTTTTGTGGATGCGGTAGAAAGCTATCTGAAACAGCATGAAATTATATAATCCGGAATGATGATTGAAGCGCCCTGCATGGATGTGTTTAATAAGTGGTGCTATTTCTACCAGAAAATCAATTATTATACTTAAAATCATTATGAAAAACAAGCAAAGACCAAAGGTAAAGCATTATTTTACCCTTCGTGGGCATACCGAGGACTGATCAGGGAAAGAAATCATTCAAATCTTGTTCCCGCTACTATTATGAAAGGCTCAGAGGCACTGTTCTCTGGGCCTTTCACTATGTTTGGCAGAATTTAGGGTGGATAACAGAGTACTTAAACGTCCGGATTAGTATGTCAGGTCATGCTTCTGCCTTATAGACATACTATACCTAGCCACATCCATTATAAAGCCCAGAATAAAAGGTTACAGATATTTAGAATAGTATTATCCAAATGTTACCGCTATCTTTTGATAAATCTCTGTGTTAATATTTATTTTGTAACAAATAAATAATATATATGTAATATAAAATACATATGTAATACACAAGGAGGCATTATGAAACATAAGATATTGGCAGCATTACTTGCAGCAGGACTGATAGGAACTCTTGGAACAGCACCGGTATTTGCCCAGGCAAATCCTCTTGACAATATAAAAGCACAGCTTCAGAGTAAGGGGATTGTGATCAGCGGAACAGTGACCAGCAAGGAAGAACTGAGGCAGAAGCTTGAGGGACTGGGGATTGACTGCTCTAACCCAAACTGGATTGAAATTATAATTCCGGGTTTTCCGGGCAGCAGACCGGAAAAGCCAGAGATTCCAGAGAATCCCGATGATAATGAGCCGGAAACCCCAGAGAATCCTGATGACAACC
>JAUNHC010000056.1 GCA_030524175.1 Eubacteriales bacterium
GCTGTCTTGATTCCAACGGTCTTGATACCAGCTGTCTTGAATAAAAGTCTTCCGAGCCCACAGCAGGTATTTCATTATTGCCATCGCACAATTCATCCAGGGCATTTGTCAGCCTGGCAAGGCTTTTCTTTTTTCTGGCAACGGTTCCCACTACAGGGATTCCCAGGCGCTTTGACAGCAGGGGCAGATTGATTTGTATTTTTTTCCTTTTGGCTTCATCCATCAAGTTGACACATACGATCACGTTTGAGCAGATTTCCATTGTTTGTAAAACAAGATTAAGATTTCTTTCCAGACAGGTGGCGTCACACACAACCACAACCGCATCGGGATTGCCGAAACAGATGAAATTTCTGGCTACCTCTTCTTCTGCGGAATGTGCCATTAAAGAATAGGTTCCCGGGATATCCACAAGTACATAGGAGTGCTTCCCGGTGTTTAAGTATCCTTGTGCATTAGTTACTGTTTTTCCGGGCCAGTTACCGGTATGCTGTTTCATACCGGTAAGGCTGTTAAATACTGTACTTTTCCCAACGTTGGGATTGCCGGCCAGTGCGATCACCTTGTCATCAGGGAATTGTTTTTTTATGGCAAGGCTGCAGTCCAGAGCATTTTTTCCCATTGAGTTGTTTGTCAATCCCATTGTGACCCTCCAATCTCATCGATTAAAATATCTTGGCAGTCTTCCCGGCGGATGGCGATCACTGCTCCTCTTATGAAAAATGCACAGGGATCTCCTCCCGGACTTCTCCCAAGACAGGCAACCTCTGTATTTTCTATCAGACCGATATCCAGAAGCCTGCGTCGCATGCTTCCTGTTGAACACAGTGCGCTAACCCTGGCACTCTGTCCCGGCTCAATATCACTTAAGCTTAATTGTCGCTTCATAAAAAGCACTCCTTTGGAATATTTTAGGATAAGGAAACTTTCTAACAATATCTTATTCCATAAACACACAGTTGGTTACTGCATTTGCTGAAGGCTTAGTGAAAAAGCTGATACTGATTTTTTTGTTTATCTAGTACATCGTATATTAAATAACTATTCTTTGGCCTGATTTTTCCATAGGACTGTTATTTATTTTACAATGTAGACAGGAGGTTGAAATATTGAATCAAGATGATGGTTTTTACACAATGAAAGGCTATGAGAGGAATGGAGAACCAGAAATGTCCAGTGCTATGGAGGATTATCTTGAAATGATCACGCGTCTTTATCAGGAGCAGGATGTGGTGAGAGTGACGGATTTGTCCAGAATGCTTCATGTAAAGCCTTCCTCTGTGACAAAAATGGTTCAGCAGCTAAAGGTTTCGGGATATATTCATTGTCAGAAATATGGTGATATTTTTCTCACGGAGAAAGGGAGGGAGGCGGGCAGATATCTTCTTTTCCGTCATGATGTCCTTCATCGTTTTCTCTGTGCGCTCAACCACTCGGAAGATGAGCTGGAACAGGTGGAAAAAATCGAACATTTCCTTAACCGGGATACCATTGAAAACCTGGAGCATCTCACTGCCCGGATGACAGAAAAACAGAGAAGAAATTAATCTCCTCTGTTTTTCATGCATATTTTACTCTTCTGCCAGGCTTAGTAATTCCCGGCCTTCCTTAAGCCTTGTATAAAATTGAGGAAAAAAATCCTCTTCCGTGGTGTAGGGTTTCAGGTAAAAACGGTTTACCACATATAAATTCAAGTTTTTGATCAATTCTGTGTCTGATGACTGGTAAAGCACTTCCTGGACGTCCTTAAGGAAGTAATGCCAGTCGCTGATAAACTGTTCGTATTTCTTCAAATCCGGTGTATCCACCCATTTTCTGACTTTGATTTTGCTTCTGTTTTGCTTTTTGCATTCATGGACCTGCAGAAAGTATTTAAAGCTTCCATTTTCATAATAGCGGCCAAGGGGAAACAGGCGGCACACACCTGGCCGGAAAGGATGAATGGAGCAGCGTCCTTCCTGGTTAAGAAACACACATCTTTCTTCTTTCCCTGTCATTCTCAAATGGGGCAAGATATTGCCGTCCACAACGTCTAATTCCAACCTGTCCTCCATAAGCTTCTCCGGGGATTCTCCCAGGTTTACGGACAGCCGGTGCACATCTAACGGGTCAAGGATCACGGACTCCCCCATGCCCTGGCAGCAGTCATGACAGCCTTCACAGTCATGGCAGTCTGCTTTTACCATATCATTCAGTTCGTATAATCTTCCATCGGAAATCTCTTCTAAAGCTACTTCCCGGCGCATATCTTACAGTTCCTTTCTTTACACCAATGTTTCAAGACCTACTACACCCCAGTCTTCAGCAAGGGTTTTTATTCCTTCCAGAACCTCTTCTCTGGAATAGTCGTGATCATCCAGGAAATCTCCGTCCATATCATTGAGATATAAATAGAAGGTAAGAGCCATTTCCAGATAATCAGCATCCTCTTCCACCATTCCCACCAACAGCTCATTTTCTGCCTGGTTGATTTCCCCCTGATCTGCAAGTTCTGTTATTCTGGCAAAAAGTTTGTCTGCCTGTGTGTAGTCCTCTTCCTTTTCCGGAAGAGTATAGTCGGGCATCTGCTCATGAAGTAAAAGCTTTGCAATGAGCCTGCCGATATCCTGTATACTTCTAATCATGTGATCGTCCTGTACTGCCATATTATTTTGGCCTGAAGGCCGTCCTCCTTTATTCTGTATTATGATGTAGCTGTCAAAGTTTCTTGCCCCCGAGACCTGGGGTTTTCTCTGCACTTCGTGCTTCTAAGTTCCTAAAACCATTTGAAATCCGGTCTGCTGATCAGACTTAACATATTTCCGTCCTGTCTGTCAGTCCAGCTTGATACCTGACAGTGCCTGGGCAAAGGCATTATTTACTGGTTCTTTCGCCTCTTTCTGCTGCTGCTTCAAATATTTTTGTACATCTTTCTTGTTTACGCCGGCTCCCTCTTTTTCTCTCCTGGCCTGGAATGCGCTTAATTTCTCTTTATAGCCGCAGACACAGATAAATGTCTCCTCCTGCCCTTTCACATACATTTCCATACGCTTATGGCATTTGGGGCAGCGTGCATTTGTGGTTCTTGACAAGGTTTCCCTGTAACCGCATTCCCTGTCCTGGCACACCAGCATCTTGCTGTTCTTTCCATTCACTGCCAGGAGCTTCTTCCCGCACTGAGGGCACACTTTATTTGTAAGATTATCATGGCGGAAGGTTCCTTGGCCATTTTTAACCTCATTCACAATATCACAGGTATACCTTCTGATATCCGACAGGAATGCCTCCTGCTGCATTTTCCCTTTTGCGATGTTGGAAAGCTTCATTTCCCAGTCTGCAGTGAGTTCCGGCTTCTTTAAATCCTCAGGGACCAGTTCCAGCAGCTGCTTTGCCTTGGAAGTTATGTGGATCTCATTTCCTTTTTTCTCCATAAGGAAGGAATTGAACAGTTTTTCTATAATGTCAGCTCTTGTGGCTACGGTTCCAAGTCCGCCTGTTTCACCTAAGGTTTTAGCTGCCCTGGCGTCCTTACTTTCCATGAATTTTACCGGATTCTCCATAGCGCCCAGAAGGGTTGCCTCTGTAAATCTTGCCGGCGGCTTTGTCTTGCCCGTATTGAGGGATACACTTTCCACCTTCAGTCTTTCCCCTGATTTTCTCTGGGGAAGACGCTGGTCAGTAAGTGACTGGTCTTCACCGTCCTCTTCCTCCTCATCATAGCTGCCTTCATATACTTCCTTCCAGCCGAGACTCTTAATGACTTTTCCGTTTGCCACGAAGGTATGTCCTCCTGTCCTGCCCTCCATAGTCACCTGTTCATAAAGGAACGGGGGATAGAGTACACTTAAGAAGCGGCGGACTACCATATCGTAGATTTTTCGTTCTTCATTTGTCATATGGTCAAGCTGAACGAACTGTTCTGTAGGGATAATTGCGTGGTGGTCACTCACTTTTTTATCATCAACAAAGCTTCCGTTTGTCTGGACAGGCTTGTTGACCAAGGCGCCTGCAAGCTTCTTATACGGACCTGTGCCGCAGGCTCTTAATCTTTCCCTGATGGTGGGCACAACATCTTTTCCTATATATTTAGAATCTGTTCTGGGATAGGTGAGCACCTTATGGTTTTCGTATAACCGCTGCATAATATTAAGGGTTTCTTTTGCGGAAAAGCCGTACTTCTGGTTGGCTTCTCTCTGAAGTGTGGTGAGATCGTAAAGTCCCGGTGCAAAAGTTTTCTTGGGTTTATTGGACACGGAAACTACTTCTAAAGCACCGTCCTTTACTTCTGCCAGGATCTGCTCCATCCGTTCCTTCTGAAAAGAGCGGAATCCTTTACTCTTATCATCTCTCCAGGTCCACCGTACCTCTCCTGCCTGGAGAGTAAGCCCGTAATACTCCTGGGGTTTGAAATTCCGTATTTCTTCCTCTCGTCTGGCGATCATAGCCAGGGTAGGTGTCTGTACACGTCCGCAGGAAAGCTGTGCGTTATATTTACAGGTTAAGGCTCTTGTCCCGTTCATTCCCACAAGCCAGTCAGCCTCTGCTCTGGCTACTGCCGCACGGTACAGATTATCGTATTCCCGTCCGTCCTTCAGGTTTGCAAAGCCTTCTTTGATCGCCTTGTCTGTGACGGAGGATATCCAGAGCCTGCGGATGGGCTTACGGCACTCTGCTTTATCCAGTATCCACCTTGCCACCAGTTCTCCCTCTCTACCGGCATCGGTGGCGATAATGATGTCCTTGATATCCTTTCTGTAGAGCTGGGTTTTAACAGTCTGGTACTGCCGGGAAGTCTGACGGATAACCACCAGTTTCATCTTTTCCGGCATCATGGGAAGAGTGGACATTTCCCATTTCATATATTTTTTATCGTACTCTTCAGGGTCAGCCAGCGTAACCAAATGGCCCAAAGCCCAGGTCACTACGTAGTCTTTTCCTTCCAGGGTACCGTTCCCTTTTTGTCCACAGTGAAGAACCCTTGCAATGTCTCTTGCCACTGATGGCTTTTCTGCGATTACCAATGATTTCATATATTCACTCCTCAAATATCAGGCGGACTGATGCTGCACAATACAACATCCATTCCACTAATACTGGTTAGTATACCATATCTTTTTTTAAGCTTCCAGTTTTTCTGAAAAAAAGAACAGCAGCCACGGCGTATCCTCTGCCATGGCTGCTGTTGTCCTGTCCTGCTATTCATTCATTCCCCGAAAGACTATTTATTTTTCAACTCCCCGGGAAGGCTGAGAGTTACCATTGTGCCTTGTCCTGGTGTACTGTCAAGCTTTAGTTTAATGCCCAGGTACGCGGCACCGTGTTTGACAATGGAAAGCCCCAGTCCAGTACCGCCTATTTCCTTAGAATGGCTTTTATCAACACGGTAAAATCTTTCAAAAACTCTCTGCTGTTCTTCCTTTTGGATTCCCACGCCTGTGTCTGCAATGGTCATTTCAATATTATTTTCTTCTCCCGGACGGATGGTCACAGTCACGGAACCGCCCTGAATGTTATATTTTATCCCATTGTCACAAAGATTGTAGATGATTTCTGTGAGGACAGGCTTTACAGTGGTATATTTTAAATGTCCTCCCTCAAGATAAAGGTGTACACCGGATGCATCTGCTGCTCCCTGCAGGCTGGCAAACACATCTTTCACCACCTGGTAGATGTCTGTGTTTTCTTTTTCGTAGGGGACGCTGCCTTCATCCATCTGGGAAATTTTGATAATATCTCCTACCAGAGTGATAAGCCGCTGGGATTCCCGGAAAATATTTCCTGCAAACCGTTTTACATCCTCAGGCTTTACATAGCCATCCTGTATGATTTCCGCAAAGCCGGAGATAGAAGTGAGAGGTGTTTTTAATTCATGAGACACATTGGCCGTAAACTCTCTTCTCAGATTCTCTCTCTGCATTTTTTCCGTGATATCAACCACCAGTATGACAGCGCCCTGAACATGTCCGTTACGCAGTACAGGATTAGAGATCACCTGGCAGTTTCTGCCGTTCAGTTCCAGTTCAGCCGTTGCATGACGTCCTGACAGTGCTGTTTCTACTGCTCTTCGGAATTTCTCACTCCTGTTTAGTGCAAAGATGCTTTCTTTTCCCGGGTTTTCTTCTGCGCCCAGTATTTTAAGGGCACTGCTGTTCCAGGATAACACAACTGTGTGAAGGTCTATGACCAAAAGACCCTCCTGCATATTCTCCGTGATGATTGAAAATTCTTCCTGCTGGCGTTTTGCTTCTGATAGCTGTTTTCTGATCTCATGCTGCTGGCTGTTGATTTTTGTAAGCAAAGGTGCAATTTCATCATAGGCTTTATTTTCTGCAGGATTTTCCAGGTCAAGCTGGTTGATGGGGCCTACTATCTTTTTTGACAGCTTAAAGGCAAATATCCCTGCCAGCACAAGCATTGCCAGGATCACATAGCAGAGAGGCTGTATCAGCCCGCTTATGAGGGCCAGCACTGTATACTGGGTATCCGACACTCTTAACACCTGTCCGTCACTGAGTCTTACAGCATAATAGACAGTTTTTTCAGACAATGTCTTTGAAACACGTTCTGCATCACCGGTGCCTTTTTCCACAGCTTCTATAAATTCTTCTCTGTCCTTGTGGTTCTCCATTTGAGACTTGTCCGCAGTATTGTCAAATAATATTTCACCGTCATTGTTGATCAGCGTGATCCTGCCTTGGTCACCTGATATCTTGTTCAAATAATCAATCCCCTGTATTTCTACTCCTGCAGCTAAATACTCTGCTTCTTTCTTCATCTGCTGCTTCAGTTCACCGCCGAAATATTGATATAGGATTCCCATGGTCATGGCAAAACCCAGAGCAAGAACAATGGCAGACACCAGGAGCATTGAACGGAAAATACGTTTTATCATCATCCTTTTCCTCCCATTTTATAGCCTACGCCGCGCACAGTCTCCACCAGATCTCCTGCTTTTCCCAGCTTCTGGCGCAATGTCCTGATGTGTACGTCAACAGTCCTGCTCTCCCCGTCAAACTCATATCCCCATATTTGATTTAAAAGCTGGGTCCTCGACAGAACCGTTCCGCTGTTCTTCAGTAAAAGGCAGAGCATCTCATATTCCTTCAGTGTAAGGCTTACCTGTTCTTTTTCTACTGTTACCACATGTCTGGAGGGGCATACATAAAGGCTGCCTACCTGATATTCTTCTATCTCATTATTTTCTGTCCGCCTCAGAAGTGCGCGGATTCTTGAAATCAGCTCCATCATCCTGAAGGGCTTTGGTATATAATCATCTGCTCCGCTGTCAAGCCCTACTACTGTGTCGTATTCACTTCCCCGTGCTGTGAGCATGATGATCGGCAGTTTCCTTGTGTCAGGCCGCACACGCAGCTTCTTCAGTATGGAAATCCCGTCTTCCTCAGGGAGCATGATATCCAGAAGGAGAAGGGATGGATATTCTTTGTCCATTGCTTTCCAGAACAGCGAGGGACGTTCAAATCCTATTGTATCAAATCCCTGACTCTTCAGAGTATAGACTACCAACTCTCTTATACTCTCGTCATCTTCCACTAAATAGATCATTTTCTCCTCCGTATTTATACTTTTCTTGTAACTATTCAGTACCTTCATAGTTACCTTTTCTTTTTCAAATCAAAGTATACGGGGGCTTCGTTAAATCTGTCATCACCTTAATGTTAAATTTTTGTAAAGGAGACTGTCTGCCAGTGCAGCGATCACCCGGGTACAGCGGCAGATATCTTCTGTATCCACGTATTCATCCGGCTTATGTGCCAGTTCCAGATTCCCGGGTCCGTAAGACATACAATTATGGTTGGCAAGTTTTCCTGCTATCACTGCTGTATCTGTATATCCCGGAAATATATCCACCACTGCCGGAATCCCGGTGACAGCGGAAACAGCTTCACACAGGCTGTGAAGGAGGGGAGAATTTTCATCTTTTTCCACATACGGTCTGCTGCCTGTAGTTTTGTATGTCCCCCGGACCCCCGGAACTCTCTGTTCTCCGGTGGAAATTGCCTTTTTTATGATATCTTCTGCCTGCTGCAGTGAAAGAGGCGGCGCCAGCCTCATATCGATCCATACTCTGGCATGATCCGGGACTACGTAAGGGCGGTATCCGCCTTCCACCATTCCGAAGGTGACAGTTGAATCACCCAATTCCGGATGGATCGGCGCCCGGCTCACACTTTTCCGGATTTCGCAGATCATCTCAGCCAGGCCTGCTATGGCATCTGCACCTTTATATGGCGTGCTGGCATGAGCTGTCACCCCTTGTACTGTAAGCTCAAACCAGGAACGGCCTTTATGTGCAGCACGTATTTTTCCGTCTGTAGGCTCCATGTCCAGCACCCAGTCGTCTTTTGTGACCCATCCTGAGGCTATGGCCTTTTCTGCCCCTCTCATAAAATCTTCTTCATCTGCTGTGGCAATAAATTCCAGAGTCCGCATAGGGCTTCCTTCTTCTGCGGCTTTGCGGGCTTCCCGGGCAAATACCGTCATGGCACAGGCAAGACCGCTTTTCATATCGCAGGAACCTCTCCCATAAAGCTTCCCTTCTTTTATTTCTCCTGACAAAGGTTTGCTCTCCTTCCAACCCTCACCAAAAACCACAGTATCCATATGGCAGATAAAAATAAGGGCCGGAAGTCCTGTCTCTCCTTCCAGTACAGCACGCAGGTTATATCTGTGATCCACAACTTCTTCTTTTTCTATTTTTACTCCGGGAGCATTCTGCCTGAGCCAGGCTTCTATATAAGTTACCATTTCTCCCTCACAGGCACCAGGATCTGTGCTGTCGATCTGAACTAAATCACTGGTCAGTTTTATGGCATTAAGCTCTTCCTTTTCTATTTCCATCCTTTTTCACCTCATTAATTTTCTGGTTTCCAAACTAATTTTTAGTTTATACTTTTTTCATTATAATCCAGGAAAATTTATTTGTAAATCTCACTGGTGAATGTTATGATAGTTTTGAAATGTTATCGTTACTTTTCACTAGTAATATCCCGCGAGGTGTTTTCATGCATATATGCATGAAAATCCCGAGACATACAACGTGCGAAATTATGCAGCTGCATAATTTCTGTACATCGCGAAGGGTGTTACTGGTCATGAAGTGAACAGTAACATGTTATCGTTACAGAATGGATAATAATACTGTTTTGGGGGAGGCACTATGTATTATTTTATTGTAAATCCCAACTCCCGTTCGGGAGCTGGCAGAACTATCTGGAATAAACTGCGCAGTGAACTGGCTCTGCGTAACATTACTTATAGGGCTTATCTGACAGAATACGTGGGACATGCTGTTAAAATTGCCCATGAGGTGAGCAAAAAAGGTACAGCGGAAGATCCTGTATATCTTATCACTGTAGGAGGTGACGGTACCATCCATGAGGTGCTGACAGGTATCTGTGATTTTGACAATGTGATCTTCGGTTATATTCCCACAGGATCAGGCAATGATTTCTGCCGTGGTATGAAGCTTCCGCAGGACCCCGTGGCCGCATTAACGTCTATCATTAAGAAAGAGCGTATCATGTCCATGGATGTGCCTTCTATGATGATCAACAACCGGCGGTACTGTTTCGGCATCAGCGCCGGAATCGGATATGATGCATCTGTGTGTCAGGAGGTTTTAGCCACACCGGCTAAGAAGTATCTGAACCGCCTTGGATTAGGCAAATTAATTTATACGGCAATTGCACTGAAGCAGCTTTTGTTTGTCAATCCGGTTCCTATGACATTATATCTTGACGGCGGAAGGAAACGCAGCTTCAGAAAGGTTTATTTCACAGCTGTCATGAACCAGAAATTTGAAGGCGGAGGATTTATGTTTTGTCCCAAGGCCAAACCCAATGACGGGATTCTTGATGTGATCGTTGTGGAGGGTATGAACCGCATGAAAATGCTTTTATGTCTTCCTACTGCACTTGTCGGACGGCATACCCGTACTAAAGGAGTACATATTCTGCGGTGTAAGCGCATAGAAATTAATAGTGCGGTACCTCTTGCAGTACATAAGGACGGGGAATCCGGCGGGATTCAAAGTGAATTATCTGTGTCTTTGGAAAAGAAAGCTTTAAAAGTGATCATGCCTGTGCTATAATCTCACTGTTGTAAACTTAGTGGCTAGAGTTTATTCCAGAGTTATATATTTGTCACTGTTCACTGGCAATATCCCGGGAAGCGTGTTACTGGTCACGGAGTGGACAGCAACATATGTTTATATTAAGGAAGGTGGAAATTTGATTGATTTTATCAAAAAGTATAAGCATGGCTTTATCATATTGATATACAGCATTGTTTATACCCTATTATTTGCATACCTGGAACAGCAGACCTTCCATGGTTATCATGTAGTCCATACTGTTTTTGATGATGCCATCCCGTTCTGTGAATACTTTATTGTTCCTTATATGCTGTGGTTCCCGTATATGATTCTGGCTGTTTTGTATTTTATTTTTATTAATAAGAATAAGCATGAATACTATCAGCTGATTTTTAATCTGATGATGGGTATGACGATTTTTCTTGTGGTATCCTATGTGTATCCCAACATCCAGCATCTCCGTCCGTCAGAATTCCCAAGGGACAATATTTTTACGGACATGGTCCGCTGGCTTTACAGGACTGATACACCTACCAATATCCTTCCCAGTATTCATGTCTTTAACTCCCTGGCTATCCATATGTCACTGACAAACTGCGAAGCCCTGAGAGGAAGAAAAAGTATCAGGTATGGTTCCCTTATACTGACGATCCTGATCATTCTTTCCACTATGTTTCTCAAACAGCATTCAGTGATCGATGTTTGTCTTGGAGCCACTTTGGCATTGTTTGGTTTTCTGCTGTTCTATCCTCAGCAGGCACACGAATCGGCCAAACATCCGGCTGTGGCAAACGCCGGCAAGAATAAGCGCAGATTTTTTTAGGATCTGCCCAAATATGTCATCACAGTAAAAAAGTACCGAAGCGAATCCGCTCCGGTACTTTTTTAATTAAATCCGTAAAACTTCTGACAAATCTTATATGCGGCTACAGACATTTTTCTACCACTCCGTCCAGGCAGATTCACTACCCTGCCAAAGAGGCTGTGACGCAGCTTCACATAAAGTCCCCTGTTCTGTTCCCGTATATATTCCATAAGCTGCTGCTTTTTCTCCAATGCTTCCTCGGTTCCGCAGCGGATCAGCATAATTGAAGATACTGTTGTAATGATATCAAGATAACTGATCATATACGCCCGGAGACGCTTATTAGAAAAGCTGCATCTTCCATATGCATCCACCATCAGTTTATTTACACGTATCTGCTGGTCGATCCGCTTTATCATTACCTTCTCGTTAACGGACTGGTCGTCTCTTCCGATGAAATAACGGTAGAAATTCACATCCAGATAATACAGGTTCTCAACACTTGGCAAGGGCTCAAATGCAAAAAGATTATCTACGTAAAATGTGTGCTTTGGCAGCTGAAGGCCGCACTCGTGAAGGAGTTTTGTCCGGTAGATCATGGAATGCATTAAAAGGTATTTACCCTTTTTCATATGTCCCACTTCATCCCAGCCAAATATCTGTTCTACAGGGAAGCAATGACGGTACTGCATTACTTTCTTCCTTGTTGCCCCCTGCTTCTCATATACAAAATTGCTGATCAAAAGATCCACAGTCTTAGGTCCGCGTATCAATTCTTCCAGGGAACTTAAAATCTTTTCATAAGCTTCCTTGTTAACCCAGTCATCACTGTCCACTACTTTAAAATAAAGTCCCCGGGCATTCTTGATACCTGTATTGACTGCTTCGCCATGTCCTCCGTTTTCCTGATGGATAGCTTTGACAATAGTCGGATATTTCTCAGCATAAGCATCGGCAATCTCTGCTGTCCTGTCAGAGGAGCCGTCGTCTACAATAAGAATTTCTACATCTTCTCCTCCCACCAGCAGTGAATCCACACACTTCTCCATGTATGCCTCAGAATTATAACAGGGAATGGCAATACTCAACAGTTTCATTAATTTTCCTCCTTCATGTATCCCGCATACGCGCCAAATGCAGACGGTATGGTGTATTGCTTTTCAGTTTCATTTTTGTCAGTAAACAACAGTCCGGAACCCACAGTTTTTTCCAGTGAGGACACCCGCACGCGGTACGCCTTCATCCTCCATTCAATATGGGAAAAAATGTGTTTGGCGGGCTGTAATTCTTCAATATACAGCGGCTCCAGATTAAGCCGTTCCACATACTCCAGGGCCTCTTCCCTGGAAAGATAACCCGGTACATTTGGGAATTCGTAAAGACCTGCCAGCAGTCCTTTGGCCGGACGCTTGGAGATAGCTGTCCGCCGGCCGTCCTGAATGACAAATACTGTACGTTCCTCAATACTCCTCGCCTTCTTGGCCGACTTCACAGGAAATCTTTCTACCGTATGATGCCGGAAGGCCTCACAGTAAGAAGAAACAGGACATTCACCGCATTTAGCCTGTCCGTTGGGAATGCAGATGACTGCGCCTAATTCCATTAACGCCTGGTTAAAATCCCCCGGACAATCCTCAGGCATTATTTCCTGCAGGTCATTCTCTATCTTCTTACGTACCGATTGTTTCATAATATCATCGCTGCTTTCTGTAATACGGGAAATCACTCTGAGCACATTTCCGTCCACTGCCGGGACCGGAACCCCGTAAGCAATGGAAGCGATGGCTCCTGCTGTATAACTCCCTATACCTTTTAACGAGATAAGAGCCTGAAAGGATTCAGGAATTTTCCCCTGGTAATCTTCCATGACCTGGATCGCAGCCTTCTGCATGTTGCGGACACGGTTATAATATCCAAGTCCTTCCCACAGCTTCATCAGCTTATCTTCAGGGCAGTGTGCCAGCGCGGCAACATCCGGCAGAGCTTCTGTAAATCTCATAAAATACGGTTTTACGGCTTCAACCCGTGTCTGCTGCAGCATGATCTCAGAAACCCAGGTATAGTATGCATTATTCTTGTCTCTCCAGGGAAGGACACGTTTATTTCTTCTGTACCAGGAAAGAAGCGGTTCTACAATTTCACATAACATCTATTCATACCTCTCCAGATGGATGGGAACAGGCTCTTCTATCTCTATGAGTCCCGGTTCTATGAGGCAGTCGTATGCAAGAAGCTTCACTCCTGCCTTTTGGGCCTTGATAAGAGTTTCTCCAAATTCCTGATGGGTATTCCAATTAGGCTCAAATCTCCTGATTCCTTTCATCTGGATCACAAAAAGGAGATATGCTTCATATCCATCTTTCATACATCTGATCAATTCCTCTATATGCTTGACGCCCCGAAGGGTAGGTGCATCCGGAAACCTTGCGATACCTTGTTCCTCCAAAGTCACACCTTTTACTTCAATAAATGCCTTGCGAAAATCAGATTCCACATATAGATCAAATCTGGAATTACCATATGTCTTCTCCGGCTGTACTGTGATCGTCTCGGGAAACAGACTTCCCTTGAGTATCCATTCCTTAGCCGCTTTATTAGGAATCTGGGAATCCATATTTATCCACCGTCCCCCTTTATTCACACAGATGATATCATACCCTGTCTTCCTGTTGGGATTTCCGCTTTTTTCAAGTATTACTTCCACACCGGGAATGAGCAGTTCCTTACATCTTCCTGTGTTTTTCACATGAACAGTCTCCACTTGTCCGTCTAGGACAACATGAGCAATAAAACGGTTAGGACGGTCCAAAAAGGACGCTCTTGCTATGTTTTCATATTTCATTTCTTTTACCTCGTATCCTATCATATCACAAAATCACAAAAAAGGCAGTTGCTTTTTTTTCATTTGTCCGCTAGAATATTTCTGAACTGTTACTTCTGATCATACCTTATTGATTTTTTACTTGAAAGGACAAATTTCATGGATAGTATCATTTTTGATGTGGACGGCACTTTATGGAACTCTACAGATATTGTGGCACGGGCCTGGACTGAATATCTGCGGGACGTGGAAAATATTCACATGGATGTGACATCAGAGAAGCTTATGTCTCTGTTCGGTCAGCTTCTTCCTGACATTGCCAGACAGATGTTTCCGGAACTCAGTGAACAAGAACAGCTGAGGCTCATCGACGGCTGCTGTGAGGCTGAGCATCAGGCTTTGCTGAAAGAGTGTGCACCTTTATATGAAGGTCTGGAAGAAACCCTTAAAAAGCTCTCTGCACGTTACCCCTTGTATATTGTCAGCAACTGCCAGGCAGGTTATATCGAAGTCTTCCTGAAAGCAACGGGTTTTGCACATTATTTCCAGGGACACCTCTGCCCCGGAGACACCTCCCTTCCGAAAGCAGGAAATATCAGGAAAATTGCAGAAGACCATCATCTTTCATCCCCTGTATATGTAGGGGATACCTACGGTGACTACCAGGCCTGCACAGAAGCGGGCGTACCTTTTATCTTTGCGGCTTACGGCTTCGGACAGGTAGAGAACCCTTACCGGAGGATTGAGAAGCCTTCTGATCTGCTGGAAATATGTATGTAATCTTATATCACGGTTCAGAGATATTTTTGTGCTGGTATTTATATAACATAAAACGCTGCAGCCATGGCTCTTTCGTCATTGACTGCAGCGTTTTCTTAATTTTGTTTTTTACATTTTACCTTGAGATAATATATAAGGCCTATGAAGATTATCAGCAGCACTGCAATATATATGATCTTTGCCACAACACCTTCTGTATAGGAATCAATTCCTGTGGCAATTCCTATAAGTATCAGTGCAATACCTGAAGATTTCTCCATTTTCTTCTCATCGTAAAGCTTCTTTCGCAGGTCTGCGTTGCCGCCCTTCATAAATATACCGCCGTTGCCCGTGAGAAGCATGATCCCCACAACAACTGCTCCGAAAGTCAATATAAAATCTAATGTTCTGCCCATTTCCATTCTCCCGTTATGTATGGCGGGGCCGCCGCAAAGCAGCAGCCCCTTTTATTGTGGAACCGTTCTGATCATAATACCTGTATCAATAGAAACATACGATAGGCACATTGTACTCAATGATGCTGTACAGGATTGCCGCATTATCCGGCGGCATATTGATACATCCGTGTGAACCGCCTGATAAATATCTGTCGCCTCCGAAATATGGCTGCCAGTCCGCATCATGGAATCCGATTCCGCCGTTGAAAGGCATCCAGTAGGTAACCGGCTGTTCATATTCATATTTCCCGTTCTCCAGCAGCTTACCGCGAAGGACATCCGGGCTCTTCTTATAGTATAAAGTATAGATTCCGGAGGGTGTCTGACGGTCATCGTAACTCATATTACCGGAAACAATCTCTGAATCAAAAATGATGGAACCGTTCTGGTAATAATACATGTGCTGTGAACTTAAGTCCACCTCGATATAGGTATCACCGATGTCATTATAGCCATGTGAGTTAGCTGTCATGGAATATACCGGATCTCTTACCGTCTGTGTACCGGAACGGATCTCCTGGGTAAGCTGCTCAATCTCAGCACCCTGGTCTATCTGCCATCCGTAAGCAGAGCCGTATACATACACAGTTCTTCCGCTGGTGGTATAAAATTCCCTGTCTGTTCCAACAGTATCATGGTCATAGGCAAGCTGTGCCACATAATCGGCAATATGCTGCTGGAAGGATGCATCATCGTTTACAAGCTGCCCTTTCTCGTCAAACTGCAGCCAGTCCTTGATCGTGGAGCCGTCAAGTGTAACGGATTGCTCCCCGAACGTATAAGTTATGCTGGCTTTAGTAAAGTTATTATATGCATCTACAGTAGCCTGGAGTTCAGGACTGTCACTTGTAACCTCAGCCTTCTCATACACTTCGGCATCACTGCCGAAATCCACAGCTGTCTGGCTTCCTGATACAGCCTCGTCCAGAACCTTATAGGCCTGCTTTACTTTCAGCTTACTTCCCTGTGTCTCAGGTACAATCTCAAACTGGGAATTATTAAAAGCCACATATGCATTTTCGGGAGCCACCTGATTCTCTTCCTTGGCACAGTTAAGCTCCTTCACCTGATTTTGGAGCATTTCCTTATCAAAAGAAATATTTTCTGATGCCGTGTAGCTTTTCTCCTCGAAAAATCCTTTGATCCATTCATAGGGCTTCTGCTGCTTTAAGAGTTTAAGGACCTCTCCGTCTGACATATAACGGTAATTAATCTGTTCCCCCGTTATCACCTGGGGTTCCAGATTCCGGGCAGCTATCTCAATAGAATAGTTTTCCACCTTACCTGCCAGTGCCTGTTCTGCTTCATAGGCAGTCTTCCCGGAACAGTCAATTCCGTTAATAGTTGTGCCCTCAAAAAATTTATCCGAGTAATAATATGACACTCCGGCGTATGCACATCCCGCAACTACTATGACCATGGCCGCTGCAATTCCTGTGACCTTAAGTCCTTTGTGCTTTTTCCCAGGCAGCTTCTCAGGCAGTTTCATCTCTTCATCGTCAATAGGCACATAAGTTATAGGCCTTGGGCGAGCAGATTTATGCTTCTGGGGACGGGGAGGTGCCTCCCGGGACGGGGTGTCTTCTTTTGGTGCTACTCCTTTTGTTTTCGGCGGGCGTTTGTCTGTATCCACAGATTGTATAGGGGTATCCCCTACGGTATCAATAACAATTTTAGCCATAGCGGCTTCAATTTTGTCCTCAATATCATCGGGGTTTTTATTGTTCTCCGGGAAAGATCCTTCACTCTCAGAGAACCCGGTTTCATCTTCCTTCAGTGAAGCTTCGACCTCTTTTAATGTGTCTTTTAAGTCCCCTTCCTGTGTTTTATCCTTCTTTTCTTCGTTGCTCATCTAAACTCTCCTCGACAATAAGTGCGCAAAAAATTTTGTAACGCTTATATTATAACATAATTCTTCCAATTTGCACCTGTATTTGCGTTTTTTATAAAAGATTAATACTTTTGTTACACCTAACTGTATAACCTAAGAAATAGTGTATCCTGCAATGCGTATTTTATCCCGAAACAGACAAAGCTTATAAAGTTTCTTTAAAAACACGAAGGGCATTTTCCTGCCACATTTTGTCCACCACCCGGGCAGGCATTTTGTGTTTTTTTAATGCGTCAGACAAAAGATTGAGCTGGTCACAGCTTTTAATCTGAAGCGTTCCCACAATACCGTCAAAATCTGTGCCTAATGCAAGAACATCTTCCCCGCCCACATCATAAATATGTTTTACGTGACGGAGCATATGGCTGATCCTGCTTATCTTGTCTTCACCCAGAAAACGGGGACAAAAATTAAGTCCTATGACGCCGCCCTTGTCTGCTATCGTCCTTATCATTTCATCTGTCAGGTTTCTCGGATGGGCCGTGACAGACCGGGCGTTGCTGTGAGATGCAATAAATGGCTTCCTGCTGTACTTTGCCACATCCCAAAAGCCCCCGTCAGACAGATGGGACACATCCACAACGATTCCCAGCCTGTTCATCTCCTCCAGCATATCAAGTCCAAAAGGCTTCAGACCTTCTTCCATTTTCTGAGGATTCGCAGAATTTGGATGCCCTATGGCATTTTCATAATTCCAGGTGAGGGTGATAAGGCGGATACCTCTTTGGTAAAAGTGATGAAGCTTATCCATACTGTCCCCAACAGGCACACCATCCTCCAATGTCAGCAGACCGCCCACCTTTTTATTTTTCAGGCACTGTTCTATATCACTGAAATCTTTCACATGTATAAGTCTTCCCTTACAAAGAGAAATATTCTCCTCAAATACATCAATCCGGCGGTTGGCTATAGGGTAAGAACATTGTTCCCGTAAACGTCCCGGGATCATGCCTGAAAAGAAAAATGTGGAAAAACACTGTATAAGGCCGCCTGATTTCTCCAGGCGTTCCACGTCTACACTATATTTATTTTTCAGAAGGCTGCCTTTGTTCCAGGGTTTTGACAATTTTGAAATGGTGTCGCAATGCAAATCTATCATTATTTTCCTCCCGGTTAATCACATCTGATAGCTATTATAGTCTGACACCCAGTTTTTTCTGCATGTCCTTCATGACAAAATGATACATAAGTATTAGTAAAGCTGCCGCAAAAATCCATGCCACAGGACTTGCCAGACAAGCGCCCAGATAGCTCTTTCTCATAGCTGCTGCCACTGCTGTCGCTCCTCTTCCCACAAGCTCTGCAACACCTGCCATCATAGGAAGGAAACCATACCCCATACCTTGAATACCGTTACGGAGCACATTTACGAGATATAGGGGAATAAGGAAAATGGCAACACACTTCACATAGGTATCCACCATAGGGATGATCTGACCGATATTGTCTGAGATGAACAAATAGGAAAGATATTTGCCTGCTGTCAGAAGCACCGCGCCGGCTGCCACTGCATAGATGATCCCGATAATATGGGATGCCCGGAAACCTTCCCGTACTCTGTCTAGTCTTCCTGCCCCGATATTCTGAGCATTATAGGTGGCCATTGCTGTTCCGAGTGCAACAAATGCCTGGGTAAAAAGATTCTCTATTTTATTCCCTGCAGTGAATGCGGCCACAGGATAAGAACCCAGAATATTCAAAGCTGACTGAACCATCATCGTACCGATAGCCGTGATGGAATACTGCAGCCCCATTGGGATTCCCACCCCTATCTGATGAACAGCCAGATTCTTTCTGAATCTCCAGTCATCCCTTCTGAGGCGCAGCTCAGGCACTGCCTTTGCAATATAAATAAAACATAACAGGCCGGATACGCCCTGGGAAATCACAGTAGCCCATGCAGCTCCCGCCACACCCATCTTGAAAACTATGATGAACAATAAATCAAGTACAATATTCAAAAGAGCTGCCAATATAAGGAAATACAGCGGTATCTTACTGTTTCCCAATGCTCTCAGAATACTTGCAAGCAGATTATACAAAACCTGGGCAAAAATCCCTCCGCAGATTATCATGATATAAGAATAGGCATCCTTAAAAATGTCCTCCGGCGTATTCATCAAATGAAGCAAAGCGCGCATTCCCACCATACTCACCGCTGTCATTGCAACTGAAACAATCAATGAAAGAACAGCCGCATTCCCCACTGACTGCCGCATTTCATTCATTTTTCCCGCTCCGAATTTCTGGGCTGTGAGAACAGTAAATCCTGCTGTCAGCCCCATAAGAAAGCCAAGTATCAAAAACATTATGGTTCCTGTAGCTCCCACCGCAGCCAAGGCTTTTGTACCTACGAATTTTCCCACAATAATGGCATCCATCATATTGTAAAACTGTTGGAATACACTTCCGATAAATACCGGAATGGTAAAATTCAATATTATTTTCATTGGTTTTCCATATGTCATGTCTGTGTGCATTTCAAGTCCCCCAAGTATTTATTTTATGTTCATGCGCCAACATGAACGTGTCAGCGCACTAGAGGGATTATAGTCAAAAACACTTTTACTTGCAAGCATTCTTTTCTAAATTGCAAATTTTCTCTGTAATAACAAAATCCCCTGTTTCACCAGGGGATTTTGTTGTAATTATCACGAAAATTGTGACTTATTTTTCTATTAATAAAGACTTTCCTGTCATTTCCTCAGGCTGTTCCATTCCCATAAGCTCAATAAGAGTGGGGACAATATCTGCCAGACAGCCATTTTCACGAAGTTTATATTTGGGATCAGCATTTACCAGGATGAATGGTACAGGATTGGTGGTGTGCGCTGTAAAAGGCTCTCCTGTGCTATAATCCAAAAGCTGTTCTGCATTTCCATGGTCAGCACAGATAAACATCTGTCCGTCTGTTTCCTGAATAGCCTCAACTGCTCTGCCAACACAATGATCCACTGCCTCCACTGCAGCAACTGCAGCGTTCTCTATTCCGGTATGGCCTACCATATCAGGGTTTGCAAAGTTAATGATGATCACGTCATATTTCTGGGATTTAATGGCCTCAACCAGTTTGTCGCAAACTGCCGGAGCACTCATCTCAGGCTGGAGATCATAAGTAGCCACTTTAGGGGAATTCACAAGGATTCTGTCTTCGCCCTTGTTCGGTTCTTCCACGCCGCCGTTAAAGAAGAAGGTGACATGTGCATATTTCTCTGTCTCAGCAATACGCGCCTGAGTCATATTGTGAGCGGCAAGATATTCCCCGAATGTATTGTGAAGCTGTACCTTGTGGAAGGCTACCAGTTTATTCTGGATAGTATCGTCATAATCTGTAAAGCATACAAAAGTTAAATCAAGTCTCTTGGCTCTGTCGAAACCATGGAACTCATCATCACAGAAAGCTCTTGTGATCTCTCTGGCACGGTCCGGACGGAAATTGAAGAAAATAACGGAATCTTTGTCAGAAATTACAGTTACAGGTTTTCCGTCCTTTTCTATTACTGTTGGCATAACGAACTCATCTGTCTTATTGTCATCATAGGATGCCTGAACAGCCTCTGCAGCGTCAGTACCCTTTACGCCTTCACCTTTTGTGAGGGCATTGTATGCCAATTCCACACGGTCCCAGCGGTTGTCACGGTCCATTGCATAGTAACGCCCGGATACCACTCCGATTTCCCCAACTCCAATCTCCTTCATTTTTGCCTGGAGTTCCTGGATATAGCTCTTTCCTGAGGAAGGAGGTGTGTCTCGTCCGTCCAGGAAGCAATGTACATATACTTTCTCCAGTCCTTCTTTTTTAGCCATCTCCAGAAGTCCGTAGAGATGGGTGTTATGGCTGTGGACACCGCCGTCGGAGAGAAGCCCCATAAAATGTACGGCAGAATTATTCTCCTTCGCATTCTTCATAGCTGCAAGAAGTGCTTCATTCTTAAAGAAATCTCCGTCCTGAATCTCCTTTGTTATTCTTGTAAGCTCCTGATATACAATACGGCCCGCACCCATATTTAAATGGCCTACCTCGGAATTGCCCATCTGTCCGTCTGGAAGGCCTACTGCCAGTCCGCTTGCATAGCCTTTTACATAAGGGCATTCTGCCATCAGCTTGTCCATCACCGGGGTATTCGCCTCATAGACAGCATTGGCTTCATGCTTCTCATTCAGGCCGTATCCATCAAGAATCATTAAAACGGTTGGTTTTTTGCTCATAATGTTCTCCTTTATATCGTCAATAAACTATTTTTAACACGTGTTTCTACCTTATATATAGTACCAAAAATCCAGAAATTTTCAATTCTTTTCTTGGAAAACTTTTGTAACCTTACTGTACACTCCGTGACCGGTTATAAACATGGCGTTGTACAAAAGTTATACATACTGGCGAATTTCTGTCATTTAAGGGACCTGCAAATCATATGCCGGCTTTATTTTGCGTATACTCGGAGCATACTGGATATTTTTCGGACAGATTCCCTGTTTCTGAGTTCTTCCATGGCAGTCCTGAAATCCCCTTCTTTTACCTTGGCAGTGATAACCACCACTTCAGCACAGTCTTCCACCTTTGTCTCTTTCTGGATGATTTGGGCAACACTCACGTGATATTTGGCAAATACGGCTGTCATCTCTGCCAGAACTCCGCAGCGGTCTTCCACCTGGAGACGTAAGAAATAACGGTTATAAGTCTCTTCCATCTTCTTCACCGGAAGCTTCTTGTAGCAGGTACATCCAATCCTTGCGCAGCAGCCTGCCTGGATATTTCTCACAATATCAAATACATCGCCCACCACAGCACTGGCTGTAGGAAGCTCTCCTGCTCCCCGGCCGAAGAACATGGCATCTTCCACTGCGTCACCGTGTACAAACACTGCATTATAGGAATCATTTACTGATGCCAGAGGATGGACACTAGGTATGAGCATAGGGCAGACGTAAGCTTCTATTCCGTCATCCATACAGCGTGCCACTCCCAGCAGCTTAATGTCACAGCCCATCTCCTTTGCATAGCGTATATCTTTGGCACTGATTTTTGTAATTCCTTCTATATATACTTCATCAAAAACCACCCGGGAATTAAATGCCACTGAAGCCAGAATAGCAACCTTCCTGCCGGCATCAAGCCCTTCAATATCTGCTGTAGGATCTGCCTCTGCATATCCAAGCTCTGTGGCCAGCGCCAGAGCATCGGAAAATTCCATTCCCTCCTGGGTCATCTTGGTCAAAATAAAGTTTGTGGTTCCGTTTACTATCCCCATGACCTCTGACATATGGTTTCCTGCCAGGCACTGCTTTAAGGGGCGGATAATAGGAATTCCTCCGGCCACTGCAGCTTCAAACAGAAAATCAACTCCCGCAGCTTCCGCTTCATCGAGAAGCTCTTTTCCGTATACGGCAATAAGGTCTTTATTTGCAGATACTACATGTTTTCCGGCTTTTAAGGCAGCCAGAATATAAGTCCTGGCAGGTTCAATACCACCCATCAGTTCTATGACAATATCAATAGACGGATCATTTAAGATTTCTTCCCATTGATTTGTTAGTACAGATGAATCTTCCACTTTTGCAGCCGCTTTTTCCAGGTTTCTCACAAGAATCTTTCTTATTTTAACCTGGCTTCCGATTTTGGCTGTCATTTCCTGTTCCTGGTTTTTCAGCACCTTATATACGCCTGTACCTACTGTTCCCAGACCTAATAAGGCGGCATTTATAACTTTTTCTTCCATTTGGATGGCCCCTTTCTTGTACATTGCTTTAATACTAGGGCAGAAACGGTATTTTGTCAAGCGCAGGCAGCTTTTGGGGAAGCTTCAGAAAATCCATCCAATGGGCAAACAGACTGCGTATAAGTTCAGCCACGATCTCCTTTGACTCCGGCGCCAGTTTCTCAACCTGTTTCACCATGGCGCTCACACTTTTCAGTCCGCCGTCCTGAACCTGGCTGAGCGTCTGCACACCTGTGGCCTCTATAACAGAAAATAAGTCATTGATCAACTGGTCTCTCTGCTTCATGTCCATGTCATCGATCCATTTATGGAGGGTGGAGTTAAACAACACTGCCTTAGAATTCAGCTCCTTCACAGTAAGGAAAGACGGTCCCATTACCTCCCAGGAAAATCCGTCATGCTGCAGGATCCCTTTCTGTGTGCTTGATATTATAACAGGATCCTTAACATGATTGAGCAGCATTCCTATGACAGAACATTCAGGAATGATCCGCTTTATACGGGACTCCATGATCTTTATACCCTCTTCCTCAAGGAAATCCTGGGTGAAGCCCGGCCCGTCATTGTCGTAAACCTCTATAATCTTCTTCTGTACAGCCACATCACATTTCACAGCAGCATAAACTGCAAGATTTCCCCCTTTGGAATGGCCTCCCACCCGGATACAGCCTGCAAAGTCTCTGCCTGCCATATTGAGATAACCGGCTGCCTTCTCCTCTGCAGGCACGATTCCGTTGCTAAGGTTGAAATCTTCCTTCCATCCCACAACTGTGTCATCTGTCCCCCTGAACGCCACATAAATACTGCCGTCCTCCAGACTTATCTCCACTGCTGAAAACTGCAGTGCCTGCTCAGTGACTACCTCATTTACATAGTTCCGTATCATGCATTTGCTGAATCTCCTGGATACAGCCATGTCCTTCATCATATAGGGTGCCATACGGAGAAAGGATTTGTCCGCTTTTAATTCTTCTTCTGAATGCATGGAAAAAAAGATATCCGCAAGCTCCGGCAGAGCTATTCCTTCCGGCCCTGTCACTTCCCGGATCCCATCCAGGTTTATGTAAGAAAAATAGGCCAAAACCAAATTGTCTACTTCATTAAACGGTGACTGGGTCAACGGCAAATCGCCTCTCCAATGGATATAGTCCACAATATTTCCCATAAAAACGCCCCCTGTTTCATAATATAAGTTGGGATCAAAAAGTATTTTGCCCCTTGCAACATTATATCATATAAAGGATTGATATTCTATGATAGGTTCCCTTATGGGTTCAGTGCATAAAATATATGTTACTATTGGCGAAGTATGGGGTAACTATTGCTTTCTCTGTGATTCATCAAGCTTTTTATGTAAATGAAGAATATAATGTATACACACACAGGTAAAGACCGGCAGCAGAATTGAAAACCCTGCCGACACCAGAATATATATGGTAAGTGCATCTTTCTGGGCGGGGGCGCCGGCCACAAAACAATAGAACATACTCAAGGACAAATATGCTGTCACCGCAACAGAAATGATTATTTTCAGTATCCTTTTCATCATGAGCTCCTTTCATTAGTGTCTTTATATAGACACTATTCTATCTTTAATTTTACAGCGATAATAACTTTATATCAAGAACAAATCGGACAGGATTATACAAATGATAAAATACGACCGCTTATGGAAAACCATGAAGGAGCGCGGCGTCTCTCAGTATGATATGTATACTTACCACAATATTTCCCGTTCTCAATTAGACAGATTCCGCAAAAATAAAAATGCTCAGCTTTACACTCTGGACAAAATCTGCAGTATTCTGAATTGTAAGATTGAGGACATCGTGGAAATAATACCTGACGGCCAAAAATTAAATAACGGCATATCCTTAAGTACATCTGAGGACGCAGACGAAAATAACACTGATCATCACACAATTTAAAAAGTGAAAAATTTTTACAAGGGTATAGTTTATGCTTTCTTAGAGCAATTTGCTCTTAAATTATTAGGAGTTCTCTCTCTGTCTGTTAATCTTCTTGTATCTCTCAGAATAATTTTACTTTCTTTTTTAAAACCCATTGAAAAATATCTGATAATATTCTATAATATAGCAAAATAGTTTTATAATTCTTTGGTGTAAGGAGGGGATTTTATGAACATTATGTATTTTGTAGCTTTAAGTTCAATGTCAGCTCTTATATACGCCTTCTTTCTCTTCCGGCGAGTTGAGAAACAGCCTCAGGGAAACAGTGAAATGCAGCGTATTTCCAGTGCAGTTCAAAAAGGAGCCGGCGCATATCTCCGGCGTCAGTATAAGGGAGTCGGTATATTTTTTGCTGTAGTCTTTCTTCTCTTGCTGATCATGGCATTCTTTGGATTCTTAAGCTTTTTTACCCCATTTGCATTTTTAACAGGCGGTTTCTTTTCCGGTCTTTCCGGATTCATTGGCATGCGCACCGCTACAATGGCTAACTGCAGGACTGCCCACGGAGCTTCCCAAAGTCTCAACAAAGGGCTTAAGGTTGCTTTTTCTGCCGGCTCTGTTATGGGCTTTACTGTAGTAGGGCTTGGGTTGTTGGATATTACAGTGTGGTATTCTATCCTGAACTGGGCCTTCCGGTCACTTCCTGATGCAGCAAGAATCGGCGAGATCACAGCGAATATGCTTACTTTTGGTATGGGAGCTTCCAGTATGGCTCTTTTTGCCAGAGTAGGAGGCGGGATTTTCACAAAGGCTGCGGATGTAGGCGCTGACCTTGTAGGAAAGGTAGAGGCAGGAATCCCGGAGGACGATCCCCGAAATCCTGCTGTCATCGCTGACAATGTAGGGGACAACGTGGGAGATGTTGCAGGAATGGGCGCTGACCTCTACGAATCTTATGTGGGTTCCGTCATATCCACAGCAGCCCTGGCGGTAGCTGCAGGGCTTGGACTTAAAGGCGTTGCAATCCCAATGGCTCTGGCTGCACTTGGGGTATTAGCTTCTATTGCCGGTACCTTTTTTGTGAAAACCAAGGAAGACGCATCTCAGAAGAACTTGTTAAAAGCTCTCCGGAAAGGTGTAAATATCAGTGCTGTGCTCATAGTGATCGCAGCCTTTCCTGTAATCCGCATTCTGCTTCCTGACCGTTTAGGTATTTACGGCGCTGTCATATCCGGGTTGATCGCCGGAGTTGCCATTGGATTTGTCACAGAATATTTTACTTCTGCCAATTATTCTCCCACTAAAAATGTATCTGCAGCAAGCCGGACGGGCGCTGCCACTGTGATAATCAGCGGGCTTTCCATGGGAATGCTTTCCACTGTCGCACCTGTGTTGATCGTGAGTGTTTCTGTTCTGGTAAGCTATTTCTGTGCAGGAGGCTCAAATGACTTCAACATGGGCCTTTACGGTGTGGGGGTATCTGCCGTGGGAATGCTCTCAACTTTGGGAATTACCCTGGCTACGGATGCCTATGGACCTATCGCTGACAATGCAGGCGGTATCGCTGAAATGACTCACATGCCCCCCGAGGTACGCAAAAGGACAGACGCCCTGGACTCCTTAGGCAACACCACTGCAGCCACAGGTAAAGGCTTTGCGATCGGTTCTGCTGCCTTGACTGCTTTGGCATTGATTGCTTCTTATGTAAGTAAGATTCATGAAATCGCTCCTGACTTCCAGATGAACCTGTCATTGACGAACCCGGTTGTACTCATCGGGCTTTTCATCGGAGGTATGCTTCCCTTCTTATTTGCCGCTCTTACCATGAGTGCAGTAGGCAAGGCGGCACAGGCTATTGTGGTGGAAGTACGACGGCAGTTCAGCTCTATCAAAGGGCTGTTGGAAGGAACCGCGGAACCTGATTATGCAGCATGTGTTGATATGTGTACTATTTCAGCCCAGAAACTGATGCTCGCCCCTGCTCTCGTGGCTGTAGTCACCCCGGTGGCTGTAGGACTTCTTCTCGGACCTGACGGCGTGGCTGCATTGCTTGCTGGCAATACAGTGACCGGTTTCCTGATGGCTGTTATGATGTCAAATTCAGGCGGTGCCTGGGACAATGCAAAAAAATATATAGAAGAAGGGGCCTTTGGCGGCAAAGGCAGCGAGGAACACAAAGCGGCAGTTGTTGGCGATACTGTGGGCGATCCTTTTAAAGATACCTCCGGGCCCTCCATCAATATTCTTATAAAGCTGGCATCCATGGTTTCTATTGTATTTGCCGGACTTGTGGCTGCAGTCCATCTTTTATGAGCAAGACTCAATTTTATAATTACAGAGATTGATACTTTAAATTAAGGAACAGCCAGGCTTCATTGTATTTTAATGTATTTTGAATGAAGTCTGGCTGTTTAGCTGCAGTTGTTTATCAGCTATGGGAATATCAATTTATGGGACTATTGGAAATAACCGGGGAACAACGGACATTTATGATTGATGATGTGTGCGTTAGGGCATGTTTGTTTAATATATGTGTATAATGTGTTTCGATCCACATTCTGAAGGAATCAGATATTCGGTGAACTTGGGAAATACCTATAAAAGTTGTGCAGATGTAGTATTTATAGGTAATCCGGTAGAAATGTCCTGGGACTACTTGAATTTCATCCATAAAACTTGTAACAACGATGTTTTTCATAATGATCCAAACAGGTTTAATCAACTGCTCGCTTTGCGAATGTAATTAACACCATTTAATACCTCGGGCAGTAAAGCGGAAAGTTTTTTAGTTCTGTATCTGCCCGTATCTGTAACCTTGTCTTACTTCCGCAAACAGGGCAGCGTATCCTTTTTATTTCCTGCATTAGAATATTACCTTTCTGTAATTAAATTTGACGAGCATATTTTCATATGGTTATTCACCGTTAGAACACCCCAAGTTTTTTTGTTGGCAGGTGAAGCAGGTGGTATAAAAATAGCTTCTGCGATTATATTACTTTCAATTTTCCCTAAATTGGTTATGCTATAACCGTTTTGAGAACCAAATCCAAACATATTTCTTCCTACAAACATTCCTGTTTTACTTTCAAAATCTCCTAATGTAGATATTGCAACAGCGTCAATCAGCTCTGGCTGCATATGTATATAACAGGCAAGCACAAGCATTTCTTTCTGCGGATGCCTGCATATATTTATGACTTGTGACGCTACGCGCTTTGCAAGTGAAATTATATTTTTCTCGTTCTTTTTCACAGAAACGCTAAAAGCAGTAGAATAATTTCCCATTGCCCCTTGTCTGTAACATTTTGTCTGATTACGAATATCGGCTGCAATAACCACCTTATTTGTATTCTCTTCCAACATCATTTTTGCAATCAGATAGTCATTTACAGTAACGCCATGTTGTTTGCATAAAGTCTGTATTTCTTTTAACTCCTGATTGCAAACGGTGAAAATTTTCCGTTTCATTTTGCATTTTTGAATATAGGCTCTTTCAAATACGCTATATTCCCCATACATAACCTGTTGTCCCTCTTTTTTCCATTTCCTATTTGCGCCGCCTACAATCAATTTACTGATAAGCGGCAAGTCGCTGTTTGAGGGAAGATCGTTTAAGCCTTGAATTAAGCATTCCGGGGCAAATTGCGGCATTACCCCGTTAGCATAAAGCTCTGCAAATTCCTCTGTCAGTTGTAAAAGCCCTCTGCCGTCACACAAAAGATGGTGGGCAATAAAAAATATTTGAAATTCATTTTCATTTGGATAAACCACCACTTTTAGCAGACATTCTTTCTTGACATTCCACCCACGGACAGATATTTCTTCATAATCTTGTTGCCACAAAGCAGCTTCATCCTTTACCAACACCGGAATATTCAAACAATCTTGTATTTGATAATATAATCTGCCAGTGTCCGTTTCCTCTGCAATTAAACTTTGCAGAAACGGGTGTGCTTTTTGAAGCATGTCTACGCTTTGTCTTAGCTGTCCTTCATCATAATTGCTCTCTATTTTTGCCATAATTCCAAAATGCATATTAGGGCACATAAAATGGGCACGTTCTGTATACACATAATTTTTAGCCGATTTCATATTTTTTCTCCAATTCATTATTTTCTCGCATAGCAATATCATTCAAAACCTTGTCCTGATGTGCTTCAATGGCTACTAAGATTAACAAAGCAGCAAATACGGCTCCTGCCAAAAACAAAGAAATTGTAGAAATCCAATGCCACCCTGCCACCCAAAATAAAATACCAATTACGAATAATACTCCAATGATTTTCATCATGATAAATCCCGGTTCAAGCATATTCAGTTTATATTTATAGCGGTTATCATAGTACATATTCTTATGTTTCATTTGCTGAACCTCCCTTGTTTTCATTGTGATATAATTTGAAACCGGCACACGCTTCTATAAGTAACTGCCTTATTTCTTCGGGTGCAATGTTTGTTGTGTTTGTAGAAACAATCGTTGCTATACCATGCGTAAATATCCATGTTTTCACAAACACTTCCGGATCAATCGGGACAGGAACGTGCTTTGCCAGATCATAAAGGCTTCCAAGTCTTGTTCCGCTATCTGACATACATAGAAGATGAAACAAATTTTTTTCATTTTGAGCAAGCTCCACATACTTTAGCCCCATACTTAAAAAATAGGGCGTTTCTGTATCTGATGGCTGTTGCAGCATAGTTTCTTCAAATAGTTTTTGCGTTTTTTTGTAAACTTCTTCCTTTAATTCTTCCATATTGCGAAAAGCATGAAACACTGGTTGAGTAGAACATTTTAATTCACTGGCAAGCAAACGTGCGGTTACTTTTTCAAAACCATATACTTTTGTCAACTCAAATGCTTTTTCAATAATTGCTTCTTTGGGTATCTTAACTTTTGGTGGCATAATGTCCTCCTTTATATAACTAAGATATATATCAATGTTATTATATGCTGCACAAAGTTTTTTGTCAATTCCTCTGGCGGAAAGTTCATAAAAATCATACATATACTATGCTATATGTAATCATATCTAAACAGAAAAGGTAAACGGTAAAATGTAGTAGGGTGAAAAGCGTCCATTGAGAACAGCGGGCAGCATGAGTACTGTGGGGTTGTCACTGTGCCACGCCATTTCCAAACGGCGGTATTGGGGTCTATCTTCAAAAGGATTTCAGCGGCATATCAAAGCTCGCTCCGTAAGTAGTAAATTGGTAGTAAAATCAGCCTACAATCCTTTGAAAACGCCCGTAAATCAAGGTTTTTTGAGATAATCAAGAAATTTACTGTTAATAATTATAATTTCCTTTTCAAATTCTCTGTTCATGGATATAATAAAAGAATAAATAACGTTACTGTCCGCTCTGTGACCGGTAACATAATAACACCCTAAAACGATAAAATCTATAAGAGGACAACCAGATGAATGTATTTGATATTTTAGGTCCGGTAATGATCGGACCGTCAAGCTCCCACACAGCAGGGGCTGCAAGAATCGGTCTGATAACAAGAGCTTTGCTGGGAAAACCACCCAAAGAGGCTCATATTCTGCTCCATGGTTCTTTTGCAAAAACATATAAGGGCCATGGAACAGACAAAGCCATGGTAGCCGGCATCCTTGGAATGAAAACTGATGACGAACGGATACGTTTCTCTCTGGAAGTTGCTGAAAAGGAAGGGTTGAAGGTGGAAATTGCCACTGCAGAATTGGAAGATGCCCATCCCAATACCGCCGAAATCACTTTGACAGCTGAGGACGGGCAAAAAGTATCTCTGCGCGGCAGCAGTATCGGAGGCGGCAATATTCTCATTACCAGGGTAAACGGCATGGAGGTTTCTCTTACAGGCCAGCACACTACCTTGATCGTACTGCACAGAGATGCCCCGGGCACCATTGCCTCAGTAACTGAGCTGATGGCTGATTATGGAGTAAACATATGCAATTTCCGTCTGGCGCGTAAAACCAGAGGCGGGCAGGCTGTGATGACGATAGAAATTGACGGTAACTTTGGACCGGAGTTAAATGAAGCCATCAACAGGCTGGACAATATTTATTCAAGCACAATGCTTCAGCCAATATAGGTCTTAACCGCACATAACCTCTTAAATACCTAAGGTATGAGGACAAACTATAAATGAGAAATGGGAGGCTTTTATGGAATTAAATTACTTTTCTGTGGCTGATCTTCTTGGGGCTGCCCGTCTGGAAAATTCCAAACTGTCCAGTCTGGTTCTGACTCAGCAGGCAGAACAGATGGAACTGAGCGAGGGTGATATCTATACAAAAATGAAGGAGAACTATCTTGTCATGGCATCCTGTATTGAGCCAGGCTGCAGCCCGGATTTGAGAAGTACAAGTGGCCTGACCGGAGGGGATGCCTATAAAATGAGAAAAGCTGTCCTTGATAATAAAAACCTTACGGGTTCCTTCTTAGGCGGTGCTCTTTACCGTGCACTTGCAGTTTCTGAGCTGAATGCCTCCATGGGCCGTATTGTAGCCGCTCCCACTGCCGGAAGCTGCGGAATCGTTCCTGCCGCTGTACTGACTATGCAGGAAGAACGCGGGATATCAGAACATGATTGTGTGATGTCCCTTTTTACTGCCTCTGCTATAGGTATGGTGATAGCTAACAATGCATCCTTAGCCGGTGCCCAAGGCGGATGTCAGGCGGAATGCGGTTCTGCTTCTGCCATGGCTGCAGCTGCAATTGTGGAACTGGCAGGCGGAACTCCTGACATGATTGATTCTGCAGTTGCCATTGCCATTAAAAATGTTCTGGGACTGATCTGTGACCCTGTGGCAGGCCTTGTGGAAATTCCCTGTATTAAAAGAAATGCCTCCGGAGTGACAGGAGCTTTTATGGCTGCAGAACTGGCCCTTGCCGGAATCAAAAGTGCAATTCCCGCAGACGAAGTGATCTGGACAATGAAAAAGGTAGGAGATGTGATGCCCGGAGCTTTGAAAGAAACTGCCGAAGGAGGTCTGGCGGCTACCCCTACAGGAAAAAGGCTGTTCGAACAAGTATTCGGCACAAAAACCCAGGGAAATCCCGGATGCAGCGGATGCTCAGGATGTTTGTAACAGAGCAGATTTAAAAAGCAAGCTGGATATTATGTTTTTATTCAGAACATTATGGACTATCCTCTTTGTATATGGTATCATATGTATACTGTAGAAAGGAGGAATGAAACTATGGCATTAAATACAGATGACTTAAGAGCTATCTCTGACATTCTTTCAACTCAGATAAATCCTATAAGAGATCATATTAAATTTATGAAGGATGATGTCTCAGAGCTGAAAACAAATGTTTCTGGTTTGAAGAACGGATTTTCCGTTTTAAATAACGATGTTTCCGGTTTGAACGTTGAACTATCCGATTTGAAAAGCAATGTTTCC